>CAVXUA010000021.1:0-27825 GCA_963764825.1 uncultured Ignavibacteriales bacterium | reverse complement strand
CATTTCCTAAAACATCATAAACTTTTATTGTTACAAAACTTAATACTGGTATTTTGTATTTTATTTTTGTATCAGGATTAAACGGATTGGGGTAATTTTGCATTAAATTGAACTCGGAAGGATTAAAAATTCCATCAACAGATGATGAAATTAGAGAAGTTAGTATTGTACCATTCCTACCGACTATCCATCCTTTATGCTCTGTAAAAGTAATTTCATTCAATGTTTCAGGACTTGGACTTGAAACCTCTTCCCAATTATCCCCTCCATCAATTGATTTGTAAATTCTGCCAACCGTGTAAGGCCATCCACCATACCCCACTGAATAAATTGAGTTCGAGGTTGTGTGATGAGCAAGTGAATTAAAGATACCATATCCTACACCAGCTACATACGTCCAAGAAAAACCTCCATCTGAAGATTTATAAATTGCGCTATTATTATTTCCGGTTCCATGATATTCTCCTCCACAGATATTACCATTTAAAAGAATCAGCAAAATATAATCCAAAATGACTATTCGAAATACCTCCTGCAAGATATGCAATACTATCCCAAGATATACCAGCATCAATGGTTCTGTAGAGAATCTCATTAGCTCCAGTAGTCCATCCCAGATTGTTATTCAGAAAAAAAATTGAGAGTAATCTTGGTGAATAAATTGGAAGTGCAATTTCATTCCACTGATTGCCCCCATTGGTTGTTCTTAGTAATCTTCCGATCCCAATTGTCCCACCGCAGATTATACCAACCTGATCATCAAAGAAATACAGATCTTCTAAATAATAATCCTGTCCTCCTTCTTGTTCAAACCACGTGCTTCCTGCATCAGTTGATTTGATAATCAATCCTTCATCGCCAACAATCCAACCAGTATTTTGGTTTACAAATTGAATAGCTTTTAGATTTTGATAGGGAATTGTAATTGAGCTCCAACTTTCACCAACGTCAGTAGTATTCAAAAGTGTTCCTGAATAGCCTATTATCCTGCCATATTGGTTATCGATGAAACAAACATCTGTTAAGTTATCCGTGGTTCCGCTATTAATTATTTCCCAATTTTCCTGTGCATTTATTGGTATGTTTATTAAAAGGAGAGATAAACCGAGGATGAATGATGATTTCATAATAATCCACCTAGAAGTTTGTTATAAACTTAAAGCATTATAATATAATAGTAAATACTATCTGCGGGAAAATAAACCAATAAGATGAAGGAAGAGTGCGAAAAACAGACCAACCAGCATCGGCTCAACTTCGTTTATAATAGTAGTGTTTGCAAATTCACTTCTAACAAAATACCAGGTTGTACTTGTAACCAATGCAGTAATCATTTCAATTAAAACAAATTTATTCTTAATCCTTATTTTTGGATAGTACGCGCTTATAACGGGGAGTATTATTGCAGGAATAAAAAAGAGAACCTATTGTGTACCATATTTCAATTACGGAAGGAATTAAGTAAGCAAAAAGAATTGCCAACAATCCTGAAATTACTAAACCAATAATTGTATAAGATTTTAATTTCTTTTCATCGTGTGTTGGATTTATTCTGAAAATAAAATCTCTTCCAATAGTTGTTCCGCTTAAAAATAAAAAGCTATTTAATGTTGAAAGTATTGTAGCAAAAAGTGCCGCATAAAAAACTCCTTTTAAACCAACAGGTAAAACTTTTTCGGCAAGTAACGGAAATGCAAGAACAGGATTTACTAAATCCGGTAAAACCGCCTTTGAAAATAAGCCGGTTGCAGTTGTTAGAAAATCAAACAGCGCCCAAAAGAAAATAGAAATGATAATACCTTTTACAGCAACGTTTCCCGTTTTAGCGGCATAACATCTTTGATGAAATCCGGGATCAGCGAATGTCCATAATGCAATCAAAAACCAGATGATGATAAATGTGGGGGACATTCCTCCTGTTATATTAAGATGATTATCCGGGAGTGAAGATGAAAGAAATTCAACTGAACCAAATGATCCGGCAGAAAAAATTACAATAAGAATAAACCCGATGAACATCACAAAAAACTGCAGAGCATCTGCATAAACATTTGCCCTGAATCCGCCTTTAATTAAATAAGCAACAGAAATAATTAAAGTGATGAAAAGCGACAAAACAATATTTATATCAAGCAGTAAAGAAAGTAAGCTTGCACTCATAAGTAAATACGGAGCAGGAGAAACAAGAACGAAAACTACTATTGCAGAAAGTAAACCAACTTTTTTTCCGTAAACTTCTGCTAGTTTATCTGGAATAGTAAAGAGAGAAGCTTTCCTGATTTTCTTAGCAAAGAAGAGTGCAAAGAGAAGAGCAAAAATGTAGTAAGGAAACCCTTGCGTGAACCAGCTAACAAGTCCGTAACGATATGTAAACTCCCCTACACCTAATATCCCGCCGTACCATGTGGAAACGTTCGTAAGGACAAATAAAAACAAACCAACTTTACGCCCTGATAAAAGATAATCATCCGCATCACTTCCTGTTTTTCTTCCTGTATAAAAACCTATAAATAAAATAGAAGCGAAGAAAAGCAGGATAATTAATATATCAGCCGAAGCTAAAGAGATCATGCTTTCTCATTGTATTAAAATCTCTGATTACAAAAATAACTCCATTGGTTATTGATAGGCGCAGTGAGTTTGAAGTTGCAATGTTGCTTGTGCTTTCCTTTTCACCAAAAGGAAGTGAGACATCCTTTAGCGGGTACTTTAATCCCTGTGAAGTAATTTTTGTTTTCCTGTCAAAGCCATAAAGTGAAATTGTTTCACCTTTAAATGTTTTTAATTTCTGTTTCCCTTTGTAGGGCTTTAAGTAAGAATTTTCTGCAATTAAAGAAATATTTATTTGATTGAAGAACTTAAGTACTATTCCAAGGTTACAGAAAGTATGATCCAAACGGTTACCTGTAACTCCAACTAACAACGCTTCTTTAAATTTATTTTTTATAGCAAACTTCAAACATTTCTCAACATCAGTATCATTCTGCCTTTTATAATTAATTATAGTTGATTTTGTCTTAAATTTATTCAGAACAGCTTTATCTGCAGAATCGAGATCTCCAATTATGTAATCAGGGATCAAGCCTAATTTTAAAGCAGAATTTGCACCTCCATCTGCACAAATCAATGTTTCAAGTCCATTCTTTTGAAAGAATATAATTATCATTTTTATGCGGCGGTTTACCGTTTGCAAGTATAATGCATTTTTTCATATTTAAACCTAAAGCCCTACCTTAATTCCAACCAGCCAGTTTCTTTCAGCGGCGGGGAAAAACTCTTTACCAATTGCATACGCTGAATACAAATTATCAAAAATATTGTTCACCTGTATATAAACTTTCCAGGGAGTTTGCGAATTAACAAACGGAAATTCATAACTGGCAAAAAAATCTGAAACTAAATATGCTTCATTTATATTATCAGAATAATCTGTAACTCCGGGAAACTGGTCTAAATAACTTCTAAGTTTATCATCATAATTATCAGAAAAGAATTCGCCAACATACTTACCTGTTAATCTAAAATATAAACCATGATCTTTAAAAGTAACACCAAAGTTTGCAAGTAAATCCGGAAAGCCGCTTATTCTGTTTCCATCAAGTTCAATAAAATTATCCAGCATCAATAAAAAACTTTCCTTCTTCAATTGTGTTGCGGCTTACGGTTGCATTCCCAAACAATTCAATTCTGTCATTCAACAGTTTAATTATTGCACTCAGTTCTGCCCCGAAATGAACTGTTTTATCCACGTTGCCTGTAATCGGCTGACCAAATCTATCAACCTGGCCTTTCTTAACTATTTCATCATTAAAGAGCATATAGAAAAAGTTCAAAGAAAATGAGTAATCTTCATCATTTAGCGATGCACCTAATTCAAAGTCATTCATCGTTTCAGGTTTTGTAAGAGGTTTATCAAAATTATATGTTCCATCAGGATTAAGCTCAAACTGTGGGACTTCTCCTCCACTCGATTCTGCTGCATCATAATATTCTTTTAATCTCGGTTCGCGTGATACTCTTGCAAAAGAAAAATAAACATTTAGATCTGTTGAAGGTTTATAATTTATCCCCACTCTTGGATTTAAGAAAAGATTATTTACACTAAAATCGGTTCCTACATATTTTTCATCGTTCAGTTTATAATTATGATAAGTGAGTTGAAGTTCACCCAATATGTTAAGTTTTTCATTTAAGTTATATGATTCGTGAACAAAAGCGCTTGCGATATCCTTCCCTCCCCTGTAAAAATAGTAGCGGTATTCTTTTGTAATTCCTTCCGGAAGATTTTCGCCATGATTAACACTTCCCCAATGTATTGAATTATGCTTTCTTAATTCTGCACCAAAGAAAAGAACACCGTTAGTATGATTCAGGCTAAATCGGGGAATCCAACCGTACTGTGTGTTTTCAACTTTTGCACGAATCAATGCATTACCAGGATTTTGAGTTGGGGTGAAACCATTATCCTGAGTTAATCTTAAATAAGTTGTATCAGCCCACGAACCATCGAAATCAAAAAAGCCATTACCAAGCAGAAGGAAAAGAGCAGAATTGAATTTTAACTTATCGTTTACCTGCCATTCGTTTAATAATTCAAAATGGGGCTGGGAAAAATTTTCTATCTCCTCAAGTCTTCTATCAAGCGTATAAGTGTAACCGTTTTCATCAGCTTCCCAGTATGAGTAATTTTCTTTACGCAGATTTTTATCTTTTACAGCAAACTTTGCAACTCCTGTGTAACCCAAGCCATCAGCAATTGGTCCTCCAAAAAAATTAAACTGGGTTGTAAAATTTTTATCATACCTAACTGCAGAAAGATAATAGGAATTAAAATCAACCCAGGTAAGATTTTTATAACCTGAGCTCATAATCTTTCCAAGCTTTGCAAAAACAGAATATTTGTTATCAATCAAACCAGATGAAAACGCGGCGGAATATTTTCTTGTAACATAAGAACCATATGAGGCTGAAAGTTCCAGCTTTGGTTTATTAGAAAAAGATGAGGTGATAATATTTATTGATCCACCGATTGCTGGATAACCGAATACTCCTGAGCCCGCACCTCGTTGAACCTGGATAAGTTCTGTGCTTGCAAGAAGATCGGGAAAATCTAACCAGTAAACATTATGATCTTCAGGATCGTTTTGTGGAATTCCATTAATTGAAACCGTAATTCTTCTTTGATCGAAACCGCGAATGCTTAAATAATTATAACCTATTCCGTTTCCACTTTCAGAATAAAAAGTTGTTGATGGAAGTTCGCTCAGGTATTTTGGAATATCATAAGCAGTATAATTCTTTTCAATTTCTTTGTGCATTATCTGATCAAATGCCAACGGCGTAATTCCCTGCTTACCTACAGTTGCCTCTACTAAAACGGTTTGAGAAGGAATAATTTTACTATCGAGATAGAAAAGATAAAAAACAGACCCATCAGAAGTTGGAGTTGAGGGAATATTATTTAATTCAGTGATTGTGATACTTCTTGTTTCGAATCCAACATAGCTAATAATTAATTTATCGGATGGTTTTACATCAGCAAAAAGTTTGAACTCACCATTTTTATCTGTGGTAGTGCCCTTAGTGGTTTCAGATATCAAGCGTAATATTTGCATCCTGCAAACCGCTGCTGGTTTCACTATCAACTACCTTACCCCAAATTGCAATCTGCTGAGCAATAGCAGAAAAATTTAAACATAAAAAAAGAACGATTAAGATTTTCATTTCTTACCTCTCAAAAAATAAAAAAGCCGTTGGATAACGGCTAAAATCAAAAACGCTCTTAGCCCGTTTCCCTACGCTGGCATTATCCAGATCAGGTTAAAGGGTATTATCTCAGTCATCCCAAGGTTTGGGTAAACACCCCTAACGGCTCAATAAAATTATATGTAAAAAGAACTAATTAAATTTCTCAGCAAAATTAAAAAACAATAAAACAAAATCAAATGACTTTTAATTTCTGCCCGGCTTTAATATTACTATTTGATAGTTTATTAATGATTTAAGTTTTTGTATTGTTGTGTTATACTTTTTAGCAATCGAGTAAAGTGATTCGCCCCTGCTTACAAGATGATATTCTGAATTATTCCCGGAAGTATTATTTTTGGTACCTTTTTTAATTTTAAGCTGCTTACCGGCAATTATCTTGTTACCTGAAATACTATTCCAGTCTCTTAATGAAGCAATCGAAATTTTGTACTTTTCAGCTATCTGGCTAAGTGTTTCTCCTTTTTTTACAGTATGATAAGTATAACCACTGGATGTTTTCTTTGTAGTTGTATTTGTTTTACTTGAACCAGTATAAACCTTTATAGTTTTTCCTGCAATTATTTTATTGCCGGAAATATTATTCCATTTTCTTAAATCGGATACGGAAACGTTATGCATCTCCGCAATCTGTCCTATCGAATCACCCTTTTTAATTTTATAATTAACTACTTTCCCGGTTTTGTTTATTGTTGTATTCCTGGTAGTATTTGTATTAGGACCAGCGTTTGAATATATCTTTAAAGTTTTACCGGCAATTATTTTATTGCTGGAAAGATTGTTCCATTTTTTAAGATTGGCGACCGATACTTTATACTTTTCTGCAATCTGCCCAATTGCATCACCTTTCTTTATCTTATAATAACTAACATTCGAATCATTACCGGAATTATTTTCAACAACTGATGTAACAGGATCGTCGGAATAAATTTTTAGTGTTTGCCCGGCAATTATCTTGTTGCTCCTTAAACCATTCCATTTTCTTATCATTCTTGTGGTAACATCATACATCTCGGCTATTTCACCAATCGTATCACCGCGTCTAACTTTGTACCTGTAAAGATTGCTGTTTGGGTTGGTCCTTGTATTTTCTTTTGAAGTGTAACCTGAAGAGCCATCTGTATAAATTTTTAATCTCTTACCGGCTATTATTTTATTGCCCGACATATTATTCCACTGTTTGATTGCTGCAATACTCACGCCGTATTTCCTAGAGATGTAACCAAGGTTTTGCCCTCTTTGAATTTTATGATATAAAAAAGTTTCATTTGATTCATCAGTATTAAGGTTTGGGGCTTTCTCTTCTATCTTTGTTCTTTTATCAATGCTTGCATAATAGTCTTTATTATTTTCGGGAACGTAAACGGATAAATCCTGCCCTACCATTATTGTTGTTGTATAAGGGATGTTATTCCAGTTCCTTATATCACTCACCCTAACATTAAACAAATCGGCAATTCCAAGTAAGCTGTCTTCTTTCTTAACTTTATAACTAACTGCCACTAATCCGGCAGGAATTACAGGAGTTACAGTGCCGATAATTTCCATTTCATCTTCAAGATTTTCAGTTACCACATCAGTTTCATTTATACCTTCATTTGAAGTTATAAGTGTTTGCTCTGTTTTTGTATCACCTGTTTCCCCGTTTAATGTATTGTATGGCGAAACATAATTTTCATCTGTTTTGTTTGCATCTTCTTCTGCAAGAACAACATCTGTATTGTATGAATAATTATTTTCTTCCGGGTTAACAAGCACTGGAATTCTTAAATGAACACCTGTATACAATTTAGATTTAGTTGAAATATTATTTGCATCTGCAAGATCGTAAACCGTTATACCATATTTCCCAGCAATTTTTGTAAGATTTTCGCCTTTCTTCACACTATGAACAAGGTATGTTCTGCGTGCAGATTCAGGAATATTTTTTATAAGCTCTGCAAACTGTTCCATCGATCCTAAAGGAATTTTAAGTGGGTAACCGCCTTCAAATTCAGGGGGTGTGCTAAGCTGTGTTAATTCAGGATTTAAACTTTTTAATGTTTCGAGATCTGTTGAAGCGCAGCCGGAAAGGAATTCTAGATCGATTGCTCCGGGAACTTTATAAACTTCATACTCATCCGGTTTTTCTAATTGATAATCTGTAAAACCGTATGCTTCGGGATCCATTGCAATCATACAAACTGCAATATATTGCGGTACGTAGTTTCTTGTTTCGCGTGGAAGATATTTTCTTATTCCCCAAAAAGTATATTTGCCAGATTTGCGAATAGCTCTTTTAACTCTTCCCTCACCTGAATTATAAGCAGCCAGTACAAGATACCAATCGCCCAAAGAATCGTAAAGATCCCTCATATGCTGAGCTGCTGCTCTTGTAGATTTTAAAGGATCTCTTCTTTCATCAAAATAAAAACCGGTTTTCAGGTCATAGAGTTTTCCTGTAGATTTAATAAACTGCCATAACCCCACAGCACTTGCCCATGAACGTGCAGTAGGATTAAGTCCGCTCTCCATCATACTTAAATAAACTAGCTGGCGTGGAATTCCTTCTTCATAAAATATTTTTGTCATCATCGGAAAGTACTTGCCGGAACGTTCCAACCAGTTTTCCATAACATGGCTTGCTTTGCCGCTAAAGTATGTAATGTATTGTTCTACATATTCGTTTACTTCAAGTGGAATTTCAGCAGGAATAATATTTGTGTTATCAATCTCAATATCATCAAGCAAATCTATCTGTGGAACAGATTCTTTAAGCCATTCATCGAGTGCTGCAAAAGATACCCCTTCCGGAAGTTCAGGCAATCCATCAACAAATCCTTTATAATCTTCTTTTATTGCTGTTCCCAGTTCCAGATAAGCTTCGTTATCATCTATGCCGGGATAATAGCTTAAATTAGTAATAATCCTCAAAGCAGATTCATAGTTTTCAACTGATTCTTTAATGCTGTTTGCTTCCTGCTTGTTAAGAGCAGTAATGTAGTGCTGCCTTGCCTGTTCAAGCATTTCAGTAACAATACCGCTGCGGTTTAACTGCTTGGTAGGTTCCTTCTTGGTAATTTCTTTATTACTACTGCAGGAAAAGAACAGAAATACAGAAATAATTGCTATGCAAACCTTCATAGGAATGATCTCATATATATTGTCAAATTATTATTTCACTGTTAATTTAAGATTTGTAATCATTTTTATCAAGTGATAAATTAAATAAATTCTATAACCGATTATCTTTTAAGAAGTTAGAATTTCTATAAAGGAATATTACCGTGTTTCTTCTTTGGATTAGTATCAACTTTTGTGCGAAGCAAGTTGAATGCATTTACAAGCTTAATTTTAGTATCCTGTGGTGCAATCACATCATCTACGTAACCTCGTTCGGCAGTAATGTAAGGATTTGCAAATTTTTCTATATACTCCGCCAGTTTTTTCTCAACTTCTTTTTCAGGATTTTTTGCTTTGGCTATTTCTTTTTTAAAGATGATTTCCACAGCACCTTTTGGTCCCATTACAGCAATTTCTGCAGAAGGCCAGGCGTAATTAAAATCTCCGCGTATGTGTTTTGAGTTCATCACATCGTAAGCGCCGCCGTATGCTTTGCGAGTAATAACTGTAACCTTTGGAACCGTAGCTTCGCTGAATGCGAAGAGAAGTTTTGCACCATGGCGAATTATTCCGTTCCATTCCTGCTCTGTTCCAGGTAAGAAACCGGGAACATCAACAAGCACGAGCATTGGAATATTAAATGCATCACAAAATCTTACAAACCTCGCTGCTTTAGTTGATGAATTAATATCGAGCACACCAGCTAAAACCTGCGGTTGATTTGCAATTATTCCAATTGCCATTCCGCCTAAATGTGCAAACCCGCAGATAATATTTTCAGCGTAGTTTGCATGCACTTCAAAAAAATCATTCTCATCTACAAGAAGATTAATCACTTCCTTCATATCGTAGGGTTTATTAGGATTATCAGGAATTATATCATCAAGCTTTGGTTCTGGTTCAAGTTTATCAAAATCAAATTCTTTTTCGGGAGATTTATCCCTGTAATTAAGAGGAAGATAGCCAATTAGTTTTTTTACATTAAGAAGAGTTTCAATTTCATTATCAAAAGCAAAATGTGCAACACCGCTTTTTGAAGAGTGAGTTTCAGCTCCTCCAAGGTCTTCAAAACTTACATCTTCGTGGGTAACTGTTTTTACAACATTCGGACCTGTAACAAACATATGGCTTGTGTTCTTCACCATAAAAATAAAATCAGTTATTGCAGGCGAATAAACTGCTCCCCCTGCGCAAGGACCAAGTACTACAGAAATTTGCGGAACAACTCCTGATGCAAGAGTATTAAGTAGAAAGATATCAGCATAACCTCCAAGAGAAACAACACCTTCCTGTATTCGTGCACCGCCGGAATCATTCAATCCAACAACTGGAATTCCAGCTTTCATCGCCATCTTCATAACTTTAATAATTTTTTCAGCGTGTGCTTCTGAAAGTGAACCGCCAAACACTGTAAAATCCTGGCTGAAAAGTGCAATCGGTCTTCCATCAATTTTTGCAAATCCTGTAACAACTCCATCGCCGGGATAATTCTGTTTATCCAATCCAAAATCTCTTGCACGGTGTTTTACAAACATATCGAGTTCATCAAAACTTCCTTCATCCACAAGCAGTTCAATTCTTTCGCGTGCAGTTAGCTTTCCTTTATCGTGCTGGCTTTTAATTCTTTTTTCGCCGCCGCCAAGTTTAGCAGTTTCTCTTAAATCGGATAGCTTTTTTAATTTCTTTTTCATTTTTGATTATTCCCTGGAGAATAGACACTTAAAATTATTTTTACACTTAGTAAAGATAGGAATGAATTGGTTTTGGGAACAGGGAAAAATTGAACTTTTTTTGGTTGAAGCGAAATATTGGAGGATAATTATATATTTATTCAATCCTTGCTTTTTAATTACTTCACCGCTTATTTTATAAAAGTAGAAAACAAATATTAATTTTGGGGTTCTAATGGCTCATAAAATATTATTGACTGTTTCTCTTTAAAACCTTTCCATTAAGTTTTTGTGTAACCTTTAATTGTCGGAGAATTATAATTTGAAATTCTATATTTTTTTAATGACTTTACTCTTAAGTATTTGTTATAATTCCTTTTCAATATTTGCTCAAGAAAATCAAAGTGTTTTCCCATTATTTGATCTGTATGGTAGTGCAAGTTATAGTAGTGGATTAAGGATAGGTCCCAGGGTGCAGATCTCAGAGCATTTTTCGTTTGAAACTAGTTTCGGTAGAGATATTGTAAATTATCTCAGTCCATTAGATGAAAAATACATATACTCAATCGGTATTAATTGGCACAAAAGTTTTGAATCTAAGTTAGTAGTTAACCTAACTTATGCTCATTTTATTTATCCTCCAGGATGGATATCGTATGGATATGCGATTTCACTTAATATTGGATCCCTTACACTAATCGATGGTGGATTTCATTTTTTCTATTCTGGAGGAATTTGATTTATACAAAACGGGAATTTAGATTTTTTTTATATACTGCCCAACCTGGAAATTGGAGTAGGCTGGAGTTTTAACTTAAGTAATTTTTCGTTTTAAGCAAGTTTTATAATTGTATTACACAAGAAAAGGATTATTCTTCATTTCGTGGCTGATTGTACTCGGCTCTCCGTGTCCGGGATAAATTTTAACATCGCCGGGTAAAGTAAAAAGTTTTGTTTCAATTGATCTGATCAACCTATCATAATCGCCGCCCCACAAATCAGTTCTGCCAATTCCTTCTCTAAAAAGCACATCGCCGGTTATGCAAATTTTATCTTCTTCAAAATAAATACAATACTCACCAGGCGTGTGCCCGGGAGTGAAGAGAAATTTCATTTTTGTTTCACCAAGCTGCAATTCCTTTTCTTCAGTGATGAAACCATCCGGTTTTGGTGGCTCTTTATATTCTACCCCAAAAGCTGATGCCTGCGTTTTTCCATTTTGAAGTAATGGAACATCTTTTTCAGGTACTAAAAATTTCGGGTTATAATTTTCCTTAACAAAATTACATCCCAAAATATGATCGATATGGCAATGAGTATTTATTAAATATTTAATTTTAAGATCATTCTTGGAAATGAAATCTTCAAGCAGTTCTTCTTCAGCTAAACCAGAATTCCCGGATCAATTACAGCAGTTTCTTTAGTTTCTTCATCCCACACAACAAATGTGTTTTCAGAAAAGAGGTTAAATACAAAAGTTTCAATCTTTATCATCTATAATATCACTTCCTGAAATTCTTCTGAGTTCTTTTAAAAGAGTTTTTTGTATAAAGTTTATAATTATCCTTCGTTTCCTCAAGGGAATCCCCTCCAAACTTTATCAGGAAATGTTTTGCAATTACCCACGCAAGCATACTTTCTGCAATCACAGAACAAGCTGGAACAGCTACAAAATCACTTCTTTCGTAGCGTGAAATAGTTTTTTTCATTTTACTTAGATCAATAGTATTTAAGGGATTCGATATTGTAGCAATCGGTTTCATAGCCGCTGTTACAATGATTGGCATTCCGGTTGTAATTCCACCTTCAACTCCTCCTGCCCTGTTTGTTTTGCGGGAAAAGTTTTCACCTCTAATAATAATTTCATCATGAACCTGCGAACCAAAAGACTCAGCACTTGCAAAACCGTTTCCAATTTCAACACCATTAACAGCGTTAATAGATATAATTGCTGAAGCAATATCAGCATCAATTCTTCTATCATAATGCATAAAGCTTCCAAGTCCTGCTGGCAAACCATTTGCGATAGCTACAAAGGTTCCTCCAAGAGAATCACCTTTTTTCTTTGCGAGTTTTATTTTATTGATGACCTTTTTTTCCTGTTCAGCATCTAAAACTCTTACAGAACTTAGGTCAGCATTAGAAGATAGGCGCAAAACATCCAGTTTACTAGATGGTAAATCGTTCAGCAGATTTTTTTTATAATTTGGTTTTGCAAAAACACCCCCAATACTTTCAACATAGCTGCCAACAGTAATTCCAAATTCTTCCAGGAATCTACGAGCAACAGTTCCTGCAGCAACTCGTGCAGCAGTTTCCCTTGCACTCGATCTTTCTATCGAATTTCTAATATCATCAAAATTATATTTAGTTGTACCTGTTAGATCAGCATGACCGGGACGGAGAATTGAAATTTTTTTAACTGATGAAGATTTTTTTTCCGTATCGAGTATCTCCTCCCAGTTTTTCCAATCATTATTTCTTATAAGAAGAGAAATTGGAGAGCCAAGAGTTTTGCCAAATCTTATTCCGCTTAAAATTTCAACCTCATCCGATTCAATTTTCATCCGCCCGCTTCTTCCGTAACCAGTTTGCCTTCTTTTAAGATGAAAATCAAAGTAATCTTTTTTCAGAGGAAGATTTGACGGAAATCCTTCGATGATGGAAGTAAGTGCTTTACCGTGCGATTCACCTGCGGTTAGAAATCTTATCATATAAATGAGTTTTTTTAATTTCAAATATAAAAAAACGTCCCGATAAAATCGGGACGCTTTTATTTTTAATATGAATATCTAGTCTATTCCGGAATTTCTAATCCAATAAACCTTGTATTTCGCTGGTTATCAATAACTTTAATCAGTAGTGCAGAACCTTTTTTCGATTCGATCATATCAGAAAGGTCATCAACATTTTTAACAGGAGTTTTATCTGCTTCAACAATTACCAGCCCGGCAAACAGTCTCTGGTCTTCTGAACGGCTGAACGCTCTCACGTCAGTAATAATAACGCCGTTCTCAACATCGAAATCTGTGCGTTCCTTATCAGTAAGATTTTTAACTGTTAAACCTATGCCATCAAACGAAGCAGTTGAAGATGAAGATTCTTCGCTGCTTTCTTCATTTGTTTTATCGGATGTCGGTTCTATAGATACTTCTGTATCTCTTTTCTTTTAAAGTTACTTTCTCTATCTATCTCTTCACCATCCCTAAAGAGTGTAAGAGTTACGATTGTACCGGCAGTTTTGGCTGCCACGAAACTTTGTAATTCATTAGGTCTGTTAACTTCTCTTCCATCAATTTTAAGGATAACATCACCAGCTTTTAAATCAGATTCGGAAGCTGCGCCGCCCTCAACTATTCCCTGTATAATAATTCCTCTAGGTTTATCCATTCCAAGAGATTTTGCAATAGCGTTATCTACTTCGCCAATATTTACTCCTATGTAACCCCTACTAACTTTACCATGAGCAATAAGATCTTTTGCAACAGCTTTAGCAAGATTGATAGGAATTGCAAATCCATATCCTATATAAGTACCACCACCACCCGCAGCAATTGCTGAATTTACGCCAATTACAGAACCTGAAAGATCAACAAGAGCACCGCCACTATTACCAGGATTAATAGCTGCATCAGTTTGAATAAAATTCTCAACACCATAGCTATCACGAATTAATCCCAGCTGTCCTCTGCCAATTGCACTAACAATTCCAGCAGTAACTGTTGAAGAAAGTGAAAGTGGATTACCAATTGCCATTACCCATTGTCCAACTTTAAGATTATCAGAATCACCTAAGTACGCTACGGGAAGTTTTTCGGCATCGATTTTTATAACAGCAAGATCTGTTAAAGGATCTGTTCCAATTACTGTTGCATCAAATCTTCGTTTATCATACAAGCCAACTGATACTTTACTTGCATTTTCTACAACATGATTATTAGTAATAATGTAACCATCTTCTGAGATAATAATTCCACTGCCGGAACCACGTTGTTCCTGCGGCATATCTTTAAATGGGAAAAAGAAAAAATCGTTGTGAGGGTTTTGTCTTTCCGAGACAACTGTTATTTGTACAATGGTTGGGGTAACAGTTTCTGCCACTTCAATAAACGATTGACTAAAGGATGATGCATCAGCATCAAGGTTTACAGGTGGCTCTTCTGCACCGAGATTAACATCTGCTAAGCTTGGTCTAACAAGTCCGAATCCTGAAACCAGTACTGCACCAAACAATACTCCGATTACTAAAAGTGAAGCTGCTCCAATTATTCCTTTGGCTTTCATTTCATTTCCTCCGATATTTTTTTCATATTAACTGAACATTTAAGAAAGTAGCAACTATTATCTTTTCACCTCTTATTTTACTATTTGTAGTGACTGAATTCCCTTAAAATCAGGGACGTGATATTTAAGATGTCTTTCAAGCAGTCTGTTCGCATCATCAATAGTTTTATCACTGTAATTATCAGCGGATATGTTTGCTTTTAGACAACTAAGATATTGAAAAAGTTCCAAATTTATTTCATAAAAATCAACCGCTTCTTTAGTGCATTTACCGCATATCAAACCTTTATCAAAATTATAGAACAAACTTAAACTTGAAAATTCTGCCCCATTGCAAACCGCACACCTTTCTACCTGGAATTCATAACCAATTTCTTTTAGGAAGAATAAAAAGAATCTTCCAAAACTAATTTCCGGTTTTTCGTTTGATGAATTTATCCGCGATAAGATTCTAACAACTCCCTTGAAAAGCCGCTTATTCACCTCGCGCTCTGCCATAAGGTTTTTTACAAGTTCTATCACTGCATAAGCACATTTAAGTTTTTGTAAATCATTCTTTAAAGATGGAAAATGTGTTAAGATTTCTGCACTAGATAAAAGTTGAACATCCCTAGTATCTTTTTTATAAAAAACAACATGCAAATGATTAAGTGGATCTACGAATAAACCTATTTTAGATTTAGGCGATCTTCCCCCTTTAACGATTACAGTTATTCTTCCATAATCTTCTGTAAATAAATCCGCAATTATACTTGAATCGCCGTAAGCAAGTTTACTTAGCACAACAGATTCGGTTTCTATTATTTCGCTCATCGCATAAAATTATAAGGGAAGGTAAACACGCCTTCTTCTGTAATGATGCCCTTAATTAATTGTGATGGTGTAACATCAAAGGCAGGTGTAAAAGCATCGTATTCTTCTGATATAAATTTTTTTCCGTTTAAAGTAAGCACTTCAATCTTATCGCGGTACTCTATAGTAATTTCTAAACCCGAAGCTATATCGCGGTCAATTGTAGTGGAAGGTGCTGCAATATAAAATGGAATGTTATGAAAATTACAAAGGATTGCAAGTGTATATGTTCCAATCTTGTTTGCAGAATCTCCATTGAGTGCAATCCTGTCAGCTCCGGTAATCACAAGATCAACCTTGTTTTGTTTCATAAGTTCCGCAGCGGAAGAATCTGTTTGAAGTGCAAAAGGAATACCGCTTCTACTTAGTTCGAAAGCTGTTAAACGCGAACCTTGCAGCAACGGACGGGTTTCATCTGCATAAACAAATTCCACCAGGTTGTTTTCAAATCCAGTTTTTATAACATTGAATGCTGTTCCGTCTCCTCCAGTAGCAAGCTTGCCGGTATTGCAATGAGTTAAAACGATAGATTTTTTTTTAAAAATACTTAACCCGTTTCTGCCAATCTTGCTGCAAAATTCTGCATCCTTTTGATGAATTTCTTTCGCTTTATTTAATAATGCTTCATAAAGATCGTTAGAATAATTTATTGAAGTGTAAACTTTTCTTAACTCGTTTAAAGCGAAAAATAAATTAACAGCAGTTGGTCTTGTGAATTCTAATCTTTTAAAAGCTTTTTCAAAAGCTTCGCCGAAATTGTCTTTCCCTTTTAATGCAAGCGCAAGCCCATACGCTGCCATTATACCAATAAGCGGGGCACCACGAACTTCAAGGCGCTCTATTGCAACAGCAATCCTTTCGTAATCATCCGTTTCCACATAGCTCTCTTCCAGTGGAAGTTTTGTCTGATCAAGAAAGATCAGTTTATCATCCTGGAATTTTACCGAGAAGTAATTATTCTGTCTCATCGAACCGGGATAATTTCATGAATGCTCTAAACCTATCCTGGATTTGAAGATATGAAAGATCCTCCAACGCTTTCGTGCTGAATTTTTCAACACAAAATGAAGCCATTGCGCTTCCATAAATAACTGCACGTTTCATATTTTCCGATGAAAGATCACGTGTTTTATAAAGATAGCCGATAAAGCCACCGGCAAAGGAATCACCTGCTCCTGTAGGATCATAAATCATTTCCATTGGATAAGCCGGGGCAGAAAAAATTGTATCGTCAGTAAAAAGCATTGCACCGTGTTCACCCTTTTTGATGATCAGAAATTCAGGTCCCATTTCACGGATTAATTTTGCAGCTTTAATAAGGTTTGGTTCGTTTGAAAGTAAGCGCGCTTCCGAATCGTTAATGATAAGTACATTTACACGATTAAGTAGCTCTACAAGTTTATCCTTCATTCCCTCAATCCAGAAATTCATAGTATCGCAAACAACAAATGGCGTGTTATCCATCTGGTCTAGCACCCTTTGCTGGAGTGTAGGAGCAATATTGCCAAGGCAAAGGTATTTAGATTTTTTATATTTATCCGGAATTACAGGATCAAACTTTTCGAAAACATTTAAATCTGTAAAAAGAGTATCTCTAATGTTTAAATCATAGTGATACTTACCTCCCCACCGGAATGTTTTCCCATCTTCGATTATTTGCAGTCCTTCAAGATCAACATTATGCTTGCCTAAAAGATCGATGTATTCCTTGGGGTAGTCACTTCCAACTACACCAACTAACTGGATAGGACCGGAAAAATAACTTGCTGCTATAGAAATATATGTTGCCGATCCGCCGAGCGCATCATCAACTTTATCAAATGGTGTTTCAACTGAATCCAATGCAAGTGAGCCAACAACGAGTAATCCCAAGTTTTTCTCCAAATTTATATTAAAAAATGAAGTGAAAAATAATTAAAATGATCTTGAATGCATAATTATAACCGGGCGATTATGCTACGCTTACCTCTACAAAATGGAAAAAACTTTTTTCATTTAAGAAGTAATCTTCAATAATATCAACAGCTTCCCGCTGACCCGGCCAAGCAAGAAGTTTTTTTGCTTCATCCTTACCGACCCATTTATATTCAGTATGCTCCTTGCTTAAAATGACATCCGTTTCTCCATCCATCCTTGCAGCAAATACAGGAAGTAAGCAGATGTATTCATCTTTCGGTTCGTAAAAGGAATTGATTGTTGGAGCAACCCAAAGTTGAATCGGTTTTAAATCGGTTTCCTCTTTTATTTCGCGCAAAGCTGTTTGATGAGCTTTTTCTTCCTCTTCAATTTTACCGGTCACCATTTGCCATAATCCAGGATAAATCTGGTTATTTGCCCGCTTCAATAATAAAAAATCAATTCCATTTTTTGCTTCACGGAAAATGTGTGCTTCAATCATTGTAGAAATAATTTTCATTTATAATTCTATTTTGTTAAAAAATTCATTTAGCTAATTTTTATTAGAAATAAGCTCTTGCTTCTGCACGCGCTGTATGAACCACTCTTCCGCCTCCCTGCGCTCTGCCATCATAGCTAATTGTGGTCTGCAGAAACGAAGCAAGGCGGTAGTCAAAATTTAACCTCCAGAAATAATTTTTACCAAGCTGGTTTCCGCTGAGTATTTCGAACGGAATAAAATTTTCAGTTGCATTTGCATTCAATTCAGTTCGCTCAACTTCAATTCTCAATCTACCTGTTCCTGCAAAGGATAAATTAAATCTTATAACCTGGGAATTCAAATCTATTATTGTTGGAATTTCAGGCAGATTATCTTCACTTTTACCCACTTTAAATTTAAATCCTACTTCAATATTTCTCTCGGGTCTGTAAGAAAAATCGGATGTTAAATTATTGTTGGAAATAATGCGGCTGCGTGTAGATGCCTCAGGTGCAGTTACATTATCGATCAGGTTAACAAAATCAGTTTGATTACTAAGTTCCTTCACCATTCTGAATCTTATCCTTACACTTCTTTCGCGATTGTATCCTTTTTCATTACCTGTATTAAACTCATTCATAGAAAATCTTTGAGCATAGCGGAAACGGAACGATAGCTCCTGCTGATTTTCATTGATGAAAAGATCCTGCTGCAAAAAATTTGAACCTCGAATCGTTACACCTTCCTGCTGAAAAAAGTTGAACTGCATCAGGTATATTTTGGAAAGATCTTCCTCCCGCGTTACCTCTTCAACTCTCCAAACTGTTTCACTGGATAAAGGTTTTAATATTGCTCCGGGTAAAGAATTCCTGGAAAAAATATCTGCATATTTTATTTTCCAACGTGTATTGGTTTTGAATTCGATGACAGGAAACAATTCATCGGATGGAATTGTTACAATTATATAATCTCCATCATACAGTGTCGGCTCATATTCCGATTCATCCGCAACACCGTTTCCGTTAAGATCACCAAGGTACCTGTAATTACCTGTTCCCTGCTCTACTTTTATAAAAACTTTTTCCAGCTTTGCTTGCTTTTGTGTTGATACCTCGTAGAATAAATCGCCGTTCAAAATCGGCTCCCAAAAATTAAATTTTGATTGTGATCTTATAAGGATTTGCTCGGTATCTAATAATCCTTTTTCCTTAAACGGATCGGTAAAATTTTTATTTCTTACAGTAAAGTTTAGCGAAGTATTAACTTCTTTGATTCCGCGGTATGTAAGATCGTAAATTTGTGCTTTGGCTATTGCTTCTTTAATCATAAGCCCGTTAAGAGGAAGATAATCATCCCTATGCGAATACTTTGCTGAGAATTTTAATCCTTCAAGATCAATCAACTCTATGTACGGATTGAGTTCATAATATTCTAAGCTGCCTGATAAAAGTGAATCTTTACTGCTTTGCCTATCTCTTTTATTTTCTGCAAAAAAATTAAACCCAGGTTTTAATTTCCACAGAATATAATTTACATCACCGGATTGTCTTATCCATCTGCTTAATCTTGATAAATTTTTTGTATTAACATAATCGAAGTTATAGTTTAAGTTATATTTATTTTTATCGGAAAATTTTAAAATATTGTTGAACCTATCAGACTTAAAATTCTCACCTCTTCTTAAAAAACCACCTGAGGAAGTAATGTTTAGCTCTTCAACAGGAATAAGATTTAAACGCACTTCCCTGAACTGTTCATCCTCCTGTTCCGACGAACCGGAAGTATTATAGATCCTGTTGAATTCAACTTCATTAAATCTATCGGTAGAAGTGAATTTATTATTAATGAATCTATCATTATAAGAAAAACCAATTTTGCCAAGATTCACAGAACCGATCTTTACTTCAGAAGGATCAATCCGTAAACTTATTTTAGTAGCATAACCAAAATTATCTCCATCATCTAGATCCGAGAATCTGTTCTTATCCCACAAGCTTCCCGAATATTCAAGATCGATATGAACTTTATCAAGTGGAGAATATGATGCGGTTACGTTTCCAATTTGTTTAACCTGGGGAACTGGTAGTAGGATAACCGGCATGTAAGCTCCCCCCTCCAATTCCAACAAAACGAAAATTTCCTAATGCCTCCCTTGCATAATCGCCACTCCCTTCAGCAATATAGGTGAAGGAAACATTATAAATTGCGAGTGAATCACCGGGATTATAAATGTAATAAGTGAACGGTTCATTATTAAATAATGTATCCACTGCCTGGTAAATACCTTTTCTCACACCAAGTGAATCTTCTTCGGCAAGTGAGATACCCGATTTGAAAGCTTTAACTGGATCATCACCGGCTTCCGAAATTATTTTTTTATCTTCTTCTGATATTAAAATATCTACCGGTGCATTCGGGTCATCCCCCTCCTGCAGATATTGAACACCAAATTTTAATTTATCATTAAACAGGTTTGCCGTAACTCCACTGCCTAAAAAGTTTCTAGAATACCTGCGGTCTGTGTATTCAAAATCTACAGCTATACGGCTTGCGTTGGTAATTAATATCTTTGGGGTAAAAGTTATTGAAGCGTTGGCATATTCAATTGTGTAATCGTTATTCTCACCGCGTTTCATTTCAACACCATCAATATAAACTTTTTCAGTTCCGGCAATTACAATTATAAATTTTTCTCCATTCAACCCGGTTAACTGGTAAGGACCCTGCACCCCATCAAGCCCATTAAAATTATTTGTATTAAACTTCCCCCTAGAACTTGCAATAGCGCCATAACCGGTAAAATCAGATATGTTAAAACTGCCCATTAACCCCTGCAGCTTCCTGTTGATAACTCCAAACTCCCCGTTCCGGTTACTAAGCTGGTAATCTCCAAAAGTGCCCACCGCATTTGGATGTTTAACCTGTATAAAAACTTTATCAATCTCTTCAAGTCGTTCAGTATTTCCTTCCGGTTGAATGGGTGTGTTTTGATCAGATAGTGCCGCAACAATTTCAATATTTTCTGATAACCTTCCGGAAAGCTGAAGTCTTAATCCGCTGTTAAGTGAAAAATCTTTAGTGGTTCCAACCGTAAATCCCCTAATAAGTGTACCGCTTTTTTGCATTCCTTCACCAAAAATACTTTCAGGAGTAAATGCCGAGCCTTCGACTTCAACTACTCGAACAGTATCACCATATTTTTCGTTGTAGCGAATTACTAGACTCCTCTTTTTATATTCCTTTTGAAGCGATAGGTTAACTGCCTGGTAAGTAATCAGCAATGTATCGAAAAGGGAATAAGGAAGAGTATCGGATAAAGTAAAGGAAGCTGTTGAATAAGAAAACTGGTAATCTGTAAATCGTTTCAGTACGGAATCTCGCAGAATAATAGTTTCAGAAAATGGGATAATGGCTACACCTGAAACCGAATAACTGTTTTCGAAATTTATCGAGATACTGTCCGTAACAGTAACAGTATTATATTTGTTCTGTGGGAAAAGAACCGCCGAAGTAAGCAGAACAATTAATATGAATAAAACTAATTTATAAGCCGGTTTCAAATGAGGAAATTGTTTTATGAGTTTGCAATCTAATTTTATAAACTACTTATTTCAAGTCTATATAGATAACAGGAAAGATAGGGTAAATCAACCTTTAAAGAGAAGTTTTCAATCTTTACCTAATAATTCTTATTTTATCGTATTAATTTTAACCAATTAAATAGTACCGTAAATTACAAATGCTTTTATAATTGAGTTCTGCGATGGAAAAAACTGACAAGGAAAAGAATTTTAAGATATATATTCGTATTCTTTCCTATCTGAAACCTTATGTGAAGGAGATGGTACTGGTTTTTCTTCTTAGTCTTGCCTTTATAGTTTCCAGCACTCTCTCTATGTGGTTGATTGCTCCCGTGGTCACTACATTTTTTTCTGAAGAACCAGTTCAGCAAATAGAGAACGTTGAAGAATTACCTTCGGAAGATTTAACACCACAAGGATCACTTAATCTTAACGAGTGGCTGAAAACTAAAGTAGATGAATTTATTCCGAGGGACGACCGCTTTGCTACATTAAAATGGCTCTGCATTTTCATTTTTGTAGCCTTCCTGCTTAAAAATCTTTTTAAGTTCTTGGAAAATTTTTGGATAACTTACGTTGAACAGAGGGTTGTTAAAGATTTGCGCGAAGAGGTTTACGATAGTATAATCAGGCAAGACCTTGGATTTTTCCATAAGCATAAAACGGGTGGATTAATATCAAACCTCACAAATGATATTAACCAGCTAAACGTTGCTCTCAACCGCAGCGTTACCAAGGCAATCCGCGATCCGCTAATGATTGTTATCTACCTGGTTATCCTTTACAACATCAGCTGGCAAATTACCCTTATTGCTATAACAGTTTTACCAGTAACCGGTTTTGTTATTCGTAAAATTGGAATGAGTTTGAAACGACGCAGTACAAGGGTGCAGGAACGTATTGCAGATTTAACTACTCTCCTCCAGGAAACCATCTCAGGTATAAAAGTAGTTAAAGCTTTTGCAATGGAAAACTATGAGAGCAATAAATTTCATAAAAAAACCGGGGAACATTTTCATTCTATTGTAAAGCAGGTTAGGATGTGGCGGCTCGCTAGCCCTCTATCGGAAACCATTGGAGCAAGCATTATCTCGGTTGTAATATGGTATGGTGGTAACCTTGTTTTGCTGGGTGGTACACTTACTTCGGAAGATTTTATACGATTCCTTGTTATCCTTTTTGCATTGATGGAACCGGTTAAAAGTATTGGCGAGTTAAATTCAGATATTCAGATTTCTATCGCTTCTGGTAAACGTACATTTGATATTTTAGATACACCAAGAACTGTTATCGAAAAACCAAATGCTCTTAAGAAAACAGATTTTACTAGCGGGATTGTTTATGAGAATGTTTCTTTTAGTTACGAAGAGGAAGGCAAATTAGTTTTAAATGGAATCAACCTAATTGTAAATAAGAACCAAAAAATTGCTTTTGTTGGAAGCAGCGGTGCGGGTAAAACAACACTCGTAAATTTACTTCCGCGTTTCTATGATGCTTCCCGAGGAACAGTTAAGATAGATGGCGTGGATGTAAAAGATATAACACTTTCAGACCTTCGCGGGCTAATCGGTATCGTTACACAGGAAGTAATCCTTTTTAATGATACGATAGCAAATAATATTGCATACGGTATGTTAGGTTATTCACTTGATAAGATTGAAAAAGTAGCACATCTTGCAAACGCCCATGAGTTTATAAAAGATATGCCGAAAAAGTATGACACGATTATCGGCGAACGTGGTATGATGCTATCAGGCGGGCAACGGCAGCGTATCTCTATTGCAAGAGCTATATTAAAAAATCCGCCGATACTTATTTTTGATGAAGCAACTTCTTCCCTTGATTCCGAATCTGAATTTCTTATCCAGCAGGCAATAGAAAACCTCATGAAAGAACGTACTGTTTTTATGATAGCCCACCGGCTATCTTCCATTGTTAATTCCGATAGGATTATTGTTCTTGAAGATGGAAAGATAGTTGATGAAGGAACAAACGAGGAGCTCCAGCAGCGCTCCGGGCGGTACCGCCAGCTTTACGAATTACAGTTTAATACTTGATCAGGAAGATGAGCATCAGTAAGAAACTCGAAGCAGGTTTTAAGAATTTCACTTCGGCACTCTTAAAATTTTTCCTTAAGCAGCCACAGATTGAACCAACTCCACCTTACTCACGCATTTTGTTCCTTCGTTACGGACATATTGGCGATTTGATTCTTTCACTCCCGCTTTTCCGTGCAGCTCGTACAAGATATTCTGATGCACAAATTGATGTTATCTGTGATCCGAAAAATGCCAATCCTCTTGAAGAAAATCCTATAGTTGATAATGTTTATTTCTACAAAAAGAATTTTTTCAGGATCATCTTATTAAACTTTTAAACTTCGTAAAAAAAGGTATGACTACATCTGTAACCTGGTAGCATATCCTTCTTTTACATTTGGAATTCTTGCACGACTTATCGGACCGAAAGCTGTGTGTGCAGCAGGTGACCAGGAGCAATTCAATTATTTGTATAACCGGATGATTGAACTGCCGCCCAAGAAGGAAACACATATGCTTAAGCGGCTCTTTCTTTTATCTTCAGATATTACAGGCGAAGAAATATCGCACATTGAAACTCCGTGGATAACAATAGATAAAGTTATTGAGGAGAAAGCGAACATACTTTTTAAAAAAATATCTTCGCAATTAAATTCTAAAAACCCGCGGTTAGTGCTGGTAAATTTATCCGCCGGCTTGGCGCGGCGCGAATGGCAGCAGGAAAAGTATATCGAATTTATGCACTCAGCTGTGAATAAATATAAAAATAATATTGATGGATGGGCTATTATTACAGATCCTAAAAATCCAGAAAATGCTATTAATCTTGTAGGGACACTAAATAATCCTTCTGTAGTACAAGTTCCTGTGCAAGATAATTTCTGTGTTATGATGGCTTTGATGCAGAAATGCCATTTAATAATTACACCTGATACTTCATTTTCTCATGCAGCTTCTGCAATGAGTACATCTGTATTAAATTTGATGATTGGAGAGAATGTAATTACGTGGGCACCTTATGGTGTAAAGCATAAAATCGTATCATCCGATGACCCGCTTACTCTTAAAGAATTACCTGTAGAAAAAGTCCTGCAAGGATTTGATGAATTAATGGAGATGATTTACTCTGGTTAACGGCTCACCAGGTTCTTATTGATGGACGTTATTAGTGATTTTACTTGTTATGCTTTTTAAGATATCCGACAGATTGTTTAATCAATTCTTTTAAAATCTTAATATCTATATCTTCTATTTTATTTATATAAAGGCACCCCTTGCTGGTTTTAAACTTTCCTAATTTTTTTAACAGATCAGGAAACCTTGAAAAGCCTGACATTAAATAAAGAGTTAGGCTTTGCTTACGCGGAGAAAATCCTGTTACGAACCAATCCCCTTCTCTTCCGCTTGCATACTTGTAATGATAGCTTCCGAAACCGATGATGCTTGTTCCCCACATTTTGGGATCAGCTTTTGTAATCTGCTTCATAAGTTTAAGTATGGCGTAACTATCCTGCCGCTTCTTTTCGTCCTTCACGCTATCCAAAAACTTTGTTACACTTGCCTCGTTCTTTTTTGTTTTTAGTTCAGCCATTGTTAAAAATTTCTTATTTAGAATAAGTGTGTTAATTAAAAATCACAATCGTTTTTTTTAATTCGCCTTCCAGCATACTGCAAGGAAGAAACGCGGGCTTTTTGGTAATATCAATTTTTAGTTCGTCTTCGGTTACCTGGTAACTTCCTTCAATTACACCAACAGGAGTGGGTAAAGAAAACGTTCCTTCAGTTTCATCACCGTTAAACGTTCCACCTTCCTGTTCAATTTTTACTTTAACTTCATTTAATGTTTCTGCAGGATTAGTCTCAATTTTAAATTGGAAAGAACACTCTGCCATTTATATTCCTTTAATTGTTAACAGTAAATAAAAAGAAATGATTATCTCAAAGATATATTATTTATAACACAAATTGGATTTTGAATTTCGAACACCAATTAACAAATTATGATTTGTGAAGTTACAAAGATTCAATCATCAAGTATCCTTTGTCATATCCCTAAGCAGGAATTTACTCATACCTCAATGCTTCAATTGGATCGAGGTTAGCTGCTTTATAAGCTGGATAAGTTCCGAATATAATTCCAACCATTACACAAAGTGAAATACCAATCATCACCCAATCAATAGGAATTGCAGCTTGAGCATTAAGAAAACTTCCAGCAAAGTTACCAATGCCAATTCCGATAAGAATTCCTACCAATCCACCAAACAAACATAATATGATTGCTTCAAATAAAAACTGTATAAGTATACTGCTCCTCCGTGCACCAATTGCTTTTCTAATTCCAATTTCACGCGTTCGCTCAGTAACTGAAACCAGCATAATATTCATAATTCCAACTCCTGCGGCAAGTAATGCAATAAGCGATACAACCAGCGCTCCTAGTTTAATAGGTTCGGTTATGTCATTTACCATGCTCATTAAAGATGCATTGCTAAAGATTGAGAAATCATCATCTTCACCGGCTTTTACTTTTCTTATTTTTCTAAAATGTCCTATAGCTGCTTCAATAACTTCTTCATACTCTTCAGAACTATATGCAGTTACCATAATGTTTACACTTGTACTGTACTTGCCGTAAAATGACTGCCAGGTAGTTATAGGAATTACTACAAAGTTATCATTGGATTGCCCGAACATAGTTGGTTGTCTTTCGAAAACCCCAATTACTCTCAACGGTTTTCCATCAACTCTAACAGTTTGCCCCAGCGGATTGAGATTTGGAAAAATCTTTTCAACCACATCCTGCCCAAGAATACATGTATAGGTAGAATTTTGAATATCACTCTCTCTTAAATCACGTCCGTATTCAACTTTCCAGTTATTTGTACGTACACCATCTAAAGTTTGACCTGAAACACTAATGTTAGGGTTGGTGTCTTTGTTTCCAAACCGAATCACCTTGCCCATTTGCCATTGCTCAGCCCCAACATATTTTGCTTTGGTTAACACTTCCTTTAATTTTTTTGCTTCAACGATCGTAATATCTTTTCTGTTTCTCCAGCTTCTGTCGTGCCCGGGTCCTCTTCCCTGGGTACGGTCAAATTTTTCAATCTGGAATGTGTTTTTATTCAGCATAGAAAGCCCGCCCTCAATACTATTCTGAAGCATTGTTATGATTGTCATTATAACAATGATAGAAAATATTCCTACCACCACACCAAGTATTGTTAAAGAAGTGCGAAGCTTATTATTTAATATCGATTGAAACGAAATGGAAAAAAGTTGATCAATTCTCATTTACTCATACCTCAATGCTTCTATAGGATCGAGATTAGCTGCTTTATAAGCTGGGTAAGTCCCGAATATAATTCCAACTAAAACACAAAGTGATATTCCTATTATTACCCAGTCAACAGGAATGGCAGCTTGTGCACTAAGCAAACTTCCAGCCAGGTTACCAATACCAACTCCAATAATTATTCCTACCACCCCTCCAAGAAAGCATAAAATAATTGCTTCAATAAGAAACTGGATAAGGATGCTGTTTCTACGCGCTCCAATGGCTTTTCTAATTCCAATTTCTCGTGTTCTTTCAGTAACTGAAACCAGCATAATGTTCATAATTCCAACACCTGCTGCGAGTAACGCAATTACTGAAATAACCAGTGCCCCTATTTTTATTGGGTCGGTAATTTCATTTACCTGTGTAATTAAGGATTCGTTACTGAAGATAGAAAAATCATCTGGTTCTCCAGGTTCTACCTTTCTTATTTTTCTGAAATGACCAACAGCAGCATCAATAACATCCTGATATTCTTCTGAATTATGAGCTGTGACCATAATATGTGCACTTCTCTTATATTTACCATACATGGACTGCCAGGTTGTTATCGGGATCAGAACATAATTGTCGTTACCCTCACCAAACATTTCAGGTTGTTTCTCCATAACACCAATTACCCGTAATGGTTTAGAATCAACTCTTACAGTCTGACCAACAGGATCAATATTAGGAAAAATCTTGTCAACAACAGCTTTCCCGAGAATGCACACATCGGTGGAATAAAGAATATCGGTTTCTCTAAGATCTCTTCCATACTCAACGTTAAAATCATTTGTCCGCATGGCATCTATTGTTTGCCCGCCAATATGAA
>CAVXUA010000020.1:0-14303 GCA_963764825.1 uncultured Ignavibacteriales bacterium | reverse complement strand
CCCTGAACCTAGCGTGTCTACCAATTTCACCATCCGGGCAAAAATAAATTAATGAATTGTAAAAATATAATTCTAAATTCTATATTCCTATCACCAATCGCTATCACCCACACTGTTTTCCTTAATAATCCTGTTATAATCAGTATGAATTTCACACACTGGAGGAATTTGATTCATTTTAACAATGTCTTCTACAATATCTAAACAATATTCACTCGCAATCCGGGAATCACCAAGGTCCATAGTTTCTTTACAAAATGAAATTGTTTCAATACCATTTGCCAATTCAAAATACTTAACAGGAATATTAAGATTTTTATAAGCTTCTTCCATAAACATAGCCCAGATAGGAAGCGATGCTTTTGCACCCTGCCCATACCAACCAGTAAACTTAACCCTGTGATCATCAAAACCAACCCAAACACCCCCAACAAGTTGTGGTGTGTAACCAACAAACCAGGCATCAGAATAATCCTGTGTAGTTCCGGTTTTACCAGCAGCGGGATATTGAAAATATCGACGCACACCTGCGCCGGTTCCATAATCGACAACATCCTTCATCATATCTACAATTATAGAAGCTGTTTCCGGAGATATTGCCTGCACAACTTCCGGCACAAATTGTTCTATAAGAATTCCATTTTTATCTTCAATTTTAAGAATTGAAATCGGTTCAGTATGTACGCCTCTGTTAACAAATGTTCCAAACGCTGATGTAATTTCTAGTGGCGTTACTTCTGAAGTACCAAGTGCAATTGATGGGAAAGGATCGAGATGTGATTTTATTCCCATCCTTTGTGCAATTTTAACAACCTGGTTGGGCGGAGCTATTTCACTTATAGTCATTCTTCCTGTAATAACATTTAAAGATTTTGCCAATCCCCATCTAAATGTTACATAACCCCCATACTCTCCGTCAGAATTTGAAGGAGACCAGCCATTGTAATCAAACTTTTGGTTAAGAAGAGTATATGCAGGGAAGTAACCGTTTTCTATTGCAGTTGTGTAAACAAACGGTTTGAAAGAAGAACCCGGTTGTCGTTTAATCCCTGTTACATGATTCAATCCCCTTCCGAATTCCTGGTTCTCTCCGCCAACCATAGCTTTAATGAAACCGGTTTTCGGATCGATAACCACAAAACCTACTTCCACCTTAGTTGCAATTGTTTTAACAGAATCTACGAATGCCTCATCATTTTTTAAACGGTT
Source organism: uncultured Ignavibacteriales bacterium (assembly GCA_963764825.1). Taxonomy (GTDB): domain Bacteria; phylum Bacteroidota; class Ignavibacteria; order Ignavibacteriales; family Ignavibacteriaceae; genus JAZGGS01. The sequence goes on along the minus strand of CAVXUA010000020.1, from coordinate 13,094 downwards.
ATAAACCAACGCCTTTTCATCCGCTGTTTCTGCATTCCTGTAAAGCCACGATTCTTTAACTGCTTTATCAATTAAGCTTGCCAGTAGATCTTTATTCCTGCTCCATTTCCAATTTTCATCAAATAGTTTTTGATATTCTTCAATATGCTTTGCTGAAACGGTGTTTGCTATCTTTTGCATATTCAGATCTAAAGTAGTGTAGATATTTAATCCATCACGGTAAAGATCATAATCATATTCATCCGCTAAACCTGAAAGCTGCTGCCTTAAATATTCCATAAAATGAGGTGCATCGGTTTTTAACACACTCATGCTTTCCGTACTAAGTACAATCGGCTCTTCCTTCAGCTTCTCATATTCCTTTTCATTAAGCATACCTGTGACTACCATGTTGTGCAATACAAGATTACGCCTAGCAATAGAATTATCATAATTGGAAACGGGATCATAATCTCTTGGTGATTTTAATAGTGCAATAAAAACTGCAGATTCAGATAAAGTTAGTTCGCTCGCTTTTTTATTAAAATAAACCTGCGCACCTGCTTCAATGCCGTAAGCACTTTTACCGAAGTATGATACATTCAGATATAATTCAAGTATTTCTTTCTTTGTAAATCGTTTTTCTATTTGAATTGCAGAAAACCACTCCCTGATTTTTCTAACCCCCACGTCAATCTTATTTTCCTCGAGAGTTTTAAGTTCATACAGGTTTTTTGCCAATTGCTGTGTAATAGTACTAGCACCTTCGCGAGAAAAAGTTACAATATTTTTTATCATCGCTTTAAAAAATCTTGGCAAGTCAACTCCCCAGTGATCAAAAAACTTCCTGTCTTCGGTAGCAATAAGTGCATTAATAAGGTGCGGTGGTAAACTATCAAGGTCAGTCTCTATCCTGTTCTCAATAAAAAATTGCCCCAGCAATTCGCCGTCAGAAGTGAAGACTTTACTTGCAAGATTTGGACGCGGGTTTTCCAATTCCTCCAGGGAAGGAATTCCGCTGTAAATATAAATACCAAATACAACCAGGAGAGCAATTAAAATTCCGGATATTACAATCCACTTTGATTTTTTTCCCTTACTCATTTTTTTTGATTTTTTATTTCTATGCATCGAATCATTAAAATATTTATTGTATTCAGACTCAGGAATATTTTCTTTACACAAATTAGCCCCAGTTTATTACTTTAAATCCTTCTTGATTAAAAATTCCATAACAAGGTTCATCCAACCAGGAACCAAGATTTATATAACTACCGTTGTTAAAATTTTCAAACACTTTTTTGTGCAGATGTCCAAAAATTACATAATCGTAACCTTGGTCAATTATTTTCTTAGCTGTTTCAAATAATCCATCAACTTCGCCGTAATCTTTTTTAGCTGTGTATTCCCTGCTCGATTTACTTGTGCGGCTTGCCAGCCAAATTCCAAAATCCGGGTGCAGCATCGAATACATCCACTGCGTAACTTTGTTTCTTAAAATCCACTTTAAAATTTTATAACCCGTATCATTTTCGACCATTCCATCGCCATGACCTATAAAAAATTTTCTTATTATTTAAGGAAAAAATAACGGCATCCTTATACATTGTTGCACCAATTTCTTTCTCAAAAAAATCGCGATGCAAAAAATCGTGATTGCCGATAAAATAGTGAACTTTTATTCCTTTATCCGTAAGATTTTTCAGCGCAGTTAAAGTTCTGAAATATCCTTTTTGATAAACTCTTTTATATTCAAACCAATAATCAAAAAGATCGCCGACAATAAAAAGTTCGTCACAATTAGATTCAGCAAATTCAAGGAACTTTACAAGGAGTTTCTCTTTTTCCTCTTCAACTTCCTTCGACTGCAATCCAAGGTGGATATCCGAAATAAATAAATACTGCTTACTCACATTTTCCAACAAAATTTGTAACTACTGTTTAAAAGTAGTGATATGCCGTCTGAAATAAAAAATAATTATTCTTTTCTAAAGTTCCTGTGCACTCATCAACAGCCAGTTATCCGGATTTAAAATAACAAATTTCACTTTATCAATTGTCAGTATTTCTATTTGCGTCTCCCTTGAATTAATCTCAAAAAGATATCTCTCCTCCTCTCCGTTTTCCAATTGTATTAAAACTTCAAGTGGAAAATGATAGATATCATAGTCTTTCTGCACCTGGAATAAGATTAAACTATTTTTATATTCATCTCCATCTTTTTCTGAATTCCATTCATACTCAATTTCAATTTCTCCTTCACCATTTATCCACTGATCGAAAAACTTATCCAAATTCTTGCCTGATACCTGCTCACATATTTCCTGGAAATCTTGCAGTTGATGCATTCTTATATTTATATGTTTCGAAATAATCTCTTAAAATCTTGAAGAAAACAGAATCACCTAGTTTCATTGCGAAGCATATGCAACACCCATGCTCCCTTATTGTAAACTGTGCTTGTAAATAGAAATGATCCGGGAGAAGACAATCTTCCAGGGAAAGTTATCCCTGTAATTACTTATCATCGTAGATTGCAAAGCTCCTTTACCGGATTTAAATTCGTAATAAAGTGCTTCAGAATAGGTTGAGAAACCTTCATTTAACCATATATCTTTCCAGGATTTAGGTCCAACTGCATCACCCCACCAATGATGAGCTAGTTCGTGAATAAGAACATCCTCAAAGTAGTTGCTTCCTGTAATAATATTGGAAGCAACACCTGTAATTGTTTGATGCTCCATTGCTCCGGCTTGCCATAAAAACTCTGCTATCCCATACTTCTCATCCATAAATGGATACTCTCCAAATGTTTCAGCAAAAAATCTCATATATTCAGGATGCTCCGCAAAATCGATTTTTGCCTCTTCCAATTTTTCCTGTGAAACATAATACTGAAGCGAGAGTGTTTCTGTTCCATCAAGAGAAACATATTCATCCGAGAATGTTTCATAATCCGATGAATAAATGGCAATAAGATAAGTTGAGATTGGATATACAGTTTTCCAATGATATGTTTTCCGGCTGCCGTTGGTTTTCACATCAACCAGGTTTCCGTTTGATAAAGATATATTTGAAGAATCGTTTGTTATTTTCATATCGAGCAGAGCTTTATCAGTTGGAAAATCGTTGCAAGGAAACCAAGTTGAAGCATAATTCGGTTCACTTAAATTATAAATAAATGAATTCCCGTTTTTCTTCCCGAATACGAAACCGGATAGTCCTGCCTTCTTTGGAGTTCCACTATAACTAACTTTTAAGACAAAAGTATCTATACTAGTTCCTGTAATGGGCACTGTAAACCGGGTTCCCTCACAAATAAAATCTGTTTGAATATTATTGAGCTTTACTTCTGTAATTTTAAAATTATCATAGAAATTCAATTCAATAACTTCCAGATTTTTATTTATGAGCTTTCCTTTAATAATAGCCACTGCATTAAATTTTTTATCTTCCGGGTAAAGATCAAACGATAGATCGTAATGGAGAATATCTATTTTCCTCTGATTTTCAGAAATGTAGTCATCATCTAGTCTGTGCAACAAAATTAGGAAGATGTGAACAATAAGTTTGCTTGTTTTCCTTGTAAATCTTGAGGTTAATTTCAGCTAGTACAATATTTTGGTTGGTATCCTGGTTAAAGAATATACAGATACCAAGATAGCAGTAAAGATTATTTTCTTAAAAATTCTCATTGAACTCATCAGTATTAAAGATTAAAAATTAATTGATGGTTTAATATTAACAATTTCTTTAATTGCCAATCAAATCATATTTATATATCTTTTATATTAAAATAATAAAAGAGTTCGATGTCTTTTCCCGGTTCTTCCATATTAAGAGATACACTAACAATGCTTCTTGGCAGGCGGACAAGGCGAAAGATTGTACCCGCTTACAAAGTTACGAAGCAAACCTGCTGTTCCTTTCGGAGGAAAGTACAGAATTAGTAGATTTTTCTCTCTCCAATTGTCTTAATTCCGGATTAAGAAGAATTTATGTGCTCACTCAATATAAATCCGATTCTTTAAATCAACATCTTTTTGAAGCATGGAGTATCTTCAATCCTGAACTTGGGGAGTTTATTTATTCAGTTCCCCCACAGAGAAAAATGAATAACGACTGGTACCTCGGCACAGCAAATGCCATCTATCAGAATAAAAATTTATTTTCTTCGGAAAGAAAAGCTAACGCGAGTGCTTATACTTGGAGGAGATCATATTTATAAAATGGATTACCTAAAACTTTTGCAATATCACGAAGATACAAATGCAGATCTTTCCATTGCCTGCCTTGAAGTTCCGAAATATGATGCAAGCAGGTTTGGTATTGTTGGTGTAGATAAGAATTACCGAGTTCAATCTTTTATTGAAAAACCGAAAAAACCGCCTGAAATTCCTGATAAAAAAGGATACTCCTTTGTAAATATGGGTATTTATGTTTTTAATGCTAAAGTGCTTACTGAAATCTTTAACGAAATGGAGAGCGAAAAAATTGAAAGTAATGATTTTGGGCATGATATAATTCCTTATATGGTAAAACATAATCGTAATGTTTATGCTTATAAGTTTATTGATGAGAATAAAAAATCGCAGCCATACTGGAAAGATATTGGAACATTGGATAGTTATTATGCTGCAAGCATCGATTTGCTTAGTATAACACCAGATTTTAATCTTTACGATTCACCACTGGCCAATGCGCACCTACCAATACCAGTTCCCTCCTGCAAAAACCGTTTCACACGAAGGTGAAAGAGTAGGACGTGGAATTAACTCACTTATTTGTGATGGTTCAATTGTATCTGGTGGTTTGGTTGAAAGATCGCTCATTGGACCGAATGTTAAAATTAACAGTTTTTCTTATGTTACCGATTCCATAATTATGAACAACTGTAACATAGGAAGACATGCACGGATTAGAAGAGCTATTATTGATAAAAATGTTGAATGTGCCGGAAGGTTACGAAATTGGTTTTGATCTGGAAGGTGATAAAAAGAAATTTACTGTTACCGAAACCGGAATTGTTGTCATTGGGAAGAATGAAATCCTTCCTGTATAAATTAGAATGAATAATTTGATCTTGCTTTAAATCACATCGTTCTACTTCTACATAATAATACTTGACATCTTCCTTTTTTTTCAGGACTTTCCTTTCAGGGTATTAATGCATTTCTATTTAAAATTTAAAATGAATTCATCGCTAGAAAATAAATTAAAAAACCTACCGGTAAAGCCGGGCGTTTACCAATTCTTTAATGATAAGGGAAAAATACTATATGTGGGCAAAGCACGAAATTTAAAGAACCGCGTACGAAGTTATTTCCATTCAAAACCTGGTAATGCAAAAACCGAAGCTTTAAGAAAAAAGATATATGATTTTGAATTAGTTGTAACCGATACGGAAGTTGAAGCTCTGGTTTTAGAAAGCAACTTAATAAAGGAATTAAAACCAAGGTACAATGTAGATCTGAAGGATGATAAATCATTTCCATTCATTAAAGTTACCAGCGAACCTTATCCGCGAGTCTATTCAACAAGAAGAGTTATAAAGGATGGCTCAAAATATTTTGGTCCTTATACAAGCGTTAAAAGCATGAAATCAGCATTAAGAATGGTTAATGAAATATTCAGAATCAGAAGCTGCAAGTTATGATATAAATGATGAATCGATTAGCAAATAAAAAGTACAAGCTGTGTCTAGATTATCATATAAAAAAATGCGACGGACCTTGCGAAGGATTGATTTCTGAAAAAGAATACAATGAAATGGTTGATGAAGTTGTAAAAGTTATTCGTGGTAAAACCGATGAGCTTATTAAAGAACTTGAAGTTAAGATGAACTCTGCTTCAGAAAATATGGATTATGAAAAAGCTGCAGAAATAAGAGATAAAGTTGATCAGCTTAAAGCATATATCAAGCAAACAAAAAATTGTAAGCAACGATTTTGAAGACCGTGATGTTATTTCAATTGCGTATGAAGATAAAGATTCTGCCTGTTCAATATTTAATATTAGAAATGGAAAACTCGTTGGTAAAAAACAATTAAAGCTTGGACTTAAAGGCGGCGAAGAACCTGATGAAATTTATAACTCGGCAATCAAATTTTATTACGGTGAGCATACAGAGATTCCAAAAGAAATTCTTCTAGAAATTGAACCAGCTGATATAAAAATTTTGGAAGAGTGGTTGAACTTAAAAGCGGAAAGAAAAGCAAAATTTTTTATTCCACAACGCGGAGATTTAAAATCACTTGTTAAGATGTGCAGCGCAAACGCTATGCTTCAGCTTAAAGAAATTCAGCTTCAGAAAATGAAAAAAGAAGGAAATGTTCCTTACGCACTTTCTGCATTGCAAAGAGATCTTACGATTAAAAAATCTTCCACGCAGAATAGAATGCTTCGATAACTCTAACATACAGGGTGCGGATGCAGTTGCAGGTATGGTTGTTTTTGTTGATGGAAAACCGAAAAAAAGTGAATATAAAAAGTTTATCATAAAAGAAGTTGAAGGACCTGATGACTTTGCGAGTATGCGTGAAGTGATTAAAAGAAGATACACCCGTGTACTTGAAAATGGAGAATCTCTTCCCGATTTAATTATTGTTGATGGCGGGAAAGGACAATTATCAAGTTCTGTGGAAATTTTAAATAATCTCGGAATAAAACACTACAATATTATTGGTCTCGCAAAGAGACTGGAAGAAGTCTTTTTCCCAGGAAAAACTGAGCCGGAATCCATTCCGAAAACTTCATCCGGATTAAAATTATTGCAAAGAATAAGGGATGAAGCACATCGTTTTGCAATTACTTTCCACAGAAACAGGAGATCTAAAAGAACAATTAAAACGGAATTAACTGATATAAAAGGAATTGGCGAAGCCACGGCACAGAAATTGTTAAAAGTGCTTGGAAGCGTTGAAACAATTAAAAATTCCGACCAAAAGGAATTAACAGAAGTTGTTGGCGCTCAAAAAGCTAAGCTAATAAAAAACTATTTCAACAATACTTAAGCGATGATTAAAATTCCGTTTGCAATATTATCTGTATCAATTTTATTGATCAACAGCAACCTGCAATGGTACATTCCACAACTTCCTGACAGAGAAAACTATCCAGGTTAATATTAACCCGCTGGTTAAATATGATTTCAGGAACCTGCGCGATACTATTTACACGATGGAAGACAATTATTATTGAAGTTAATCTTTTAACTCAACATGCAAAACTGATTTCACGAAATGGACTGATTAAGGAATTTCCTATTTCCAGCGGAACTAAAAGAATTGAAGAAGGAATTAGATACACGCGAAGGATTGTTTACCCTTCACTGGAAAAGTAAAAAACTATATTCCGAACAATTTGATAGCACAGTAATATTAAACTGGATGGGTTTTAACGGCGGTATTGGTTTTCATGCATTACTTGGCAACACGTTATTATAAATATCTTGGTAAGACAAAATGTTTCGCACGGCTGTGTAAGAATGAGCCGGGAAGATGCAAAGGAAATGTACAACATTGTTGAAAAAGGAACTCCTGTGCTTGTACATAATGGAAACAGTGCCATCACAATTGCTTTTGGTGAAGAAAGAACTGTTTATAAGTACTATGATTATAGAACTTTGCACAAAATTATGCAAGGAAGATTTGATGCGATTTACAACGGGAAATATTTTGCAAGCAACCTGCCAAAACTTCTAATTGATGAAGAGAATGTATGGCACAGTGGATTACCAATTGGTAATTCAGAAAATATACCTTCAAAACAATTTATAAAACCGAATTACCTTTATGTTGATTATAACACAACAGATTTTGAAAAATTGGGATACATATCTAAAGGAAAAGATAAAGAGAATTTAACTTTAAACTACTTTCTCGATTCCAAAAGCCAGCCGTCAGCTCATTAAATTATTTTTTTTCTTTTTTCTTTTCTCTTTTAGCTGCCTTTTTTTCTTTTATGGTTTTCTTCGGCTCTTTTTTTGTTCCTTTTTTAGCGTCCCGACCTTTGCTCATTCTATTTTCTCCTTTTAATTAGAATTAATTTTCTCGATCTAGATATTTTGATTATTTTCGAATATTTCTATTTTATTTAGACAGTCAAACATCCTGTGAATTACCTTTTAATCACTCAAGTGATATACTATTCAAAAATATATAATAATATATTTTAAGTAAATAGTAAAAAAGTAAGAAAAATGGATTACATCCTTAGCCGCCTCACTTGTTTAGTATTTCAACATAGCTATTGGATATTTTTTTGAAATGAAACCCGTAAATCGTAAACAATATTGCTAACGAAAAGAGCTGCGGCTTACGAAACAATGTCCAGATAAATAATTTCCAGTAATAAATTCTTTCTTCACCAATAACTCCTAATTTGAAAATTGATCTGAACAATGCAAGGATGTAATTGGGGTTAAGGTGAAAAACTTTTTTCTTCTTTGGTTCAAAATTTTCATAAACCGCATAACACGTTCATAATAATATTTAGGCGAATAAATTTTATTTAGGATTTTCTGATAACCATCGAGAAGTGTTTTTGAATCCATCCGTGGAATAAAGTTAATCGAAAAGTCTGTATTATTGCCTGTAAAATCTTTCAGCATTCTTCCTTCATTTTCTAATCTTTTCTGAAGCTTTGTTCCTCTCGGTGCATTTAATAATCCAACCATTGCTGTTACTATTCCGCTTTCCTGTATAAAGCTTGTTAACTCTTCAAATATTTTCGGAGGATCACTATCAAATCCCACAATAAATCCTCCCTGTACTTCCAAACCGGCGTCCTGAATTTTCTTAACATTTGCAATTAAATCACGATTTGTATTCAGAGGTTTATTACATTCAATAAGACTCTCTTCGTTTGGAGATTCGATACCAATAAACACTGCTTCAAACCCTGCTTTAGCCATTTGATGTAAGAGCGCATCATCATCGGCAAGATTTAATAGAAGCTTCTGTATTTAGGTAAAATGGATTTTTTCTTTTCACCATCCAATCAGCTATTGCCGGAAGAATTTCTTTTTTTAATTTTGATTTATTCCCGATGAAATTATCATCGACAAAAAAAACAGGTCCTCGCCAACCAGTAAAATACAATGCATCTAATTCTGCTATGACTTGTTCCCTGGTTTTTGTTCGCGGTTTTCTTCCGTATAGAACAGTTATATCACAGAAATCACAATCGAAAGGGCAACCGCGTGAATACTGAAGATTCATTGATGTGTAATTTTTTATCGGAAGTATATCCCAGAGAGGCAGTGGAGTTGTTGTTATATCCGCCCATTCTTCCGATGTATATTTATGTTTTGGTATTCCTTCATTCAAATCATTAAGAAATTGAGGGAGAGTAACTTCAGCTTCATTAAGAACCAGATGATCAACGTTTTCGTAATATTCAGAACTACTGGTAAATAAAGGGCCGCCAGCTACAATTTTTGCGTTTAACTTTTTACATCTTTGTATAACCTGATTTGCGGAATCACTTTGAATTGACATTGAGCTGATGAAAACATAATCCGCCCAAAGAATGTTTTCATCTTCCAACCCGACTGCATTCATATCAATTAATTTCTTGTTCCAATCTTTAGGAAGCATTGCAGCAACAGTAAGTAATCCTAAAGGTGGGAAACTTGCTTTCTTTGATACAAATTTCAGGGCATGTTTAAAACTCCAGAAAGTATCCGGATACATTGGATAAACCAAAAGTATATTCATTTGTTCTCGCTTAGAGCTATATAATAAACAATAAATATTTTCTGAGAATAATTATTTTAGTAGAAACCAAAATGCTAAAATTATCAGATCGTTATCAAATCGGTCGTCACATAACTTTATCACTTCTCTATAATGCTAAATTTATCGAAGAACTACTAAAATTCCCTAACTCTTCTATTGAAACTCTACTACTTTTTAACATAGAATTCGCCACGAGTATATGCGCGGTGAATTATAGATTTTTTTCTTCCTGTTTTATTGTAGCCATTTGCAATCATTAAGGAAGCGACCATTGCTCCTATACACTGCTTAACCCTTCCGGTAAAATCGAATCCTCTTCTCTTCCTTGCTTCATTAAAACAAACCTCGGCTACACTTGTTACTGCCGGCATTCCGTATTCTGTTAAAATCATTGCCTGGATAAAAGTTTCGGGTTTCATCACTATATCAAAAAGAAACTTTCCCACACCTTTTGCGAGTCCTGCAAATTGTGGATAAGTATCTGCAAATTCGTTTAACTCCGGAATATTGATTACCTTAGTATAAGTTTTAGTTTTCATTCTTACACCTTCTAAATTATCAATTTCATTGTTAACAGGTGCAATATATGCAACTAATAATAAAATTTCATTACAATTTTATTTGCCTGTGTGCAATGTTTAATTTTAACTAAAAAAATGATAGGTTATTTTAAGAAGATGAAGAAATGTGAACCCCAAAGTTAATATTAGCATAGTGAGCGAAAAACTAGTTTAGCCGTATCGTATTTCTTAATAACCAATTTTTATTATCCCAGGTATTCCTTAAGCTTCTTACTTCTTTTGGAAATACGTAATTTTCTTAAGGCTTTTTCCTTAATCTGTCTTATTCGTTCCCTGGTAAGATTAAATTTTTCGCCTATCTCTTCCAAAGTAGCTTTTTGATTAGTCCCAATACCAAAAGAGAGTCTTATTATTTCTGCTTCTCTTTCTGTAAGAGTAGAAAGAATATTTGCAACTTCATTCTTTAGAGATTCATTTATCAAATCTCTGTCTGGCACAGATTGATTCTCATTGTGAAGGACATCCATTAGTGTGGATTTATTTTCATCACCGCTCTTTAGAGGTGCATCCATCGAAACGTGGCGACCGGAAATCTGCAGTGCATAAGCTACTTCGTCTGTAGTCATATCAAGAATTTTTGCGAGCTCTTCAGCAGTGGGTTTTCTTTCAAATTCCTGTTCAAGATTCCTGTATGCTTTGCTTATCTTGGTAAGATCTCCAACACGGTTAAGAGGAAGACGAACAACCCTTGATTGATCGGCGATTGCAGACATTATTCCCTGCCTTATCCACCATACTGCATACGAGATAAATTTGAAACCTCTTGTTTCATCAAATCGTTTTGCAGCTTTAATCAACCCAACGTTACCTTCATTTATCAAATCGCCAAGCGAAAGACCCTGATTTTGATACATCTTGGCAACGGAAACCACGAATCTTAAATTAGCCAATACTAATTTATCCGTGGCATCATCATCCCCATTCTTAATCTTAATAGCTAATTCAATCTCTTCATCAGCAGTTAAAAGATCAATCTTACTAACTTCCTGAAAGTATTGATCTAAGGATTTGCTTTCCCGGTTTGTTAGTTGCCTTGTTATTTTCAATCTGAACCGTCTTTATTTACAAGATTTATATAAAATTGGATTGTTTGCGGAATTATTAAACGGGAAGACCAGAGTTAGGCCGTTAAAATTCTACATGTTTTATTTGATTTACCAGAACCGCTGTTAATAAAATGTTATTCATCTACTTCAAGCCAACGAACGGCTTTCTCAACAGCATTAAAATATTTAAAATTGCTCCATTTAACATTGGAATCTGTTGTTTCAAAAAAATTACTGTCACTCTGAACACTTGAGATGACAATTGCTATCTTATCGCTACTTTTAAATCCAAATTGCTCTAAAGCGTCTCCGTCCGTATGTATCTTGTAGATACCTGCTTCCAATGAAGTCTTAGCGTGATCAAATAAAAATTTTCTGCAATTGTATTCGTGTGCAAGTTTTATTGCCTCTTGAGAGTATTGTTGGGCCATTCTAAAGTTTACTCTTCCTTGAATCTTAACTTCAATTATCTTTTTATCTTTTCGATAATTAATTATGTAGCTCATTACAAACCGCTTCTAATTTGTTACTTATTAGGGCTGTGCTTAAGCAACCGCCAAAACCATCTATAACATAACCTTATTTTAGAAAGCTTCAAATAATAATTGGCAAGTAAAAACGTCTAATTAAAAATTAAGTGCCTCTGCTATCAAGGAAAATTGGTAGGGGTTTTTATTATTTGCCAATCGTTAAGTTTATTTTTATTGGCATTCTTTGTTATACTCTAAAACTTGCGAAAGTAGCAATATCAATATTATTCTTACCTTTTTGTCCCTACTCAGGATTTGATACAAAAGAAAAACATTAATGCCCAAAGAAGATTATTATATTAAAATAACCGTGTATTAGTGCCAGTATTGTGAAATGTTTTTACCGTAACCACGCTAAGTAAAAATCAATTATTCAACTTCTTGCCAAACAGATAAACAATTCCAATCAAAAACGTTGCTATGATTAGGAGAGAAATGTATGGTGATAAACCATAAGCAGTTAGAATATCTCCAAAAATCATACAAACAACTCCTACTACAATGGCATACGGCAGCTGCGTTCTAACATGATCTATATGGTTACACCCGGAAGCCATAGAACTGAGAATTGTTGTATCGGAAATCGGTGAGCAGTGATCTCCCCAAACACATCCCGCAAGTACCGAGCTTATTACACCTTGTAAAATTAAAGTACTCTCCTGCGGATTATAATTTTGCATTTCTGTTACAGTTGCAGCAAGCGGAATTACAATAGGAAACATAATTGCCATTGTTCCCCAGCTTGTTCCTGTTGCAAAACTTGATTGCCCCGCATACCAAAAAAACTATAACCGGTAAAAACCGCGGATTTACTATATCGCTTATTAAACTGATAATATAATCTGCAGTTTTTATCTCGTTTGTAATTGATCCGATTGCCCAGGCAAGCGTTAAAATAATTATTGCAAGCAGCATAGATCTTATACCAAGGAACCATGCATCAACAGTTTCCTTTAAGTTCATAATCCGCTGGCTAATGATCATAATTGCTGCAACAACACATGCGGATAAACTGCCCCAAAGCAATGCAAGGTATGAATCCGAATTTGCGATTATATCCTGTATGTTATAATCAATAATCCCCTGCTCCTGTAATGAATTTACTCCTGTATAAATTAACCCGACTATAGTTCCAACAATTATTACAAGTATTGGGATTACACCATTGTACCATTTTGCTTTATCTTCGTTACCTAAAATTTCTGTGCTGTGTGTCAT
>CAVXUA010000019.1:0-28224 GCA_963764825.1 uncultured Ignavibacteriales bacterium | reverse complement strand
GCCTGAATACTGTGGGGGAATGTGGAAGATACTTCAGCATAAAGCTGCGGGTGATTACGTTCTCGCAACCGGCGAAACTCATACAGTGCGCGAGTTTACAAATCTTACTTTTCAAAACTTAGGAATTGAACTCGAATGGTCTGGAAAAGGTGAAGATGAAAAAGGAAAAATAAAATCAATAGATCTTAAAAAAGCAAAATCCTTGATCGACTATTCATCCAAAAAAGATTTGTACAGTTTTGATTTTACAACTAAACTTAAAGCCGGAGATGTTCTTGTAGGGATTGATCCCAATTACTATCGCCCAACCGAAGTTGACCTGCTTATAGGCGATGCTGCAAAAGCAGAAAAGGAAATTGGATGGAAAGCTGAAACTAAATTCGAGGATCTTGTTCAGCTGATGATAAAATCGGATATGGAAAAGGTTTTGAAGAGGGGATTTTAAGAACCGTTTTAAAATACGGCATTATTAATCCATGCATCCTCACGCTTTGTGAAAACCCTAATTACACTTAAATTTGTATTCACTTAATCAAAATTAACGGAAGTTTGAATGAGAATTATTGCTTCACTATTTATTATAAGTTTATTACTTAATTCTTCAACTTTTTCGCAAGGGTCCAAAACACAAAAGTATAATCCTTTTTCTGGAACAATTGTACTTTCTGTAGAAGCTGGCGCCACACTTGCGAGTACAGATTACGAAGGCCTTGGAACCGATTACCAGGGCAGACTATCAATCGAATATTTTTTCCCTGCCTGGGTTAAAAGTTCTTTTGGTTTAAGAGCGTTTGGAAGTGCTGGATTTCTAAGCGGGAATGATCCAGCTCTTGATCCTAAAGAATTCAGAACAAATATTTCTACGCTGGGTGTTGGTGTAATTTTTATGTTAAGTGTTAATGATGAGCTTTTCCCTTATTTCTTTGCTGGTATCTCAAGTCTTAGTTTCGATCCGAAAGGTGATGGAGGTGTGCGCCTTCCGAATAACGAATCAAAGGAATACAGCAGGAATGAATTGAACTACAATGCTGAGCTTGGAATAAAATATCCCGTTACAGAAAATCTCGCACTTAATCTAAATGCCGGTGTACAAATGTCACCTAACGATTGGTTCGATGACCAGGCAAAAGGTACAACCAACGATATGTTCTTTACAATTATGGGAGGTATTTCATATTCTTTCTTAACCGAATATGATACAGACGGCGATGGTGTAATCGATTCGGATGATAGTTGCCCAAACACTCCCGCTGGAATTAAAGTGGATGAGTTTGGCTGTCCGTTGGATTCTGATAAAGATGGTGTTGCCGATTTTATGGATGACTGCCCCGAAACTCCCAAAGGAGCAAAAGTAGATTCAAAGGGTTGTGCGCTGGATTCAGATAAGGACGGCGTAGCAGATTACATGGATCTGTGCCCGGGAACGCAGCGAGGTATTTCAGTTGATGATTATGGCTGTCCGTTCGATATGGATACAGACGGTGTACCTGATCACCTTGATAAATGTCCTAACACTCCTTATGAAGTTGATGTTGATAAAAACGGCTGCCCGGTTGATTCAGATATTGATGGAGTTCCTGATCACTTAGATCAATGCCCAGGAACTCCGGCTGGAATGCAGGTTGATGATAAGGGTTGCGAACTTACACCTATCATAATTCCAGAACTTGAAAAAACTCCTGAACCGCAAACTGAAGAAAAAAGTCATATTGAAGAAGTTACTCTTAGTTCGGAAACTTCATTTGGATTTAACAGTGCTGAACTGAAACCTGCTGCTTTCCCTCAACTTGATAAAATACTTGAAGAGATGAAAAAATATCCTATGTCTAGATGGAGAATTGAAGGACATACAGATAATATTGGTTCGAAGGAGGGTAATATTCAAATGTCTCAAATGAGAGCTGAATCTGTTTTGAATTATTTTGTTTCAAGGGGAATACCGAAAGGCAGGTTTACTGTTGTTGGGCTCGGAAGTATTGAACCAATTACCGATAATAAAACTCCTGAAGGAAGAGCGAAGAACAGGAGAGTAGAAATTAGTAGAGTAGATAAATAAAAATTTTCTTAATACGAATTCCAGGAGGAATATATGTTTGATAAAAATTATCAATTTACTTGTGTAGATAGATTTCTAAAATATGTAAAATACGATACTCAATCGGATGAAGAGTCTGAGAGTTTTCCAAGCACAGAAAAACAAAAAATACTTTCGCAGGATCTGGCAAATGATTTGAAAACAATGGGTTTGGAAGATGCTCATATGGATGAGTGGGGCTATGTTATGGCAACCCTTCCTTCTAATAGTGATAAAGAAGTTGACCCAATTGCTTTTATTGCCCACGTGGACACATCTCCTGCAGTAACTGGAAAAGATGTAAAGCCGATGATAAGAAAAAACTATCAAGGTGGTGATATAACATTAGAAAATGACGGCTGGATTATTAAAGAGAGCGAAAATCCTGATCTTAAAAATATGATTGGCTTTGATATTATCACAACTGATGGAACAACTTTACTTGGTGCAGATAACAAAGCCGGTGTTGCCGAAATTATGGATGCGGTTGCTTATCTCCTTGCTCATCCGGAAGTGAAACATGGACCAATAAAAATTTGTTTTACTCCTGATGAAGAAACCGGTAGAGGAACGGAAAAAATTGATCTTAGAAAACTTGGAGCAAAGTATGCATACACCGTAGATGGATCCAGCAGAGGCGAAGTTGAAATAGAAACATTTAGTGCTGATGCAGTAAACATCAATTTTATCGGTAAAAATATTCATCCGGGGTATGCTAAAGGTATAATGATTAACTCAATGAAAGTAGCTTCAGCGTTTATAGACAGTTTACCAAAAGATAAACTTTCCCCGGAAACAACAGCTAAGAGGGAAGGATATTTTCATCCCGTATCGATGAATGGCAACGAGGAGAAAACATCTCTAAAATTTATCATACGCGATTTCGAAACTTCCAACCTAAAAAAACTTGAAAATCTTCTAAAGAAATTCGCTGAAGATACAATTGCTAAGTTTCCCGGCTCAAAATTAGAGTTTGAGGTTATTGAGCAATACCGTAATATGAAAGAAATACTTGATGATCATCCACAGGTTTATGAGAACGCATTTGAAGCGATGAAGAATCTAGATATAGAACCACTAACCCACCCTATACGTGGCGGAACAGATGGAAGCAGGTTATCATTTATGGGTCTGCCAACTCCGAATATTTTTGCAGGTGAACATAGCTTCCATTCACAGCTCGAGTGGGTTGCAATTCAGGATATGGAAATGGCCGTAAAGGTAATTGTAGAGATTGCTCAAGTCTGGGAGCGAAAATCTTAGTAAAAATTTAAGCACGTAATGGATGATAGTGTAGTGTATCTTTTACGTGCTTTTTTATTTTAAAGTAATCAGATTTATGAATAAAGAGATTATTCAAAAACCAGAACTTATGGCTCCTGCCGGAGATTGGACAATGCTGAGGACCGCTGTCAAAGCTGGGGCAAATGCGGTTTATTTTGGAGTTGATAAACTAAATATGCGAGCCAAAGCAGCAAACTTTACCGTTGATGAGCTTCCGGAGATAGTAAAGTTCTGTAAAGAGAATGAAGTAAAAACTTACCTTACAATTAATTCAATTGTTTTTGAAGAAGAGATAAACGAACTGGAGGAGATTATCATCTCCGCAAAAAAAAGTGGAATTGATAGTATTATCTGTTGGGATTTATCTGTAGCTGAATTGTGCAGCAAACACAATTTACCCTTCTGTATTTCAACTCAGGGTTCTGTTTCAAATTCTCTTGCTGCTTCAATTTACAAAAAACTTGGTGCTGTACGTATTGTCCTCGCTCGCGAATGCTCACTTGAAGAGATAAAAAAGATAAGAGCTAATACCGACCTGGAAATCGAAGCATTTGTTCACGGTGCGATGTGCATTGCTGTTAGCGGTAGATGCTTTATGAGCCATCATATGTTCGGGCAAAGTGCAAATCGCGGCGAGTGCGTACAATCCTGCAGAAGAGAATTTGAAGTTTATGACGGTGCTTCGGATAAATCATTGATACTAGGTGAAGATTATGTGATGTCTCCAAATGATCTTTGCACAATTGAATTTATCGATAAATTAATTGAAGCAGGGATCGATTCATTTAAAATTGAAGGAAGAAAACGCAGCCCAGAGTATGTTGCTAAAACTGTTTCCGTTTATCGCCGTGCGATCGATCTTTATTTTGAAGGTGGGCTTACTGATGATCTTAAAAAAGAAATGCTGGAAGAATTAAGACAAGTTTACAACAGGGGATTCTCTTCCGGATTTTATTTTGAGGTTCCCTCATCCGAAGATTATGCAGATATACACGGTTCAAAGGCTACTAAGCGAAAAGAATATTTAGGCAAAGTTCTTAATTATTTCCAGGAACCAAAAGTAGTTCATATTTAATCGAATCCGGATCGTTAAATCAAAATGATGATTTACTGATTATTGGAGAAACAACTGGAGTTATCGAATTAAAAGTAAACAGCTTCCTTAGAAATGATGAATCAGCAAGCAGCGCCGAAAAAGGAGATGAAGTAACGTTTGTAATTGATGAACTGGTTAGACCGAGGGATAAAGTTTATCTCTTCAAAGAAGTTGAGAAGCAATAAGCTGGAATCAGATTAATTCAAATACCCCTCCCGCAATAGATTTTCACTTTCAAAGCCAACTTTGAATAACCTCATCAAATGGTTATTTTTAGCCACAATTTTCAATAAATAATCCAATTATGAAACTAAGTAAATCGTTCGTTCCCACATTAAAAGAAGTGCCAAATGACGCAGTTGTAGCCAGTCACATCCTTATGCTTCGCTCAGGTATGATAAGAATGGTTGGGGCAGGCATATATTCCTTTCTTCCTCTTGGATATAAAGTTATTAAGAAAATTTCTCAAATAATTAGAGAGGAAATGGATGCAATTGGAGGGCAGGAATTTCATCTACCGGCATTAAACCCGAAAGAAATTTGGGAAGAAACGGGAAGAGTTGAAGCTTTTGGAGATACGCTTTTTCATATCAAAAACCGTGATTATGTTTTGGCGCCAACTCACGAAGAGATAATGACTTTCCATGCAAGGAATGTGGTTAAATCTTACAAAGATATGCCACAGATTTGGTACCAGATACAAACAAAGTTTAGAAACGAAGCAAGACCGAGGAGCGGTGTAATACGCAGCAGGCAATTTTTGATGAAGGATGCTTACTCGTTTGATATTAACCAGGATGAACAGGATAAATCTTATAACAAACACGATAGTGCATACAGAAATATTTTTGACAGATGTAAGATAAAATATTTTGTTGTTGGTGCATTCAGTGGTGCAATGGGCGGCTCGGGTTCAGAAGAGTTTATGGTTAAATCTGATGCTGGCGAAGATACTGTAGCACACTGTGAATCGTGTGGCTACTCCGCAAATGTTGAAGTTGCAACCTCAAGAGTGAATGGAAAAGTTAGAGATGATAAAAGTGAGGAGCTAAAAGAAATTCACACACCGGGTGTTAGAACCATTGATGAACTTTGTGAATTTTTAAAGATCAATGAATCACAATGTGCTAAATCAAGAGTTTATATTCATGATAGTAATCCTGTTTTAATTTTAATGCATGGCAACGATGAAGTAAATGAAAGTAAACTGGAAAACTATTTAGGTGGAACAGTAAGATCCGGTCATCCCGAAGAACTTTTAAAAATTACCGGCGCAGATGCCGGCTCGATAGGTCCTGTTGGATTTAAACATAGAATAATTGTGGATAACCGACTTAAAGATGCAAATAATATGTTTAGCGGGGCTAATAAAAATGATTACCACATTGGGGGGATTGATTTTAAACGTGATGTTGAAAAATTAGAATATACTGATCTAAGAATTGTAGAGACTGGCGAAGAATGCCCCAACTGCGACAGTAAGATGGACGTATTTACTGCAATTGAACTCGGTCATATTTTTAAACTTGGAACAAAATATTCCGAAGCAATGGGCGCATTGTTCTTAGATGAAAATGGAAAAGAGCATCCTATTGTTATGGGCAGCTACGGAATTGGTGTTGAAAGAATTATGGCTTGCTACATTGAACAGAATCATGATGAGTTTGGAATCATCTGGGATAAAACGCTAGCTCCGTTTGATGTTCAGCTAATAGGACTGAACATGAAAAAAGATGTAGTAGTTGAAGCATCAAATAAAATTTATGATGAATTAACCAGCCGGTGGATTTGAAGTTCTATTTGATGACAGGACAAACGTTCAGGCAGGATTTAAATTTAAAGATGCAGATCTTTTAGGAATGCCTGTACAGGTAATTGTTGGGGATAAAAAACTTAATGAGAATAAATGTTGAAGTTAAGATAAGAAGAACAGGCGAACGTTTTGATGTTGAGCTAAGTGAGCTGGTTGAAAAGATAAAAGAGATACTTACTTAACCAAAAACCAACAATTTATAATTTTAATCTTTCTCTTCTTGAATTTAATAACTCAAGATAACTCTCCTTCATTTTTCATCGAAAGAAAGCTAATGTGTATTAATCTTTCCCACTCATTCTGCACTTTTGTAAAAGCACTTATAATTTGATTAATGACCACATCATTAAGACCCAATCTTTCCTTTCCCCAATAATTTACCAGCACTTTGAAGTTTAAGTTTCTTTTTTTGCCGGCTAACGGCAGTGCAATTTCCTCTTGCGCATTAGGAAGAGCAATTGTAGTATTAAGCAAATCATATCCCGGCGAAAGTTCAACTTTATTATTCCTGGTAATTAAAGAGTAATTCTTTAAATGCATATCTTCGTTACCAATCAGAAAATTAAAAAGAGTTAATCTGAAGAGCTTCATCTTTTCAATTGCCGGGAAAGTACAATACTCATCAAGAATGGCCACTATCTTTTCCATACTAAAATCATATTTGGTCTCTCTTGATTTCCCTGCTAGTTGTGCAAAATCCTCCTGCGACCGTTTATTCTTTTTACCATACCTATCAAATCTTTTAATGAAATAAGTAAATCTACCGTCAATTGAATAAACCAAACCGTGCAGCGGTATCTCAATACCGGCAATATGTGCTAGTCGCATGGAAAGGTCTTCATTCTCAGGTACTTCCGGATAGAAGTTGCTTTGTGGTTTTAAAATATACTCTCCATAACGATCCACAATTTTAAACATTTTTTCTTTTACTTTTAATCTAGCACTCAGTTTGGGTTGCACCCCCTGGATCGACATTTTTACAGCTCTGGATGCTGCTTGCTTCAACTGTTCTTCCTGAGTTAAAGATAAATCATTTAAATCTTCTAACGTCGAGGAAAGTAATTTTAATCCTTTTGTAGAATACTTTTTATCACCGCATAATTCGTATGTTATTGGACAAACATTCATTCTGCTTCTTCAATTGTTACTGAACCCACAAGATCTTTTCCTGTGATAAGTAGCAAAGATAGAAAATCGTTCCGGTCAGTTTTTGTTTGTCTTATTAACGCTTCTAACTGCATTCCTTCTGGCAGTAATCCTTCAAAAAAGTGCGGAAAATAATCAAACTCATACTCCCTTTGTTTAATTGGAATTGTTAATGAGATTGGAGGACCATTATAATCATCATCATAAATGAAATTGTATTTTTTACTTTTTTCAACCTCAATTAAGTCACCGGCATATTCTCCGAAATTGGATACCTTAGCTTTCCTCATCATATTTCTCCATTAAATGAATCAAAGGACTTTGTAAATTTATCTTAATATTAAGTGCAGATAATATTTTCATCAAAGTGTTTAATCTAACTGTTTCCTTACCTTTTTCTATATCGAAGACCGCAGTTTTTCCAACCCCGGCAATATCAGCTAATTGTTTTTGTGTTAAACCACTTCTCTTTCTGTGGAAAATTACAACTTTACTTATCTGTTTTGATGTCATATTATTACTGCTATAGCAGTATATTGTTTATTGATGAAGCTAAAGTAATATTTTTACATACTAAAAGCAAGCAGAATCTTGCTATAACAGTAAAAATATCGAATTTAGTATTATAAAGAGAAGAAATGAAAATAAATAACATTAATTACCGCCATTGCAGTAAATAATAATTATTTAAATGAAGGAAAAACAGAGATGCACATAAATGCACCTCTGTCCAAATACTTTAATTATTTACCCGAAGAGAAACAAACCGGAAGTTCGCATTCAACTTTATCATTTGCTGCAGTTTTAAATTCAATTACCCCATAAAATTTTGCATCCTCCGGAATTTGAATTTCAGGTAAATCAAAAGCACATTTTAATTCAGTAAGAATATTCGGATATAATGTTACCTGGTCCCTTCCATTATAATTAACATCTACAGTTACAGAATTTTCTAATATTGATTTTTCGGTTACTTTTATGGTCATCTCACCATCCTTATGTGTAAAACCCGGAATTAATTCAAGCGTGTAGTTCTCACTTTCCAAATCAGAACTGCGGCTTATAGAAATGGAACCATCTCTGTAAGAAAGAGCATTACTTTCCACAGCAACATCTTCTTCATCCAAAATGATAAAAGCAAAATCAGTTACTTTATTAAAGTCTTCTTTTGTTAAATCAATTTCGAACTCTTTAGAAGCTTCACCTTGTTTAAGAGTGAATGGCAGCTTGTAATGATCGCCGCCCTTTAGACCGATTGAATGTACTTTTTTATAACCCGATATTATTCCGCTAATGCTATAATTAGTTTTAGTGTTAAACCGGTTTATAATTTTAAGTGAATTATCATCTTGCGTAATGACTTTTTTACCTATTCTTTCAATTCCATAAAAATTGATCTCAAAGTTATACTGCGAAAAATCTTCTGCTCTAAAGTATCCTTCCACATCTACTTCATATACTCCCGGCTTAAGATTATAATAATATTCTTCAACCGCATCTTCTCCATCAACTGAATAAAGAACCGGAGAGATATCATACTCTCTGCCATCCGGGTCGAACAAACGGAAGCGTGTCATTGAATATTTATCTGAATTTCTTGTAAGTGAAATTTTCATCCCGGTTTGCCCGGCAGGGATGTTAATAAAATATCTGTCGATCATTCCCGTTGCCACTGTTTTATCAATCCACTTCAATTCATAATTATTTATCTGTGAAAATTCGTATGGAATAACCACGGTAGCAAGCATTTCAAATTCAGGGAAATTGTTCTTATCATTCCGATAAGCTTTTATCTTTCCAGTATAAAGTCCTGGCTCAGTAATTTTATTCTTATCAAACATAACTTCCACAGAAGTTCTTTGGTCATTTCTTAAATAAGTTTTTTTCTGAATGGTGATAAGCCAATCTTCATCACACTTTATGTTATAATCTCTGTAAAATTTATTTGTATCACCGAAGTTATTCCTGCTAATTGAGAAGGAGAATTTTTCATTATCTTTTAGAAAAGAGCCATCCCTTAGATAAAGATTAGGTGCTCTACCGTCTGGCATATTTGGTGCAGTAGAAGTGATTGTATAAGTCTCAAGTTTATCGATCTCGCCGCTATCAATATATTTTTTAAGCAGTTTATAAGCTTCTGTAACGTTTATATATCCTGATCCCTGGTCAAGATATGTGTAGCCATCCATTTTAGTTGCGCTTTCACGAATTGCTTTAAACAATAATGGAGAGGGAACTTTTATATCCGGGTATTCATTTATCACAGCACTCATAAGAAGTGCTACTACACCTGCAGAGTAAGGAGAAGCCATGCTTGTTCCCCAGAAACGATCCCTCCCGGTCCAGTTTGGAACTGTTGAAGTACATGCGCCCGGTGAGCAAATATCTGGTTTGCCAACTTCGCCGCCTCTTGAGCTGAAATAAAGAATTATATCTTTTTCGAGATTTGCACCGTATAAATCTCTTCCTACTTCGGCGGTTAAAATGGCTCCCGAAGAAAGAACATAGCTGCTTGCGGAAGGAAGACCGGTTGTAGAGATGCCCGGTCCTTCGTTGCCATTGCTTGTGCAAACATAGAGGTATGGATTTTCCTTTACCAATTCTTCAATAAACACTTCGATTTCTGCTCTTCCTTCTATTTCAGAGCCGATACCGAAGCTCATATTAATTATACAGGATTCTTCACGTTCCTTTGAGAGCTTATCTGCGTAGAGGTATGCTTGTTTCATACTTTCTGTAACGGTTGCGCCGCCTGAATAATTATTATTTCCAAGTTTGCAGCTGATTAAATATGCGCCGGGCGCTACTCCAGATAAGCCAATACCTCCAATATCATTTCCGGCAGCTATTCCTGCACAATGAGTGCCATGTGCACCATCATCAAAATGAATTGATATTCGCTGTTCATCGGGAAAAATATTTAATCCAAAAGTTAACTGCGATAATCCTTCTTCGTTTGGAATTGAGAAGGACTGCTGGTTTGTTTTATAGTCCTGTAAAGGAAATTCATCCGAAACATCACCATCTCCATCAGTATCAAAATAAGCAACCCAGAAGCGGTCATCTTCAACCATTGTTTCAAATGTAATCAGATAATAAACGTCTTTACTTTCTCCATTACCGTTAAGATCAACAGCCCCAGAGCTTGAATTTATCATCCTGCTCTCTTCAAAAGCTCCTATAAAATATTCATTATTAATTGGATGATAAGTCAGCTTGTCGGCTCCTGATACTTTATAATTCATTTCTTCATTTACAAAATATTGCACACCGTCTTCTTCATCAGTATCAGCTTCATACAATACAACATCACCCTGTCCTGTAAAATCCTGGACATCAATAACTTTAACTTCGCCGGTAGAAGTATGAGTTAAGCCGTCAATTCCCGGATCAATGCCTGTATCAAGAATAAAAATAATTGTTCCTCTGCCATCATACTCGGGGTATTGATTAAGGAACTCGTCAACTCCTGTATTGGTAACGGAAAGAAAAGTTTGTACATCATCCTGCGAAAAGATTGAAATGCTGAAAAACATTATGAATAAGAATAGTAATTTGGTTTTCATTTTGTAACTCTCAAATAATTGTTGTTAATTAGTATAAGTGTATCCCGGATGGCTTGTTTTACTTGTGTATAGCATAAAAATTTTATTAATGTAGTTATCAAAACTAAGAAAAATAACAGTGTAACAGAACCAATGAAGAATAAATTATTTCTTGTATCCACCCCAATTGGCAATTTTGATGATATAACTCTACGTGCTCTTAAAATTCTTAAAAGTGTTGATTTTATAATTTGCGAGGAGTACAAAATCGCACGGAGAATGTTAGCACATTATAAAATTGATAAAGAACTAATTGCATTAAACGAGCATAACGAAAATGAAATGGTGGATGAGATTCTGTTGGAAATTCTAAAAGGAAGAACCGCTGCGTTAATTTCAGATTGCGGTACACCGCTCTTTTCTGACCCGGGACATCTGCTTGTAGATGTTTGTATTTCTCAGAATATCGATATTGTTCCTGTTCCTGGAGCTAACTCTCTTCTCCCCGCATTGATTGGCTCAGGATTTGATTTTGAAAATTTTTATTATCGTGGATGGCTTTCACCAAAAAAACATATAAGAAGAAAGCAGCTGCTGGATTTGAAGCGAATTAAAGAAGTTATTGTTTTGATGGATACTCCTTACAGGTTGCAAAGACTGCTTACTGATGTTGTAAACTTTCTTGGCAAAAGTATTCCGGTTGTTTTAGCTTTTGAATTAACTATGAAGGATGAAAAGTATTATCGGGGAAGTGCCGAGAAGGTCTTAAATATTGCTGAAAAGAAAAACCTTAAAGGTGAATTTGTGTTGTTAGTAAATAACAAGAATAATTAATTACTTTATAAGAAGTGCAACATTTTCCATATGATATGTTTGAGGAAACATATCAACCGGTTTCATCTTCTGCAATTTATAGCCTGCTTCAACCATCAATTTAACATCCCTTGCCTGGGTTGCTGGATTGCAGCTTATGTAAACTATTTTTTCCGGGTTAAGATGTATCACATCATCAACCGTGTTTTTATGCATACCGCTTCTTGGTGGATCAATTATAATCACATCAGGTTTTGGGATATTGTTTTGCTCTACAATAGGCAGAAATGATTTATATAAATTTGCCTCGGCAAATTGAACATTCTCAATCTTATTAAGCATTGCATTTTCTGCAGCATCCCTTATCGCAGACCTTATTGATTCAAATCCAATAACCTTATTTGCTTTTCCTGAAACATAAATCGCAATTGTTCCCGCGCCAGAATAGAGATCATAAATTATTTCATCACCTTTTAACTCAGCAAATTCCATTGCAGTTTTGTAAAGGTTTTCTGCCTGCACAGTGTTAGTTTGAAAGAATGAATTTGCACTTATCCTGAAATCATAGTTGCCGATCTTATCATAAATAAATCCTTCTCCGTGGTAAACTTTTTCATAATCTCCTATTGCAACGGATGCCATCTTTTTATTAACGTTATTAATTACAGTAGTTATTTGAGGAATTAATCTCAGCATTTCAGAAGTGTATTCCTTCATTAAATCATCATCTTCTATGCTGGTTACAAGGTTTACCATCAGGTCATCTTTGTTTTGCGATTGCCTTATTGTCAGATTCCTTAAATAACCCGTATGTGTTTTTGTTGAGTAGATTGAAACATTCTTTTTCTTTAAAAAAAGTTCTTGTAAAGTTCAGTATTTTATTGCTAATCTCGGATTGAAGAAAACATTCATCAATATCCAAAACTTTATCAAATATCCGCGGAATATGTAATCCAAGGGCAAACTCCTTATCAAAAACATCTTCTGAACCAATCTCTTCTTTTGTTAACCATCTTTTATCGGCAAAAGAGAATTCCATTTTATTCCTGTAAAAGAAATTATTTACGGAAGGAATGATCTCTTCAAATTCAAAATCTTTCAAACCAGCAATGTGTTCAAAAGTTTCTTTTACAAGTTCCTGCTTATATTTTAATTGAGTTTCGTAATTAAGATCCTGCTGCTTGCATCCACCGCAAGTGCCAAAGTATTTACAGCGGGGTTCAACCCTATCTTTTGATGGAGAAGTTATTTTAACTATTACAGCTTCGGCATAAGATTTTTTTATTTTCCTTAACTGCGCGGTTACTTTATCCCCGGGATATGCACCCTGCACAAAAACCACGTAATTTGCTTCACCACCATCCTGCTGTTGAGGGTCAGTTTCCGGTTTAATAATATTACGATTTATTTTTGCAATTCCTTTTCCTTCGGCAGCGTGCTTGGTTATTTCTAATTCTAATGTGTCACCCTTTTTCAAATTTCTTTCCTCATTATTATTGAACTGAAACCGATATAATCTTTCCCTCCCTGTTTAAGATAAACATTCGATTCATGGCTTAACCGGTTTAAAATTATTTTATAGTAAGATTTTTCACTCTCTGTTAACGTAGGTAATTTATCTTTTAGCAGCTTGTGATTTTTTTGATAATAATCTGTAAGTGTATCCGATAAATTTATCTCATCAATTATTTTAAATTTTCTTTCTTCGTAGTAAGCGGCAAGTTTATTTGATCCAAGCGGAAGTATATCTCCAGCATCCCAAATCTCCTGTATAAAAACAGGAACGGGAGATTTCAAACAGGTAATTTCACCAGCAGATAATATCCCACCGGGTTTAATTATTCGCCTAATTTCTTTTATGAATTTATTTCTGTTATAGCTTGAAACTGATGCCTGAGCATAGACAAGATCTAAACTTTCGGCAGCAAAATCAGTATGTTCAAAATCCATCATGCTCACACTAATTTCAGTATCCTTCGGCAAAATCATCCTGCTGTTCATCACCGATTCATAATCGCTAACAATAATTTTTACGAATTCTGCCCCCTTCATCTTCAAATAAACGGCTATTTCTTCACTTCCGGTTCCAATAACTAAAACATCTTTGCTTCCTATTTCCAGCTTGGTTTCCAGGTGTTGCAATTGTTTTTCATTACCGGGCAGGAATATTTTACCAATCAGTTTATTCAATTTCTTTCTGTTTTGTAAAGTAAAATGCAAACTTAACTAAACTACTAATCATATTGAATTTACCTTGCAGGATACCGTTACCTGCTTTGCCTTTAATTGCTACTTACACTATTTTTAATTTGTATCTTAAAACAAGAACCGAGGTGCTGTAAATTGGTCGTATTTACTTTAGGAGGATCGCATTATGAATTACGAAGATTATAATAAAGATGATGATGTACTATTTGATGATGTTAGTGACTTAAATCAACTTGATTTTGGCGGGAAAAGCGAAGAGGATGTTGAAGAAGATATGGAATATGTTGATGAGAACCTTTGGTCAAAGCTTGAAAAAGGCGGAAAGAGAATATCTTTTGCAAGAGATATTGTAGCTCTTTACAATTTTATGAAAGATCCGATTGTAAGATGGCACAGGAAAGCAATAGTTGTTGCAGCGCTTATTTACTTTATTGTACCACTCGATACAATACCTGATTTAACTCCTTTCTTTGGTTACCTTGATGACCTTGGTGTAATTACTGCACTCTTAAAATATCTTGGCAGCGAACTTAAATCCTATTACCCTGCAGGGTTTAGGGTTTCTTAAATCAGCACCAATATTTTTTCTGCTTCCTAAACTGAAATAAAACACCAAGAGTTTTCCCTTACTTTTTTGAAATTCCATTTCAAATAGTTTAACTTTCTTCTGTTAATATTTATAGCAGATTATGTTAAAATCCTTCGAAGTAAAAGACTACGCGCTTATAGAACACATCTCCGTCGAATTTGGAAACGGGCTGAATATTATAACCGGTGAAACAGGTGCCGGTAAATCCATTTTAATTGATGCAATGGGTTTGCTGCTTGGTGAACGTGCTTCAACGGAGGTTGTAAGAAAAGGTGCAACCAAATCAGTTGTTGAAGGAATATTTTACGTTGAAGAAAATAAGAATGTAAAAAAACTTCTTGAGGAAAATGATATTGAATATTATCCGGAGCTGATTTTAAGAAGAGAAGTTTCACTCAAAGGTTCAAATCGTTGTTTTGCAAATGATACTCCCGTTTCGTTATCAATTATAAAAGAATTGGGAAATCTTCTTGTTGATCTGCACGGGCAGCACGAACACCAATCACTCTTACGAACAGAAACCCATTTAGACTTTCTTGATGAATTTGGTGATTACGATGAATTGATGATAAAGTACAGAAAAACTTACGATGACTTGGTAAAAACAGAGAGAGATCTTAACTCTTTAAAAGAACGGGAAGAAATTTTAAAAGAGAAGAAAGAAATTTGCTCGTTCCAGATTAAAGAGATAGATGATGTTTCGCCGGAAGAAGGAGAAGAAGAAAAACTAAATGATGAACTAAAAATTCTTGAAAACTTTGAAAAACTCGCAGAGCTTACAACCGAAGTTTATCATCTCCTTTATGAATCGGAAAATTCTGTTCATGATTCTATAGTTAAAATACAAAATAATCTTAATGAACTTAAAGAGATTGATAAATCATTTTCAGAATCTTTTAGTGAAGCGGAAGCTATTATAGCGCTGGTTAATGATATATCATCTTTTGTTCGGAGTTACAAAGCTAAAGTGGATTTGGATCCTACGCAGGTTGAAGAGATAAGGGAACGGCTTGGTTCAATAAATCTGCTTAAAAAGAGATACGGAGGCACTGTTAAATCTGTTTTGGAGCATCGCAAAAAGATAGGCGAAGAGTTTGCACTAGCTGAAAACTATGGGGAGAAAATTTCAGAACTGAATGGAACTCTAAATGATCTTAGAGGAAAAGCAGAAAAAGAAGCGAAGAGCATTTCACAAAAAAGAATCCAGGTATCTAAAAAAGTTAAAATAGGAATTGAAAATTCATTAAAGGAACTGGGAATATCTCAACCAGAATTTAATACTGAAATTCTGAATGAACCTGCAGATGGGAAGCAGCTAAAGTTTTCATCAACCGGGATTGATAAAGTTGAGTTTTTTATTTCTACAAATCCCGGGGAAGATCCAAAGCCGCTTGCAAAAGTTGCTTCGGGAGGAGAGGTTTCGCGCATTATGCTTTCGCTAAAATCAATTTTAGCTAAAAGCGATAAACTCCCGCTACTGATTTTTGATGAAATAGATGTGGGAGTTAGTGGAAAGATTGCTCAGAAAGTTGGCAACACTTTAAAAGAACTTTCAAAGTATCATCAAATAATTACAATTACTCACCTTCCACAAATTGCCAGCCTGGCAGATAGCCATTACTCGATTGAAAAAATTTCGAAAAAGGATAGGGTAATAAGCTCTATCAAAAAGCTTGATGAAAAAGAGCAGGTAAATGAGGTGGCAAAACTTATCAGTGGGGAAAAAATTACAGATAAAAGTATCAGTACTGCGCAGGAATTGATAGGATTAAATCGGTACTAAAATTGAAGGTATTTATTAATTAAATAAATTAAAGTATCCTGTAAAAAGTTATTTAAGGAAATGAATGAAAAAGTACCTATTCCTAAGTATTATTTGTGTAAGTTTTTTTATCAATTTTATACCTGCGAAAGTTAGCGCCCAGACAATTTCAGAAATCTTATCTAACCTCTCATCAGATGCTGCCACAAAGTATGTAGAACCCGGTGTTACCTCCTTTGGAGCAAATATGACCGGTGGATGGTTTAGCGGCGCTCCCTCTTCAACAATTGCCGGCTTACATTTAAGACTTCGATTGATAGCCGTAGGTTCGTTTTTTTCAAATGAGCAAAGAACCTTTTCAAGTGAAGGAAGATTTAGATATAATTCTTCACAGGTTGATGAAATTCTTGCAGAATCCGGTATTACACCTTCAAACAATCAGGACTATGAGCAGATAAAAAACACACTTCTCTCTCAGGAGTGGACAGTTAAATTTGAAGGTCCGACAATCATCGGCGGAAGCAATGATTTTTTGCAAGTTGAATTTCCCGGCTATAATTACAATGGTCAAATAATTGGCAGCTTTAATCAAACAGTTACAGAAGTAAACGGTTTTTTAGATGGAATCTCATTTCTTCCAAATCCTGCTATACAATTGGATGTTGGCACCGTTGCAGGCACCGATTTTTCATTTAGATTTTTTCCTGAAATCGATTTTAAAACCTCGGTAAAACATACCTGTGGGGTTTAGGGTTACTACATAATCCCGGTCTCTGGTTTGAAGAGCCATTGCCAATTGATCTTAGCGTTGGATTCTATTATCAAAATATGAAAGTTGGTGATGTCTTTAAGAATAACGCATATTCAATTGGATTATACATTAGCAAAAAATTAGGAATGATAATATCGTTTGAACCTTACGCCGGATTATCTTATGAAAGTTCCGAAACAAATGTTCATTATACTTTTAATTATGATACTCCCGTTGGACCGGTAAATACAGTTTTAGATCTAAATTTAGATGGGGAAAATGTTGTTGGCTTTGTTCTGGGAGGAAATCTAAACTTAGCCGTGGTTAGTATTAACTTCGATTTTAAATTTGCTGAGATTGCCACTATGTCCGCAGGTATAGGATTTGGTTTTAAATTTTATTGTTGGTAGATTGCTTTACATTGTTCAGTTAAAGTAATCGGGAAATTTGAAAACAACAGCATGTTACATCCACATTCCGTTTTGTGATCACAAATGTATTTATTGTGATTTCTATTCTGTTATTACGAGCGATACTATTTCTTTATTTCTTAAATCACTTAAAGAAGAAATAAATTATTATGGTAGTAAATATTCTTCAAACAGAATTATATCCTCAATCTTTTTTGGCGGCGGAACTCCTTCTTTAATGGATCCAGGTTATCTTCAAGAAATAATTTCTGCAGTAAAAGATAATTTTGATCTGAGCGCAGATACAGAAATAACAATGGAAACGAATCCCGGCACAGTTGATATTAAAAAACTTATAGCATTTAGAAAAGCAGGAATCAACAGGATTAGTATTGGGATCCAATCTTTTAATGATGATGAACTTAAATTCCTTACCAGAATACATGACAGCGAAACTGCAATCCGTACAGTAAATGAAGCTGTGGATTCGGGTTTTGAAAATATGAACATCGATTTAATTTTTAATCTTCCAAAGCAGACTAAAGAGAAATGGATGCATAATCTTAAAACCGCTTGCACTCTTCCGGTGAATCATATTTCTGCTTACAGCCTTATTGTTGAAAATGGTACAATTCTTAATAAAATGATTATTGATGGTAAAGTGATAATGCAGGATGACGATTACGATGCGGATTTGTATGAAACAACAATTGAATACTTGGAAGTAAAGGGTTTCCTGCAGTACGAAGTTAGTAATTTTGCAAAACACGGTTTCGAGTGTCTGCATAACAACTCATACTGGCGTTATAAAGATTACCTTGGTTTTGGAACTTCCGCACATTCTTTTATTGATGGAAAGCGCTGGTGGAATTATTCGAGTGTTAAAAAATATATT
The DNA here is from genome assembly GCA_963764825.1 of uncultured Ignavibacteriales bacterium. GTDB lineage: Bacteria > Bacteroidota > Ignavibacteria > Ignavibacteriales > Ignavibacteriaceae > JAZGGS01. The sequence goes on along the minus strand of CAVXUA010000019.1, from coordinate 9,838 downwards.
AGTGAAATTGCAAAAAATGGAAATGCTTTAGCAAGCCATGAACAACTAACTGATGATGAAATGCATGATGAATATGTTATGCTGGCTTTACGTAGTTCAGGGATCGAGTTAAAAAGTTATAAAAAAAGATTCGGCAGTGATTGGTTAAAGAAAAATAATACTTATTTTGAAGAACTGCTAAAGAAATATTTAATTTTGTATGATGAAGAGATAATAAAATTTACAAGAAAAGGTTATACTTTGTGTGATGAAATACTTAAAGATATTTTATGAAAACAACGGAAAAATCCTAAATGTTTAAGCTTAAACTTCACTGGCAAATCCTTATAGCATTATTAATTGCCATTCTTTACGGATTATTTTTCACAGAATATGTAAGCTATGTTAGCTGGATGGGTGATCTGTTTCTGCGTGCATTAAAGATGATAATTGTTCCTCTTATCCTAACATCAATTATTTCCGGAGTTGCAAACATTGGCGATGCACATAACCTTGGAAGGTTAGGGTTAAAAACTTTTGCTTACTACATAACTACAAGTTTTTTTGCAATAATTACAGGGTTAATATTAGTTAACATCATTCAACCGGGTGTTGGTGCAGATTTAGGATTAAGAAGTGAGGTTCCTGAACTTGCGGCAACTTCGGGTGATCTTGGTGATATTATCATGCGTATGGTTCCTACAAATATTTTTGATGCACTAGCTTCCGCAGATATGCTTGCAATCATATTCTTTTCAATCTTAATCGGATTTTTTATTACGCGCGTTAGTGAAAAATATAAGTTGATGTTCACTGATTTTTTTAACGGCAGTTTTGAAGTTATGATGAAGCTAACAAACTTTGTAATTAAGTTTACACCTCTTGGAATCTTGGGAATAGTAGCTGCCGTTGTTGCCGAGCAGGCGGATAACTTAATAAACTTGGTTGGCAGACTGGGAATGTATATGTCTGCTGTACTTCTCGGTTTAGTTTTTCATGCATTTATTACTCTTCCTTTAATATTAAGATTCGTAGCAAAAGTAAAACCATGGCTGCAAGGCAGGGCAATGAGTGCACCATTGCTAACTGCGTTTTCAACATCTTCTTCATCTGCAACTTTACCACTTACTCTGCACGCTGTTGAAAATAACTCCGGGGTATCTAATAAAATTACAAGTTTTGTTCTACCACTGGGCGCCACAGTAAATATGGATGGTACAGCATTGTACGAATGTGTAGCTGCAATGTTTATTGCGCAAGCGTACGGAATTGAATTAGGATTTCTTATGCAGATGGTTGTGGTAGTAACAGCACTTCTTGCATCAATTGGTGCTGCAGGAATTCCAATGGCAGGGCTTGTAATGATCTCTGTAATTTTATCCGCGGTAGGTCTTCCATTAGAAGGAGTAGGTTTAATTTTAGCGGTGGATAGATTTTTAGATATGTGTAGAACAACCGTAAATGTTTGGAGCGATTCCTGCGGAGCTGTAACTATTGCTAAAACTGAAGGGGAAACACTAAAAGTCTAGCCTGATTTATATCAACTTTTGGCTTCTTTTTTGTAGAGATTTTAACTTAATTAAATACATATTTACTCAAAAAAATGTGATTTTGTATGAAAACTTTATTCATTTGTTTGTTGGCTTTCGTGGTTACTGCTTATCCTCAAAATTATAAAAAAGTAAAAATCTTCATTAATAATGAGTTTGATCTTAACAAAGCTTCTGAATTGTCCGTTGATTTAGAAGAGACCTGGCATGATAAGAGCGGTAATATTTCTCTGTTTGTTAACGATGACGAATTTACAGAGCTTCAGCAATCCGGTTTAGGATATGAGGTTTTGATTGATGACTGGAAAGCTTATTATAATTCTCTTCCTGTCCTAACTGAAGAGGAAAAAGCTCTTGTAAGAATGGAAAGTGATATGACCTTAGGTGTGTCCGGGTTTAATTTCGGCTCGATGGGTGGATATTATATTTTTGATGAAATTGTTGCTGATCTTGATACAATGTTCCAATTGTATCCTAACCTTATCACAGAAAAATATTCAATAGGCACAAGCCACGAAGGCAGAACAATTTGGGCAGTTAAGATTTCAGATAATCCAAATATAAGTGAGAATGAACCTGCTGTTGGTTATGATGCATTGATTCATGCACGGGAACCTCAGTCTATGGCAACTCTAATGTATTTTATGTGGTACTTGCTGGAAAATTATGGTACAGATCCTGCGGTTACATACCTTCTAGATAACAGGGAAATTTATTGTGTCCCATGTTTTAATCCTGATGGTTATGAATACAACCGCCAGACCGATCCAAACGGTGGCGGTTTTTGGAGAAAGAATAGAAGAAACAACGGTGGTTCTTACGGTGTAGATCTAAACAGGAATTTCAGTTATAAATGGGGTTACGACAACAGCGGATCAAGCCCTGATCCCACCAGCAGCACCTACAGAGGTCCTTCAGCTTTTTCTGAACCTGAAGCCCAGGCAGTAAGAGACTTAGCAATTCTACATAACTATGGAACTCATTTTAACATGCATTCGCATGGAGATGCTTATTTGTATCCGTGGGGATACATAGATCAGCAATGCCCAGATTCACTGATATATCGTGAATTTGCTTCTGACTTGACATCTTATAATGGATATACTTATGGAACAAGCGGCCAAATTCTTGGTTACCAATCTAACGGTTCTGTTCGAGATTATATGTATGGAGAGCAGGTTGAAAAAGACAAAATATTTGGGTACACTCTTGAAATAGGCCCAGCTTTCTGGCCATCACAAGGCGAAATTTTTCCAATCGCTCAGTTGAATGTTAGATCAAATATGTACCAAGCTTTTGTTGCAGGTGAGTATGTACAACTTAATAATCCTAATTTTAACCAGGAATATTTTTTACCAGGTGATAATGTAGAACTGTTGCCAGAGTTTAGAAACAAAGGATTAGCTTCAGCTTATAACTTAACATTTGAATTAACTTCACCAAGCGGATTTGTAACTGTAAATAACGGAAGTGCTTCGTTGGATTCTATTGAAGCAAGAAGTTCAAATACTCTATCTTCTCCTCTTTCATTTACTATTTCAAACTCCGCACCTGTAGAGGAAGAAATCCCCCTGGCATTTGCGACATATTCAAACGGGGACTTTATGAGTACAGACACGGTTAAAATAATCATTGGATTTCCAGTTATGGTTTTTGAAGATACTACTAATAATCCGGCTGAATTCTGGACAATTACAGCTTCACCTTCAAATCCTAAATGGGAAGCTACAACTACCACTTATTACTCTGATCCCACCTCTTTTACTGACAGCAAAAATGGCGACTATTCAGACAATGCAACAGTTACAATGACTTTAACTGATGCTATCGATATAAGTGGTTACACAAATCCAAGATTAACTTTTTGGACTAAGTTTGATATTGAAGGTAATTGGGATTACGGACAGGTGGATATCTCTACAAACAATGGTTCTAGCTGGATTCCGCTTGAAGGAGAATATACCGAACCGGGAGTTGGCAGCTTTCAGCCAACCGGTGAACCAGTTTATGATGGAACTATTTCCAACTGGGTGCAGGAAAATATTTCATTGATAAGTTATTTAAGCAGCGATTTTAAAGTTCGTTTTCAATTAAGGACCGATGGTGGTGTTACTCGTGACGGATGGTATGTGGATGACATTGGAGTTCTTATTTACACAATTCCAACTTCATCAGGGGATGACGCAGTTTCAGTCACAAAATTTGAATTGGAGCAAAACTATCCCAATCCGTTTAATCCAGCTACCAGCATTCAATACGCAATTGGCAGCAAACAATTTGTTTCCATTAAGGTTTATGATGTTTTAGGTAATGAAGTTGCTGATTTGCTTAATGAAGAAAAACCTGTTGGAAATTATCAAATAAATTTCGATGCAAGTAACCTAAGCAGCGGAATTTATTATTACAGATTAATTTCAGGATCATTTACAGACACTAAAAAGATGATTCTGCTTAAGTAAGAAACTAGTCTCTTTATCCCCTCTCTAAGGGAGGGGAATTTTTATTAACTAAATAAAACTTGCAATCTCTTCTAACTTCTTCTTTTGAATATCAGGTACTTTAGCATCCTTAGCTGGATAACCAACAACAAGGAGTAAAAACGGGCGTTCGTTTTTTGGTCTTTCTAAAATTTCGTTTAAAAAATTCATTGGGCTGGGGGTATGTGTAAGAGAAGCTAATCCTGCATTATGCAATGCAGTAATTAACAATCCGCAAGCAATACCTGTAGATTCCTGCGCATAGTAGTTCTTTACTTTTTTCCCGTCTGGTAATATCTCAAGGCTTTTTGAAAAAATGGCTATAAGGTATGGGGCTGTTTCTAAAAATGGTTTATGTTCATCTGTTCCAAGATGAGCCAAAGCATCCAGCCATTCTTCTGGCGCACGATTGGCGTAAAACTCTTTCTCTTCTTCTTCTGCAGCTATTCTTATTTTCTTTTTGATATTAGGATCAGAAACAACAACAAAATGCCAAGGCTGCAAGTTGGCACCACTTGGTGCTGTGCCAGCAGTTATTATGCAGTTCTCTATTACTTCTGTGGGCACAGTATTATCTGAAAAATTTCTTACTGTTCTTCTTTTTTTAAGAAAATTATAAAATTCCTGCGATTTTTTTATCATCACGTCAGGAGGATATTCCGTAAACGATGGAAGAGGAATCAATTTTGGTTTAGGCATAGTAAATCCTTACCGAGTTTTGTAATCAATATTAGCGATTTATTCAGCAGTTAAAGGAAGATCAATCTTTTGATAGTGATATTCTAATCGCCTTAAGCTCATCAAGTATGTTTTGAAGAATTTCTTTCTCAGTTGATAAAGTTAAACCTGTTGCTGCAGAGCCAGTTTCTGGATACAACATCTTCACTTTATCACGCAATTGTTCCAGCAGGCTATCCCATTCAACTAATCCAGATAGAGTTGCTTCATATCCGGTAGCATTCGGTTTTTGCCCCGCAGTCTGAACTCTTATTGATCCTATACCAAGTGCTCTATCATATAGAGAACGGTGAAGCTGAAAATCGGTTATTGCTCTATAAGGCACGTTTTGCTTGATCTTTGAAAGAATACCTTTGTGAATTGTTATTCTATCGTTATCAATAAAATAAGAAAGATTTTTTATCCACAACTTTATTATTGGAACAGCGAATAGCCAAAGAAGAATTATCACACCAAATACAATAGGCCACAATATATCAGCAACACCACTTGCAGTAACTTTTGGATCAATTGGAATAGTTATTTGAAGAATAGTAGCAACTAATAAAACAAAAAATGATATTGTAAGCAAGACGTATAGTTGCTTTGTAAACAACTTTTTGTCAGGTCTGATCTCCATAACTTTCTCCCTTTTGGTGATACTGTTACAAAAATAATAAAAAAGGCGATCATAAAAAGATCGCCTAGATTGAATGCACAAATGTTGAAAATTATTTTAAGAGAATCATCTTTTTAGTTTCAACAAAACTGCCTGCTTCAAGCTTGTAAAAGTAAATGCCGCTAGTCAAACCAATCGCATCAAAATTTTCTGTGTAAGTTCCAGTAAGTTTATTTTCGTTAACTAGGACTTTAATTTCATTGCCAATAGCATCATAGACTGTAAGATTAACAAAAGTTGAATTTGGAATTGTAAAATTAATCTTGGTGCTCGGATTAAAAGGATTTGGATAATTCTGTTCAAGTTTGAAATCTGTAACTGGTGAAGGACCTATTCCTGAATCAGTAGGAATCTGGCTGATCAACTTGGTTTCATAAGCACCATTGCCGTGCGTCATTACCCTAATAACATTGTTAACAGTTGTAATATTTAAATCCATTCCCTGCACAGCATCAGGCAATCCGTTATTAAAATCCTGCCAGCTTCCGCCGCCGTTTGTTGAAACGAATACACCAATGTCTGTCCCGATATAAACATGAAATGAATTATTGGGATCAACAATTACAGCAGGAACAGGAACATCCGGTAAATTATCACTTACATCCGTCCAGGTATCCCCGCTGTTTGTAGATTTATAAACATGCCCGGTTCCAAAACCATAAAATGTAACATAAACAATATTATCATCATTTGGATCAACAGCAATATCAGCAGGAAACCTATCGGGAAGAGTTCCTGTAATATTATCCCAGCTTGTTCCACCATCCGTTGTACGAAACAGATTAGAACGTGTTTGAAAAGGAGCCGTTCCAACATATACTTTATCGCTTGTTTGATAACTTATATCCATTGAGAGCGCTGGATTTCCATCCAGCACATTTCCATTATTTGTAGTTGTCCAGCTTCCACCGCCGTTTATTGATTTATAGATTCTATCTCTTCCTGCATAAATTATATCACTGGTTCCAACATAAGTCTTAAAAGGAGCAATAAATGCAGTTACACTACTGTTCGGTGGGGATACGTTAGAAAAAGAACTACCTCCATTTGAAGATTTACTTATATTCAGATTCTGTGAAGACGCAAACACAATATTATCATTTGTAGCATCTATTGATGTCCAACTGCCATCACCTCCAACGGGAGCTCTAAACCATGCCAAGTCTCCGCTATAAATATCGGTACTGTTATCCTGGAAGCCGCCCATTGTCTTCAGCGAATCAGTTTGAGAGCTGGAAGTTCCATTGTAAAATTGCGTGGTTTGATATCTACCGTTATGAGATTCATAAGTTTCGCCAAAATCAGTTGTTCTGAATATTCCTCCATCAGTAGCAATATAATAAGTGTTATAATCGGTTGGATGCTGTTTAACATCGTGTGCATCTGAGTGAGTGTAATTAGGGACCCCATTTCCCTCATCTCCACCAATAGGAGGTGTAAAACCAGATGTTAAACCACCAGTTGATTTTTGTAATATAGTTGAGCCGCCATCTGTTGATTTATAAACTTCGATGCCGATAATAATCAAATTATCAGGATTGGACTGATCAACCGAAACATCATGAGAGAACCACCCTTGCCATTTTGAATAATCAACAGTAGATCTAACCTCCCAGTTTACTCCTGCATCTGTTGATCTGCAAAGCCAGCTCGCACCATTGGAAAATGAAAATCCATTTCCAATACTTGCATATACAATATTAGGATCAGCGTTATAAATATCTAATTGGATTTTTCCCTCGAAGTTGCTTGGAAGAGCACTTGTTATTTTGGTCCAGGAATTTCCACTATCAGAAGTTCTGTAAAGACCAAGCCCCACGCTTGCTAAATTTCCATTTCCTGTAATAACTATATTAGTATCAACAGGATTAATAATAAGATCCATAGCCATTACAACTCCGTGAACTAATGTCCAGGTAGTACCAGCATCGTAAGATCTATATGTCCCATCGGTGGTAGCAGTCCATACTGTGTTAGGATTAAGAGGATTTATTTTAACAGCCCATATACCTTTTTGCTGCTGGTATGCCCAATCAAGACTTTTAGTCCAGGTTAGCCCACCATCAGTTGTTTTAAGAATTCCTATTCCATATGTTCCGCGGGTGTTTCTGTAAGCCGCCCCTGTACCTCCTGCATCAAAATTATATACTTCCCCTGTTCCAATATAAATTGTGTTCGAGTCATTCGGTTCAATTGCAATTGAGCTCACACCTAAAACAGGAAACCCGGTTGGCACATAATGCCAGCCATCAACACCAACACCTCCCGTATAGCTTCTCCACAATCCGCCACTTGCGGAACCCAAATACATTGTATTTGGATTTTGAGGATTGAAGGCGATGGCATTTGTTCTACCGCCTTTGTTATGCGGACCAATTGTTTGCCATTGGTTGGATGCGCTAAGATTTTCTGTTTTGTATAATTTATTTTGCTTAGCTTGCTCATAGGCTGCGTACGTTGCAACATTTGGTATATCCTCACCTGGATAGGCACGCGCCATTGTCCAGAAGTTTAATGCATCATAAGCTCCTGATATTTTCTCTCCCCGAACCGTACTTAACTCTTTAGGAGAATTAACAAATGCCAAAAAACCAAGTAGAAAGGCGCAAGCAGTAACGATTACTGAAATAGTTCCGTTAAATCTCATAACCATCTCCCGGCTGATAATTGATAAATCTATAATTATATGTGTTTAAAAGACTAATAATTTTCACAAGCAGGTTACATTAAGACCAATTGAGATTCAACACTTAATTAATACCAATAATGTAATTGTAGAGAATTCTTAAAAATATTATCTAATAATCTAACAGAGATTGCTAAGATTCTCAATTTCTTTTTAAACTTGAGTAACTAATTTACTGTTTAATGAGTCTAAAACTTCATACTTAATATATGAAAGGAATAATAATGTTTAATAAACATATTTTAGAATTACTATTTGTGACTCTCATTTTCGTTTTATTTTTGGGAGCCGCAGATTCAGGTGCAATATCAAATACAGATGATCTTAAAATTCTGCATGAAAAAACATTTCCAATAGATCCGGGGAAACAATTAAAATTAAAAACAACTACAGGTGATGTTGAAGTAACTTATTGGGATGAATCAAAAATGCATATATTAATATTAGGCGATGATGATGCAGAGGAGAGAATAAATTTTGAATTTAAAAATGATGATAACCTGGTTGAAATTATTGCTCACAAAGATGGGTCATTATTTAACTGGTTTTCAGGAATTGATTTGAAATATGAGATTAAAGTTCCAGCAAAATTTAATATTGATGTTTCAACATCCGGCGGGGATATTAAACTTGGAGGAGTGAACGGCACAGCAAAATTATACACGTCTGGAGGAGACGTTTGGGCAAGCAGGGTTGAAGGCAATCTTGATGTTTCAACATCCGGAGGAGATATTTCACTGATTTGTGAGGGTACTGAAATAGTTGCAAATACATCCGGGGGTGATATTAATTTGAACTACTCTGGACTAAACCTTGGAATCGAACTAACTACGTCCGGCGGCGATATTCAGGTTGAACTCCCATCTGATTTTGATGCATCAATGGAATTGTCAACATCTGGTGGTGATGTAAGCTGCAATCTTACAATGAATAATGTAACTATATTATCAGAACATAAAATAATTGCAGATCTTAATAACGGCGGTATGGATTTTAGTGCTGATACATCTGGCGGTGATATTGATGTTATTAAAAAGTAATTCATCGTTTCCATTACTTTTTTGAAATTGAAGTAAGTGATAGGTTTTCAAGCAAAAAGGCAGAAACACTTCTGCCCTCTTATCAACCAGTATAAATGAGATTAATTTATATTACTAAATGCGGTTTATCTTCTCTCGAGATGCTGTTTTGGAACTGCACCTATCACCGATTACAATCTGTCGATCTTTAAAAGTTCAGTGTTTCAGGAGATACTTCTTATACCAAACTGCTTAGCTGTATTCTGGTTATCATCAGTGTTTAATTTCACTACTTTTATTTTCCCCTCGTATTCCTTGTGGAATTTCTTCAACCATCGGGGCAACCGTTCTACAAGGTCCACACCATGGAGCCCAAAAATCAACTAAAACAGTAGTGTTCGATTGCAGAACTTCTTCCTCAAAATTGAAATCGGTTCCTTCTACAACATTATTCATAGTCATCTTATCCTTCTGTATTGTTATGAATTTATAATTGGTAAGATGATCTGATGATAAAATGGATTCGTAGAAAAAGCAATTTAAATAAAAGAAATACAAACTAAAAGGAAAAAAGTTCCCTACAATTCCGCTTCCCATTTCTTTTTCGTAGTAATTACGGTAAGTTTTTATTGCACCGAAGATAGACACAGCGAGCTGTTTTTGCCCAGTCATTTTTTAGAAAATCCGAATCTTCTTTATTTGAAATAAACCCGCTTTCAATTAATACGCTT
>CAVXUA010000018.1:0-31057 GCA_963764825.1 uncultured Ignavibacteriales bacterium | reverse complement strand
TGTAGCTTCCGGCAGTTTTTTCTTCATTAACCAGAGTTGCAATTTCATTGCCCAACAGATCATAAATCTTTAGAGTGACAAATCCGATATCTGCAATCTGAAACCGAATATTAGTTGCAGGGTTAAACGGATTAGGATAGTTTTGTTGAAGAAGATAATTCATTTCATCAGCTGCTATTAATTGAACGTCAGAAATAATTCCAAAATCAAAATCAGCATAAACCGGTAAATGATCGCTAGCATTATACAAGCGTTTGCAACTTCTTGAGTAATAATATTAAATGGAGGTTCGTTAATAGAATTATTAAAATGCTGCCCGTCATTACCAAAGGGACATAACTGTTATCAATATAAGTGATACTGCACCTGTATCGCTTACTGCCTGTGAAAGCAATAATCATATCAAACCTATCATCCATTCCACCTGCACTTCCCGCCATTGGGAACCACTCAGTAAACCACAGTTGATTGAGTATGAATTGATGCATAAGAAATGTTGTTATGCCAGTTTCCAGCAGGTTGTGGATCAAGGAAATAACCGGAAGTTGATTGGTCTATCAATTTTTGATAAGCAGGTTCATTTGCATAATAAATATTGAAATCACCAATAACCATAAAATTAGTGCCCGCTGGTAAGTTATCCGTTACATTACGTAAGACAGTTACTTCAGCTAATCTCTTTTGTCGATCTGGTTCACTATCGGATGCTTTAAGGTGAACAGAATATATAATTAAAGTATCACCACTAAAATTATGAACAAAAGTATATTCAGAAATATCTCTCAAAGCAGTAGGATATGGTTTCTATTATCTATCAAAGTCAACAGTGAATCTTTGTAAAATATAGCATTATCTGTATCATTCCATTTATAAAAGCACCAGCTACAAACTTTGATCCCAGACACCTAGACTTGAAAAGTATTCTACTCCAAACTGGCTGTCAATTTCCTGTACAACAAGAACATCCGGTTCAATTTCATTAATAACAGTAACAAAACTCGCCATTCTTTGTGTGTAAGCATTGGGGTAATTTAGAATATTATATGTAGCAATTCTTACTATTTCCCTATTCTGGGCAAGAAGAAAATTCTGGTTAATTAGTAATAAAACTAGTATAGTAAATAGAACTTTGTATGATTTTTCATTATAAGTCTGTAGATAAGATGAATCTTAATATTCTGTTATTTTCAGTATCGGCAACATAAAGTGTTTTATTAAAAAATGCTACGGAATGCGGTTTGTTGAATTTGAATAGATCAGGCCCACCAAAACCGGTGAGTAAATCTCCACGAGGATTAAATTTATAAACGCTGTCCTTTCCAGCGTCTGCAACATAAATATTCCCTGAATTATCAACTGTCGCGCCTTCCGGCGTGTCAAAGAAACTCGGCAGCATCAAGTCACTTTCAAGAGGCGGTAAAGCAATGCTGTACCCTGTAAATTCATTCGATGCTATAAATTCCAGCCATTGAGTTTTGAAACTGTTTTCGCCCACCAAAGTTACAACCATATCAAAGGTTCTGGAATTAAAAGAAGTTAATGAGCTTATTTGACTTGCAGACATTATCCCGGTTCCGGTAGGATCGAGGAGAGCAACTCTGCCAACAAGTGTATCTACTTTTGTACCATTAGGTAATTCATATTGACCGAATATTAATATCGCATTATCTGGATCGATTAAATTTGAATTATTCGGACCCGTTCTGGAAACAAAATAAGCATTATTAAAAAATGCTAAAACCCCGGTATATTCTCTCTGTGGTTGATTGAGATCACTAAGTTGAGGCAAAATTCTTTTTAAAGGGGCTGTTTCTAATTGATGATTTGATGAAACTAAATCTAATTTATAAACTGCGCTAAAAGTTTGTGTATTTCCATTTATCGTAGTATCGAATTGTGCACAAACAATTAAATTCAACCAATAATCTTGCGCTAACGCAATTGGTTTTTTTATTGCCCGTTGGCTGAGTATTTGACCATCAAGATTGAGGAGCACGATGCGGTCGTTTTCAGTATCAGCAACATATATAAAAGGTTCCCTTCCTACCATAACATCCTGTGGTTTGTTAAAACCATCCCAAACTGGATTAAGCATAACAAAAACTGTATCTCCGCCAATATTTACATTATCATCGTTAAGCTCAATCTCAGTCAGATCAAACTTATCTATACAGCTATAAATAAAAATGCTAACTGTAAATAATATAAGTATTTGCCCGATTCTTTTAAATTTCATTATATGCCTAATATTATAGAAAACCTGTGTGCAGAACCCAATCTTGAAAAGTTAGAGAACGAGTAATCAAGTGTAAATTGTGCAATTGATAATAGGAGCTGTAAAACCTGCTCCGAATGTAAAATCCTGTTCATCAATATTTAATTTATATCCGCCGCGTAGAAAAAGCATTTTATTCCATTGATATTCCAAACCCAGTCACAACATTTTCGCTATTATCGTTCGGATGATTTAATTGTATTGAAGTTGTAAACCTGTGCTGGTCATCTTCATACGGTTCAAAAGCAAAGCCGATGCGGAATATTGTTGGCGGCGCAAATGATTGCCATTCTGATTTTTCCCTATCGCCAACAAGAACAACGTCTCCATCCGGAGCTAATTCGGCACCAAAATTAGAGACTGTAACCGCAAAGCGTGTAGAACCGAGACCGGTTCTATAATAAGTTCCAAGGTCTATCATTACACCGCGCATTTTTAATTTATCAAGAGTCTCCTCAATATATTTTACAGTACCGCCAAAGCTGAATTGATCAGTCATCTTCCTTGCGTAGGAAAACCCAAGAGCTATATCACTAAAACCGAAAAATTCACCTGTACCAAATGGTGCAAACTCTGTTGTTACTGGCATATCATCCATCGAAAGAGAAGTTAAAGATATACCAATCGTGTTCACTTCATCAAGATGATAAACCACACCAAGAAAATCGTGATTGATATCAACCACCCAATTATTATGTGAAAAGAATACCTGGTTATCATCGAACTGTACCAATCCTGCGGGGTTCCAGTAAAGTGCTGAAGCATCATCAGAGATTGCTACGAATGCATCCGCCAGAGCTGAAGCTCTTCCGCCAACACCAATTTTCAAGAACTGGGCTGTTGATATTCCTGCACGCTGACCTCCAAGTGTTGGGAAAAGCTGGGCTTTCACATCAAAGGCAGAATAAACTACACACAATATTATTAGTAAATGTTTTATCATTAAAATTTAAATGTTACACCAAACCTTATATTTCGTTTTGTTAAGTAACGTGCCGGGTTAAACGGAAATGCACTGATGGGAGCCTGAACATCAGGATAGCGTGGATCATTCCAGGAATTTGGAACATCATCACCTTCCTCATATGCCCTGCCGGTTACCGGGTTAATTATTGCAGAGTTTTCAGTGTCAAGTAAATTACTCACTTCAAGAAATACCGACCATCTTGTTGTACCAATGTAAAAGTATTTTTCAAAGTTAAGGTCCAGGTAAAACCAGCTATCAGCCAATTCACCATTTCGTTCATCCCTTACAGTTTCGTAATCTTTTCTTCCGCTTTCATCAACAAAACCAGTAAATAGAGCCGGGGAATATCTTTTACCGGATTGATAAAACAACCTGAAATAGAGTGCCCAGTCATCCAAAAGTCCTTCACCTATTCCAAAACTGCCGTGTTCAGCATAAAAGTTTGCAGAGACGGTAGCTGTTATTGGTCTGTCCCACGATAAAAATTCTTCTTTAATCGATTCATCAAGATCACCTCTTAGGATAAGAACTCCATCATCTGCAGAAGAACTTTTACCAGTAACAATAGCATAGGAAAAAGTAGCAAACCCGTTAAACCATTTTCCAATTCTCTTTTTAAATTCAATTTCAATTCCACGGGAACGTGCATAATCAGTATTCACATAAGTGATGAATCGTTGTGTAGCATACCTAGCAGAAGTAATTCTTGCAGTCCTTGTACTTACATAATCGAAAATATCTTTATAGTATGCAGTTATCGTTAAAACATCATCCGGTGTGAACTGTGTTTTTAATCCAAGCTCGTACGCAACTGTAGTTTCCGGATTCAAATTTGGATTACCAAATCTCTGAAATGAAGATTGCGCATTTAATGGATTTAACTTTGCATAAACAAATTGTGGTTTTGGCCATTTACTAAAATGCCCGTAAGAAAAAAAGAGTGTTTGAAAATCAGAAACAGGGTGCGAGATACCAAGCCGTGGACTAATCCGTAGCTTTAAATCTTCTGTCGTTAAACCATCCAAAAGTATCTTCAAAATATCTATCACGCACTTCATCAGGAATTGTAACAACATTTGTATCGTTTACAGCATCATCAACATATTTACCCGGGAACCAATAATCGAGGCGCATACCAAAATTTAATATCATCCCGCCAAAATTAATATTATCCTGTGCGTAGAAAGAACCTAATGCAGGATAGACTTTATAAATATCGTTGTTCAGTCCTAGCTCACCCACCCACGGTTTGTAAATATCTACAACCTGCATCTCCTGGAACTGGAAATTGAATCCCGCTTTAAACTTATTCATTTCATCAAAGAAGCTTGTTATGTCTCCACGAACGGAATATTCTTCAAGGAAATGATCATGCCAGGTAAATGGATTTCCAACATCCCAGAATCCATCGCCGGGAATCACACCAATTGTATCTCTTTCCGGATTAAAATATTGTATCGGGAAATTTACAATATCAAGGGGTTCATTGTAAAAATTTTGTGCTGTACCGTTTGCATCACCCCTAAGATTCGTATGAAAGTAATTTAGTTTGAACTCGTAATACGTTGCCGCACTAACTGTATGGGTTGTACTGAAATTATGATAAATATTATTATGCGTAAATGTATTTGCGTTATCAAGTATATTCTGAAAATTATATTGATAACCGGGAGAAGGTTCTACATATTCCAGGTTTGATTGCAGAGACTGTGAATTCTGGTTAATACTTACAGATTGGTTAAAGGAATAAACGAACTTAAGTGTCGGCGCATAATGATAAGCCAATTTAGCGAGCCAGAACCAGTTATTTTCTGCCCGTGGTGCATACCTGGTTCCATTAAAAGTTGAAGAGTAAAGCTGGCTGGCAGTTGATTTATAATATCCCTGTGTAATTCCGTCTGAAAATCCTGAATAAATACTTCCGAAGAATGAGAGTTTACCTGGTATTTGCAATCCGATTGCAGGAAGCAAAAAACTTGTAATAGGCTCAGGTCCGCTTAGGTTAGCTTCAATAACATCTACATTAAAAACATGGAAAGAACTGCTGTTTCCTATGTGATCTGTTTTATAAGTAAGGGATCCGGAATATTTATCGCTCCCTTCCCTGGTTTTCACATTTACAATCCCCGAAGTTGCCTGTCCATACTCAGCATTAAAACCGCCGGTTATAACTTCTACTTCTTCAATTGATGAAGCACTTAACTGAAGCCCGAATCCTGTACCCGCAATAGGATCCTGCACCGAAACACCGTCAAGCAAGAAGGCATTTTCATAAGTTCGTCCACCACGTATATGAATTTCGTTGGCATTATTTGTTACCACACCCGCCTGTTGTGTAACAATATTCTGAACATTCTCAACTATCAGCGCATCTATTTCATCTTTTGAAATTGTTTTTTTACTTTGTGTTTCTTCAGGATCAAGCAATGGTTTATCCCCTATCACAACTACATCCTGCTCAAGAGTAAGAACAGTCTCTTCCAATTTAACATCAAGCTGCTTCGTTTTATTTGCTTCGATCTCCACCCCTGTAAACTGGAATGTCTTATACCCGATGAGTGAAATATCAACATTGTACTTGCCGGCTGAAATATTATTTATTGTAAAGTTACCGTTTATGTTAGTTGCAGCTCCGTAGTAAGTTCCTTTAATAATTACGTTAACGCCGGGGAGAGATTCGCCTGTTTCCGCATCTGTAACCTTGCCAGCAAGTTTACCGGTTTGCTGGCTAAATGAAACCATAGTTGCTGAAAGTATTATGAATATAAATATTAATTTTTTCATGGCACCAACCCAAACTCTTCAAAAAATACTTTTTCCAGCATTACTTCTACGTTTTCATTTCCACCGTTACATTGATGAAGTGGCAAACCTATAAAGAATCGTGCTTTATCATTTGTTATAAAGCCAATATTTCCAATTAATTGAGTACTTGATAATTCATAAGTTTTTGTAGATACAAGAGAATTGGGAACATAAGTTCTAATAAAAGAAATTGTCGCCGTTGTTTTCAAAGGCGGATACCCTGAAGTTGGCTCAGATGGAAGAACATCTGCTCCAGCGAGTAAAAATGGTAAAGTGCTGCTTACATTATCGACTGGTAAAAATCCTTGCAGGATTGATAAATCAAACGGAAACTCATCACTGGAATCCTGAAATGTCATCGAGAAGGCAATTTTACCACCAATTTGCAGATATTTATTTGTAACAATATTTAGAAGATCTATACGCGGATCGGATGCGGAATACCAAAATGCATATTCAAATAACTTCATGGTTTCAAGTAATGTTACACTCTCAAACGGCAAAGGTTGATTGAACAAATCATACTGATCAAATTTACCTGCTAAACTTCCACCGCCAATTGTACTGAAAACCTGGTTATAAAAAATCCTTGCTTCTTCATCTGATGTACCGGTGTAGATATCATCAAAAATAAGTAATTGCCCTTTTGGTTTTTTAACGTACCAAGAACCGCTCGAATCAGGTAAAGAAATTATCTCTGATCTTGCGCCGGAAAGGTCCTCTGCCTGGAGATAAATTTTATTATTGTTATCAAGCAATAATCCAGATAAAAGTTCTGCATGGATATTCTGATCAGAACCATTTATTAAAATCTGCATTTCTGGATTGGGATCATTAAGATCATTGATTCGTAAAGTTGCTAAGCGTACTGTGCCATCAAGTGAAACAAAATTCGCGGTATCATTTAAAGCAATACGTATAAACCCGATAGATTCATCTCCATCAAGATCTGTTGCATCCCATTTAAAGGTCATTACGGGGAAAGATGTATCGGGCAATACAGTTAGCTCGTTCCATGTAAGAACAGGCGGAGTATTTTTAATTGGGAATAGTGATTCAGCCGGTGTAGGATCGATCAAACCAATATCGTAAAATTGTTCCCCTTCATTATAATTCCCATCTCCGTTCCCATCAATAAATGGTTCTGCGCCAAAATTAATTCCATTCCGCTCAACATATTGATCATATACTTTATTACCGCTGGCATCTACTGCAGCTACTGAAAATAAATATGTTGTATCCGATGAACCGATTGGTAAAGCGAAGATGCTGTCATTTGATGTAGTGAACGACCAGCCGGAGTCTATTCCTTCCCATTTATAATAGAATCCTAAAATAATCCCATCCGGATCGTCGCCCCACCAGTGCAAATTAAGTCGGCTTGGCTGCTGGTTTATGGTGGAATCGGGATATAGAAACAATCCGGTATCAGGAGGTTGATTTCCTACCGGGTTATTAATGCCTTCCTTACTGCAGGAGATCATTCCTGCAATAAAAAAAGATAAAACTATCGGTAGTAGTAGAATTCTATTCATCCGCAATAAAACTTATTTACAAAATTTATTTCAGTCATCTGTATAGATTCGCCTATCCCATATCCCCTCCTTTTGGAGAGGATGAAAGGAATATATTTTTATTTTAATAAGATCATTTTTTTAGCATCAACAAAACCATCTGCCTGTAAACGATAAAAATAAATACCAGAAGGCAAACTGCTTGCATTGAATGTTACTTCGTGTAAACCGGAAGTTTGTGTTTGATTATTAATCAAAGTCATTACTTCCTGGCCAAGGATATTAAACACTTTAAGAGTAACATTACCTGATACAGGCAGAGCATATTGAATTTTAGTTGATGGATTAAACGGATTCGGATAATTTTGTGATAATGTGAAATCATCAGGTAATTCAGATTCATTATTAACATCAGTGGTATGTCCTACAAAATCAGCATTTTTTCGTGGCAATAACTTATAGTTACCAAATGAATACCAAAGTATACCCATTAACTCATCGAAGGTATCTCCTTCCCTGATTCGAATTGGCTCATTTTGAAGTTCATTAGCCCAATAATTATGGTATTGATGTGTTCCATCCTGTAGCTCAACTCTTGTTTCATGAACACTCATAGCATCTCTAACTAACATTTCACCAAAATTTCTATTACCTCCCGACCCTTCATCAGGACCTGGTAAGCCATCCGCATTCTCATCAGTAACTTCAACATCAACATATTTAACTAAAACACCTTCCCACTGTTCAGCCTGAACTGAACCGTTATTAAGGTCATCAATTTCATCGGTAGTGATTTCTTCAGGATCAGGAAGAGTTTGACCGGTTCCTAAAGTGGTAACAACAGCCGGATCACTGGTCGTACCAATCTGTGTGACGGAATTACTTTCAATCACAGTACCTGTGACAGAAATATCATCACCCTGGAAACTGCTCTGCGCATCCGTACCAAAAACGCTTATGCCACTCCAGGGTCCTGTTCCATTTTGGATAAATACTTGTGGACCAGTAAGATTTCCGTCCCCTTCGATATCAGATGTATCAGCAGTAACTATACCTCTCACAGTAACCTGAAATCCATTGTAGCCGCTAAAACCACTTCCAAATGGGCTGTACTGAACATCTTTAATTGTCAACGGACGGTCCAATACAAGGTAATAATACCTGTTAGAAGCAGTGTCTGAGGGGAAAATACTTACATTATTTTCATTATCTACTGCACGCACAAAATAATCGATTAAGGATGAATCATTTTGTGCAGGTATTGTCGCATTCCATAAATCCCCACTGGGATTTGTCATCAGTAATTTCATTATGAGTTCCCATATTTTTTCTATGTATAAGTTTTGCTTCTGCAATAGTACCATCAGGGTCAACAATTGTTGCAGTAACAGTTACTGGATCGCCATAACCTACAAGCGCAGGATTTCTAGTAATATTAGATATTGCTGGTACAAAAACTAACACTTCAATATCACCTGGATATGTTGGATTAATGAGATTAGCAAATGTTGTTCCAGAAACATTGTCTCGATTTTGAATATAACCAGTAACATGTCCAAGTAATGTACCTGGTAATGGAACAGTAGCATTTCTAAAATATGAAGATTGGTTAGCTGTAATTACTTGCGTATTATTTTCATCAAATATTTCAAATGAACCACTGCCTATCCCACCAGATGTCGCTGTAACAGTATCAACTTTAACAAAAACTTCTTCCCATTTCTCAGCCAGAAATTTTCCCTGCCTTCCTCCCAATTCAGTTAAAGAATCTAATGTTATGGATACAGGTTGCGGTCGCTGCATAAAACCAAGAACATCTGCTCCTTCAAATTGAATAATATTTAATTGGGTTGTAACAAAATATTCATCAACCCAGCCTGTGGCTCTTATTATATAACCTGTATCAATTACATTAAAAGTTGCATTCGAACCAGGGAATCTTGCCAAGATGCCACCAAAATCTGTCTCACTTGTGTCCTGCAAAATGATCGCAGGCGCACCGGCAATAAGGGTTGTACCACTATCCGGATTTGCATCTCTGAAAGGTGCAACCATTACAACACCAACAACTGTAACAGTATCTCCATTATATGGTGATGCTTGATCACCATTTAACAATAATGAATCAGGATGCTGGTACTGAATATCCATAATTGTTACTTCTGGATATTGTGCGAATACATTTACACTTAATAAAAGTAAAAATGCAATGAGTAATAATTTTTTCATTTTTTTACCTCTTAATTATTTAACAACTAAAAACTTTCCTGTTTTAATTTTGCCATTTACATTATTCTTTACTGTAAATACATATAAACCTGTTGCAATTGCCTGGTCGCTGTCTGTAATAAGATCCCAGGCATGTTCGCCTCCGGCAAATTTTTGTTTTTCATCACTGGCAAAAGTTTCAAACCATCTAATATCACTGCTGTTGCTTTCAACCGTATGCTGTATCCTTTTAACAACATCACCAGCAAGGGTATAAATAGTGATTTCGCAATCGGAAGGCAAGTTAAAAAAGTAAATTTTTCTTAACCGCTCCGATCTGCCATCCCAAACTGCATCTCCATAATACGGATTAGGATAAACTCCTATTTCAACATCGGGATCTTCAACCGGTGGAGTTCCGGGAAGCACTCGTTCAAAGTTTGCAAGCGGACTGGATTCTAAAATGCCGAGCCCGTTTTCAGGATCTCCTTCATCAAATGCACTAACTGCAAAAATATATTGCCAGCCATTCAAAAGGTTTTCCAAATCAAATTTATAATAATATTCAGTTTCATCACCTGGAAATGTTACCGGCTCATCAAGACGGACAAAATCAAAACCCGTATCAAATTCTACATTATTACCGGCGCTATCAAAAGATGCCAGCACAACCAGCGAATTAAAAATATCCTGCTGCTCAGTTAAATCGAACCCTGCCTGTGTTCTGTAAAGTTTATAACCTTCAAAATCTTTTTTTCCTGAGATTGGATCAACAGAATTCTCTGCCCGATTGTCCCAATAAATGGTTGCTTTCTGATTTTCAGGAACGACCTTAACTTTTGGAACTATTGGAGGTGCAGGTAAAATGTAACGGGTTATTTTACCATCACCATCAAGATCTTCGCCAGGATCTAAAATACCGTTGCGGTTCCTGTCTTCACCATGATAAGCTCGTAACGCCCAATCAGCATTTGAATATAGATTTATTTTCTGTTCTTCAGTATCAAGTGCAGGATGCTCTGAACCAAATTTTTTTGCACAGACAATTGCAAATACAACATTTATTGAATCACCTGGTGGAATAAAATCAAAATGACCATTAGTAATTAATATTGACCTGTTTGAAGGAGGTGTGAGAGCTTCAGGATTTACGCCATCTTTCCACCTGTTCTGCCCGCCAAAAAATCCCTGCATTTTATTATATCTTTCTATATCATCCTGTGGTGCAAAGAAGTTTGGATCTGTTGTATTCCTGAACTGCCAGCTAACAAAATTAGTTGATGGAAGTGAATCTTGAAGTTCGTATGTGTAATACTCCGGTAAACGTGGTTCTGAACCAAGGTGAATAACGCCTATGTAACTATCTGTAAAACCAATATCACCGGCAGCATCAAACTCGTAAGCAATTTTAATTGAATCGTTATAACCATTGCCACCTTTATTGTAAAAAGCACTTCCGGATGGACGACCAAATACTACTGTATTTCTTACAACTGTGTCTGTCCATAATCCAACAAAAACGCTGTCGATATATTTATTACTTGTATTCTTTATCCAGTAGTTGAAGATCACAAAAAAGTTTGCAAAAGGAAAATTCCAAGCATAATTTTCCTGGCGAACTACAATGCCAAGAGGATCATGATTTTCAATGGGTTCACCGTTTGGAAGTGTTTCATTTGAATCAGTGTACTCCATTACAAAATCCTGGTGTGAAATTGCAAATGGACTAAAAACACGCGAATCAAATAATGAAGATCTTTCCTTCACAAAATCGCCGGGTGAGTTTGTATATTCAAATCCGCCGCCTCTTGCAGAAACAGATGAGGCATCTACTGCTCCTGTAGTAACGAAGGGACCAATTTTATTGCTGCCGAGTGAATCATCTGCTATAAAACCACCTATCCACAAACCACCGTCAAAAAGATGTTCAATTCCGCTGCCTAAAGGAAATTCAGCACTTGGTTGGTCTGGCCAAAGTACAAATCCGTGTCCATAAGTTCCAAAGTTTGTTACTAGTAATTCCAATGTTACCAACATTTGTAAATTTGGAGTTATCATCATTTAATGTTTTAGGAAATTTTTTATCACCATCACCTGGATTTAGGGTGAAGGCAAAAAAAAGAAAAGAAGGAAAATTAATTTTAAAATAATACTTCATTAATAGCCAGAATTAGAAATCATTAAACACACATTCCCCTTCTTTGAGAAAGGCGCTATAACATACAAATATTTTTTATTGAAGGAAATAACTTAATAACACACTTGAACAATTAATATTAAAAATATCGTTAATCAGAAGACTAATTTTGCGTGCTTTCATCTGCATGATATGAACTGCGAACGAGGGGTGCAGATTCAACAATTTTAAATCCTAATTTCAAACCTTCTTTTTTGTACTTGGCAAATTCTTCCGGTGTTACAAACCGATCTACCGGTAAATGCTGTTTTGATGGTTGAAGATATTGCCCGATGGTAAGAATATCACATCCATGATTAACAAGATCTTTCATCAACTCAATAACTTCCCCAAATTCCTCTCCTACTCCAACCATAATGCCGCTTTTAGTTTTCAATCCTCTTTCTTTGAACCATTTTATTAGCTGAAGACTTCTCTCATATTTTGCCTGCGGTCTAACGGCGTGGTATAATTTTTTAACAGTTTCCAGATTATGATTTAAAATATCAGGAGGATTTTGCATAATTATTTTGAAGGCATTTGTATCACCTTTAAAATCAGGAATTAATATTTCAACTGTACAATCAGGTTTTTCATCTCTAAGTAAACGTACGCATTCTTTAAATATATTTGCTCCTCCATCATTAAGTTCATCCCTGTTTACAGATGTTATAACAGCATGCCCTAAATTAAGTTCATTAATTGAATCAACTACCCGGCGAGGTTCATCCAAATCCAATTCGCTAGGCGTACCAAGTTTTACATTACAAAAGCCGCAAGAGCGTGTACAAATATCTCCAAGAATCATAAATGTTGCAGTTCTATTATTCCAGCACTCCGCCATATTCGGACAACGAGCTTCTTCGCAAACCGTGTTAAGTTTTTTCTCCTTTAAAATATCACGCACATTTCCGTAGTTATCTCCGGATGGTAATTTAACTTTTAACCAGTCAGGTCGTTTTCCTAATGGTACTTTGGTTTTTTCTAATGTTGCCTTGTATTCTTTTTGGTGTTTGTTAATCATAATTAAATTGATGCCGGGTTAAATTTTTCTAACGAGTCTTTAAGATGTTTAATAAACAAACCCCCGAGCATGCCATCAACTAAACGATGATCGTGTGAAAGCGTAAGTGCCATAATTGGTTTGATCGCAATGGCATCAGAACCATCCACATTTATTACAACTGGTTTTTTAGTAACTGCGCCAACGCCAAGTATTGCAACTTCCGGTTGGTTAATAATTGGTGTTCCGAATACTGCACCGAAAACTCCAAAGTTAGTAATTGTAAATGTTCCACCTGTAACTTCATCAGGAAGGAGTTTTTTATTTCGAGTTCTTTGAGCAACGTCGGAAATTGCTTTTGCAAGTCCTACAATATTTAAGAGCTCGGCTCCTTTTATATTAGGAACAATAAGTCCTGTAGGTTCAACCGCAACTGCAATGCCCAGATTTATAAAATTCTTTTGCAGAATTGTTTTGCCTTCTATGCTGGAATTAACAAGAGGGTATGCTTTTAATGCCTTAACACAGGCATGAGCTATAAACGCCATATAAGTTAATTTAACACCTGATTTTTGAAGATACCCATCCCTATTTTCTTCAATAAAATTGTGGATCTTTGTCATATCAACTTCAATCAGTTCATTAACGTGGACAGATGTATCACGGCTAACAATCATATGTTCCATAATTTTCAGCCGGATGTTGTCCATCGGGATGCGTTCAATTCCTTCAGCGCTTACCGGAGACAATCTTTGAGAAGAAGTTACAGTTGCCGTTCCCACTTCTCGATTATTAATATAATTTAGAATATCTTTTTTGCTTACTCTTCCACTTAAACCAGTTCCGCTGATTGAGGCAAGTTCATTTAAGTTTATGTTTTCTTTCTGCGCAATACTAACAACTAAAGGTGAGTAAAAAGCTGATCCGTCTTTTTTGGTGGTTTCTCTCTTAATCGGTTTTGGTTGGGCAAAGTTATCATGCATTTGAACCCTCGGTTCAGGTTGTTTAACTTTTTCAATTTCTTTAGATGGCTGAGTTACTACTTCCTTACCTGTAGAAATTTTTGCAACTATAGTTCCAACATCAACAGTTTCTTGTTCACCAATTAAAATTTCTGCAAGTATTCCTTGAACTGGAGATGGAACTTCAGTATCAACTTTATCTGTGCTTATCTCAAACAAAGTTTCATCTTTACCAATTTTATCACCAACTCTTTTGTACCATTTAATAATGGTTCCCTCCATAACCGATTCACCCATCTTAGGCATCTCTATCTCAATCGAATCTCCAAAAGCATTTATTTTCTGATCTTCTAAAGTTTCTTTTTCCTTTTGTGATTCAGTAATTGCAACATCAGCATCCTTAACAGCTTCACCGTTTGAATCAATCACCGCAAGTACAGTTCCTACTTCTACTGTTTCACCTTCATTAAATTTTATCTCCTTCAAAACACCAGCAGTGGGTGAAGGAATTTCGGTATCAACTTTATCAGTACTTATTTCAAATATTATTTCATCAAGTTTAACAGCATCACCAACACCTTTGTGCCATTTGATGATTGTACCCTCATTAATACTTTCGCCCATTTTGGGCATGATTATATCCATTTTACTCTCCGATATTTAGAGGCGAAGATTTTGCCTTCAATATTCAATTAATTCTTTAATACCATTTAAAATTTCTTGCCTGCTAGGTAAAACTGCATTCTCAAGAATAGGTGCATAAGGTATGTGAGAATCTTTAGCAGCTATTCTTTTTATTGGTCCATCCAGGTATTGGAAACAATTATCAGCAATACGTGCTACTATCTCCCCGCCGAATCCACCGGTAAGTGTATCTTCGTGAATTACAATTACCTTATTTGTTTTCCGAACCGAGTTAAAAATTGTTTCTTCATCAAGTGGAACTATTGTTCGAATATCAATTACTTCAACAGAATACCCGAATTCATCTTCTAGCTTTTTTGCAGCCATTACAGAATCCCAGATCGAAATTCCATACGAGACAACAGTTATATCAGTTCCTTCTTTTACAACTTTTGCTTTACCAAATGGGATGAGATAATTTTGATCAGGTTCAGGTGAGGTTGCAAAACTTTGCCTGTATAATCCTTTATGTTCGCAGAAGAGAACCGGGTCATCCATCCGACAGGCAGTTTTTAGCAGACCTTTTGCATCAGCAGCATTACTTGGATAAGCAATATATATTCCAGGAATGTGGGCGAAAATTGATTCTATATTTTGGCTGTGGCAAAGTCCGCCGTGAATGTAACCTCCTACTGCAACCCTTGTAACCACAGAGGAAGTCCAGGCATTGTTAGACCTGTAGCGCATAGTGGTTGTTTCGTTTTTAATTTGCTGGAATGCCGGCCAGATATAATCACCAAATTGAATTTCAACAACCGGTTTCAGTCCTGCTAAAGCCATCCCCGTTGCAACACCCATTATACTTGCTTCGGCTAAAGGAGAATTAAAAACACGATCATCACCAAAAGTAGTAGAGAGACCTTTTGTTGTAGTAAACACGCCTCCCTTTTTGTCTGCTATATCTTCGCCAAAGATATACATATCATCATTCTTATTCATTTCTTCGTGCAGAGCATGATTTATAGCATCAACCATAACTATTTTTTGCCCCGCCGGTTCTGTTAACTCATAATCAAATTTATCTTTTAAACCGCTTTCATCAAAAATATGTTTAACTGCATCTTCCGGTTCAGGATCCGGAGCGTGGGATGCTCTATCAGCGGCCTCATCAACTTCAGCATTAATTTCTTTTCTTATGTTCTCATAATCATTTTCAGTTATAACATTTTCTTTAAGAAGAAATTTTGCAAATTTTTCTATAGGATCGTTAGTAATTTCTTCTTCCAGCTCATCCTTATCCCTGTATTTCCTGTGGTCATCCGAAGATGAATGCGAATGCAATCTTACAACTTCTGCTTCAATAAGAGCAGGTCCTTCTCCACTCTTTATATAATCAATTGCTTCTTTTACTTTTTTATATGATTCAAAAAAATCAGTCCCATCAATTATCATCCTTTTAAGTGAATGATACCCGCTCATCATTTCTGATATGGATGAACCTTTTCCACCTGTTTGTTTTTCCACCGGAACTGAAATTGCATATTTATTATTTTGAATTACAAACAGTACGGGAAGTTTTTCCCTGCTTGCCCAGTTTACAGCTTCGTGGAACTCGCCCTGGCTTGTTGTACCTTCGCCGCTGCTAACGTAAGAAATATCTCTTTCATTTCTTCTAACGCTCGCAAGCGCAGTACCAACTGCCTGCAAAAACTGTGTGCCAGTAGGGCTTGATTGCGAAGGAATGTTTGTACGTGTCATTCCAAAGTGAACAGGGAGCTGCTTTCCACCACTTGCTGGATCAGTTGCTTTACCGAAGGTTCCTAAAAATGCCTCTTCCGATGTCATTCCAGATGTTAGAACTATTCCAAGATCTCTATAATATGGAAACAACCAATCTTTCTGTGGATCAAGTTGTAATCCAACTGCAACCTGTATAGCTTCGTGACCTGCAGCAGCAATATGGAAAAATGTTTTCCCTTGTTTTAATAATCTCATTGCTTTTTCATCTATTGTCCGAGAGCGAAGCATTATTTTCAGAATATCCACCAGGTCAGATTTATTAAAATCCATCAATTCTCCCCTACCATTTTTAACATTTTTATCCTTTCCGTTAGAAGGCTTGGTGTTCTTTTTAGTTTTTTTATTCTGGCTTTCTTTTGCACCCGAATTTTTCGGTTTACTCTTTGCCATAAATTTCCTTTTGATTACTGATCAATAAATTCAGATATAAGAAATTCATCCGGTTTCTTTTTTTCCACCAGAGAATAATCAAATACTTCAGTAAAATTTTTTAAAATAGCTGAATTAACTTCCTTAATGTCTATGGTTATACCAAGCTCGTTTTGTAATGATGTTATATTTTTATCTTTTATTCCGCAGGGAATAATTCCATCAAACAAAGAGAGATCTGTGTTAACATTAAATGCAAAACCATGCATTGTAATCCACCTGCTTACCTTAATTCCAATCGCGGCAATTTTTTTATCTTCAACCCAAACGCCAGTATACTCTAAATTTCTGCCAGCAGTTATATTGTATTTGGCACATGTTTTAATTATTACTTCTTCAAGTGCTCTTAAATATTTATGTGTATCTTCTTTCCAGCTAGTTAAATCTATAATTGGGTAACCAACAATTTGCCCCGGTCCGTGATATGTAATATCTCCACCTCGATCAATATCGTAAACCGATATTTTATTTTGATCGAGGAACTGATCTTGCGCAATTAAATTATTCCGATCTGCTGTTTTACCAAGAGTATAAGTATGAGGATGCTCCAATAATAATAGGTTATCGTCAATCTCGTTCTTATGCCTTGAGTTTAACAAATTTTTCTGAAGATCCCAGGCATCTTTATAATCAATTGTTCCTAAATCACAGTATGTTAGTTTTTTATTCATTTATTTATTGATTTGTCATCCCTGCGAAAGCAGGAATCTTTATTTGAGAAAAGATCCTGGTTATAAAACCGGAATGACAGAATTTATTATATTATGTTCAAATATGTATCGCCTCACCGTAAGCGTTAGCTGCAGCTTCCATTATTGATTCAGACAATGTAGGATGAGCATGAATTGTTTTTATTATTGTTTCGCCCGTAGCTTCAAGTGATCGTGCAAGTGCTACTTCGGCAATCAGTTCAGTTGCTTCGGAACCGATTATGTGTCCGCCTAAAATTTCACCATACTTAGCATCAAAGATAAGTTTTACAAATCCATCTCTTTCACCAACAGCAAAAGCTTTTCCGCTTGCCATAAAAGGAAACTTTCCAACTTTAATTTCGTACCCAAGCTCTTTAGCTTTTTCTTCTGTGTAGCCAACGCTGGCAACCTGCGGCTGGCAGTACGTGCAGCCGGGAATGTTATTATAATCTATCCCAGGATTATTATTTCCTTTTATCCTCTCAACGCAATGTATTCCTTCGGCAGACGCTACATGCGCAAGCCATGGCGGACCTATTACATCACCAACTGCAAATATTCCAGGGATGTTTGTCTCATAAGTTTCTTTATTAACTTTAATGTGATCTTTAAAGAGTTCTACTCCCAAATCTTCCAAACCAATACCGTTTACATTTCCTGTAACACCAATTGCATTAAGAACTTTATCTGCTGTAAGTTTTTTTGTTTCACCTTTTCTTGTAACAGTAACTTCAACTTTGTTTCCTTTAACCACAGCTTTTTCAACTTTAGCTCCGGTAAGAGATTCAATTTTTCTTTTCCTAAAACTTCTTGCAAGCTCTTTAG
This sequence comes from uncultured Ignavibacteriales bacterium, assembly GCA_963764825.1. GTDB lineage: Bacteria > Bacteroidota > Ignavibacteria > Ignavibacteriales > Ignavibacteriaceae > JAZGGS01. The sequence goes on along the minus strand of CAVXUA010000018.1, from coordinate 12,777 downwards.
AAACATCTGCATCTTCAATCGGAAGGATGTTATCCAACATTTCAATAATAGTAACTTTAGTTCCAAAGACAGAATAAAAATATGCGAACTCAATACCAATAGCTCCCGCTCCAATAATAATCAACTCCTTCGGAAGTTCAGGTAAGATCATTGCCTCGGTACTTGTAATAATATTTTTCCTATCAACTGGAATTGCAGAAACAGATTTTGGAGATGCGCCCGTTGCTATAATTATTTTGTTGGCTTTAATGGTTTCTGTTTTCTTTCCATCCTCACTAAATATTTCCAGCTGATTTTTAGATATAAATTTACCGTTCCCGCGAATGCGGTCAATTTTATTTTTCTTTATCAGCATCTCAACATTTTTAGTTATCCTGTCAGATATTCCCCTGCTTCTCTTTATTATCTTCTCAAAATCAAAGCTTAATTCTTTGGCAGATATTCCAAATTCGTCACCATGATTCTTTACTGCATCATATATTTCTGCATTTTTTAGGAGAGCTTTTGTAGGAATACAACCCCAATTAAGGCAAATTCCGCCAAGATTGTCTTTATCAATTACTACCGTTTTAAAACCAATCTGAGCAGCACGGATAGCTGCAACATATCCACCCGGACCACCACCTAAAATTGCTATATCGTATTGTTTTTCCATAATTTAACTGTTCCAGAAATTCTTTTTTGAATGGCAAATATAGTTAAGTGATGCTAAAGATAAAATATGAGGATACGATATTCTGACTTGTGAGTCAGTTGAAAATATTTTGGTGAGTTACTTACGTAATAAACTTGCCCATCAGCGAAGAGGACCCAAAGAGAATCTAAAAGCTGTAAGAAAGATGCTTCCAAAATATCGAATTTATATTCTCACCACTCCACCAGGGCAGATTGTTGCCGTGAAATTAAAATATAAATCCTAGGATAAATCCTTTTAATATCTGACTGCTTGCCCTTCAATCGGCATAGATGTATGAATTTGTGCAATTACCCATTTATCGTCGGTTTTTTCGAGTACTCCTGTAGTTCTTATTCCATCAAAAGTTGACGATTCCCCTTCAGACTCTACATACCAGTTAACCTTCATATAAAACCAGGCAATCTCACCATCAGAACAAAGTTTAAGGATTTTATCCCGCACGGAGAGTTTAACTGTATCGAAAATTCCGTAAGCTCTCTTTTGTGCATCACCCATTGATACTCTATCAACCCACAATTCATCCCTGTCAGTTCCAATAATTGTTATGTCAGGTTTATCTGAAAAACAGGAAAGAAGCATTTCAAGATTTTTATCTTCGTGAGCTTTAACAAAATTATCAAGAAGCACCATCACCTGCTCTCTTTCTTCTTCAAGATTAACTTCCGATTGATTGGAACAGGAAACAAGAGACAGAATTAAGCAGGATAATAAAAAAGTGTATAGCAGTTTCATATCTTCCTCTCTTGAAAATGATCAAAATGTTTGAACAAGAATCTTAATTTAAGAACAGTAGCACTGATAAGAGGAAAGAAAAATATTAAGATTAAATTATAAACTAATTTTTTTTTGATGATAATCAAGTTTGGTTGCTGAATGGAAATTGTTTGTATTTACATAAAAAAGCCTTCACAAATGTGAAGGCTTCTCTTACGGGTGAAAAAATTTAGCTTTCTTTAAAAGCCATAATTAAATCCAACCATTACCCTTGGTGAAATTTTTGGCTGATTAACAGAACCATCAGCATCTTCGTAAGTATAATCTTCTCTAGGGTTGATGTTTTCCCCATCAGGACTGTAAGCTGTATCGTGTCCCGTAATAGTTCCGGAAAAATAATAGTCAGCCCCGGCATTAATTACAAGATCGAGATTCGAACCTAGTGCGAAGTAACTTTCCAAACCGCCACCCAATCCCCATTGATCAGAGGTTATATCGAAGAATTCATTGCCGCCGATAAATTTAAAATTAGCTGTAAACATAGAGTAACGTGGACCGGCGTATAAAAATGATCCTGAAAAAATCTTTACAGGTAACATCAAATCCATTCTTAAATCCCAGAACCAACCACTCTCTTCTGGTATACCGTTGGTAGCATTGTTAATAAAGATCTTCCTTGCATCCAACGGACTACCGGGATCGGTGGATGTATATCCAACACCGAAGCGTGCAGATAATGGAAAATTTTTCGCGAAGTTTGAAATGGTTCCGCTTAACTGTAATCCAAATCCTCCGTTATAACCTGTTACTATACCAGCGTAAAACCGCGGACCGGTAGCGAAAGTATTGTTATATGATTGGGAATATAGGTTACCAAATATGGAAATAAAGAACAGAAATGTTAAAAACATCTTGCTGCGCATACTAACTCCTATAAATGTTATTATTGATTATTAAATTTTATTACAGATTATAAGAAATAGTAAGCTTTGCGTCCCCGAAAACAATTAATAATCTTATTTAATAATAATAAATTTTATGAATTATTCAAATATATTAATTGTTTACAATTCTCAATATAAGAATTTGAAAACTATCTTTAGTGAACAAAAAAATGCAAGTTTTTTAATCAAAATCAAATCATATCAACAAATATTAAGCAATTTAATTTCTACAGTATATTAGATAATTTTTCAATAAATTTAAATCAGCAAGAAAAATTAACAATAAAACAATAATCGAACAGGTACATTATGTCAGAACTTCCCAAAAAATTCAAAGATTTTATGGAAGAACATCCGGCGATTGCAACTGCTTACGAATCTCTTGGGACAGCAGTTCATGCGGGTGGACCGCTCGATGATAAAACCAGGGCACTTATTAAACTAGGAATAACAGCGGGAGCAAGATTAGAGGGAGCATTGCACTCCCATGCAAGAAAGGCACTTGAAGCCGGAGTAACAAAAGATGAAATGCGCCACGCTATTATTCTGGCTATTCCAACAATTGGGTTACCTTCAACAATGGCAGCACTAACCTGGCTGGAAGATATTATTATTAGTAACGATAAGAATTAATTCAGATTAATCCTTTGTTCATAACAGAAGAAAAACAAATTCACGCAGTTACAAGGTCTGTATATAGTGATCAGGTTGCAGTATGGAAAATTACAGCGCTCTGGGCATTCAGCGAAGCAGCATTGGGTGGGATCCTGCACGCATTTAAAATTCCAATGAGAGGCATTTTCATTGGCGGTTCGGCTGCAATTCTTATATCCCTTATCGCATATTTTTCTGACCAAAAAGGAACTGTGTTAAAGTCTACATTGCTTGTAATTCTTATTAAAGGAATTGTTAGTCCTCACACTCCTCTTACTGCTTACTTTGCAGTTTTTTTACAGGGATTTTTAGGAGAAGTACTTTTTTTTAGAAAAAGATTTTTTAAAATATCTGCTTTATTATTGGGAACCTTTACTTTACTGTTTTCATCAATGCAAAAGATTTTTATCCTTACACTTGTTTTTGGTAATACACTCTGGGAATCAATTGATCAGTTTGCAAGCTTTGTGATTAATAAGTTTATAGTACAGGAAAATGTTGTTGATTTCAAATTCAGCTATCTTTTGGTTGGTTTATACCTTGGTCTTCATATATTGGTTGGAATACTGGTTGGATTGTTTGCAGGTAAACTCCCTTTCTGGATTGGGGATGTAATACAGGATGATAAATTAGAAACTTCTGCATTCACTAATTCTAAAATTGAATTAACAAAGAAGAAAAAAGGAAACCGCAAACGATGGTGGCAAAGGCTGTCAGGTATCATCTTTATTTCATTTGTTCTAATTATGGTTGTTCTTTCCTATATCTATCCTGAGCTTGGAGCAAGCAAAGCAGCAGAAGTTTTAATTATGATTTTACGCGCATTGCTTATTATGATAATCTGGTATTCTTTAGTTGGTCCTTTTGCTCTAAAATATTTACGAAAATTTTTGAAGAAGAAAGAAAATCTCTACGCATCTGAAATAAGTAAGATAGTTGATTCATTTCCACACCTGCGATCACTTGTTTCCTACTCCTGGAAAATTTCATCTTCCGAAAAGGGCTATAGGAAAATAAAATCCTTCCTTATCTATTTAGTTTCATTCCTGCTTGTAACGGATTTTAATGAATAGAGAGTGACAACCATCAAAATAAACCGCAAAAAATTCTTAAAGCTATCTGCCGCAGCAATTGTTTTACAATTTTTAATTATCTGGGATAATTTTGTTGAGCGAACAGTTAAGCAGCATTCATCAAAATCAAAAATATCATTGCCTGACAATATACCACAGGGTGCAACATTTTTTAAATCGGTTATTATAAATAAGGATGGTAAAAAAATAAATATACTTTCCTCCAAATGCACTCATCTTGGCTGTAACATTAATAAACTTGAAGACGATAAATTGGTGTGTCCCTGTCATGGTTCTCAATTTAATCTTTATGGTAATGTTATTAAAGGTCCTGCAACTGCTTCACTAAGAAAATTAAATTACAAAACTGATCCGAAGACAAAGGAGATAGTTGTTCTCGATGCCTGAAGATAATTCTAAAAATACAGTACTGCAGAAAATAACTTCTTACTTTTTTAGAACTCCTTTTGGAACTATTGCCTTTTCATCCTTTATTATAGCAGCTATTTCAGGTGTGTTACTTGCTCTCCCGTATGATATTGCAAACCCTTACGATTCGATTTCGCTAATTCTTCTAACAAATCCTGCGGGAGTATTTTTTAGAAACCTGCACTACTGGAGCGCACAGTTATTTTTAGTCTTAACTCTTCTGCATATCTTCGATCATTTAAGAAGATCCACAGAAGTTGAAGTTAATAAAGGTGTCTGGATTCGCTTAACAATATCGTTGATTGTAACCTTTTATATAATGCTATCGGGTTTTATTCTTAAAGGTGATGCCGATGGTTTACAGGCATTCAGAATTTTAAGTTCACTCATTAAGCAAATTCCATTAATAGGTAGCGCCATTTCTTTTACTCTCTTGGGGAGCGAAGATGATCTACAAATATTATACGTTAACCACATTGCAACAGCAACAATTTTTTTATGGATTATAATTGTTGAGCATGCAAAGTTATTCTGGGTTAAGACATCAACGTTTGTTTCATCTTTATTCGGAATTATATTTCTCAGTTTTATTTTTACACCATCTCTTCACGATGGCAGAAATCAAATAATCAAAGGACCGTGGTACTTTTTAGGATTCCAGGAAATATTTTATTGGCTTCCGCAACCAATTTGGGTCATCATATTTATTTTTCTTTTACTGATTGCTTTTTATTCAATTCCAAAACTAAATGAAAAATATGCAAAGTTTGCTAAGAAGATTTTACTTTCAATCAGTATTGTATATTTAATCTTAATCATTATCGGATTTTTCTTTAGAGGCGAAAACTGGAAATTTATTTTACCGTGGGAAAATACTGCGATTACAACTTTTCCCATTGAACCGTTTGAAAATCTATTTGCTATAGAAGACCAACTTGTAGGTAATAAAGAAATCCCCGTTGTTTTAGAGAGAAGAGAAGGATGTTTGTTGTGCCATTCCAACGTAAAAGGTTTTTCCCCTGCACATAATCCGGAAGCGATTGGATGTTTTTCATGTCATAGCGGAAATCCATTTACTTTAGATAAAGATTTTGCTCATAAAAATATGCTGTTAATGCCCGGCGATCTTTCCGATGCCAAGGTAAGCTGCGGAACAATACAATGCCATCCGGGAATTGCTGAAAGAGTTGATAAATCTTTGATGACAACTATGAGCGGAATCGTTAGTGTAAACAGGTTTGTATTCGATGAATCTGAAACACCAAACAAGTTTTCATTAATTTCAGAAATAGGTTACTCGCCTACTGATAAGCATTTGCGAAATCTTTGCGCTTCCTGCCATCTTGGTGGAACAAAAGAAGAACTTGGACCGATAAACGAATTATCGCGCGGAGGCGGTTGCCTTACCTGTCATTTGAATTACGATCGAAAATCTTTTGCAGAGCTTCTTGAATACCAGAATTCTAAAAGCAAAAATCCTACTCTTCCCATTCATCATCCTCAAATATCTCTAAGCATATCAAACGAGCATTGCTTCGGTTGCCACAGCCGTTCAGGAAGAATTTCTACAAATTACGAAGGTTGGTTTGAAACAGAATTACTTCCCGAAGAGATAAATAGGATGGATGAACAGTACAGAATATTAATGGATGGAAGAGTTTTTCAAAAAACAGTAGAAGATATTCATCACAAAAAAGGGATGGATTGTATTGATTGCCACACAGCGATGGAGGTAATGGGAGATGGAAATTATTATCTTCATGAAGAAGACCAGGTTAAAATTCAATGCACCGATTGCCATTTAACTTCAAAACCAAAAACCATTTCATCAAATAAACTCGATAGTGAATCGAAAAAAATTGAAGAAATCAGAAAATCTAAAAGAGAAGTATTTGATTATCTAATTACAAACAATTCAAACTATCCTTTGCTTAATGCGTTTATAAATGAAAATACAAAACCATTTCTGATTACAAAAAATAGTAGCGATTCGTTAGGTCTAAATCCGCCAGCATCAGTTTGCACAGAAGGAAAAGCGCACTCTCGTCTTAGCTGTAATAGCTGCCATACAAAATGGGTTTCGCATTGTATTGGCTGCCACACAGAATATTATCCTAATGAAACAGGTTATGACCTTTTAAAAGAAAAAAGAAACTAAAGGAGATTGGGTTGAGCATTCATCCAACTTTTTTGTAGAACCGCCAACTCTCGGTGTAAGAGTGATTAATGCAAAAAAATCAATCGAAACCTTTATTCCTGGAATGATAATTTCAATCGATAAAAATAATTCGGAAAAAATAATACTTAAAAGATTATATGCACCGACCGTTGCTCATACTTCTATAAAAGAGAGCCGGAGCTGCCAATCATGCCATAACAATCCGGTTGCAATTGGTTATGGTAGAGGTGAACTGAATTATATAAAAGCAGGAAGATTTGGTAAATGGAATTTTAATCCGTTATTTCCTTTAAGTAAATATGATGGCTTACCCGAAGATGCCTGGATTGGATTTTTGCGTGGAGGAATCAAACCATTTTCAACAAGAGAAAACACTCACCCATTTACAATTGAAGAGCAAAGAAATATATTAACAGCTGGTGCTTGCTTAACCTGCCACGAAGATAATTCAAAAGTTATGAATGAATCGCTAATAGATTTTGGAAATGTTTTAAACCAAGTCTCATCTTCCTGCATTTTACCGCGTTGGGATTAGATAGAAAATACTTTATACCTCAATTGTCACGAAGCAATTATTCCCACGCAATAAATAACTTCACTTTAGTAATCCTAATAATCGAGAACAATAACTCGCTCCATTCTTAATCCTGAAAAACATTTTAACAAAAAAATCTGTTTAATCAATATAAAACTACATTTTCAATTGGCAGATAATTTGGTAATAACAGTTATTAACAATCTTAAAAACAAATATGAATATAGACAGTAAATATTACGAACCACTTTTTACAATAAGCACAGCTGCAAATTTGTTAAACGTTTCTGTGCAGACATTGCGTTTGTATGAGAAAGAAGGTTTGGTGCTACCATTTAAAAAATCCTCCAAGCATCGCCTTTATTCCAAAGCAGACATCGAAAGAATTGAGTGTGTAAGAAGAGCAATTACTGAAAAGAAGATAAGCATTAATGGAATACTTACTATGTATTCACTTATACCTTGCTGGGATATTGTTAATTGCTCTGAAGAAAACCGCCTCAAATGCCAGGCGTATGCAGGTCATTCACAACCCTGTTGGTCTTATTCGCATCCCGGTACAATCTGTGAAAATAAAAGCTGCAGAGAATGTGATGTTTATAAAAATTTTGTTGATTGTGAAAAAATTAAAAATTCCATAAAAAATATTTCGAGGATTGCATGAATTCCCTCTCGAGAAAAAGATTTTTAAAAATATCAGGGGCAACAATTGCAACCGCCGCAGTAGTTACCGGTTCTGCTAAAACAATATTTAAAGGGGTTGATGAAGTAAATAAGAAATCAGTAAAAGGTATACAAAAAATTCCTACTTACTGCGATTTATGTTTTTGGAAATGCGGAGCTATCGCTTATTTAAAAGATGGAAAACTTTGGAAGCTTGAAGGAAATCCCGATGACCCGTTAAGTAACGGAAGACTCTGCCCGCGAGGCACAGGCGGCGTTAGTGCTCATTTCAATAATGAAAGATTAAAATCTCCCTTAATAAGAAAAAGCAGCAGGGGAAAAGAAGAATGGGTTGAAGTAACCTGGGGCGAAGCTTTTGATTACATCGCTGAGAAAATGCAAAAGATAAAAAAACAGTACGGACCCGAATCTATGGCGCTTTTTAGTCATGGTATAGGTGGTGCATTTTTTAAGCACACTCTTAAAGCATTTGGTTCAAGAAATATTACTGCACCTTCATTTGCACAATGCCGCGGACCGAGAGAAACAGGTTTTGAACTTACATTCGGAGATGTGGTTGGTTCACCCGAAAGAACAGATATTAAAAATAGTAAATGCCTTGTTTTGATTGGTTCACACCTTGGTGAAAACATGCATAACACACAGGTTCAGGAATTTGCTGAGGCAATTGAAAAAGAATCATCAATTATTGTTGTTGATCCTCGCTTTTCTGTTGCGGCAGGCAAGGCAAAGTATTATTTGCCAATTAAACCGGGAACCGATATTGCGTTACTTCTTGCCTGGATGAATGTGATTGTGAAAGAAAAACTTTATGATGTTGATTATGTAGAAAAGTATGGATTTGGTTTCGAACAGTTTGCTGCAGAAATTTCTAAGTACACTCCCGAATGGGCTTATCCAGAAACAGGAATAAAGCCGGATTTAATCAGAGCCACTGCAGAGGAGATGGCTCGTTATAAACCGGCTACTTTAATTCATCCGGGAAGGCGCACAACTTGGTACGGTGATGATTCCCAAAGAAGCAGAGCCATCGCTTTATTAAATGCCTTGATGGGAAGCTGGGGAAGGAAAGGTGGATTTTATTTTCCATCGAAATATGATGTTCCAAAATATTCTTACACTCCCTATCCTGATCCGGAAAGAGAAACAGTTGATAATCCCGATGATAAATATCCTTTCGCTGAAGGAGAATTAATTTCAACCGGAATTCGCGAAGCTACTATCACTGGGAAACCATATCCAATAAAGGGCTGGATGGTTTATGCCACTAATTTAACTCAATCTCTCCCAAACATAGATGAAACGATTAAAGCAATAAAAAATCTTGATCTGCTTGTTGTTGTTGATGTTGTGCCAAGTGAAATCGCTGGTTGGGCTGATGTTGTTCTTCCAGAATCGACTTACCTGGAAAGATATGATGATCTGAATAATGCTTCGTTCAGACAGAATTTTGTATCACTTCGTCAGCCAGTTGTGGATACACCCGGAGATCAAAAACCAAATTGGTGGATGGCAAAAAAACTTGCCGAAAAACTTGGTCTCGGTAAATATTATCCCTGGAATCATATTGAAGAATATCTTGATACTCGTTTAAAAGGTGCGGGATTAAGTTTGAAAGACTTAAAACAAAAGGGCGTAGTTACAGGAAGCAAAAAACCCCTTTATATTGAAGATGGTGTGGATCCGGATTTCTTTACACCTTCCGGTAAAATTGAATTTTACTCTACACAGCTTGCGGAAGCTGGCTTCGATCCTGTACCAAAGTATACTAAGCCGGATGCACCGCCTCCCGGATATTTCAGATTGATTTTTGGAAGAGCCCCTGTTCATACTTTCAGCAAAACGCAATCCTATTCCCTGTTGCAAAATTTAATGTCTGAAAACGAATTGTGGGTTAATGCAAATGTTGCAAATCGGTATGGATTGAAGAACGGCGAATATATAAAACTTAAAAACAGTGATGGAGTTATAAGTAATAGAATAATAGTTAAAGCAACTGAAAGAATACGAACAGATTGTGTTTACATGGTTGATGGATTTGGTCAAACATCAAAACAATTAAGAAGCACTTTTAAAAAAGGTGCAAGCGATTCGCAGCTAATTACACGTTACAAAACAGATCCCTTAATGGGAGGAACAGGAATGAATGTGAACTTTGTAACTTTTGAGTGGGAGGCGTAAGATGGCAAGATACGGAATGGTAATAGATACCAAAAAATGTGTCGGCTGTCAGGATTGCGTGGTTGCCTGCGAAACGGAAAACAATGTGCCGGAAGGCTTTTGTAGAGATTGGATAAAGACTGAAGCGAAAGGAACTTTTCCAACAATCGAAATGGAAATCCGAACTGAGAGATGTAACCATTGCGAAAATCCTCCCTGTGTATCCTGCTGCCCAACAGGTGCAAGCCACGTTTACGATGTTGGAGGAGTTATTCTTGTTAATCAAGATGAATGTATTGGCTGTAAAGCTTGTTTAGCTTCCTGCCCTTATGACGCAAGGTTTATTCACCCGGAAGGATACGCGAGTAAGTGTACTTTCTGTATTCACAGGGTTGAAAAAGGAGAAGATCCTGCTTGTGTTTCTGTTTGCCCAACGCATTGCATGTACTTTGGCGATCTCGATGATCCGAACAGCGAAGTAAGCAAGCTGCTACAATCAAGGAAGAATCATGCTTTAATTCCTGAAGCAGGAACGAAACCACAAATATTTTATTTAACCTAAGAATTTTTATATGAATGAAATAACAACAACGCGTAGCAATCACTTAATTGATCCCATTTTTCATGCATGGGGTTGGGAAATTCCTGTTTATCTTTTCCTTGGCGGTATGGTTGCAGGTATGATGATAATCTCAGGCTACTTTCTTTTTACAGGAAGATATAAAGAAACAAATTGCTCATGTCATTATCTACCCAGAATGAGTTTTATACTTCTCAGTTTAGGTATGCTCGCACTCTTCCTCGATCTGGAACATAAACTATTTGTATGGAGATTATATACAACCTTCGAAATTACTTCCCCAATGTCTTGGGGTTCATGGATCTTAATACTTGTTTATCCAGTGCTTCTTGCAAATATGCTTATGAAAATTCCTCCTTACTTCAGTGAAAAATTTCGTTTCATATGGGATCTTTCTTCAAAATTACAGCAGCGCCCAACTCTTATAAAAAATATTGGTGTGTTAAATATGATTTTGGGTGCTATGCTGGGAATGTACACAGGGATATTACTAAGTTCACTTGGAGCAAGACCTTTGTGGAGCACATCAATTCTCTGGATGCTGTTTTTAATATCAGGATTATCTGGAGCCGCAGCATTCATTCATCTAATAGCAAAAAATAAAGGCGAGAGAGAACTGCTTGCAAAAGCTGATAACGGATTTTTAGTAATCGAACTATTTGTAATAATCTTGATGCTAATCGGATTCGTAACTTCAACACAGGTTCATATTGATGCTGCTTTCTTGCTGATCGATGGGCCCTTTGCTTCATCATTCTGGGTTTTTGTTATTGCGTTGGGAATTATAATCCCATTGATTATCCAGCTATTGGCAGTTAATCATAAAATACAACATACTCCTGTTGCTCCAATTATGGTAATAGTTGGAGGACTGATACTACGTTTTGTTATTGTAGCTGCAGGACAGTACAGCAGCTGGTTTTAAAATATATTATTAAACGGAGAAATAAATGACCAACATAAAAAAATGGTTCTCCCATCATCACGAAGATAATGCAGGAGAAGATGCACTACTTCCAAAATTTTATTGGAATCCCTACCTGGTTGGAATAGGTTTGGGAATAGTATTGCTTGCAGCATTTGTGATAATGGGTAGAGGATTGGGAGCTTCAGGTGCATTATCAACCGTGGTTTCCGTTGTAGTTAATCAGGTAGCCCCGGAACATACAGCCAACAACGAATTTTACAAAGGTTATCTTGGAGATGGCTCAGTAAATCCGTTTAAAGATTGGCTGGTATTCTTAGTTATAGGTGTATTCGTAGGTGGTTTCTTTTCAGGAGCTTTGGCAGGAAGAAATAAATTGATGGTAGAAAAGGGACCAAATATTTCAACTAGAGGGAGATTAACCTACGCATTCATTGGGGGAACGCTTATGGGATTCGGTGCGAAAATGGCACGCGGATGTACAAGCGGACAAGGTTTAACAGGCGGTTCAATGCTTAGTGTTGGCGGCTGGGCATTTATGCTGGCTGTATTTGCCGGAGGTTATGCAATGGCTTATTTTGTAAGGAGGCAATGGATATGACAGCACCATTTTTAAATTCGGTTATTTTAATGATGAAGTAAGTTTGGTAATGGCTTTCATCATTGGAATTGGTTTTGGATTCTTTCTGGAAAGAGGAGGATTTGGCAGTGCACGATTATTAGCTGCACAATTTTATTTTACCGATATGCGCGTTTTTAAAGTTATGTTTACCGCAATAGTAACTGCTATGATCGGAGTGTTCTATTTATCCTGGATTGGCTGGCTGGATATTTCTTTAATCTATTACGGTAATACTTATTTACTTGCACAAATATTTGGCGGATTGATACTCGGTGTTGGGTTTGTTATAGGCGGCTACTGCCCTGGAACATCTGCTGTTTCAATTGCAACTGGTAGAATTGATGGGATAGTTTATGCGCTTGGTGGATTTTTTGGGATATTTATTTTTGGTGAAGTTTATCCGATGATTGATGGATTTGTAAACGGAACAGCAATGGGTCTTATTAACATTCCGCAACTGCTGGATATTAATTACGGAATGGTGTTGTTCTTCGTTATACTTTTAGCAATCGGTGGATTTACTGCTGTTGAATGGGGTGAAAGATTTATGGCAAAGAAAAAAGCATCGGAGGGTTAAAATG
>CAVXUA010000017.1:0-80558 GCA_963764825.1 uncultured Ignavibacteriales bacterium | reverse complement strand
ATAAATTTATAACGGAATAGATATTATATATGAACAACTTTAGTGCCATTTTGATGTTGTAAGAATGAATAAAAAAATATAAAATAGGGCGGTAAATTCAACCTATCAGTAACAATTACCTCTATATTCATTTAAGATTTCATTCTGTTTATAAATTGCCGCCCGTTATAAAATAAATAAACAATAACAAAGTTTGTGAAGCTAATGCGTCTCGATAAAATGAGGAATGGGGACAAGATTAAGTTTATCCTTCTAAAAGAAATTGAAAACCTTGTAATTGATGTGGAAATTGAGAAGAAACAAGTTTTATCGCGCTTGAAAAAATGAAAAATTTTAGTTCGATTTAAAGAGGAAAAACTGCCGAGTTATGAGGGCGAAACTCGACAGTTTTGTGTGTCATCTTTGGAGGGATGCTATGCTTAAACTATTTCATAAGATAATGAACAACTTTAGTGCCATTTTGATGCTGTCAGAATGAATCAAAAAGTATAAGATAAGGCTGTATATTTAGCCTATCGGTAACAATTACCTGTAAATTTGGTTATATATCTTAATTCTGAAGGACAATAAAGATGGAAGAGAACGAGACAGATTTTTCCCTAAACTTGAAGAATAGTTATAAAGCTTAATGATGAGCTTAATAGACTTTTTTTAGCATTTCTTTAATAATAATTTGAACACAGTTCCTTCTCCCTGTATGGAACTCTTAACAAATATTTTTCCGCCATGGTATCCTTCAATAATTCTCTTTGAAAGACTTAATCCAAAACCCCAGCCTCGTTTTTTTGTGCTGTAACCCGGTCTGAAAACATCTTTTCTTCTTTTGATATCAATTCCTTTCCCGCTGTCGCTAATTCAATCTCTACATTTTTTCGCACTGTCTGAACATTCAATTTTAATATACCCTTCTTTCTATCAATTGCATCGAGAGCATTTTTAATCAGGTTTTCAATTACCCATTCAAACAGTTCAGGATTTATCTCTGCATAGACTTCTTCATCTCCTTCAATTGTTAAATTAACTGATTTACCTGTTTGAGGAAGGCTTCTTTCAAAATAATCAGTTACTTTTTTCAGCTCTTCATAACAACATTTGTTTTAATTCCGGTTTTGAACCAATTTTGGAAAACCTGTAAGTAATCTTATTCAGTTTTTCGACATCGTCACTTATCTCTTCTGTAACATCTAAAACTTTATCGGAATCTTTGTAATTGATTTTTAGCATTTCTAGCCATCCCATTAAACTTGAAATTGGAGTTCCAAATTGATGTGCAGTTTCTTTTGCCATTCCTACCCAAATGTTACTCTGCTCACTTCTTTTAATATTGCTGAATCCAACGTAACCAATAATTATAAACAATGCAGCTATAATTATTTGAATGTAAGGATAATAACGCAACCGTTCTATAAGTTCGGAATCTCCGTAATGAATTTTTGTAAGTACGAGTGTGTCTGCATATGTCACAAAAATAGGAGAGTGCATTTCATCCATCTCTTTAATTTTTTCAGATATGAACTTATTAAACTCTTCTTCTGTTAAAGATGAGTCGATTTCAATATTTCTTATATCAGTACGGTTATAAATATTTACATTATTATTTGCATCGGTTAAAACAAGAGGAAAATCAATTGGTTTTATAATATTATCAAATAGAAAAGTTATATCTTCATTGGGATTTGATGAGTTTGCGATATATTCAATTCCCTTTGCGTAAAGCTCAACAATTTCTCGTTCCTTTTCCTGAAGTTTATTAACAAGGTTTTGTGTGTAGAATAATGTTCCGGCTGCAATGATCAGAGCAATAATAAGCAGGAAAATTTTTAAATTTATCGAGGCCGGTCCACCAGACATTTTCATAGCAATATTCCATTATGTTTAAAAAATTCTATATGTAAAATCGCTCTTTTTGGAGATAAAAATCCAGTCCTTTTTATTGTGGTGGGCGATTAGCCAAAAAGATTAGACGCTAATAGAAATTAAGATTTAACGAAAAATGTTTGTTTTCTTTTAGGTCCAACGGATATTATTTCTATTTGATTCCTGCTTGGCTGCTATAAAATCTAAATAATCTTTTGTTTTTTCCGGGAAATCGGAATATGATTTACAATCTGCTATATTTTCATTCCAGCCGTAAAGCTTTCATAAATCGGTTTAACTTCGTTTAATCTTTCCACATCTGTAGGGAAAGATTTTAATTGTTTTCCATCTAACTTCATAACCCACACATACTTTAACTCATCGAAAGTACTTAATACATCCAGTTTTGTTATTGCAACTGTTTCAACACCATTTATCATTGTTGAATATTTACCAAGGAAAGCATCAAACCAACCGCATCTGCGCGGTCTTCCGGTTGTTGCACCATATTCTGCGCCTTCTTTCTCTCAGCTTTTCTCCCATCATCATCTTTAATTCGGTTGGAAACGGACCATTACCAACTCTTGTTGTATATGCTTTAACAATTCCAAAAACCGAATCAATTTTTGTTGGAGGTATTCCGGTTCCGGTGGACGCACCACCGGAAGTTGGATTGGAAGATGTGACAAAAGGGTAAGTTCCAAAATCCACATCTAAAAATGCTCCCTGTGCACCTTCCAGTAAAATTGATTTTCCTTCTGATTACCTTGCTTAAGATATGCAGGTACTCAGTAATATAACTATCAATTGCTTCATCAAATTTCATATATTGCTCAACCATTTTATCGATATTCAATCCTTCATGATCATATACATTTTTTAAGCAAATTATTTTTTTCTTCAAGATTTGTTCTGATTTTTTCTTCCAAGTACTTTCCTTTAGAAGATCAACAATTCTTATTCCTTTTCTGGCATACTTATCCGTGTAACAGGGTCCAATTCCTCTTCCGGTAGAACCAATTTTCTGTTCGCCCTTTCTTTAATTGAATCTAACAATTTGTGGTAAGGCATTATTAAGGTGAGCATTGTGGCTTATTAATAACCGTCCTTCACACTTATCCCGTTTTCTTCCAACAATTTTAATTTCCTCCAGCAATGCAACCGGGTCAATAACAACACCGTTGCCAATTACACATATTACATTTTCTCTCAAAATTCCTGATGGAATTAGATGAAGAATATATTGTTTGTCACCAATTTCAACAGTATGCCCTGCATTTGCACCGCCCTGGTACCTTGCAACTATATCGTATTTTTCACTAAGAATATCAACAATTTTTCCTTTACCCTCATCGCCCCACTGGCTGCCAACTAATACTGTTACACTCATTATTATTAACCTGTTAAATAAAAATAAATTTTTGGAAGAATTATATTTAATGCAAAATAAAACTCCGGATTATAAACTCCGGAGTTCTGAGTTATATAAAAAATGTTAAATTTGGATTAACTGAAAAAGATTTAACTGCATTATCAACAGAGTCGTAGGTCTCAAATATTGTTATTAGTTTTGTAATTATTAAAAGCTTTCAATTTTTTCGGTAACGTTTGCAAGTTTGTGCCCTTTGGTTTTTTAATCGTTGTAAGTCCTCCAATTAACATTCCTAATCCGGAACTATTCATAAATTTAACACCGCCAAGATCTAAAACAACTCTTGTTTTTCCTTCATCAATTAGTTTATGCAAAACTCATTAAATTCTTTTGTATCATCGCCACCCATCACATTTCCCTTTAATTCGAGTATTACTGCTTCATATTTTTCAGTAGTTTTGATTTTCATAGAATACTCCTTTAAATTTTCGATCTAATTTAAGTAGACATACTTTTGCAAATAATAGTTAGCAGTTAATTATATACAAAGTTAAATTTAATGTAAAATCTTCTAATGGAACAATTAAACCTTTTTACCGTCTAAAAAATGAATTCAAAAAATAAAAATAAAGATTTGACGCAACCTCAAATACTTAATTAGATGATGATTTTTCGCTCATTAAGAGATTTATTGATGGCGACAGTTCCGCATTCCAGTTGTTGGTTAGAAGACATAAGGAAAAAGTTAGAAATATAATCTATTTAACAATTAGTAACAGCAGTTCTGTAGATGATATTGCGCAGGAAGTTTTTATAACTGTTTATAAAAATTTAAAAACTTCAGATTTGAATCTCAATTCACAACATGGCTATATAGAATCACCGTGAATAAATGTAAAGATCATTTAAGGAAAAAAAATGTGCGAAAAATTTTTATGCCATTAAAGAGGCTGGGGAAGTAACCGGTAGAAATTCATGTCGAAAACAATGACGTTTCAAATATTGTGATGGATGCGGTTTCGGAATTACCTGTAAAATTAAGAGTCCCGCTTCTTGTTAAAGGATATTGAAGGATTCAGTTATCAGGAAATTGCAGAATCTTTACGATGCGAAATGGGAACTGTCAAATCTAGAATTTTCCGTGCAAGAGAAAAACTGAATAACATATTAAAGCCAATGGAAAAAGAATTGATATATGAATAATAAGGAAAAATATTTTAAATTATTATCGGGTTATATAGATGAGGAGCTTTCGCCGGAGAAATTGAAATTAGAAAAGCTTCTTTCTTCATTAGAGCTGAGGAACAGCTTGAAGAATTAAAAGATTAAAAAACTTAACCTTAGAATTGAACGGATTCCGGAATCACCCTTTTTGAATCAAAGGTAATGGCTGAGCTTGATAAGGGCAAATCAGCTTATTAAAAATTAAAGAAATGGTACCCTGCATTTGGTCTGGGCGCAGTTACAATTTTTTTGATGGTTGTCTTAAAGTTCAACCCGGAATATTATTTATAATTTTTGGGAAGAACAAAAAACTAACATTGCGGGATTTTATAAAGAAAACCTTCAACCGGTATTATTTGCTGCCGATCTTAACAACGAAGATATTTTCAACTTTGCCTTTAATAATGAACTTCCACTTGATAACTCACGTAATCAATATCTTCATCTTGGGTATGATGAAACAGGTAAAGAATATTTTGAGATTAAAACCGCCAGTTATGAAGAAGGAAGTAACTATAAGAAATTCATTCAGGCATTAAAGCTTGATGAAAAACAAAGCGGATTAAAGTTGATTCGGTTATTGGAGGTTATGCAGAAGCTTTGGAATCGCAGGTGCTGGTTAATGAGAATAATACCGTTGCGATAAATCCTAATTTATGGAATTACCGGGAAGCAATTTTTGCTGATCTGCTTGTACTTGCTGAAAATTTGAACAAAGAAGAATATTATAAAGTTGTTCCCACCGGTTTTTCGAACGAAGACCGTGTGCAGATTGTAAACGCTGTTAACCTGCTTAAGGAAACACCCGAACATAATTATATTTTCCTTACACCCGATTCAATCTTTTCTGAAAGATTTGAATTTGATTTCGAAGAGTATGAAGATCACTTAAAGGAAGTGCAGATTCACCTTAATGAGACTAATGAAAAACTGGCTAAGGTTAAAATAAATATCCGTTACGATTCAACATTCAACAGATTAGAAAAAAGATCAGAGCGCGAAGAGATGTTCCACATTATTATCGATTCCAATAATTGCCGTGTGAATCTCTCTCATTTCGAAATCCCTGAATTTGATATTCCTGATCTTGACAGCATAAATGAAATTATTAAAATAGCGACTAAGAACTTTGATCAAATAACTGTCCATATTCCAGAGATTGAACATTTACAGCAAGGTTTTAGAATAGAATATTATGAAGATGACTCACTTCAAACGTATGAATATAATTACGAAAATTATAATTTAGACTCTCTTCTCAATTCGAACGAAATATTAATTGATTCAATCAACTCTTACAACTGGAAGCAATTCGAATATTTTAATGATTCCATGGCTAACAAATTCAGGTTTGAATTTGATGATGCATTTCCTTATTACGATGAAGAAATGATGAAAGAGCAGATGAAAATGCTGCGCGAAGAATTAAATCATTTCCGCGAAGATATGAAGGAATGGAGACACGAATTTAGAGAAGAAAGAAAAGAAAATAATAAATAAAATTTTTTGCTGATCCATACTCCAGAGAGCCGCTCCATCCGGGCGGCTTTTTTACCATCCAAAATCATTTTTCAAACATATTTCTCTTTTTATATTTGCAGCCATCCTAATAATATTCCGTTTATACCGGATTTCTTTACATATCTCAAAAAATAGCTTATTTTCCTTCTCGGTTTACATAAAATGATTTTGAAATTTCAAATTACCTGGCTTTAATTTTATCTGGAATTGCATAAATTAACAAAGAGTAAATGAGCGCCATATCTGTAAATATATTTAAGAACTCGCAGTTCCAGTTTTTCCTGCTTTCTGCTCTCACACTTTTCCTGTTTAAAGTGTTTTTCGGCAATTCCGATTCTATTACTTTAATCGTAATTCTCGATCTTCTTATCTTTCTTACTATTATTTTTCTAGTACTTTCCATATATAATTATTTTTATAAAAAAGATTTTGCCCCGCTCTCCTTCATTATGAACGTTGGAATTATGAACGCATTCATCTTTTTTATAATCAGCTTTGCTGCACTCATAATGTCTGTACTTTTTGATAATGTCAATGAAAGACTGAATAACCCGGGATTGGTATATAATTTTGTTTCAGTATTGTACATCCTTTTGATCATCAGTTTTATTGCATACGTTTTATTAGCATTAAGACACTTTCACTTTTTTGGACAGAGTAAAAATCTTAAGGTTTACTTTAACACAATGCTGGCTTTTATTTTTCTTGCTTCAGTCTCGGCGCACTTTTCAGATTCCAAAGAGTTCTCATTTATCAGCGATACATTTTTTATACTATCAGTTTTACTTATACTTTTTAATTCTGTTAAGATTTCCTGGATAGCATTTCTTGTTAAAAAAGAGAAAGTCTATCTTTTAATTTTATCAATAGTTATAACCGTACTCTTTATTGTAAACTTTAGCAGCAATACGGGCACTAACATCCACAGCCAGATGTTGGGTACATTTTCTCCTGCCCTTAAACAGCTTGCCTCCATTACAATGCTTTACGGAGCGATCTATTTTACTATGCTCTTCTTCACAACCCTGTTTCATCTTCCTACAGCCGAAGCTTATGACAGGAAAGCAGAAGAAGTTTCTTCCCTTCAATATTTTAGTAAACTGATAACGCAAGTACTTGATTTTAACGATCTTGCAGAAACAGTTACCGATATCACTCTAAGAGTAAGCCATGCAGATGCATCATGGATTATCTGGAAGAATAAAGATGATGATGAGTTTATCTCTATTGCAAATAAAAACATTGGTATTGTAGATTCCGGGATAATTAACAAATTCATATTAAGTAAAAGCGGTTGGCAAACTTCCGGCGATACAAAATTTTATAATCTTAATAAAAATGGAAGAAATATAAAAACTGAAAAAAACATTAACCGGATTGCAGTTTCACCCCTTAAAGCACGTGGAGAAATTAAAGGAATTTTAGTGGCTGCAAGAATAGAGGATAGAGATTTTAATGATGAGGATAAAAAAGCAATAACCACTTTTTCAGAATATGCTTCTGTCTCAATTGAAAACTCGCGCCTGCTTGAAGAATCGATAGAAAAAGAGAGACTTGAAAAAGAACTTGATGTTGCACGCGAAATACAGAGGAAAATTTTGCCGGAAAAAAATCCTGATTACAAAGGGCTCGAGATCTCTTCTGTATTTATACCTGCCTTTGAAGTTGGCGGAGATTACTATGATTTCTTTCCTATAAGCGAAACAAAACTTGGATTTGTAATTGCAGATGTTTCCGGTAAAGGGATTTCTGCGGCATTTATAATGGCAGAAGTAAAAGGAATTTTTGAGTCACTGTCAAAAACTATAGAGCAGCCAAAAGAAATACTTATCAAAGCAAACCAAATTCTGATTAACACTCTGGATAGCAAAACATTTGTAAGTGCTGCTTACGGTTTAATAGACCTAAATAAAGAGAAATTATATTTAGCAAGAGCCGGGCATTGCCCTGTGCTACTTTTAAGAGGGGAATCGGTGGAACAGATTAAACCATTAGGTCTTGGTCTCGGTTTAAGTGATACTGATTACTTTGAACATACCCTTGATGAAATGAATGTTGATCTTATTGAAAATGATACGATAGTGTTATTTACTGATGGAATAACTGAAGCCAAGAACGATTCTCTTGATGACTTTGGCGAAGAGTATTTTACCGAGTTATTAGTTGAAAATAATGAAATAAGCGCGCACGAACTGGCAAGTAGAGTCATTAAAGAAGTAACTTTATTTTCTAAAGATCATTCGCAGTATGATGATATAACTTTGGTTATATTAAAGTGGAAATCCCGCCGATCTGATGAAGAAGGACGGGACAAGCAACAATTTAACAATAATGGAGAGAAAGAATGGCAGAATTCAGCACCGCAATTATAGAAAAAGATAACGTAAGTGTTATAAATCTTAAGGGTTATCTGGATGCACATACTGCTCCGGCACTTGAAGAAAATTTCACCCAGCTGATTGATAATAATAGATTTAAAATTGTTGTGAACTTTGAAGAGCTGGCTTACATAAGCAGTGCCGGTCTTGGAGTTTTTATGGCTTACATAGAAAAGATACGGGAAAATAAAGGCGATATAAAACTTTCAACTATGAGCGACAAGGTTTTTAACATATTCGACCTGCTCGGTTTTCCGCTGCTCTACGAGATCTTTAAAACTGAAAATGAAGCAATAAATAAGTTTAAAGAGAGTTCGAATTGAATAACGAAACAACAAATAATAAAGAGCTTATTGTAAAAAGTAAGACCGAAAATCTTTCAGATATTAGAGACTTTATAAGCCGCAATGCGTTTAGTGCAGGCATTAAGAAGGAAACGATCGAGAATATTATGCTTGCAGTTGATGAAGCGTGTACCAATATTATAAAACATGCATACCATTCTTTACCCGATGGTGAAATTAAAATAGAGTTGAAATACAATCATAAAAAATTTACAATTCTTATAATCGATTACGGAAATTCTTTTGATCCAGATATTGTTCCCGATCCGGATTTACGTAAGTATTACGATGAAAGAAAAGTAGGCGGACTTGGTATGTACCTTATGAAAACATTAATGGATGAAGTAAAATATATATCTATCCCTGGTAAATATAACCAGGTGCTTCTCTCTAAAAATATTAACGAATCGCAAAGTTAATGAGTGATTCAAGCAATTTTAAACTAAAGCGAAACCTTACCGCACTTGTAGAATTCAGCAGTATAATTAATTCCAGCATCGACCTGAATTTTATACTTAATAACGTTATGCTTACCTGTCTCGGCAAATTTCTTGCAACGAGGGGTTTAATAGCTCTTAGTGAAAATGGTAAGATAGTACTTAAGCATTCAAAAGGAGTGTCGGAAAATGTACTTAAGCTTTTCCCGGATTTAAATGCAAATCCTGATTGCACTTCTAAAGATGAATTAAAAGCATTTATGAATAAGGCAAATTTAAAAGCGGTACAAAAGATAAGTTCATCTGATGATTGTGTTGGAATTGTTTGCCTTGGTGAAAAACTTAATAAAAGCGATTATACTAGTGATGACCTGGAATTTTTAGGAACTATTCTTAATATATCTGCAACAGCTATTCAAAACTCTGTTGTGTTTGGTGAATTAAAAAAAGTAAACCGTAGACTTGATTCACGTCTACATCGGTTGAGCTCACTTTTCGAACTGAGTAAAGAATTCGGAATGTTTTCCGAATCGACAAAAGTTGCAAAGCTGCTTATATTTTCTGTTATTGGACAGTTCCTTGTTTCTAAATATGCGGTAGTTACTTTTAACGAAACAGGGATTGATGTACTCGAAAGTAAATTTGGAAAAGATGAGCTTATAAAAAATCTAAATGAATATGATTTGACATTTTCTGATAACTCCATTGGCAAAAAGCGTTTGGAAAAGGAATATACCAAAATTTATCATCTCGGAGTTGAACTTATTGTTTCTATGGAGATACAGGGAAAGACAAAAGGACTGATTCTGCTGGGCAAAAGTGTTAACAACCAACCTTACAACGAAACTGATATCGAATTTATTTTTTCTGTAGGAAGTCTTGCAATAATTTCGCTTGAAAATAAAAGGTTGTTTCTTGAAGAACTTGAAAAACGTAAACTGGAAGAAGAATTGGACCTTGCTCGTGATATACAGCGCAACCTTTTACCTCTTAATATTCCCCGTTTCGATAACTTTGATATAGCGGCACTTAATATTTCTTCAAAACAGGTTGGCGGTGATTATTACGATGTTATCCCGCTTGATGAAGATAATTTTTGCATTGCAATTGCAGACGTTTCCGGCAAGGGTGTTCCCGCTTCACTTATGATGGCTAACATACAGGCGTTCTTACAGGTTATTTGTAAACAAGGAATGAAGATTGATGAAGCAACAGGGTTGATAAATGATTTAATTTCAGGAAACACAACGGACGGCAGGTTTATAACTTTTTTCTGGGGAATTGTTAATATTAAAAAGAATACCTTTACTTATGTAAATGCCGGACATAATCCTCCGCTCCTCATAAGAAACAGTAAGATCGATAAACTTGAAAAAGGGGGAATGATACTCGGAGTGATGAAGACGGATTTTCCATACATCTCTGAAGAGATCGAACTCAAAAAAGATGATGTGATAATTATGTTCACCGATGGAGTTTCGGAAGCGATGAATAAAGATCGGGAAGAGTTTTCTGATGAAAGACTGGAGAGAATAGCTCTATCTATTAAAGATGAACCGGCTAATGAAATAATGAACGGAATTAAAACAGAAGTTCAAAATTTTGCTTCCGGCGTTACACAATCCGATGATATTACAATGCTAGTAATTAAGGTACGGTAAAGTTATGAGAAGCTTAAAATCAATAATGTTAAAATATCGTTCGAATTTAATTGCAATCGTTTCAATAATTTTGATCGGTATTGCACTGATTAACATATATTTTGCTGTTGCTGTAAGAGTAACAAGCAATGATGAATGCTTATGGATACCTAAAAAAGTAAGCAAGGATAGCACTGCTATATTCTTCGATGTTGTTAAAGTAGAAGGGGTAACATGGAATGCAGGAATTAGAAACGGAGATCAGCTTCTTGAAATAGATGGTAAAGTTCTTTACAGAACTTTTCAGGCACAGCAGATATTAAACGGATTTTCCAGCGGTGATTATGCGGATTACAAAGTTATGCGAGATGGTAATATTTTAAACACTAGAGTTTATGTGAAGAAACTTATTCAATTTGACAATCTTGCTAGTTCACTAAGTGCTCTCTTCTGGATCCTGATAGGATTTATTGTTCTCAGCGCAAAACCGGATGGAAGGATCCATAAACTTTTCTACTTTATCGGTGTACTAACTGTATTAATTGCTATGGCTACACTTTTAGACTTTTATAAGTTCTTCAACGATTTTGGATTCCTGGCTGTATTGATCGGTAGTTTATCGCTAATTGGCATTAGCTTTCTTCCCTTTATTATGAATTATTTCTTCTGGAACTTTCCAACTCAATTTAAATTTGCTGAGAAGAAATGGGTAAAAAAAATAATAATCATATTACCTGCTTCCATATCAGTTTTGGCTATTCTATCTGCCGTATTAGCTTTCAACGGTATAATTGGGCAAATGATTTTTATTCAGGGACTTGAGTCACTTAGATATTTTGCATTATTTGCAAACGTTACTGCATGGATCGCACTTATAGTGCAGTACCGAAGGATTAAATCTAAAGAAAAAAGGAAACCAGTATTGTTAATGTTGATTGCGGTAACTTTTGGGCTTGCTGTTGGATTATATGCTGCTCAAATAGCACCTGCAATTGCAGATACGTTTTTTAATTCACCTGAATACTACACACCAATAATATTGATAGCAATTGTGCCTCTCATTTTTGCTTATGCCATTTTTAAATATCAGTTGATGGATGTAAGTATTGTAGTTAAGAACACAATTATTTATGGTACAGCTACGGTGTCCGTTGCAGCTATTTACTTTTTTGTTATTTACGTTGCCGGTCAAAGTATTAGTTCATTTCTAGGAGTTGAAAACCAGGGAATTGTTGCCGGGGTATTTTTTATAATCTTTGCCCTCGTTTTTCAATCTACTAAAAATAAGTTCCAGGATTTTCTTACTAAAAGATTTTATCCTGAACAATTCGCCCATCAGCAGGTACTTGTTAATCTTAGCAATGAACTTGCAACAGTTGTGGGACGGGAAAATATCCTGGAGCTAATGAAGAAATCATTTGTTGATGCTTTAAAAATTGATACGTTCGGAATTTTACTAAGAGAAGATAAAGAAGAATTAAAGCTTGTTGAAAGTGTAGGAATTAATAATAAAGAATGCGTGATTACAGAATCGAGGATCCCGGAATTCTTAAAAGAAAAATTCTTAATTACAAAATACCCTTCAGTTGAACAGTCTGATTTCAATTCAGTCTTTCTTGATGAAAAAGCAGAAAGATTACTTGAGGAAGGAATTCATACAATTATCCCAATGATGGTAAAATCGAAACCGGTTGGATTACTTTTATTTGGTTTAAAGCATTCAGGTTCACGATTTGCAGGAAAAGATCTTGAACTGTTATGGGCTGCAGCAAACCAGGCGGCTGTATCTATTGAAAATTCCCGGTTGTATGAAACTGAAATTGAAAAGAAGAAGATTGAAAGAGACCTTGATCTTGCCAGGAAGATACAGCAGGGATTACTCCCGGCGTGTATTCCCGAAATAGGTAACCTTGATATCTGCGGTGAGATGATTCCGGCAATGCAGGTTGGCGGCGATTATTTTGATCTGCTTCCTGTAGATGGATCAGCTTCAAAACTTTTTGTAGTAGTTGGTGATGTTTCCGGCAAGGGTCTCTCCGCATCACTTTATATGACCAAGCTGCAAACAATGATAAAACTTTACTGCACAGGTGGTAAAACACCTAAAGAGATACTTGTTGATGTGAACAAACGAATGTATGAGGAGATTGAACGCAACTGGTTTATTACAATGACGCTGGCATTATTCGATCTTGATGAAGGAACAGTTACATTCTGTCGTGCTGGGCATATGCCGATTCTTACGGCTAGCAACGGAACAGTAGAATCTTACCGCACCCAGGGGATTGGAGTAGGACTGGAAAAAGGTGTAATCTTTGAGCGCTCGCTTGTTGAAGAAAAACTAAAACTAAATCCCGGGCAAATATATGCTTTCTTTACAGACGGCGTAACCGAAGCAATGAATGAGTCAAATGAGCTTTTTGGTGAAGATAAACTAACTACAATTCTTAAGAATAAATCTACGCACCGATCCACAGAAATAATGGAAGAGATATTGCATTCCTTAAGCACCTTCCGTGGTACAGCCGAAGTAAATGATGATATCACGGTACTCCTGGTAAAAGTTTTATAATTTAAGCATTTATCATCTCTAGCGCAACAAATTATTATGAAATACTTGCATTCGTACTATACATTCATCCTTATGTAAGCATATCTTACTACTTTTAAGAAATGCTCATAGTAACAGCATCTATTGAGCTTAAATTACTTGCCAATTACAAACTATAGCCAATCGTTAACCATTAGTTGCTACTATTAAATAATTTTGTCATATTAACTATTAGATTAAAATCTACCCCTTGAGAGAAACGAGTAGAATACCGTTACTCTTAAATTCCATCCAGAATATTGAGCTTCCCCAAAGGAGTAGGCTGAAAGATAAATCTTTTCCATTCTTATGCTTATAGGAGGGACTATGAAAGTCTATTTGGTTCTGCAGGTAATTGTTTTTAGTTTGGCGACAAATATTTTTTCTCAGGTGCCATTTACTTCTCATACCATCGCAACGATTTCTGGGAATGCTTGTTCAGTCTATGCGGTTGATGTAGATGGTGACGGAGATATGGATGTGCTTTCTGCTTCTGAGGTTTATGGTTAAATTGCCTGGTATGAGAACGACGGAAATGAGAATTTTACCTCACATACCATCACAACAAATGCGGATGGAGCCCATTCAGTCTATGCGATTGATGTGGACGGTGACGGAGATATAGACGTGCTTTCAGCTTCTTATGGTGATGATAAAATTGCCTGGTATGAGAATGATGGAGATGAGAATTTTACTGACTCATACTATCACTACAAATGCTGATGGTGCTCATTCAGTCTATGCGATTGATGTGGACGGCGACGGAGATATAGATGTGCTTTCTGCTTCTTGATGGTGATGATAAAATTGCCTGGTATGAGAACGATGGAGATGAGAATTTTACTGACTCATACTATCACTACAAATGCTGATGGAGCTTATTCAGTCTATGCGATTGATGTGGACGGTGACGGAGATATAGATGTGCTTTCTGCTTCTCAGGTTGATGATAAAATTGCCTGGTATGAGAACGATGGAGATGAGAATTTTACTGACCATACCATCACTACAAATGCAGATGGCGCCCATTCAGTCTATGCGATTGATGTGGATGGCGATGGAGATATAGATGTGCTTTCCGCTTCTTATGATGATAATAAAATTGCCTGGTATGAGAACGATGGAAATGAGAATTTTACCGACCATACCATCACTACAAATGCGTATGGCGCCTGTTCAGTCTATGCGATTGATGTGGATGGTGATGGAGATATAGACGTGCTTTCCGCTTCTTATTGGTGATGATAAAATTGCCTGGTATGAGAACGATGGAGATGAGAATTTTACCGACCATACTATCACTACAAGTGCACATCACGCCATTTCAGTCTATGCGATTGATGTGGATGGTGACGGAGATATGGATGTGCTTTCTGCTTCTTGGGGTGATGGTAAAATTGCCTGGTATGAGAACCTCAGCCCTACTGGAATAGAGGTGACTTCAAATGAAATCCCAATTGAATTTAGTTTAGGTCAAAATTATCCCAATCCATTTAACCCAAATACAACAATCAACTATCAAATTCGAGAGCTAAGTTTTGTAACACTAAAAGTTTTTGATGTTTTAGGTAATGAAGTAGCAACATTAGTCAACGAAGTAAAACCAATTGGCACTTATGAGATAACTTGGACTGCAGAGAATCTTCCAAGTGGAATTTATTTCTATAGACTACAAGCAGGTAGTTTTGTTGAAACTAAGAAGATGGTCCTCCTTCGTTAGACTTCCCCCTATCACTACGGCGGATAAATGTTGATGAAGTAACAAATAAGAGGAGATAAGAATGAACATTTTTCTTACAGGAGGTACAGGATTTATTGGAACACATACAGCTAAGCTGTTAGCCCAAACAGATCACAAGTTACATTTTTTAGTTAGAAAAACAAGCAATACTTCTAAACTAAAAGAAATAAACGCCAGACTAATCGATGGCGATTTGACCAATAAAGAATCTCTTCTTGAAGGTATGAAAGGTTGTGATTGGGTAATAAACATAGCTGCACTTTATTCTTTCTGGGAGCTAAGAAGCAAATCTATAGTGACATCAACATTTTAGGCACCCGTAATGTTATGGAGAGTGCTTTACAAACAGGCATAAGCAAAGTAATACACGTAAGTACAGCAGGTGTTTATGGAAAGCCATCGGAATCTCCTTTCACCGAGGAAAGCTCAATCGGTCCAGTGCAGTTTAGTGAATATTTCCAAGCAAAATATGAGGGTGATCTAATTGCTTGGGAACTTTACGAGAAAAAAGGACTGCCCTTAGTTATGAAATATATCCTACTGCTGTTTTAGGGCCTGGTGATCCGAAAGCCAGTGGTCGATATATCCAAGATTTAATCAATAAGAGATTACCAGCAACGGTATTTCAGAATAGAATTTTCACTTTCGTATATGTAAAGGATGTTGCCCAGGCAATTGTTAACGCTTTAAAAAAGAAAACAACATCGGTGAGAAATATTTAGTGGGAAATTACCGATATACGTGGGGAGAACTCAAGAATACGAGTTAGTGAAATATCGGGGGTTACGTTACCGAAGATGCATCTACCAGACTCTATCACTATGCTAAACGCGACACTCTTAACTGGGATAGCGAACGTAATAAAAAGGCCACCTCCTTGGGGTATGGCTATAGATCATATGAAGACATGAAAGCGGGCTTCAACGTTGATGGGAGCAAAGCGGAAAGGGAGTTAGGAATATCATATACACCTATTCGTTTTGTTCTTGAGGAGGCCATTGCATCTAATTTGGAAAGTAATACAGTAGTGCAATTTCCTGGTGAGATTTTGTCGAAACTAAGAAGATGGTGTTGATGAAGTAAATACTAAATAAGAAAATTGACTTACCGCCCTTGCTATACTTAAAATAGCAAGGGCTTTATTATTAATTCTAATTTATATTTACTTGCATTTCCTTATATAATCTTCGATAGTTATAAGAATTTTTGTTGCGTATTTGTTGCGCCTGAAATATTAACTTATTGTTATATAATGAATTAACTACTTTAGAAATGATGATATCACGCTACTTTTGGTAAAAGTTTTATAATTTGAAGGATTTGTCACTCTAGCACAACAAATTTTTATATTTTTTTATTGATTTTTTAAGTAATCATAATCATTTACTTTTATAATTTTCAATTAGCTACACACGCATTTGATTACTTGCCAATTGTTAAATTTATTTGCCTTAATATTTTTATTCAGTTAGTTTACAGATAAGAAATAACCAAAGGAGTTAATATGAAAACACCAATTTTTTTATCTCTGTATTTGCAAGCATTATATTATTTAGTTTTTTTTCAAGTGCACAGACAGACTTAACCTCATTTGAATCACCGGTCGCAGAAATTTATAAAGGCAATATAGAAAATGCGGCAGACTATATCGCTGAATTTCCCGCAAATGCTGAAGCGGAACAAATCTTAATTAATCTTAATTCCATCTCAGAAGAAATAAGGACAACACTATATGGTGAAATCCCTCCAGAACCAAATCGAATTAATGAAATCAGAAGTTACGTTCTTGAAGTATTTCATTAGACTGAAATACTGCAATGGAATCTCCTTCACATTTATAAACACCAAAGCATCCACCTTCTGCCGGGTGAAGGAATTACCTTAACATTAAAATCTTACTGCTTAGACCACTCAGCTGCAAGCCCTGAGTTAGATGAATTCTATTATATAGATGAAATACCTAGTTAGCAAGCTGAATGGCTTACACCAGTTATGAATTATGTACGAAACAGCCTAGGAAAGAATTTCCAGTGCAAGGATTAATTAATAGAATATGAATCAGGGAGTTTCTTTTAATGATTTACCTTCTGATCAGCAAGACCTGTTAAGCTCGGCTATTCCGGATGCAGAGGAACGGTATGGTAAAGAATATCAGACATGAAGGAGTGGAAGAGGTTCTAGACCTGTTTGGTAAAAAAGTAAAGGAAGAAGTTGAGCCAGTTTCGGATGCAATAGAAGTTATTGATGATATTTCTGAGATAGAAGCTGAAATAGAAAATAAAATATCAGAACTTAAGTTGCTCATTCCACAGTATGACACTTATCAGTTATATAATGGTCTTCTTGTCAGAGCTCAATCAACTGGATCTTACAAATCAATTATTCTTACAATTGTAAATCCCAAATCAAATGATTTCGGATTAAAATTTTACCCCAAAAGGAAGTTTACTTTGCATCTATTAGTAAAGATGTAAAAGATTATAATATGGAAGATTTAATGACTAATAGCATTCCACTATATTTATCTGGTTGGATGGTAGAGTAGAAAATCTAAAGTTTAACAGAGGATTGCTTGGATGCAAAAGAAAAACTACAGGATATTAACGATTTTATTGAAAACCCAGAAGGTAATATAAAGGGGCGAGGTTTTAATGAAGGACTTGATTTCTTTAAAGCAGGAGTCAAGGGAAATAAGGAAGAGGAGAAATTGCTTTTGAAAACTTCCGAGGATTTAATCAGGAACTACTAGATGCACGGGAAGGTAAATCAGGCAGACCTGGTAAATCAGGTGGTGAATCTATGAAACCCAGCGACACTATATTTAAACCGGGCAGAGATGATGTGCAACCTCTAGGCTGTAAGTTTGGATGCGGCTGATATTATTGAGACTAAGAAGATGATGCTGTTGAAGTAAAGGTCTAAAGAAAGAATTGACTTATCGCCCTTGCTATACCTAAAGTAGCAAGGGCTTTACTAATAACAATTCTAATTTATATTTACTTGCATTTCCTTATATAATCTTTACATAATTATAAGAATTTTTGTTGCGTATTTGTTGCGCCTAATTTATCAACTTATTGTAATATAATAACTTAAGTATTGTAGAAATGATGATATCACGCTACTCCTGGTAAAAGTTTTATAATTTGAAAGATTTGTCACTCTAGCGCAACAAATTTTTATATTTTTTTGTTCAATTCCTTAAGTAAGCATACCTACTTACTTTTATAATTTTCAATTAATAACACCGTTCTTAATTACTTGTCAAATGCAAACTGTAGCCAATCATCAAGTATAGTTGCTTCTATCACTTAATGTTCGCAATTTAACAATAGTCAATCTACACCTTGAGAGAGATGTATGGGATAACGTTACTCTTAAATTCCTTCTTGGATATTGTGCTTTCCCCAAGGCGTAGAGTGTGTCGAATGTTTTTTGCTATTTCACTCATTAAGGAGATTGCTATGAAAAAATTAAAACCACTTATAATTTAACTTTATTTATTGCGTTCCCGATCTTCGCACAGGATAGTCCGCAAATTGGTTTTATTGAACTAATGGAGCTTTCAGAAGAAGATTATAATATGGTAGTTGAAGCAAGAGAACTAACTGCCTTGCAAAATATTCCCCATACGGTTTACCTGGAAGAGGGTGTTTTTGTTGAAGCAAGATCAGTTGAAAATGGGAAGGTTGTTTATGCAGTAATTCAAAACATTCTTGATATTTATGATGGCGGATATACGGCTTTCTGGAATCAGATTGATTCTCAATATGATTTATCGATTGCAAGGCAGCACTTTGCAAATGGTGAAACAATTAATCCGACAGTAGGTTATCCTGCTCAATATGATGAAGGAGGAACAAACAGAGCATTAGCGCCAACATTTTTGATGATTCCAGAGTCTACCAACGATCGTGTTATGAGCTTTAATGTGGCTACTGGAGATCTCATTAACGCAGATTTCATTCCAGCAGATCCAACAAATTTAGCTACACCAATCGATGCTATTCTTACTCCCGGAATTACGGTTTTTGTTTCAGACCAGCTCAATGATCATATTGTGGCATATGATACGCTGGGAAGTCTTCTGGGCATTTGGGTTGGTGGAATTCAAGACACACTAGATAATATGCGAGGAATTAAAATTGCTCCCGATCCTAATCCTTATGGCAACAGTTGCAGCAGGTGCAAATTCAGATGCAATCGCACAATTTGATGCATCCGGAATCTATGTTGGTAATTTTATTGAACCAAATGCAACTGTTATGGATAGTCCCTGGGAAATTGTATTTAGAACATCCGATGTGTTAGTTTCAGCAGGTACAAGTGATAACATTGCTAGATATGACCTGAGCGGGACTTACTTAGACAACTTTGTTACTGCTTTAAATTTTCCGGAACAGATAAGAGAGGCGACCAGTGGAAATATAATAGCTGCTGGCTTCTCAACTCCATCCGGATTGTACATTTACGATTCCAATGGTGCCCAATTAAATTACTTTGATGCTGTAACTGGCCTAAGGGGGTGTTATCAAATACTTAGTGGAAATTATCTCGTTACTAGTGGTACTGGAGTTCACGAAATTGATGGAACTACTGGGGCATTTGTGAGGACAGTTATTGCCGGTGTCTCTGCCCGTTTTGTTGAACCTTTCGATATTGCTGCTGTACCGGTTGAGCTCACATCATTTTCTGCAAATGTGGTTAACGGCGGTGTTGTGCTCAATTGGACCACAGCTACCGAAACAAACAACTCAGGATTTCAAGTTGAAAGAAGCAAGGACAGTGATAGCTTTAAGCAAATTATATTTGTTCCTGGATTTGGCTCAACAACAGAACCAAAAAGTTATATCTACACAGATAACTCTGTTAACAGTGGAACATACTATTATAGATTAAAACAGATCGATTTTGATGGAAGCTTTTCTTACTCGGAAGTTTTAGAAGTTAATATCGGTTTACCAACTGAATTTGCTTTAGAGCAAAATTATCCAAATCCATTTAACCCAGATACTACAATTAATTTTACTGTTCCACAAAGTGCTCAAGTAACAATAAAGATATTTGATGTGCTGGGTAAGGAAATTAGTACTTTAATAAACCAGGTTGTTCCTGGTGGAAATCACGAAGTTCAATTTGATGCCACCGGACTACCGAGTGGACTATACTTCTATACTTTAAGTACTGGAAATTTTGTAGAGACTAAGAAAATGATCCTCCTTCGTTAGACTTGCCCGCCTATGGCGGGACTGCGGCGGATAAATGTTGATGAAGTAATAATAATAGAGAGAAATAACTTACCGCCCTTGCTATACCTAAAGTAGCAAGGGCTTTTTTAATAACACTTCTAATTTATATTTGCTTTCATTTCCTTTCATAATGTTCACACAATTATAAGAAATTTTGTTGCGTATTTGTTGCGCTTGAAATCTTAACTTATTATTATATAATAAGTTAACTATTGTGAAAATGATGATATCAAAATGATAATTGTGAAAGTTAAGTGATATAATTTCTTACTTCTTTTCTATCACCATTTCTGCAAATTAATTTATCCGCTAATTAACTTTTAATTTTTCTTTATCTTTATTATTATAATATCAATCAAAAAATTATCCGGAGGATCTAAATTGAAAGTAAATATTTTATCCCAAGTTTTGCTTCCTTTAATTGCAATTGCGTTTTTTGCTGGCTGCGGTTCTGATTATGAATCTGAAATTATTGGCAATTGGAAAGACAAGAACAGTAATGTTGTTGAGTTTTCTGCAGATGGAGTTGTTAAAGGATTAGCAAGAAATGTAAATAAAGAACTGGTTGAAGGTACGTATAAGGTTAATAACGATTCTTTATTTATTGAATTTCTTGTTGCCCCTGAACCACGCAACATTAAGGGATCGTTAGATTTTAAAATTCAAAAACTAAATAGTGATTCTCTCGTTCTTTATACATCACTTGGAAATTTGAATTACGGCAGGGTAACAAAATAATCCCTGAATACTTGCTATTCTGTTTTGTAATAATAATATTATACATCAGCAATCGTGTAATACAAATTAATTGTATTTAAATAACTCAATTAAATCTATTAAATTAGAAGGCACTTATGAAAAAGCAATTTACCTTTTCGGTTTTGGCTACAATGGTATTGCTTATCTTCTTCGGAAGCTTGATTTATTCACAGGTACCCGGTACTTTATATGGTACTACAGGTAGTACAACTAATGAGTTAATAACTATTGACCCAACTACAGGCGACGGCACTCTCGTTTCCCCTATTAGTGGTACAGGGGGCGCAGTAACAGAAATTGAATTTAGAATTGATGAGATTTTATTTGGCACTGTGGGTCAGGGTTTGGCTGAAGTTGTTACCATAGACCCTCTAACCGGTGTAGCTACAATAATAGGATTCCATTCTGGTATAGCAGCTGTTGCAGGATTAGATTTCGACAGTGGCGGAAACTTATTAGGTGCTCTCTACGATCCAGGTATAACCACGGACCTTGTAACAATTGATCAGACTACGGGTGCATCAACAGTAGTTGGAACCATATTCCCGGGTGGAGTAGATAGAGTAACTGGATTAACTTTCGATGCAGGCGGGACACTATATGGTTCGGTACATCAACAAGGACCTTCATTTTTGTATACAATTAATTCAGCTTCAGGTGTTCCAACACTTGTTGGTCCTATTGGATTTGATAAGGTTGGCGCAATTGAATTTGGCCCTGATGGTATTCTTTATGGTGGGGTGGGTTCAGGTGTAACAAATGCAGGTGCTCTTATCTCAATCAATCCCTCAACAGGTGCAGGAACATTGATAGGTCCAACCGGCTTCCCGGCAATAAGCGGTCTTTCATTCTTCCCTGGTGTAATCCCTGGTGGTTGTAATTTATTTGAAGATACTTTTGATTCTGATATTGCACTATGGACAGAAGTTGGTCCTTTGGGAATTGGCAACTGGTCATGGCAGTCAACCAATAATGCAGCCGGTGCTGCTGCAGGAGAAATGCGATTCTCCTGGACCCCAGCATTTACCGGTGATTCTTATATTATGTCTCCTGTAATGCCAAGTGCTGGTCTTGAAAATACTGTAAGTTTCCAACATTTCGTTGACTATTTTGGTGCAGGCTTAACAGTTGGTGCTGCTTATACAACTGACGCTGGTGCTACCTGGACAACTATTTGGTCAGAAGTTGATCCTCCTGGAAATGTTGGTCCTGAACTTGTAACTGTAACTGCGCCAGGAGACGCTAACTTCCAGCTTGGTTTCTTCTATTCGGGTAATTCCTTCCAAATTGACTTCTGGTATATTGATGATGTTTGTGTTGACGGTATAGTCCCAGTTGAATTAACATCATTTACAGCTTCAGTTAACGCAAAAAATGTAACCCTTAATTGGACAACAGCTACAGAAACCAATAACCAGGGATTTGAGATAGAAAGAAATTCTGGTAATGATTTTGAGAATATTGGCTACGTTGCTGGATTTGGAACTTCCCGAACCACACAGCTATTCATTTACAAGATGCTTCAGTTAACGAAGGAACGCATTCCTACAGGTTAAAACAATTAGATTTTGATGATACTTTTGAATATTTCGATGCTATCGAAGTTGAGGTTGCTATACCTGATGTATTTGCTTTAGCGCAGAACTATCCTAACCCATTTAACCCAAGCACAAAGATAGAATTCAGCTTAGCTGTAGATTCTAAAGTTAGCTTGAAGGTATTTGATATACTTGGACAGGAAGTTGCAAATCTAGTAAATAGTAATCTTGTAGCAGGCTCACACAATGTAGATTTTAATGCTTCACTACTAAATAGTGGTGCTTATTTTTACAGAATTGAAGCTACAGGAATAGACGGAACTAATTTTACAAACGTTAAGAAGATGATTCTTACCAAGTAGTAACAAGTTAAAAGTAAGAATTTAGTAGAGCCCTGAATTTTTTCGGGGCTCACCTTATATTACTTGCTAAATATAAACTGTAGCCAATTGTTAACCATTAGTTGCTTCTAACAAATATATTTATCAATTTATATATTGAATTTATATTTATACCCTTGGGCGAGGTTGTAAAGTGAATTACTGCTTTTCTTAGTTTATTCCTTTCTACCATTTCTCCAAGGTGTGGAATATATTCTGCAATAATTTTCTCTAAATAAATTACTTACAAACTATAATACGGAGGTATTAATGACATATTTCATACGAAGTGATGGGGTTTTCCTATTGTTGTCCACTTTTAGCTTTGGCTCAAGTAGGTGATTCTGAGGAGACCCTTCTTGAGCAAGCAAAGGCGCTTGCTAAAGAGCAATCAGAAGTGGAACCATGTACAACCTATTTCCTTTTCTGTAGAAGTTGTTACACACCCACTCTTCGTTGGTGTAGATGATGTAACTGTACCGGCTTATGTTGGTGATCCGCTAACAGTTGATTGGGATTCGGTATTTGTAGGCGTAGAAGTCTGGGGTGCAGCTTATGATATCAATAACAATAAAATTTACGTCAATGATGGTACAGGTCTTTACGAATGGGTTGTTGGCAGCGGAACTGTAACCTTTCTGGGAAATTCACGGACACTAGTGGTGCGACAATATCAATGGTTAGTCTTGCTTTCTATAATGGTGCATTATATGGTACGAGGAATGTTGGTAACGAAGCTGTATACGAGATTAACACTATCAACGTTTGTTGCAACAGTATTTATTGACTACTCAGAAGACACTGACTTTGACTTTGGCGGTTTAGCTGTTGACCCAAATACTGGTGAATTCTATGGAACCAGCGATGACACAGACTCACTTGGTTGGGATTGTACCGCATTAACATGGACGGCACTGGAACACTGATCACGCCTTACCCGGCTGGTCAGACTGATATCGATGGATTGGCAGTTAGCGATGACCAGTATAGCTTACCTGGTTACAGACCAGCAGGACAGCATCTACATTTATGATCTAGTCGGTGGCACCTATCTACCAGCAATCGCAAATCCCTGGACATCGTCAGAGGTTTTCTGCGGCGGTACATGGATTTATGAGATTGGTGGTGGTTGTAATTTATTCGAAGATACCTTTGATTCTGATATTGCACAATGGACGGAGGTTGGTGGTTTGGGAGTGCCAACTGGTTTTGGGGAGCAGGAAACCAAGCTGGCGGAGCGGCTCCTGGAGAATTAACCTTTGCTTGGACCCCAGCTTTTACTGGTGATTCTTATCTTATGTCTCCCGTAATGCCAAGTGCTGGTATGCAGAATACTATAAGTTTCCAACATTTCATTAACTGGTATGGTGGTCGGGTACTGTTGGTGTCGCTTATACAACTGATAGTGGTACAAGCTGGACACCTATTTGGTCAGTTGTTGATCCTCCTGGAAATATTGGTCCGGAACCTGTTGTAATAAATGCACTAGGAGACGCTAACTTCCAGTTTGGTTTCTACTGGTCGGGTAATTCCTTCAACATTAACTTCTGGCATATTGATGATGTTTGTGTTAACAGTGTAGTCCCAGTTGAATTAACTTCATTTACAGCTTCTGTTAATGAAAGAAATGTAACACTTAACTGGACAACAGCTACAGAAACAAACAACCAGGGATTTGAGATTGAAAGAAATTCTGGAAGTGAATTTCGAAAATGTTGGATACGTTCCTGGCTTTGGAACTACAACCGAACCACACAGCTACAGCTTTACAGATGCTATCTTTCATCAGGAACTTATTCATATAGATTGAAACAAATAGACTTTGACGGTACATTCGATTATTCCGAAACTAGTCGAAGTTGAAATTGCAATACCAGATGTATATTGCTTTGTCACAGAACTATCCTAACCCATTCAACCCAAGCACAAAAATTACTTTCTCGCTTGCAGCTGATTCTAAAGTAAGCCTGAAGATATTTGATGTTCTTGGACAGGAAGTAGCTTCATTGATCAATCAGGATCTTACAGCAGGAGTGCACAATTACGACTTTAATGCAACCGGCATTAACAGTGGTGTTTATTTCTACAGAATTGAAGCAACAGGTGTAAACGGAACTAAATTTGTCGATGTTAAGAAAATGATTCTTACTAAGTAATATTTATCACTTCAAATTAAATTTACCCCTGTGTTACCAAATGCAGGGATTTTTTATTTCTGTCTCGTCCTGAAAAAAGTTGACTACAGTCAAAAAGAAATCAGGAGATAAGAGATGAAAAAAGGAAACACCATCCCCTCACAACCAACGTATAGTCAAGCATTCAAACTGCAAGTAGTTCGGGAATATGAGCGGGGTAATCATACAAAAGATTCACTAATGAGCAAATATCAAATAGGTGGTCATAGCACAGTATTGCAGTGGTGTCGGAAGTATGGTAAATTGTATTATTCAAAGACAACGTTACCCAGGACGACCAATGAAAAATCCCTAGAACCAATTTAGTTCGAAAGAGTTAGAGCACGAACTAAAGGAAGCCCGCGAAAAGATATTAGTCTATGAGAAACTACTGGAAGTTACCAAGCGGGAAACGGGAATAGATATAAGAAAAAACATCGACACCAAGTTGTCCGAGAACTGGCAGCCCAAAGAAAAACAATAAGCATTGCAGGATGTTGCCGACACCTTGGTATAAGTAAACAAGCTTATTATAAGCTTCGAAAGCACCGGGCTAAACAGAACGAAAAACAACAGAAGATCATCAGCAAAGTGTTGAGTGTGCGTCAAGAACAGCCTCGGTTAGGCACACGGAAATTGCACTACATACTGAAACCTGAGTTAAGTGTAGGTCTAGACAAATTATTTGAAATATTACGAAAAGAGCAAATGCTGATAACAAAACGCCAAAAATATGTAAAAACAACGAACTCAAAACACTTGGATGCGCACATATGCAGATAGTTCAAAACAATTGGAGCTAAAACAACCGGAACAACTATGGGTAGCTGACATTACATACCTTTTTAACAAGAGAACAGACAATATATTTGCATTTGGTAAGTGATGCTTATTCAAAACAGATTATGGGATATACTCTTAGTAAGGACTTAAAAGCAGAATCAACTCTAAAGGCCTTACAGATGGCACTAAAGAGAAGGGTTTATCAAAACAAAGAAATACTTCATCACTCTGATCGTGGATTGCAGTATTGCAGCAGAATCTACATCGATGAACTACGGAGAAACAACTGCCAAATTAGTATGACTCAGGATGGGAGTCCGTATGACAATGCAGTAGCAGAGAGAATAAACGGAATACTCAAGGATGAGTTTTATTGTGATGAAAAGTTTGATAGTTTTGAACAGGCAAAAAAACATATTGAACAATCAATAATGATCTATAATACTAAGAGACCTCATTTAAGTTGTTCTATGCTGACACCGGCAGAAATGCATCAGCAGAATTTTCTCCCGGTCAAATATGTGGCAAAAACCTCTATTACTGAGTAGATATGTTCATTAAAATAACAGTCAACCTTATTTAGGACGACTCAGTCACTTAAAAACCTTCGATTTTTCTTGACTTTGCTTTAACAAAACTACAAGTTTAAACGTCAGTTGTAACTAAGAAATCGATTGTGATAAGAACCTAATGAAACTGCTGCTATCATCAATATTATTAATTTTACTTCTATTCGTGCAATTCAGATAATGGAATTGCGCCAAAACTATTCGTGGCTTGAAACAACCGGGTTTAGCGGAAGAGTAACCTTTCTTGGTAACTGGCCAGATAGTATTCAGCGGACTCATGTTGTTATGTTCAAAGAATCCTCTATTATTACCATCTGATTTTACTATTCTTAACCTGAGGTTTATTGGTTGGGAAATTCCGTTTGGAGTTGGGTATTATCTTTACAGTTCAGCGGATTCTTCTTACTTCCCACCCGATGGAATTATTGAAGCAGGAGAGTATTCCTACATTGGAGTTGCACAGCAATCAACTATTGCTCTTTCACTTTCCCGCAAAGATTGGATTGTAGCAGGTGTTTATTATTCTAATGGAGATACTACGCAGCCGGGTATACTCACCATTCCTGAGAACACCCTGATTAGAAACATAAATATTATTTGCGATTTTAATAACCCACCCCCGCAGCCACCGGGAGGTAATTAATATCTACTATCACTTAATTTTTTATGATGAAATTTATCAGCTTCATATTACTTTCACTATTACCTGTTTGCCATATTTTTGCACAAAATTATAGCATAAGCGGAATAGTTACAGATTCCCTGGAAAATCCGTTGCAGCATGTAAATATTATTATCGAAGAAACAGGATATGGAGCTGCTTCAGATGAGAATGGTAGTTATAAAATTGATGATTTAGAACCAGCGGTGTATTCAATTAGATTTTCTGCCATTGGTTATTATACAGTATTTGAGAATAGGATTAATTTGCTGAATGGTGCTGTAATACTTAATGTAATTTTAAAAGAACAGATAATTGAATCTGAAGAGGTTGTAGTTACCGCAGGAAAATATGAACAGAAAATATCTGAATTACCTGTGAGTGCTGAAATTATCCGGGGAACAGAATTTTCAGAAAAAAATTTTTCAAATCTTGAAGATGCACTAAGATATGTATCCGGGGTAAACATGACCGATGATCAAATAAGTATAAGAGGTTCCGGCGGTTACAGTAGGGGAGCGGGTTCAAGAGCTTTACTTGCAATCGATGGACTGCCTTTTTATACGGGCGACACTGGCGAGATTGTCTGGGAGATGATTCCGGTAACAGAGCTGCAAAGGGTAGAAATAATTAAAGGAGCAGCAAGCTCACTTTACGGATCTTCGGCAATTGGTGGAGTTATAAATGGGATTACAAAAGATATTACTTCCCATCCTTCAACAATGGTTCAAGGGTTTTTTGGACTTTACGACAAACCTTATTATGTACCATGGGATTGGTCCGGCGAATATAGACCATTTAATGGATTAACGCTATCTCATTCCAACAAGTTTGGTAAACTTGGATTTAATATTTCATTTACCCGTTTAGAAAATTCAAGTTATAAGCAGAATGATTCTTTTAAAAAATACATTGGGTTTCTAAAGACTATATACAACTTTTCTACAGCAGCCTCTTTAACATTTATTGCAAATACTTTTAATAAAAGAGGTGGAAGTTTTATTTACTGGAAAGATTCCCGCAATGTATTAGTTCCACCAGATGTAAACCAAGGAGAGCGAATTGAAACTAACAGATATTTATTAGGATTAATTTACTAAGAATGTTTTAAGCAAAAAAGTTTTTCTTAACGTTAAAGCAAGCTATTACCTTAATGATTGGGAAGATAGTGCAACTCCATTCAACGCATCAAAGTCAAACCTGTACCGTGGAGAAATTCAACTAAATTCTAGTTTAACAGATAAGATTGTTTTAGTAGCAGGGGTGGAAGGAAATACAGCCAGCGTTAACTCGAATATTTTTGGTAATCCAAATTCAAATAGCTTTGGAATTTATGCTTTATCCGATATCAATTTTACATTTCCCCTTATAATGTCAATCGGTATTCGCTATGATTATAGTAAACTTGATACTTTGGATATTGCAAATGCCTTTTCCCCCAAGCTTGGCTTGAACTATAAATTAAATGATAAAATAATTTTAAGATCTTCAATTGGAACCGGGTTTCGTGCACCATCACTTGCGGAGGCATTCACTTCTACCTCTGCAAGCGGTATTACAGTAAAACCAAATCCTTTTCTTAAATCCGAATCAAATCTTTCTATGGAGCTCGGTGTAAATTATAATCCGTTTAGTTTATTAATGCTCGATCTTGCTCTGTTTAGAAATGAATATTTTGATATGATAGAACCAGGGATCGATCCTGCAGATGGTTTAGTTGTTTTTGATAACGTAGTGAGAGCAAGGATTGACGGGTTAGAAGCAAACACTACTTTCAGGTTTATACCCGATGAATTAACATTTACAATGAGCTACACGTACATGTGGGCAAGAGATGTGGAGATGAATACAGCTCTAAAGTATCGCCCGCGTCATATATTTTATTCCCGTTTTGAATTCAGAAAATGGAACTTAAAACTAGGAATTGATTTTCGATACTGGAGTAAAGTTGAAGAGATTGATAACGAATTGATTGAACTTGGAATTATCAGGGATGGTGAATTACGTGTGCCTGTATTTACAACCGATTTTAGAGCAGGTTATAACTTTGTTTCAATTGGGTTACCAGTTATCATTTACCTTAATATAAAAAACCTTACTAACTACAATTATGTAGAATTAATTGGGAACTTGAGACCAATCAGAAATTTTACTCTTGGTTTCAATTTAATATTATGACAGGTTAATAAATTACTGCTTTATTTCTATGCTTCTTAGAGTTATATTTTAAAAACACAATTTGAAAGAGGTAAGAAAAATGAGAAAAGTTTTGTACATTCTTTGTATAGTGTTTAGCTCCGGCACTTTGCTTGCTCAGCAGGCAAGCGATTATTTTCCAAATCAAACCGGGTTTACGTGGAATTACAAAGCTACTCCTCTCGATTCTCTGAATAACAATATCGATTCACTTGCTTTTTTCAGGCAGGATTTATTCACCGTTACAACTGATTATCAAGGTAAGCTTGCTAATATCGTACTTACAAAATCCGGTCCATTGCAAACAATTCTATTTCAACCATATGATGATTCCCTATTTTTTCATTTTTCCGGATCAGATGGCTATGAATATTTCCGTGTTGGTTCACTGGAGTTTTTCCTAATTTCTATTGATTCAGTGCTCTCAGATCCCAACTTTAGCTTTGTAGATTTTTTTCATTCACTTGAAGATTGGTATTCTGCTTACAGGTTTACTGAAAATGTTAATGATGAATACACATTGCTTTCGATTGATACCACAATTGCAAGTATAAGTCCCTTACCATTAAGATTTGAGTACCTTGGAAAGCGACTTGATGATGAAACTATAAATACTGTTTTTAGGAAATTTCGATTGCAAAAAATTTCAGATATCCTGGGCGGTCAGTGTTCTTTTTCCTCCACCTATAGGAGCAATAGAATTATTATCAACTGAAAATACATTCTGGATTGCAGAAAATAACTGGGTTGTAATGGATATAGTACCAACTAACCATGTAGATTTATCATTTCTGAATATTGATCCATTTTCCATACCGGGATTGAAAACAGAATTAACTGATGAGATAGTAAG
This sequence comes from uncultured Ignavibacteriales bacterium, assembly GCA_963764825.1. Taxonomy (GTDB): domain Bacteria; phylum Bacteroidota; class Ignavibacteria; order Ignavibacteriales; family Ignavibacteriaceae; genus JAZGGS01. The sequence goes on along the minus strand of CAVXUA010000017.1, from coordinate 50,292 downwards.
TGTGGGTGAAGTACCTAAATTGCCAAACGCAATAACACTTTACCAGAATTATCCCAACCCATTCAACCCATCAACAACAATAAAATTTCGGATTATAGAATATGAATTTGTGAGTTTAAAGATTTATGATCTGTTGGGAAATGAAATTGCAACTCTAGTTGAAGAAGAAAAACCTGCGGGCGAATACAATATAGATTTTAAACTTATGATTTGCAATTGACAAGCGGTGTTTACTTTTACAGGTTAAAAGCTGGTTCTTTTGAGGAGACTAAGAGTATGATTCTGCTTAAGTAGGAATTTGATTAAAAAAGCCGTCAAATTCCTACATGTCTCTTAATCTAAAACTCTAATTTTTTCTTATACTTTGTTGCATACTCGTAAACAAGCGTACTTGCAACAAAAATTGAAGAATATGTACCGATAATTGTACCGAAGATAAGTGTAAATGCAAATGCTTTAAGCACCTCCCCACCAAAAATCAGTAGTACAAGTACAGCTAATAAAGTTGTACCGCTTGTTAAAATTGTTCTGCTCATCGTCTGGCTGATGCTTGTATTAATAATATCCTCTATCGGTCTGGTTTTATGAATTTTAATATTCTCCCTTATCCTGTCAAAGTTCACAACTGTATCGTTAATTGAATAACCGATAAGTGTTAAAAATGCTGCAACAATAGTCAGATCAATTTCTAAATTCAATCCTGGAATCAATCCGTACAATGCAGCAAATAATCCAAGTGTTATAAGTACATCGTGGAAGAGAGCAGCAACAGCGCCGAAAGCAAAAATAAATTTAAATCTAAATCCGAGATAGAATAAGAATTGCTATAAGAGCAAATATTATTGCAAGCAAAGCATCCCGTTTTAATTCTTCACCAATCTTAGGACCAACCCTGTCTTCTTTAAGAACAATAAACGGATTATCGGATTCTTTATCTCTCAGGTTTTCCTCAATCCAGTCCGCAATTCCTACCCTAACAATCATTTGCGTATTATCCGGTTCTTCGGATACTCTGCCCGATTGAAAACCTGCTGCGAATAATGCATCAACTAACCCGGTTGGTTGTATCAGTATTTTCAAAAGAATAAGTAACTGAGCTGGCTGTGGAATCAACTATCTGCCGCGGAACATCCTGGAAAACTTTATCAATTGCTTGTTCAATCCTATTAACAACTACAGGGAAAATATTTGCAGGAATAACCTGTTCTTCAGTTCTGATCATCACACCGGTTTCACCGCCAAAAGTAACCACTTCAATATTTCCCAGCCCTATATTAGCTACATCTTCTCTTACCTTTGTAATATCAACAGGGTTTTCAAATTGAAGTACAATTTCGCTGCCGCCTTTAAAATCAACACCAAAATGAAATCCTCGTGAAATAACGCCAATTATTCCAAGTGCAAATAGCGCAGCAGAAATTGTATAAGCTATTTTTCTTTTTCCTAAGAAATCAAAATTTAAATTTTCGAATATTCGCATTTTATAAGTGAACTCCTTAAAGCGTTTAAATTATCCTACAGTAACTTTAATACCTTTTGCTACCATCATATCAAAGATTAATCTTGCAACAACCAATGCGCTGAATAAACTAGCAGCAATACCTATCATTAATGTTAAAGCAAAACCCTGAATTGGTCCTGTACCAAACTGGATAAAGTATAATGCCTGTAAAGAATGTAGTAATGTTTGAATCTATAATTGCTGAATAAGCTCTTGAAAAACCGCTGTCGATAGATGCCTTAATAGTTTTACCCGTAGCCATCTCTTCCCTGATTCTCTCGAAGATAAGCACGTTGGCATCCACTGCCATACCAATTGTTAAAATGATACCTGCAATACCGGGTAGAGTAAGAGTAGCGTTAAATCCTGCAAGAACACCAAGTATAAAAAGAATAGTGAAAGTAAGCACAGCTGCGGCAATTGTACCTGTGCTATGATAGTAAAATATCATAAATATACCAACAAGTATATAACCAATTATCACCGAAAGTAATCCGCTGTTAACAGAATCCTGCCCCAAGTGATGGACCAACAGTTCTTTCTTCAATAATATCTACAGGAGCAGGAAGGGCACCTGCCTTTAATACAATCTCAAGCAGCTTTGCTTCGTTAAGATCTGCCATACCTGTAATTTGTGAACGACCTCCCGGAATTTTATTTTGCACGTTGGGAGCTGAGAATACAACACCATCTAACATAATTGCAATTCGTTTACCAACATTCGCGCCTGTAATTCTTGCCCATTCTGTTGCACCTTCAGAATTCATAGTCATATTAACAATAGGTGCCGAAGTATTCGGATCGATAGTTGCAACTGCATCGGTTATAACACCACCGGTTAACTCGGGTGCTTTGTTAACCATATACATTATATAAATTTCCTCTCCTTCCTGCCCGGGTAATGATTTGGCAGAAAATACAAACTCAACATTATTTGGTATCACATTCTGAACTTCAGGTCTGCTAAGCATAAATTCAAGTTTATTTCTTTCATCACCTCTTACATAAGCATCAGCACTTCTTCCCTGTGGATCTAATAGCGCAACTGAAAAGAATGGATGCTGCTGTTTGAATTCTTCCTCGGTAAGCTCTTCAGTTGGATTGTATCTTCAGCTGCAGTAAGAGTTGTATCTCCATCAACCTGCTTGTATCTGTTATCTCAGAAACAGTTTCGCTGGTATCTGGTTGTATAATATTTCCCGCAAGTACCTCATCTACTTTTTGCATAATTGCAAAAGCAAAATCAGGATCGCGTACAATTCTAAACTCTAATAATGCAGTACCCTGCAATAACTGTTTTGCTTCTTCTTCTCTTGCAACACCGGGAAGTTCAACAATTATTCTGCGGCTTCCCTGCCTTTGGATTGAAGGTTCGGAAACGCCATACTGATCAATCCTGTTCCTTATAATTTCCATTGCACGAGTAACTGCATCTTCAGCATCATCTTTTAAACCGGCAAGAATTTCATCATCATCCTGCCTAATTGTGCCGAAGTAACGGCTTAGCCGTATTCCTTTTTCCTGGAATTTTAGTGCGATAATATCTACAACAGCTTCGTTGGAAAGTGCAGCTTCTTCTTCTGCTTCTGCAAGCAGCGATTTGAAAACTTCGTCCGGGTTTTTAGCAAGTTTCTCAATTAGTTTACCTGTATTAACTTCGAGGACAACTCTCATACCGCCCTGCAAATCAAGTCCAAGCTTAATTCGCTTTTCTCTTGTTTTACTTATATCCGGATTATCAGTTAACAAGCTGTCTTCAATAACCTCAAGCATTTTTTCAACCTGGGTATTTGTAAGCTCCGGCTGGCTGGAAATAATTTCTTCTTTCTTTGTCTTTAGTGTCTCTTCTATCTCTTTTCCATACTGATAATCTACATAGGTAGGCCATAAAAGGTAGATTGCAAGCGCGATAGCTCCAACAATAAGTATAAGTCTAAACCTGAATTCTTTCATACTTTAGTAAAAATTTCTGTGTTAGTTTGAAATTAAAATGAACAACAAAATTAGGGGTAAAGGTTCAGAAAGTCAATTGAATTGGCATATATAAAATCTGCTAAATCATTAAAATATAGAACGTTTTAGGAGTGATGGAATTTCAGAATCGCTTTTTCTTAACTGGTAAATAAGTGATACAACAGTTAATCTACATGTTACAATTTAAATTGAATTGATAATTCTTTTAACCAGCCGACTGAATTTATCCTCAACCCGGTTTGCTGTTTCTGTAACTTCATCGTGTGTAAGTTTTTGTTTGGATATTCCGGCTGCATAATTTGTTATGCAGGAAATTGATGCTGTTTTCATTCCCATATACACAGCAAAAACAGCTTCGGGAACTGTGGACATACCTACTGCATCGCCGCCAAACTTGTGCATCATTTCAATCTCGGCAGGAGTTTCATAACTCGGTCCCTTTGAAAACCAGTAAACACCTTCTTTAAGATCTATATTCTCTTCAATTGCTGATTTTCTAATAATCGTGTTCATCTCTGAAGAAGGAAAATCTAAGAACTCATTATGAATCTTTTCTGAAGGAACTCCAATCAGCCCGGTTAATTCTTTTTTTATTTCAATTCCGTTAAACGAAGCTGCCAACATAAGATCGCCTGGTTTAAATTGCCTGTTAATTCCACCGGCAGCATTTGTTAAAAGTATTTTTCTACACTTTAGTTTACAGGCGATGAAAGAGGGGAGAATGCATTCACTCAATTTGTATCCTTCATAAAAATGTATTCTTCCCTGGAAGAGCAAAAGTTTTTTATTTTCAGATTCAGCAAAGTGAATTATGCCTGAATGTCCTTCAACAGTCGATTCAGGATAGCCGGGAAGATTTTTGGTAGGAAATGATTTTATAACATTTAAAGAATTTGTAAATCCACCAAGCCCGCTTCCAAGAACTATTGCAAAATCAGGTTCAAAAGGTTTTTCACTATTTAAATGATCAATCAGGGTTTTATATTTAAATGAAAGATCAATGTGCATAATATTTTAGTAAAGTTATATCAAGTACCAAGTTTATTTTATAAACAATAATCCTGCTAATGTAGCCGTCATTAATGTTGCCATTACACCTCCAATAACAGCCTTTATTCCTAAACCCGCAATATCTGATTTTTTATTCGGGGCAAGAGGTCCCAAGCCACCAATCTGTATTGCAATGGAGCTGAAGTTTGCAAAACCGCATAAAGCATAGGTTGCCATGAGGATAGTTTTTTCATTTAAGATTTTTCCAGCTTCAATCATCGTTCCCATCTCAGAGTATGCAACAAATTCATTAACAACTATTTTAGTGCCAAGCAGGCTTCCGAATCTAAGTGCATCTTCCCACGGCACCCCAATACTAAAAGCAACAAACTGGAATATCCAACCCAACAATAACTCAAAGCTAAGCGGCTGACCGTAGTTTGCTTTAAGTGATTCATTCCAGTTTACCAGATCCCCAAGTCCGTTCAATAAATAATTTACCAGGGCGATAAGAGCAATAAAAGCCAACAACATTGCTCCAACATTCAAAGCCAGCTTAAGCCCTGCAGCGGCACCATTAGCAGCAGCCTCAATAATGTTTGAGGCATCCTTTTCAACATCAATTTTTACTGTACCTTTTGTTTTAGGTTCACCAGTTTCCGGAAAAAGAATTTTTGAAATAACAATTGCTGCAGGAGCCGCCATAATACTTGCACCGAGAAGCTGTGTGGCAAAAAACTGCTGGGCTTCAACAAGTGGCACCCCATGCTTAATTGAGTATGCACTTCCAAGTATCTGGATATATGCAGCCATCACTCCACCTGCAATTGTTGCCATACCTCCCACCATTATGGTAAGGATTTCACTTTTAGTCATCTCCTTTAAATATGGTTTTATCATTAATGGAGCTTCGGTTTGCCCCACAAAAATATTTGCGGAGCAGGAGAGAGATTCTGCACCGCTGGTTCCTAAAAATCTTGCCATAACCCATGCCATCCCCCTAACTATCATTTGCATGAAACCGAGGTAATAAAGAATTGACATCAAGCATGCGAAGAAAATAATTGTAGGAAGAACCTGGAAGGCAAAAAATGAACCCATAGATCCTTCACTTCCGGGAAGTTTTGCGAGATCACCAAAAACAAACTGTGCACCTGCCATTGTAAAGTTTAATACCACAACAAAAAATCCGCTTATCCATCCGAAGAAATCTTTTGGCCAGCCAAGAATGAAAAAGAAACTCCTAAGTTCTTCGCTGCGGAGAATAAATACTGCGAAAACAAATTGAAGACCAAGACCTGTTCCTACAAGTTTCCAGTCTATATTCTTTTTATTGTTAGAAAGCAGGAAAGCAATACCAACTAAAACAATAATTCCTACAAAACCTCTTAAGATTGAGTTTAATTCCATTTTGTATCCTTAAGATTCTTTGGGGATGTAATGGCACTGCCTGCAGCGTGCTTCGTAAATATCTGCCGCACCAACTATCACTCTTTCTGATGAAGCTGTTTTTCTTTGGGTTTTATCTGCAGGGTTACCGCACTCCACACAAATTGCAAGCTGCTTGGTGATATATTCTGCAATAGCTAAAAGCTGCGGCATCGGCTCGAAAGGAACACCGCGAAAATCCTGGTCTAACCCCGCAACAATAACTCTTTTGCCCTTCATAGCAAGCTTGTTGCACACCTTGGTTATATCAGCTGAAAAGAACTGTGCTTCATCAATTGCTACAACTTGCGCATCATCAGATTGATCCAGAACTTCTTTAATATCTTTTATTAAAATTGAAGGGAGTGACTGCTCGTTGTGTGATACAATAGATTCATTAGAGTAACGAGTATCAATTAGCGGTTTAAAAATTTTGACTTTTTGTTTGGCAATTTCTGCCCTTCTTAACCGGCGAATTAGTTCTTCTGTTTTGCCGCTGAACATGCAGCCGGTAATTATCTCTATCCAGCCGGTATCTTTGGGCATAGCGTGCGGAAATTCAACCATAAAATATTTTAGATAGTGAAATTTAAAGAATTTAGAGTAATTTTACTTTAAATCTTTGTCACCAAATGCCAGTGGTAGAAGTTCTAAGGCTTTACTTACCTTAAACTCATTTTTATTATTAACCATTATAATATTGATGTCTCCGCAAAGGTCGCTTATAACTTGCCGGCAGGCTCCACAGGGAGAAATGAAGTCATCGGTATCTCCTGCGACTGCAATTGCTTTAAACTTTCGCTCTCCTTCAGAGATTGCTTTAAAAATTGCAACCCGTTCAGCACAGATTGTTAAACTGTATGAGCTTGTTTCAATATTACCACCTGTGTAAACTTTCCCATCCTCGGTTAGTAAAGCTGCTCCGACATAAAAATTTGAATAAGTTGGCAACGCTTTCGATTTTGCTTCCACAGCTTTTAGGGCTAACTGGTTATTTGTCATCGCATTTAAAATTTGAACTGTGTCAAAATAAAATATACCAATTATTGGTCAAATCAAAAGATGTTGGACTATTATTCTTTTAATTCTTTTTTTTCAAAGTGATATAAAAAGTCGGTGTAAAAAAATTATTTATTAATCCTGGCTTATCGTTTGCCATCAAGGTTATCAATCTTCCAATTTTAAGTTTGTTTACAGCTCCAACTAGCTTTAAATGAAAGTTGCTCCAGACAATTCCTTTATGCCCATTAAAAAGTTCTTTAACTGAATGAGAAGTAAATAATCTTACTTCAAACTTATCTTCAAATAAACTCAGTAAGTTTTTAAGTGAAAATAATTCTGCAATATCTCTCCTGGCTGCTTCAGTTTTGCGGAAGATACTTAAAAAGTATTTTCGAATACTCTCTCTCTTTAAAAGCGAAATGAAAGGAACACCCCAATGAGGATCAGCAATAACATTAAAGATCGATATTTTATTTGGTGTGCTTAAATAGATAATCCCATTTTTCTTCAGCAATGAATGAAGCGAATCAATTGTATCTTTTTTACTCTGAAGATGTTCGATTACATCCTGCAGAATGATTACATCAAATGAATATAAGTTAAAAGGAAGATGTTCTGAATCACCGAGAATTTTTTGATATTGATTATTTTCTTGTTGCATCAATCTATTCATGTTGATATCAAAACTTATAAGCTCATTCTTTTCAGAAAGTACTTTAGCTGTTCCCCCTTCACCCGAACCAAGATCGAGTATACGCAAACCGGATGGTATCATTTCATTTGATAAAACAGATTCAACAAACTTACCGCGGTCTTCCGAAATTTCCCGAGCACGTTTCCATCGTTTATAATTTGGGTGATCTTTATTAAGCCAGGGAGGCAGTCCAGTTTTAATTACTTCCATTCTATCTTACCAAACTTTGCATTTAAGAAATGAATGATAAGTAAAAGCTCGTAAAAAATTTGCAGGTAAAATACTTCTGTAAAAGAAAATTTGTAACTGAATTTTTCCTGGTTAAACAAAACAATAAGCAGATCGATAAAAAGCTTAGTAGGAAGAAGCAACAGGAAGTAAACATTAACGAAAAACAATATTGGAGAAAAAAGTATTAATAAATTAAATAGATGCCATAAACCGAGTGCTAACTGCTGCTTAAACAGGTAATGAAAAGAAGTTTGAGTGTGCCTTGCACGCTGCCTGAAGTAATCTTTAAATGTCTCTTTCGTTCTAGAAAAAACAAACGAACCTTTTGCTGTAACCGTACCGATCTTAAGATTGTTTCTAACTGCTTCCCGCAGAAGGAGATCATCATCACCACTTAGTGCATCGGTTGTTTTTGAATAGCCGCCAACTTTTTCAAATGAAGTTTTTTTGAATCCGAAATTTCTTGCAGCAGCAGAGTAAGGCAAACAAATATTTGCTGCAAAAATCGAAAGCATTGTATTTCTAAGATTTTCAAAACAGGAAATCTTGTTAACCGAAGATTTTTCCCGGAAGAAAGGTGCAATTCCAAATAAAAAATCAAAGCATTCCGTAAATTTATTTGAATATACCTTCAACCAATCCTTTTCTGGTTCACAATCAGCATCAGTAATTAAAATATATGGATGTACTGATTTACTAATTCCAAGTTCAAGAGCATTCCGCTTGCCGGATTTGTTTTCACTTTGCAGTTTGTACACGTTAAAATTATAAAACCTTTTAATCTTATCAGAAATATTATCGTATGTACTATCCTTTGAATTATCATCGATAAAAATCACTTCAAAAAATTCTGCGGGATAATCAAGTTCGTTAAGTGATGCCAATAAAGTTTCTATCTTTTTTTCTTCGTTTTTAAGTGCGATAATAATTGAAATGCTTTTTTTGTTGGATCCTACTGAGGATTTCGAGGTTGCCTTTTTTAAGGTAATTGTTATAATTCCATTCAGTATTAATAGGAACACTATTGCAGTTATTATTATAACCATTCAGAATAATGTATGATGAAAAAAATATTATAAGTTTGAAATATGCAGGGGCAAAATAGTTAAATGAAATAAAGAAATAAATTTAATTATCATTTAAGATGAATCTAATTACTGTAAAAATATTACAATAAGTGTAATTTAATGTATCCAAACAAAATCCTTTCTAGATATTATTAAATTGTCATTCAATTTTGGAAGTGACCGGCACTATTAATTAATGCAAAAAAATAACGAATAACGACAAATGAATTTCGATTTATGAAGAATGTTTTATTTCTTATTTCTCAAATCGTTAATCGGTGTTCGCTATTTAATCTTGTATCAATAAAGATAATATCTATTAATACTCATCCTCAACAAGCCAGCCCTCAGCTTTATCCGGTGAGATTTCCGAAATAAATCTTGATGGTTTTGAAAGAGTTATTCCTTCCATCCGGTTGTACATATTCATCGGGTATGTAACAAACAGGTTTTGTTTTGCTCTTGTAGCTGCAACGTACATTAACCTTCTTTCTTCTTCTAAAGAATCAAGACTCTCTGCAGCACGAGTAGAAGGAAAGTAACCCTCAATTGCATGTATTACAAAAACAGAATGCCATTCCAATCCTTTGGCAGAATGAATTGTAGAAAGAGTGAGGTATTCATCCTCTTTATCTGTTTCGGAAATATCAATCACACTATTAATAACTGGCTCAATCGCCATATCTGCTAAAAATGAATTAAGCGAACGGTAGTTTTCAGAAATGTTTTGTAGAATTTCAAGATCTTTATTTCGTTTATTAAAATCATCATATTTATGCTTAAAGAGAGGATGATAATATTCTAAAACCATTGCTGCTTTTTCTGAAGGAGAAGCTTTAGTTGTGTGTAATTTATAGAGAAGAATAAAGAGCTCTTTCAATTTATAATACTGAAATTCCTTTTTATTTCCAGGATGTTTTTCAATTGTTAATCTTGCAGTTGCAAGTTCATCCAAAATTCTCTGCGCAGTTTTAGGTCCTACACCCTCATGCAACAACAAAACCCGGTACCAGCTGACAATATCTTTTGGGTTTGATGCAATTCTTAAAAATGCCAGCACATCTTTCACGTGTGCAGTTTCAATAAACTTTATTCCGCCGAATTTCTGAAAAGGAATTCCTGCTTTTGATAATTCAATCTCCAGGTTGAATGAAAAAAATGAAGAGCGGAAAAGCACTGAAATATCTTTAAGCGGAACACCTTCTTCTAAAAGTTCAAGAATTTTTTCCACAATGAACCTTGATTGCATGTTCTCATTTGCTGCAGCAACAATAAAAGGAAGTTCCCCTCCTTTCCTCTGCGTGTAGAGAACTTTTGTATATTTTTCAACCGCACCTTCGTAAACCTGGTTAGCAAAATCGAGAACTGCCTGAACGCTTCTGTAATTTTCTTCAATCTTAATTACGTTTACATTATCAAACAGCTTCGGAAAATCCATAATATTCTTAAAATTGGCTCCGCGAAAAGAATAGATTGACTGCGCATCATCACCAACTACCATAACATTACCGTTATGTTTTGCAAGTCCTTGCACAATTTCTGCCTGCAGATAGTTTGTATCCTGGTATTCATCAACCATCACAAATTTTATTGTTGAAAGAAGATTTTTTGCCGCAGAATTTCCGCTATGAAGAAAATCGCGCAGGTAAACAAGCAGGTCATCGTAATCGAGCAGGTTATTTTTTCTTTTGTAATCTGTATAGATGTGCTGTACTTCAATTATTTTATCTAACATGGAAATAAAGTGAGGATAATCTGACTCAATAATTTGCTCAACAGGAATTCCAGTGTTAACATTTAAGCTGTAAACTTTGTTAAGTGTATCTTTTTTAGGGAACCGTTTTTCTTTGCTGATAAAACCATCCTGCGATCGGATAAGATTTATAATATCTGCGCTGTCTCCCTGGTCTAAAATTGTAAAGTTAGATTCTACACCTGCCGCTTTTGCATATTTTCTTAAAGTTACATTTGCAAAAGAGTGAAACGTTCCGCCGCGAATTTTGGAACAACGGTCATCCAGAAGCACCGAAGCTCTTTTCATCATTTCGTTTGCAGCTTTTCGTGTAAAGGTAAGAAGCAATATTGATTGTGGATCGTAACCGGATTCGATTAATCTCGCAACGCGGTAAACAAGCGTGCGTGTTTTACCAGTTCCTGCACCTGCAATTATAAGATAAGCGCCGTTAACTGCTGCAACAGCTTCGTACTGCGATGGATTAAGTTCGTGCTGGTAATTAATAGCAAAAAGGGCTTCGTCTACTTTCTTAACGAAGCCCGCATTGCCTAATCTTGTTAGCTTATATTTTTTTTGCTTCATATAGGAAGCGTATCTAAAAATTTTATAATACTTTTTCTCCCAACAAAAATTTAGAGAAGATTCACCTCCTAAGAGATTTTGGCTTACCCATAATCTCTGAAATAATTATATAATCTTTTAAACTTGCAGGATCATTTAGACGCGTTCGTATCTCCTTGCTTATTTCACTAGCAGCAGTTTCTTTTTTCTGAAGATACTCTTCAAATTTTGATGCCTGTTCTTCAATTGTTTTATCAACCTTCGCAACTTTTATGTCTATTTCTTTTCTTTTCTTATCCCAGGGATTAATGAATGTATGCTCTGAAGAGGTTTTTTTGTGAAAACTTTCCTCTGGAACTGCTATATAATCTTTTCTATCCTTAGCTCCTTCATACATTTCCTTATCATTATGCTCTTTTGAAGCTTCCTTTTCAGGTTTACCTACATTAAAGAATTTTTCAAGATCTTTAAAAATGTCGATTTCCGGTTCAACTTTTACTTCCGGTTCTATCTTCTTTACTGGGTGCCCTGTTTGTTCTTGCGAATTAACTTGGGAGCCTGGAACCTGCAACTTTTGCTGCTGCTTCTTTTTCTTTTTGAAAAAAGAACTAACGAAACTGATTATAATGAACAGGTAAATAAGTATTTCAAAAAAGTCGTCCATTACTCGTTGTCTTTCTTTTTATCTTCCGGTTTTGCAATCGCATCACGCATTTGTGTATCTGCCTGTATGTTCCGCAAATTGTAATAATCCATTATACCAAAGTTGCCTGATCTGAAAGCTTCCGAAATAGCACGAGGAATTTCTGCTTCCGCTTCCACAACACGAGCACGTTGTTTTGCAACTTCGGCAACGTTTTCCTGTTCAGTTGCAACTGCTGCTGCACGTCTTTCTTCTGCTTTTGCTCTTGCAACTTTAAGATCAGCTTCCGCCTGGTCGGTTTGCAGTATAGCCCCAATATTCTGTCCGATATCAACATCAGCAATATCGATTGATAAAATTTCAAATGCAGTGCCAGCATCTAATCCCTTGGCTAAAACACTTTTAGAAATTGTATCTGGATTTTCGAGCACCTGCTTATGAGTTTGGCTTGAACCGATAGTTGATACAATTCCTTCGCCAACTCTTGCAAGCACAGTTGCTTCACCCGCTCCTCCAACCAATCTTTCGATGTTTGTTCTAACGGTTACTCTTGCAATTGCTTTAAGCTGAATACCATCTTTAGCAACTGCTGAAACAACAGGCGTTTCTATAACTTTTGGTAATACAGACATCTTAACAGCTTCAAGAACGTCTCTTCCTGCAAGATCAATTGCCGCAGCACGTTCAAATGGAAGTTCGATGTTAGCTTTATCTGCAGAAATTAGTGAATCAACTACGCGTCTAACATTTCCGCGTGCTAAGAAGTGTGCTTCAAGTTTTCCCATATTTAATTCTAATCCGGCTTTTGTAGCACTAATCATTCCTTCTACAATTATGCTTGGCGGAACTCTTCTTAAACGCATACCGATAAGATCTTTAAATATTCTTATCTTCACTCCTGATGAGACTGCAGCTATGTACAGCCTGACAGGGATGAAGTAAAGAAATAACATTAAGAATAGAACTACTGCAATAATAATGAACAGAGATAGTCCTGTAATTGCTTCCATAATTTTCTCCGTGAATTTTAATTAAATTAAATTTGACAAGTAATATACTTTTTTTAGCAGAAAGTATTAGCGGGTAATTTGTTGCATAGCTTCCGTTTGATTTGCGATTCCGGTAATATTGTCCTATGATGCAATACTGGTGCACCAATAATGCTAGGGCTATTGGCAAAAAGGTTTGTTTTGTGCAAAAGAAGCAATGGGAATGGGTAGGATTATGACCTTCTCTTGGCATTTTTTTTGTTTATTTTAGCAAGTAATCGATTAATTAATTGATAAACCAGGTGTATGAGGGTCAGTTTTTTTTAGACTAAATAAACTTTATCTTGGTTTATCCAATTAGAAATGTCTTTTTAATAGTAAAACATTAAATGACTTTATCTATCTGATAATAAAATAATGAGTTAAGGCTAAAATATGGATGGTAATTTTTCAGACAGGCTTCAAGATGTAATCAGGTTAAGCAGGGAAGAGGCGTTAAGACTTGGGCATGATTATATTGGAACTGAGCACCTTTTATTAGGAATTATTCGTGAAGGGCAAGGCGTTGGCGTACGGCTTCTAAGGAATCTCGATTGCGATCTTATGAAACTGAAAAAAGCTATTGAAGATACAGTTAGAACTTCAGGGGGTACTTTAACAATTGGTAACATCCCGCTTACAAAGCAGGCAGAAAAAGTTCTTAAGATTACACAGATTGAATCGAAAATTTATAAGGCAGACGTTATCGGCACAGAGCATTTGCTCCTTTCTTTATTAAGAGATGAAGATAATATTGCAACGCAGATTTTGCATCAATTTAATATTACTTACGATACAGCTCGATCAGAATTGAACGCAATGCTTAGCAACCGAAGTTCTAAAGATCCATCTGCAAAAACAGTGGCTTCTGATAAAAAAATTGAAAAAACAAAAACCCCGGTTCTGGATAACTTTGGAAGAGATTTAACCAAGCTTGGATTGGATGATAAACTTGATCCAGTTGTTGGCAGGGAAAAAGAAATTGAAAGAGTAGCACAAATATTAAGCAGAAGAAAAAAGAATAATCCGGTTCTTATCGGCGAACCAGGAGTTGGTAAAACTGCTATTGCCGAAGGATTAGCATTAAGAATCATACAGAAAAAAGTACCAAGGACTCTACACGATAAGCGTGTGGTTACTTTAGATCTTGCAGGACTGGTTGCGGGAACAAAATACAGGGGACAGTTTGAAGAAAGAATGAAAGCCCTAATGAATGAGCTTGAAAAAGCAAAAGATATTATTCTTTTTATTGATGAATTGCATACAATAGTTGGTGCAGGTGGCGCATCCGGTTCACTTGATGCATCGAATATGTTTAAGCCCGCATTAGCTCGTGGCGATATTCAGTGTATTGGTGCAACAACTTTAGATGAATACAGGAAATTTGTTGAAACCGACGGCGCTCTTGATAGAAGATTTCAAAAAATAATGGTTGATCCACCAACCTACGATGAAACAATACAGATACTGGAAAATATAAAATTCAAATACGAAGAACATCATCACGTAAAATATTCTAAAGATGCTGTTGATTCTGCTGTAAAATTAAGCAATAGGTATATAACTGATAGACACTTACCCGATAAAGCAATTGATGTTATTGATGAAGCCGGCTCACGCGTTCATATGGGTAATTTTGAAGTTCCACAGGATGTGCTGGAACTGGAAGATGAAATTGACCAGGTAAGAAGAGAAAAAGCTGCGGTTGTTAAACGGCAGGATTATGAAGAAGCTGCACGGCTTCGCGATAAAGAACGCAATCTCCAATCCGATCTTGAAATTGCAAAAGAGAATGGGATGCGAGAACAAAAGATATTATACACGATGTTACGGAAGATGACATTGCAACTGTTGTAGCAATGATGACAGGCATCCCTGTTAACAGAATTGCACAAACCGAATCTGATAAACTTCTTAAGATGGAAGACTCACTCCGGGAATATATTGTTGGACAGGATGAAGCAATTACTAAGCTTACCAAAGCGATTAGAAGAACCAGGGCAGGATTAAAAAGTCCTAACCGTCCAATTGGAAGTTTTGTATTCCTCGGTCCTACAGGTGTTGGTAAAACAGAACTCTGTAAAGCGCTTGCAAGGTATCTCTTCGATTCCGAAGATTCGCTGATTAGAATTGATATGAGTGAATACATGGAAAAATTCTCTCTCTCAAGATTAGTTGGTGCACCTCCAGGATATGTTGGTTATGAAGAAGGAGGACAGCTTACTGAGAAAGTTAGAAGGAAACCATATTCAGTAGTTCTTTTTGATGAAATTGAAAAAGCTCATCCCGATATTTTCAGTATTCTTTTGCAGGTGCTGGATGACGGCGTGCTTACAGATAGCTTAGGACGAAAAGTTGATTTCAAAAATACTATTATTATCATGACTTCGAACATTGGAACAAAAGATATTAAAGACATTGGTTCTTTTGGATTTAGTGATGCCTTAGATAAGGACAAGTATAATAATATGAAGACCACGGTGGAAGAAGCCATGAAAAAACTCTTTAATCCTGAATTCTTAAACAGGATTGATGATACGATTGTCTTCCGCAATCTTGACAGGGATGATATTATGAAGATCATCGAGATAGAGAGCAGAGATCTTTATAAAAATCTTGAAGAAAATAAAATGGATCTTATTGCTTGATCAGACTGCAAGAGAGTTTTTAGTTACTAAAGGATTTGATGAAAAATTTGGTGCAAGACCATTGCGTCGTGCAATCCAGAAATATGTTGAAGATCCTTTAGCCGAAGAAATTTTAAGAGGTTCATTTAAAGAAGGAACCCGCATAATGGCAAAACATGTAGAAAATGCTGAAGAGTTAGTTTTTTATGATGAAGCACTTGAAGTTGAAGATTCGGATGAAGAGACGGAAAAATCGGATACTTCAGAAGCATAGATTTTAATCGAAAATTTTTATTTAAGAAGCGTATCCTGTTTTAGGGATACGCTTTTTTTTGTTTCCTCTTCACATATTTTTTCTTAGTGGAACCCAATATTTATATCATTATGAATAGGCAAGCACCACATAATTGTTTAAATTTTGTAATCAATACAACAAAATATTTTATTAGATATGTCACTTTTAACATCAGAAGAAATTAATAACAGGATTAAAGAAATTTCCGGCTGGGAATACCTGGAAAACCAAATTGGCAAAGAATTTCAATTCAAGGATTTTCCTGAAGCTCTTAACTTTGTTAACAAAATTGGTGATTTGCCGAAGAAATGAACCATCATCCCGATATTTTTCTGCATTCCTGGAATAAAGTAAAAATAACAGTTTCCACTCACGATAAAGGTGGAGTAACTGAAAATGATTTTCAACTTGCAAAAAAAATTAATGAGTTTATTATGAGTTTTACCGAATTGAAATTCTGGAAATCTTCAAAAAAACAAAATCATTATTTGAAGGTCATTTTCTTTTAACATCAGGAAGGCACAGTAATAAATATTTTCAGTGTGCAAAAGTTCTTCAATACCCGGAATACATTGAACAGCTTTGTGCAATCATTGCAGATCATTTTAAGGATTTTGAGATCGATACCGTAATATCACCAGCAATTGGCGGGTTGGTTGTTGGGCAGGAAGTTGCACGGCAGCTTAATAAAAGATTTATCTTTGCCGAAAGGGAAAATAAAAACTTAACTATACGCCGTGGATTTTCTTTAAGCGAAGGTGAGAAAGTTTTAGTCTGTGAAGATGTTGTAACAACAGGCGGATCGGTTTTTGAAGTAATTGATATTGTAAAAAACAATAATGCAAAAGTTGCCGGAGTTGGATTTATTGTAGACAGAAGCAATGGCAAAGTTGATTTTGGGTTTCCTCAAATTAGCACACTTAAGATGGAAGTTGTTTCGTACCTGCCAGAAGAGTGTCCGCTCTGCCAGAAAGGATTGGAAATAATAAAACCGGGTTCGAGAAAAATTAACACATAACTTCCCTCCGATTCACATTTTATTTTATTTCTGGAATTCTCGAAAAACTTATCTTTGAGTATCAATTTCAAATATTTTTTATCACAATCGATTTTGGGATAAAATTATTAAAAAAGTATTTCTATTAATCTTTTTGTTTCTGTTAGTTATTCGCAGATTAGTTTTGATGAATATTTCCAAAATAAAACTCTCCGCCTTGATTATTTCCATACAGGCGATAAGGAAAATGAATTTTATTCTTTTGATGAACTGATTGAGGAACCTTATTGGGGAGGATCAAAAATTAATCTTGTTGATAAGTTTGAATATGGGAAATATAAATTCATGGTTTATGATGAAGAAGCAATGAGCTGATCTACTCAAGAGGATATTCGACTCTGTTTAATGAATGGCAAACTACTGAAGAAGCTAAACATACAGTAAAAAGTTTTAGCGAAACTGTTGTTTTTCCCTATCCTAAAAATCCTGTACGGGTTGAATTTTTCAGCAGGAATAAAAAAAATGAACTAATAAAGAAATTTGAATACAAAATTGATCCGAAAAATTATTTTATAAAAGACAGAACGCGTTGATGAATATAAAAGTTTTGATGTTATAATTTCCGGCGATCCATCAGTTAAAGTTGATATTGTTATCATTCCCGATGGTTACACAACAGGATGAGATGGAAACTTTCAGGAATGATTGTGATGAATTTGCAGGATACCTTTTTAACAGTTCTCCTTTTAAAGAAAACAAAAATAAATTTAATATTCGTGGCATCAATGCACCTTCGGAAGAATCGGGAACAGATATTCCTGCGGAAGATATGTGGAAAAAAACGCTAGTTAACACAACCTTTTATACTTTCGATCTTGAAAGATATTTGATGACTACCGATAACAAAACTTTAAGAAATGTTGCAGCAAATGTTCCGTATGACCAGATTTATATTCTTGTAAATTCGGATAAATACGGCGGCGGTTCAATTTATAATCTTTATTCCGTTTGTGTTAACGATAATCCTGCTGAGGAATTTGTCTTTGTTCATGAATTCGGACATGGATTTGCTTCACTTGCAGATGAATACTTTACTTCCGATGTTGCATACGAAGATTTTTACTCATTGGATGTGGAACCACTTGATCCTAACTTAACAACGCTTATAGATTTTGATTCCAAGTGGAAAGATATGGTTGAAGATGGAACACCAATTCCAACTCCTTCTAACAGCGAATATTAAATGTGGTAGGAGCTTTTGAAGGTGGTGGTTATGTTGAGAAAGGTGTTTACAGACCTAAACAGGATTGTACAATGAAATCAATTGTTGTTGATAATTTTTGCCCTGTTTGTAAAAAAGCCATTCAGCAGATGATAGATTTTTATACAGAATAGGAAACAAAGACTAATTTATGGAACAAAGAAAATTACACAAGCTTGTTGAAACTATAGCTTCGGGAAAATTCGCTTCTGAAAAAGAGATGCTGATTAATACTATCCACGGAATAGTAAAGAGCGAAGATATTGATGTTACAGGCGGCAGGATTTGGAAACTTGATGAAAGTAAAAAAGCATATACAATTTTATACCAAACCGGAAATCTTGAAAAAATTAAAGAAGGATTTCAGATTAAAAATTACTGAATACCCTGTATTCGATACTTATAGCTAAAGAAAGAACGATTTTAGGAGATGAGACCAATGAATCCCTTAGGGAAAAAGGGATATTCAAATATTCAGCTTCCGGTGTTGGAGGTAAAAATAAAATTAATGATAAGTATTTATTACGAATATCTTCTCGCCCTTAACAGTGATAAAATTGATGAAGACTTTAGAGATTAACTTAAATATAATTGCAACAGCTTTAACATCAAAATTAAAACAGAGGAGCATCTGCCGAAAGCGCTACACTCATCTTAAGGGCCGATATTGATAAAGCCAGGGAGCTTCAAAAAAGTATTCTCCCGGAACACGAACTAAGTTTTCATGGATTATGAACTTTACGGAATAACTCATCCCGCAGAAATTGTTGGCGGCGATTTTTTTGATTACCTGGAATTTGGTGAGGAAAGCGAACGGCTGGGAATTGCTGTGGGAGATGCTGCAAGTAAAGGTGTAGGCTGCCTCTGCAGAAGCGATGTATATTTCCGGTGCATTAAGGATGGCAAGCAGTTTTGAAATAAAAATTGTTGCACTTATGAGAAGAATGAACCAGCTTGTTAATATAATATTTGATGATGATAAATTTGCTTCTCTTTTTTACGGTGAGCTTACTAATCACAAGGAAGGATTGTTCCTATTCGCAAATGCCGGCCATAATCCACCAATTTTTCTAAACAGTAAAACTGACGAAATTGAACTTCTGCATCCAACAGGACCTGTGCTTGGACCTGCACCTAATGCTGGTTATTATCTTGAGAGCGTTAATTTTAGTAAAGGAGATGTTCTTCTTCTCTTCTCGGATGGAGTTACCGAATCAGCGGATGTTTCTTTTAATCAATATGGAGATGATAGGCTGATAGCAAAGTTTAAAGAATTGAAAAATCATACTCCGAAAGAAATTGCGGTTAAAATTTTAGAGGATGTAATAAACTTTTCCAAGAATGGTCAATACTCTGATGATAAAACTCTTCTAGTAATTAAAAGGAATGCTTAAAGATGTTTCATTTTAAATTAACATTTAAAGGATTTTGAATGTTAAAATCTGTAAATCCCGCTACCGGAAAACTGATCCATTCCTATTTGGAAATGACAATTGATGAAGTTGATAAAATACTTTACTTGGTTAAAGATACTTTTAACGAGTGGAAGGAAACCTCCTTTATTGAACGTGCAAAGTTAATGTTGAATGTCTGCAAATGTTCTCAGAGAGCAAAGTGAGGAACTATCGAAACTAATGACGGAAGAAATGGGGAAACCGATCGCTCAATCGAGAGCAGAAATTGAAAAATGTACATGGGTTTGCGAGTACTATGCTGAAAATGCGGAAAAGTTTTTAAGCGATGAATTGATTGAAACGGATGCTACGAAAAGTTTTGTATCATATCAACCATTGGGCGTAGTGCTTGCTGTTATGCCATGGAACTTCCCATTCTGGCAGGTGTTCCGTTTTGCAGTGCCAGGATTGATGGCTGGAAATGCAGGAATACTTAAACATTCCTCAAATGTTTCGGGGTGTGCGCTTGCTATAGAAGAAATTTTTAGAAAAGCAGGCTTTCCTAAGAATCTTTTTAGAACAATTCTTCTACCTTCCTCACAAATGGATGAAGTAATTAAGAATAAAATTATAAAAGCAGTAACCTTAACCGGAAGTGTACCTGCAGGCAAAGCTGTTGCAGCAATTGCCGGATCCGTATTAAAGAAAACTGTTTTAGAGCTTGGGGGAAGCGATCCTTATATAATCCTAAAAGATGCTGATCTTCGGCTTACTGCCGATAACTGCACAACTGCCAGGTTAATTAACGGCGGACAAAGCTGTATTGCCGCTAAAAGATTTATAATAGTGGAAAAGATCTACGATGAATTTGAAAAGCTGTTTATTAAGAGTATGCAAAGTCAAAAAGATGGGTGATCCTTTTGATGAGACTAATGATGTTGGACCGCAAGCAAGCAAAGCGTTAAGAGATGAGCTCCATCAGCAGGTATTACAAAGCATCGAAAAAGGAGCTAAGCTACTATTGGGTGGCGTAATACCCGAAGTGGGGGGAGCGTACTATCCTCCAACTATTTTATCTAACGTTTCTAAAGGAATGCCTGCTTATGACGATGAACTGTTTGGTCCCGTTGCAGCACTAATTAAAGTTAATGATGAAGAAGAAGCAATTAAAGTTGCAAACGATTCCGTATTTGGATTAGGAGCTGCGGTTTTTACAAAAGATGAAAAAAGGGGAGAGAAGATAGTTAGAGAAAAAATTATTGCGGGAAGCTGTTTTGTAAATGCTTTTGTAAAATCAGATCCACGTCTGCCTTTTGGTGGCGTGAAGGAATCGGGTTATGGTAGAGAACTTTCTTACCTGGGAATAAGAGAGTTTGTAAATATTAAAACAGTATATGTAAAGTGATAGAATAATCTTAGTATTTAATTATTCATCAATCTTAGGTTTACCGTTGTATATAATTTCTTTAATTAAACTTACAAAGGTTTTTGATTCGAACGGTTTGGAAATATAATGAGAGCAGCCTTCCGACAAAAATAATTCTTTTTGTCCTTTCATTGCTAATGCGGTAACAGCTACTATTGGAAGATTTTTGTAACCCACCAACTTTCTTATTCTCTTCGTTGCTTCAATACCACTTATTCCTCTACCAAGATCAATATCCATAAGTATGGCAGAATATTGCTTTTTTGATGTCATTTCTAAAGCTTGTTCACCAGTATTTGCAGTATCCAGATCACAAACATCCGCTAGAAAATATTCAATAACGGATGCATTAGAAGAGTCATCTTCAACCAACAAAACAACGGGTAGTTGATCTTTCATATTCTTGTCCAAGTTAGTTTGTAAAATCTTTTCTTCTTCTACTGTAGTTTTAGTATCTCGATTCATTTCTTCCTCTCTACACAATGGAAAACTAACTGTGAAAACTGATCCTTTTTCAACTTCACTTTCAACTGAAATATCTCCATCCATCAGTTCAACAAATCTCTTGGTAATACTCAGTCCCAAGCCACTCCCTTCAAAAACGCGGTCAAGTCCTTCACTTACCTGCCTGAATTCTTCAAAGATTATTTCCTGGCTTTCTTGCGGAACACCTATTCCTGAATCCATAACAGTTACCACAGCTCTTTGCCTGCTACCGGATCGTTTTTTATCAACTATTACAGTTATACTTCCTTTATCTGTGAATTTTATTGCGTTACTTAAAAGATTACTAATTACCTGGCGAAAAATTCTTTCATCAAGTAATGAATAAATATGCTCATCAACCATTATTGTTTTCAAAAACAAATTTTTCTTTCGTGCCAATTCTTCAAAACTTTTAACCTGGCTTAACGTTATATCTCCAACGTTTGTCTCAGTTGAATTGATCTCAGATTTGTTTGCTTCAATCTTGGATAAGTCAAGAATGAGGTTAAGCGTGTCTAATAATCTGTTTGCACTATTATAAACTTCGTCCGACATTTCTTTTAGCTCAGGATTTGCTATTTCTTTTTTAAGAATTTCTGTATAACCTAATATGCCCACCATTGGAGTTCTTAATTCGTGGCTCATGTTTGCTAGAAAACTTGATTTGAGACGGTTCATCTCTTCGGCTTTATTTTTAGCTTTAATTAATTGTCCTTCTGCCCTTGTACGTTCAATTGCCATTGCAGTCTGATCTGAAACAAAAGACAAAAACTCTTTATCCTGCTCACTATATCTATACTGTTCAGTATAAGTTTGTACAACAAGAGCGCCAATTGTTTTTTCTGTTGTTTTTAGCGGAACACCCAACCAGTCGATTGAATCTGTTAACAATCGCTCAACTTCTCCTGAATAAACAAGTTTATTAAATGTATCAGGATCTGCCAGTAAAGGTTCACCTTTACGAATTACATATTCTGTTAATCCTCTTCCTAGTTTAACAGGCGATGGTTTTTCATCATGTTCATCAACAAAGTATGGAAAACTGAGTATATCCTTTTCGGAATCGAATAAAGCAATATAAAAGTTATTTGCATTTATAAATCCACTAATAGTTTTATGAATTTCGGAGTAAAGATGGTTTAAATCCCGTGCGGTGTTTGTAGCTTGAGAAATTTTATAAACCGCACGCTGCAATAGCTCCGATCTTTTCCTGTCTGTTATGTCTCTCACAATTGCCTGAATCATATCTTCATTATTTAGCCTTACCTTATTCAGACCCACTTCAGCATCAAACAGTGTTCCATCAAGCTTACAATGTTTCCATTCAAAGAACATTGGTTTATCGGATAAAGCCTTATTTATTAATTCCATAGCTTTCTCTTTAGAATTTCGTCCATCCGGCTGTATTAAAGGAGAAAATCTGAAAGGAGTTTCACCTAAAATTTCGTCGCGTGAACATCCAAACATATCAAGCGTCTTGGAATTACAATCGACGAAGCAATCTTTATTCATCAGGAAAATTGCATCATTGGCAGTATCAAATAGAGTTTTATACATTAATATATTTTCATTCAATTTTTTTCTTGCTTCGTCTTGCTCCGTAACATCTCTAAAAAGCCAAATTCTTCCAACTATTGCATCATCTTTTTTCTGAGGTTTGGAATACCGTTCAATCACTCTTCCGTCAAGAAATTCGAGCTCATCAAAACTTGTTTCTCCTGGATGAGCATAAAGGTCCTTTACTTTTGATACAAAACTATCCGGGTCTCTTAATTGATTGAGAACAAAATTTATTAAAGCTTCATCATTTTTAGTTTCGGTTAGTTCAGGTGGAATATTCCACATCTTTACAAATCTCTGGTTAAAATCTTCTACTTTACCATTCCTATTGACTACAAGAATTCCATCAGTTGTAGATTCTAATGTTGTGCGTAAAATTGATTGAGAATTTTCTATAGTTTCCTTCGCTTTTTTGGATTCCGTTATCATCAATAGCCATTCCTGAAATTACATCGCCATTAAGCACAGCGCTAATTACCATATTTTTCACATTACCAGATTTGGTAACAAGTTCTGTCTCAAATGATTTTACTGCGGAGGATTTTTGAAGTTCAAGGATAAACTGTTTTCTCTCTTTTTGAGACTTATAAAAATTTGCTATATTAAAAAAACTGATGTCTTCATTAGAATCATACCCAAATACTCTCCTTGTACAATCATTAACATAGAGAATTGTCCCATCTAATTTTATTTTGAAAACATTTATTTGAAGGTAATCTGCGAGCCATCCGAAGGCCTCTTGGGATTCACTAATATATTCTTGTGTGTCAGTTTCTGTAAACATAATTTGCCCCTTATGTGACGTTCGTCCATTAGTTATTGAAATTGTCTTCTTTTGATGTAAATATCGTGCCAAACGCCCCCTGCTTTTAATCAATATATTTTAGGGTTTAAACATTTATTTTCGAGCAAATTAGGAAGTTTTTGCACAAATTGTAAATAAAACCTCAATGCTTTGAAAGAATAAATTGGTCCAACCTATTTTTATGTTTAATTAGTAATAGGATTGATATTCCTTATATTCTCTTGTTTGAGCAGATGCAGGCAATTGTAATCTGTATCAATCAATTAGTTAAAGGCTAATACTTTTACAATAAATTTTGGGTAATTTTTAAATCAGATAATTTGAAATGAATTTTAACAAGAAGATATTCTTTAAGAGTAAAATCACCATTGAATAATTATAGAATTATAATTCAGTATGATGGCGGCAACTACGCCGGCTGGCAGGAACAGGAAAACGCAAACACAGTCCAGGAAACAATTAAGAATTCCATTAATACAATTCTTAGGCAAGAGATAAATCTAATTGGATCGGGAAGAACTGATGCGGGGGTTCATGCTTTGGGACAGGTTGCTAATTTTAAAACGGGGCAGGAGCTTGATATTTATAAATTTCAACACTCACTTAATTCAGTTTTACCCGATGACATCTCTATAAGAAAAACGGATAAAGCTGTGGAATCTTTCCATTCACGGTTTGATGCTAAAAAGAGAAGTTACTTATATTATATCGGCAGGAATAAATCACCTTTTTTTAATCCTTATTCATTTCAATACAGAGGGAAGATAGAAATAGATGTACTAAATAAATTGAGTGCTAGCTTTATTGGTGAAAAGGATTTCACATCATTTTCTAAAAAGAACAGTGAAACAAAAAATAAAATCTGCAATATTTACCATGCGCGCTGGAGAGAAACAAATGATCTCATTATTTTTTTAATCCAGGCAAATAGATTTTTACATGGAATGGTGCGCACAATTACAGGTACTCTGCTTCGTGCAATGGAAAAAGATTTAGGTGAAAATTATATTAACGAAATTTTTTCTAAAAAAGATAGAGAAGCTGCTGCTGAAGCAGTACCGGCTAAAGGATTATTTTTATATAAAGTATCTTATTAGTAATGATAAATTTTAATAACAAAACTGTTCTAATTACCGGTGGTTCCCGGGGAATCGGCCAAGCTTGTGTCCGTTTGTTTGCGGAAGCAAGAGCAAGTGTTGGTTTCACTTTTAAAGCTGATAAAAAATCAACTGATAGATTAGTAGAAAAGCTGAGTTCCAAATCAAAAGTAAAATCTTTTAAAGCTGATTTAATGAACGAAGTTGAAATACAAGATACTGTTTCATCTTTTGAAGATCATTTTGGTAAGATAGATATTTTAGTGAATAATGCAGGTATCTGGAAAGAAGCCGAGGTTAGTAAGATGACTATTGATGAATGGGAAGAAACTTTAAAAATAAATCTAACCGCTGCTTTTCTTTTTACAAAGTATGCAGTTTCCGGAATGAAAAAAAGCAGATCAGGGAAAATCATTAATATTGCTTCAACGGCCGGACAAAGGGGAGAAGCTTATCATTCTCACTATGCTGCTTCAAAAGGCGGGATGATATCATTAACAAAATCACTTGCTGCAGAATTAGGTGAATACAATATTAATGTTAATTGTATAGCGCCTGGCTGGGTTATAACTGATATGACAAAAGATAGCTTGAATGATAAAATGATTTTTGAAAAAGTTTGTAATGATATCCCTCTAAAAAGAATTGCTATGCCTGAAGAAGTTGCAGGTCCAGTTCTGTTTCTTGCGTCGGATCTTGCATCACATATTACAGGAGAAATTCTTAATGTTAACGGTGGATCAGTCCTTTGCGGATGAAGCGCACATATTTTTTATATTACTAAAGTTTTAAAATTATAGTACAGAAGAATTATGGAATTCTTAGCAGATATTCATACAAAAGTTGTTCATTTTCCTATAGCATTATTAATAACCTATTCTCTTTTAGAAATAATTGGAATTATTTTTAACAAAAAATTATTTACTCAAAATGCATATATACTTCTTATTATAGGAATAATCGTAATATTTATTGCTGTATTAACCGGAAACCAGGCATTCGAAGCTTATCAACATTGGAATGAAGCCAGCAGTAACATTTTTAATTCGCATCAGTTTTATGCAAACGTATACAACCTGGTTTTTTGTTTTTATTAGCTGTGTTTCGGACGTTCCTTGTTGTGAAGAAAAAATTTAATGGAATCATTAAATATTTATTTATTCTGTTTGCACTGATTGGAATTTTCTTCATTTATCAAAACCGCTGAGTATGGAGGCGAAATGATAAATAAATTTGGCGTAGGAACAAAATATAAGAATGAGCAAATGCAAAATAACTTTTAACCATATGCTTAAAACAATTTCAGCACAGAATGTTTTTTTGTATTTTTTGATTGATAATAAACCCGGCAAATGAAAAAAACCATTTTAATTTTCTTATTAATGTTTCCTTCAGTTTTAATTGCTGAAAAGCTTCCTGCAAGTAAAGCAGAGGGAGTTTTTATTGCTGTGGGCGTTGGTCCACGGCTTCCCGTGGGAAGCTTCTCCACCTCTACCGATCTTGGTTACGGGTTCAACCTTGAACTCTCTTACACAGACAGCGATTACCTTCCATTTTTTGTTTTTGGTAGGATAGGGTTTGAACAGTATCCTGGCTCGCTGGATTTTTACCAGGAAACAGATTATTCCAACCTTTCCACAAGATCGATACCCATACAGGTTGGAGTCCGTTATTTTCTAAGTCCTCTTTTTGATGATATTGTCCCGCTTATTCCCGTGCTGGAGTTAGCCGCTTCGTATTCTTTTATACAAAAACTACATGAATTTAAGATCGGTTCAGGAAGAACAAATTTTAAAGAAGAAATATCTGCTTTTGGTGGGAGTGCAGGGGTTGGCATCTCAATGTTTGTACTTGAGATAGTTGCTTCGTACAATTATTTTAAATCAAACCAGTACTTTGCTTTCAATTTAAATGTAAGATTACCTTTATTAATAAATTTTTAAGAGAATAAAATGAATTACGAAAACCTTTTACTCGAAATAAAAGAACCTGTTGCAACTGTAACAATTAATCGTCCTGATAAACTTAATGCACTTAACAATCAAACCATCAAGGAATTAAGCACGGCGTTTGATGAGTTAAATAATAATGAAAGTGTCTCGGTTATTATTTTAACAGGGAGCGGTGAGAAAGCATTTGTTGCAGGGGCGGATATTAAAGAACTGAATTCACTTGATATGATAACTGCAAAAGAGTTTGCAGAATTTGGGCAATCGGTTTTTTCTAAAATTGAAAAATCTGAGAAACCTGTTATTGCTGCAGTAAACGGTTTTGCACTTGGCGGCGGCTGCGAACTTGCACTCGCTTGCCACATAAGGCTTGCAAGCGATAATGTAAAGTTTGGGCAGCCGGAAGTTAACCTTGGAATAATTCCAGGTTATGGTGGAACACAACGTTTAACCCGGCAGATAAATTCGGGCAGAGCAGCAGAATATATTCTTACCGGCGATATGATTGATGCTAACGAAGCACTGCGGCTCGGATTGGTGAACCATGTTTATCCGCAATCAGAATTAATGGAAAATCCATGAAACTAGCAGGAAAAATTGCAAGCAAAGGGCAACAGGCAATTCGAAATGCTTTAAAAGCAATTAAAGCTGTTGATAATATGCCACTTGCTGAAGGTTTAAAATTTGAAGCTGATCTTTTTGCTCTTTGCTGCGGAACGGAAGATTTTAAAGAAGGTACGTTAGCTTTCCTTGAAAAACGAAAACCTGCATTTAAAAATAGGTAATAAAATTTGTTAGTTAATACTTAAATGATTTCTCCAGATGCAAAAAGAAAAGCGGTATACATACTTTTTGCTGTTGCAATTCTTCTGCTTGCGGTTAATTTGTTACTCAATAAATTATTACCAAAAGACAACCGTGAAAGCGAAGCATCAATATTAAGCGGATTGGAAATTAACAATCGCTTTTTACAGGCAGTTAATAATTTTGGTTTAGATGAGGATTGGATAATCGTAAGGAAATTATTAAACAAACCTGATTCACTTTTTTCATCCTATAAAATAAAACTCCCGCCCGATCTTCCAATTCCTGTGCTGATAAGTGAGGTTAATACCGAGCTTTGCAGTGACAGTGTTGAAATAAAATCATTTGAGAAAAAAATGAGAGGTAAGACAAAACTGGAAGTATACTCCGGCGGTTTGCTTAAACTAACTGCTGATATTGATTATGATAAAAAGCTTGTACGTAAAAGAGGATCGGTTGGATTTTTAGTAAAAAATATTTCGTTTGATGATCAGGAAGATTCATTGTTGTTCGATGTGCCAGAATCATTTGCGGTTTTATTAATTCCATCTAAAGAAAATAAAAAACACAGCAATTTTATTTTGAATAAAAGCAAAGAGTTTGCTCTTCTTTTAGATGATGAAATTGATGACCTTGAGTTTAAATTAAGTGAAGGTTATCCAAACAGTAGGATTTTGAATTCTGTTAAAGCAATAATAGTTTCTTTTTCTAATGCAATATTTTTTGTTTTTGATGATGAATCTGAACTTTTTCGTTCGAAAGTTTTCCCTGTCATTTCGACCGAACTAGAAAAACGAAATATTAAATTGTTGCTTAAAAGTGAATTCTATCAATTGGGAAATAACGAAGAGAAAGATATAAATACTAGATTTGATAGTTTAGTAAAAAATCTAGGTGAAGAAAAACTGTTCATTCTTTCTAACGTAGAAGAGTTCCGCTTATTACTACCCGAAATAGCAAGATACAGGAAGGTGGGTTTTAAATTTATTAATCCTTCGCTAATTAAAAATTAATCAGCTTAACTTATTTCCGGAAGCTGCTGGTAATCTAGCTTTAATATCTCACCATATTTATTTGTTTTTAATTGACCACTTATTTTTTTATAATCGCCAACTAAAACAGTTAACAACGAACCGGGTAAGATACTTTTACTTGCTGCTTCGTTTACTTCCGGCAGTTTAACACTTTTAATATTTTGAATATATGTTTCAAAATAATCATCCGGCAGACCATAAATTATTTTGCCTACAAAATTAGAAGCAACCTGCCCGTAACTTTCAAAATTTGCCGGAAACTTTCTGATTACAGATGATTTTACAAATTCCAGTTCTTCCTCATTCACCCCGTTTTTAATTTCATTTAACTCGGAAGAAATTTCATTAAGCGCATTTGCAGTATTTTCAATTCCTACTGAAGTTGAAACATAAAAAAATCCAGCATCTTTATAATAATTAAATCTTGAAGAAGCTCCGTAAGTATAACCATGCTTTTCTCGTAAGTTAAGATTTATCCTGCTACGTAAACTGACCACCCAAAACTAAATTGAACATTAGCTTGTTGAAGTAATCCTTATTATCTCTTTTAGAAGTTAAATGCCCGGTTCTTATTTCGGTTTGCACCGAATCTTTTTTATCAATTATAAAAAGTTTTTTGTTGTTTAAGTTCAATTCGCTCTTAATAACCTTCTGGTTTAATTCTAATATTCCATTCATCTGAAAGAATGTTTAAAGATGATCTCAATTCCTTTTCGTTAATGCTGCCCACAATCACAATAGCAGCATTTTCAGCGCCAAAATAACTTAGAGTAATAATTTTTTAGATCATTATTGGATATTGAGTTTACTGTTGAATCAAATCCGGGAATTGGAGAAGCATACGGATCACCTTTACCAAAAAGCAAAAATTCAAATGCTGTGTTGGCAACATATTCCGGTTCATCCCTAAACTGGAGTAGCCTTGTTAAGACTTTACGTTTTTCTCTTTCAAAATCTTTTTCGTTAAAGTGTGGCGACAGCAGAACTTTTTAAAACAGCTCCAATCCTTTTTCAAAATGTTCTGCAAGAACCTGTAAAGTTATATAAATAGAATCGTCATCGCTGTAAACTGAAAAGTGAGCCCCGATTAAATCTATCTCATCACTTAACTGAAGAGCATTATATTCTCCGGCACCTTCATCTATGCACATTGAAACAAGATTTGTAAGCCCTTTAAGTTTTACAGGATCGAACCTGCTGCCGCAGTTAATAACCAGGTTTATTCTTACTATCGGCAACTCAGGTTTTGGAATGAAGTAAACCTCTAATCCATTATTCAGTTTATAGTTATGGAAGTTCGGCGGGTTAAAATTAATTTTATTTCCCGGCAGAGGTATATTTTTTCTATTTAACGTCATATTTATTTATCAGGAACTATTCTGATTTCTAAGTTTGGTTTAGTTAAATATTTTTCTGCTGCATTTATAACTTTTCTTTCATCAACAATATTATACCTGTTTAAATCAAAATTGAACGAGTTTGGTTCGTTCAAATGAAAGTTATACATATTAAGCTGGTCAGCCAGCAGATCCAGCTTTTGAAGTGAAAAGATAAAGCTTGAATTAATGCTATTCCTTGCTTTTTCCATTTCGCGGGGTTTTATTCCATCGCTAATCAACTTTTCTATTTCATTCATCACTTCAGTTTTTAGTTTATCCAGTGTAATTCCGGGTTTAGCAGTTATTATTACTATGTAATGTCCTGCGTACTTACCGGAAAACTGAAAAGTAGTAACATCCTGTGCGATATTCTTTTTCGAAAACGAGTAGTTTATGTAATCTCGAATTTTTAGAACCGCTTAAAATATCAGAAAGAATATCAAGCGCTGCATCATCTTCTCCATAAAGCTTATCTGAATGCCATGCAAGATAAAGCCGTTCAAGTTGTACTTTATCTTTATGAGTTATCAAAATATTTTCTTTTTGCTGAGTTGGTTTCACAAACAAGCTCTTCAATTTCCGCCCCCGGTTCAATTGCTCCAAAGTATTTCTCGATAAAATCTTTGGTTTTGTCCAAATCAATATCACCCGCAACAACTAAACTGGAATTATTAGGTGTGTAAAACTTTTTGAAAAATCCTGATACATCTTCTAAAGTATAGCTGGTTATATCTTTTAAAAATCCTATGGTTGGCCAGTTATAAGGATGGTTTTTGCTATAAAGGTTTGTAATTAAAAGTTCCCAGGCAAGACCGTACGGCTGGTTATCGTATCTTTCAAGCCGTTCATTTTTTACAACATCTTTCTGGTTATTTAATTTTTCCTCATCAAGTGCAGGTAAAAAGTAACCCATTCTATCAGATTCCAGCCAGAGTGCCATTTCCAAAAAGTTTGAAGGAAGTTTTTCATAGTAATTTGTTCTATCATAACTGGTGGAGCCGTTAAGAGTTCCACCTGCCTCCTGTATATAACGGAAATGCATCTCCTTCGGAACATTCTGCGAGCCCTGGAACATCATATGCTCAAAGAGGTGAGCAATTCCTGTTTTGCCTTTGCTGTCGTTTGCTGAACCAACTTTATACCAAAGGTTTACTGCTACGAGAGATGAGTTGCTATTTTTATGAAGAATAACTTCCAGCCCGTTGGCAAGTTTATATTTTTCATATTCTATATTTAATAATTCCATATTCGGGATTTTTTCATTTTCTATTTTAAAATATATTCTATCCTTTTCAAATCACCATCAATATTATTCTGCAGGAGTGCAATTAAATATTTTACAAAGAAGGGGATAAATATCAATATTATTTATAGTCCCAGTATTGTAATTCTGTTTGAATGACGGTCCTACAGCAATAAATACTCCATGCATATCTATATGAAAATTGTCGTAGCCATGATCTCCCTTTGAAGGATATGGATGTTCTTTTATCCTTTCAAGCTGCTCATGGTTAATAAGACTCCAACCAATATCAGCAATTAGAACCAGATCGCCGATTAAATCATTTTTTGAAAAGTGAAAATATTCCGGAACATCTTCTCTTTTATAAACATTAAAATGATTTTCTTCTTTTTTTAAGATTCTATAGATTTTTTCTGTTTCCTCTTCCTCAGAATAGATCAACATAAAAGGACCGGTGTTGGAAAATAAATAATCATAACCAATTAGCATTTCATCAACTATTATTAATCTTTTCTCGCTAACTTCAGTCATTCCATGATCAGATGAGATAATGATATTTATACTGTCTAACAAATTTATTTTTTTAAATCCTTCACTCAGTAAGCCAAGTAAAGTATCTAATTGAGCAATTGCAACATTTATCTCTTCAGATTCTGGTCCGTAATTATGTCCAACTCCATCAGTGAGATCAAAATAGAGCGTAACAAAATGCGGTCGTTCTTCATAAGGCAGATTAAACCAATCTAACACTGCGGTTATTCTATCTGCATAAGGTCGATTATGCTCATAAACATGAAAATAATCAGGACATTTATCCGGATCATCAAGAGCCGATGAAGGCCAGAAATAGCTGGCGGATATTATTCCATGTTTCTTTGCAGTTTCCCAAAAAGCTTCTCCCTTGTACCATTTACTATTAATTGCAATGGATTTATCCCACATTTTGTATTCTTCATTATTTTCAATATCAATAAACTCATTTGCAATTATGCCATGATTTTCCGGGTACATTCCTGTAATTATTGAAATATGATTTGGAAATGTCTTTGTAGGAAAAACCGGTCTTAATGAAGAAGCAGTAACACCTATTTCACTTAGTTTGCTGATATTAGGAGTTATGCTCCGGTTAATATAATCCCACTTATAACCATCAAAAGAAATAAGAAGAACGTATGGTTGTGATTGAGCATTAAGAAGGCCAACTGTAATGAAGATTAGAAGGATAGTTAATTTATGTTTTTAGCCGGGTTCATAATTTTTAAGTAGTGAAACGAAGTATAGAAATATTTATCACTGTATCGATTTTAAATTTTGTGATGTAAAATACTTAAATCTTTGATGCGGAATGACTTAAAATTGGGGAATAATATGAATTATTAGCTTTCAGGTAAAATTAAATATTTGTTAACTCTCAATAAATTTTACGGAAAAACTTGAATTCTTATTAAAGAAAAGAGATATTTGAACGTCATATTAGATAGTTTTTTCCCGGGGGCATATTGAGATGAGCTTTATTGTGGATACTTATTAAATAATACTAATTTCAAAATAAATTCTCATTAATTATTCAAGGAGAGGATATATGAATAAGCTATACAAAATTATCTTTGTTATGGCAGTTCTTTTTTCCACCTCACTGTTTGCGCAACATACAGTGTCGGGCGTGGTAATAGATGGAACAACTGGGGACAGATTAATTGGGGCAAATGTTTATTTTCCAGATTTGAACATGGGTGCTGCCACTGATGGAAACGGTGAGTACTCAATTTCTTCTGTTGCACCAGGAGTGTATGATCTAACATGCAGTTTTATTGGTTTTGACAAAATTACACAGGAAATTAATGTTAACGCCGATATGACTTTGGACTTTTCTATGAAGGAATATCAATTCACTCTTTCTGTTAATGTTTTTTCGGATAGGGTAAGGGATAGAGAGACACCAGTTGCATTTACAAATATTGATAAGAAACAAATGGAACTCAATCTCGGTTCTCAAGATATTCCTTTGGTGATGAACACTGCTCCGTCAGTTTATGCCACCGGTCAGGGTGGTGGAGCCGGAGATGCAAGATTTAATGTTCGTGGTTTTAACCAAAGAAATATTGGAGTAATGATCAATGGTATTCCGGTTAATGATATGGAAAACGGCTGGGTATATTGGTCAAACTGGGATGGTGTTGGTGATGCTACTTCATCCATCCAGCTTCAGAGGGGATTGAGTGCTACAACATTAAGCACCCCGTCTATCGGTGGTACGATGAATATTATTACCGACCCTTCACAGCACAAAGCTGGCGCATTCTTTAAAAATGAATTCGGCACAGGCGGTTTTCATAAACAATCTATCTTCGGGCATACCGGGTTAGTAGATGGTAAATTTGCCATGAGTTTTGGAGGAATTCGCAAGGTTGGTGATGGACATGCTGACAAAACCTGGACCGATGCCTGGGCATATTATATGGGTATGGCATACGAGATCAATACCAATAACAGGCTGGAATTATATGCTATGGGCGCCCCGCAAAAGCATGGCCAAAGACGCTGGAGATTGAACGCAGCACAGTTTAGTCACGAATTAGCAAGAGACTTAGGATATACCGAAGATGTTTTAAACGAATCTGTCTTAAGAGAGAAGGGACTTCTATATAATCCAAACGTGAACGGCGTAATGCCAGGTTATTATGGAAAGCAATGGGAGCGGTCTTACTGGAACAGCAATATAAACAGTAGACGTGACCCTGGTTATTTGAACGAAAGTGAAAACTTTTTTCATAAACCACTGGTTAATCTTAACTGGTATTCACAATTTTCAGACCGTTTTAGTCTATATACAACAGCTTACTACTCCGGCGGACAGGGTGGCGGCACCGGAACTTATGGAAGCCTGAATTATGACTTTAGTGGGTTACAGAGAGTTGTTGACTGGAATTCAACTATTATGGAGAATATGGGCAACCTTATATATGATGATCCTTATGGAAAAGGTGATTCTTCTTTTTATGCGATCTCAACTGATAGCAGAACCAGCCCATATAGTCGCAGTGGTATTTTGCGAAATAGTGTAAATTCACAATGGACTTTCGGTGCAATTTCAAAAGCATATTGGAAGACCAGCAAGGAGTTAACTACATCTTTTGGACTTGACTGGAGAACCGCTGAAATCGATCATTACAGGGAAGTACGTGACTTATTAGGAAATGATTTTTGGTATTCTTACGACAACCAATTCGCACCCAACGGTGAGTATAGGCAGCTTGGAGACAAGATTGATTATAATTCAACAAACACGGTTAACTGGATAGGCGGTTTTGTACAAGGCGAGTATACAAAAGATAAGTATACACTTTACGCCACTGCCGGATATTCTATGGTTAAAATGGATTATACCGATCATTTTAGAACAGCCGACACTCTTGCTGGTGGAATTCCTGATGTTAATAGCGGTAAAATTAATTTACTCGTCGACTGGACAGGTGGATATCAATTTAAAGGCGGTGCAAGCTTCAGAGCCAGTAAGGAAGTACACTTGTATGTAAACGGCGGTTATGTTTCTAAAGTGCCTATATTCGACGAGGTTATTAGTGATGTTGATGCTAAATTGGTTGAGAATCCAACAAATGAGAAATTTTGGTCTGTTGAAGGCGGTGTAAATACCAGTCTGCTTAAGAATACACTGAGCTTAAGTGCAAATGTTTATTTTACAAATTGGACGGATAGGACTCAAAGCCGAATAATTCCTAGTGGAGAAGGTAATGAGCAATTAGTCAGGCTTAAGGGTATCAGCTCACGTCATATTGGTGGCGAATTAGAAGCAGCCTGGCAACCGCATAGATTTATCATGCTTAAAGGTGCATTTAGCTATGGCATGTGGACGTATACAGAAGATGTAAGCGGAACTTATATTATTGATTTTGCCAGCGGTGAATCAGAAGATTATGAATTTTTTATTAAGGACTTAAAAGTAGGTGATGCACCACAAACCCAGCTTGTTTTAGGTCTTTCGATTTTCCCTGTTCCGGGTATGCAGGCACAGCTGCTCTGGAGATCTTACAGCAGGTATTGGTCTGATTTCGATCCGTTCGATAGAACTGATGAGGACGAAGTTACAGATAATGGTGGTACAGCTCCGCAGACATGGCAAATACCATCATATAACCTGGTTGAGTTCCACTTTGCATATAACTTACCAGCACAAGTTGCCGGTATGGATGTAACTCTCTTTGCACATGTCTTTAATCTGCTTAATGAGTTATATGTACAGGATGCTACTGATAACAGCTCGTTTAATGGCTGGTCTGATGATGGTACAAATCACAGCGCTAATGATGCGGAAATTTATCCCGGATTACCAACATCGTTCAATTTTGGTTTTAGTGCCGCGCTTTAATCCTTACTATCATTTCATAAAAAAGGCTGCCAAACGGCAGCCTTTTTATTTTTAAAAAACTTATAAATTTTAATGAAGCAGTAAAAGTATTCTATCTAATCTTACAGAACCAAGAAGTTTGAAAATTTGCGAGAAAGGAATTTCCCTGTCCCACGAAAAGAGAGTTATAAATGCTTGCCCAACAACAAGGTCTCTTGCAACAAATCCCCAATACCTGCTGTCTAAACTGTCATCCCTGTTATCACCCATCATAAAATAATAATCTTTTTTAAAGGTATATGAAGAAACAGGAATACCATCAATATTAACAACATCGCCTTTAAGTTCAACAATTCTTTTACCATACTCGCGGTCAATAGTTGTTCGCCATTGCTCAACGTTGTATTTATTTAAAGGTATTGTTGAACCTTTTTTCGGTACAACCAGCGGACCATAATTATCTTCGTTCCAGTGAGTTCCACTTGGAAAAATTCTTGCATCTGCAACACCTCTTGGTACAGGTTTTAAATAACTTCCAATTCTTCCCTTATAATATTTTACGTGCGTGGGTTTCCAGAATTCCTTACCGTTAACAAAAACAACTTTATCTTTTATTTCAATTGTATCTCCGGGTGTTCCTATACATCTTTTAACATAATTAACTCCGCGCTCTGTAGCTATCAGTTGGTCTCTATCTCCAGGATATTCAAAAACCACAATATCAGTTGCCTTGGGATCCTTCAAGGCTGGTAAACGAAAAAATGGAAGTTCGACCTCTGTAAAAGGAATATATTTTGGTGATGAAGAACCATAAATGAATTTATTTACTAAAACGAAATCTCCAACAAGAATTGTGTCTTCCATAGAGCCGGTTGGAATTCGTGTGTTTTGGATTATAAATGTTATGATAAAAAATGCAGCAATTCCTGCAAATAAAAGTTGTCTGAAA
Source organism: uncultured Ignavibacteriales bacterium (assembly GCA_963764825.1). Classification (GTDB taxonomy): domain Bacteria; phylum Bacteroidota; class Ignavibacteria; order Ignavibacteriales; family Ignavibacteriaceae; genus JAZGGS01. The sequence goes on along the minus strand of CAVXUA010000017.1, from coordinate 13,766 downwards.
AACTCGATTACCTTTTCACCAAAAGTAACAGGTTTTTTCCTCTCTTTAGTATGCCAGAATTTAAATGATTTTTTTTCTGATTCGGGTTTAATTTCTTTATTCTCGTTATTCATCTTCTTAATTATTGTTTTAAAGTTTTATGATTATTCAAAAGTCTGTAATCTTTTACCGCTGGTATTCTGTTTATTGTTCCCAAAATGTTTGTGCTCTGGTTTAGTAATAAATTCTCAAAAAGCAGTCCAAATATACTCTCTTTATCTTAAAAATAAAGTTAAACGATTTATTATCAGAATATGTAACTATCTAATTAAACGGAAAATCTTTCAGTAACGAATTAAAAATAACTTAGATAAAATAGAAAGGAATAATGTTAACCGGTTCTATTAAATTATCTGCAGAAAAATTTGCTTACACAGGGTCTTTGATTTTTGGAACAATCAATTTATTAAGCTCTTCCATTACAAGTCGTTTCTGTTTTTCATATTCCTCTCTCAATTCCTCTTTTACCGGATGTGATGGAGGAATTTCTACTTTAAGAGGATCTACATAACTACCGTTCATATAAAACATGAAATGGAGATGCGGACCTGTTGCTAAACCAGTACTTCCAACATATCCGATTACCTCTCCTTGCTCAACAGTGGTTCCTCTTTTAATTCCTTTACCAAACCGTGACATATGCAGATACATTGTTGTATAAACTGAGTTGTGTCTTATCTTAACATAATTTCCATTACCACGTGTGTACGATGCATTAACAACAACGCCATCACCAACAGTTCTAATGGGAGTTCCGGTAGGCGCAGCGTAATCAACACCATTATGCGGGCGGTATGTTTTTAATACAGGGTGAAATCTGCGTGAACTAAAACGGGAAGAAATTCTGGCAAATTCTAAAGGTGTTTTTAAGAATTCTTTTCTTAAACTGTTTCCTTCCTCATCAAAATACTGGTAGATGCTATCCTGAACGAATGGAATAGCATAATACTCTTTTCCATAATTATAAAAATAAGCTCCTAAAATTTTTCCAACTCCAACCATCTGGCTGTCAACATATTCTTCTTCATAAATTACCTTGAAGTTATCACCTGGTTGCAAGCGATAAAAATCAATTTGCCAGGCATATATTTGAGACATCCTGATTGCCAACTCTATACTTGCATCGTTTTCAATAAGCGCATTGTAAAGTGAAGTTTTGATTTCAGCAATTTTGGTATTTTTGACTAACGTAACTTCTTTTTCCCCGGTATAAATGTTTATCGAGTCGCTTAAATTAAAAACAACATAATTGATGGGATCCTTTTGATAAACAAAATACTTTAGAGTTTTAGAGCTATCGTTATTAAAATATGTATGATATGTTTTCCCACTCCTAATCTTCCTTACAGAAAAAACATCCTTCGTGATACATTGGCAATTTCTGAAATGTTTGTGTGCTGTAATTTGTAGCCTTCAAGAATTTCAGAAAGTGTTTCATTTTTCTCAACAACACTTTCTTGTATGATTAAGTGAATCGGAAAAAAAGCCGAATTGGTTTGGTTCATTGGCTTACAACCATTGCGAATTCTTCATGTGTTTTTAATTCAGGTTCATTAAAACTTGCGTAAAGTATAACGGCGCTAGATACAAAAATCGATAAAATAGAGCAGTCGAAAAAATATTGTAGGGTTTTTACTTAATTTCATCCTTACCAAATAATTTCTGAAAATCGGCGTTAAAGTTAGTTATCAATTATTAATAATTCAATGAAGAAATTATTTTCAATTGTTAATAAATTGGGCTTATTTGCAAAGTAAAAATTTATTCTCACAATTTATTTCTTTAATTTGAGCCGTTTCATCTAAATTCAATACTTTTTGCATCTGATGACTCTGCTAAAAAAGTTGGGCTATTTACCGGCATAATAATTTCTATAGCAATATTATTATTCGGAAACCTTGAACCATCCAACGCTAAAGTAACAATAATGGCTGCAATAGCTGTGCTCATGGCTGTCTGGTGGATTACAGAAGCAGTTCCGCTGGCTGCAACCTCGCTAATTCCATTAATCCTATTTCCCCTGTTTGGCTTGCTGGATGCCGATGAAATTGCCAGTTCATACATCAACTCTATTATTTTCCTGTTTCTTGGCGGTTTTATGATTGCGCTCTCTATGGAAAGATGGGGGCTGCATAAAAGGGTAGCATTGAGAATTATCACCTTGTTTGGAGGCAGCCCTGTTTCAATTATTATTGGATTTATGATTGCAGGCGCATCGCTCTCTATGTGGATTTCGAATACTGCAACAACAATAATGATGCTGCCAATTGCTCTTGCAATAATATTTAAGATGGAAAACGAATTTGGTGCAGAAAAAGTACATAACTTTTCGGTAACACTTTTAATTGGAATTGCGTACTCCTGCACAATTGGCGGATTAGGAACTACTCGTTGGAACTGTACCCAACCTGGCTTTTGTAAAAATCCTTAAAATTTTATTTCCTGAAGCTCCCGGAAATTGGATTCGGTCAATGGATGATGCTTGGTATTCCTATTTCTGTTTTGATGCTTATCGTTTCAGCTTTTCTTCTAACAAAAATTTACTTTAAGGTAGATAAAGCATTGAAAATTGATAAGAAGTTTATCAAGGAAGAATATGAAAAACTTGGTCCGTTATCCTTTGAGGAAAAAACCATCAGCATCATTTTTGCACTTACAGCTTTTTTGTGGATTTTCAGGAGCGACCTAAACCTGGGTTTCCTTACAATCCCCGGATGGTCTAATCTTCTACCATATTCTGGTTTTGTAAATGACGGTACTGTTGCTATAACAATGGCATTTATATTATTTTTAATTCCTTCTAAAAAAGAAAATACAACTTTGCTGGATAATAAGGTATTCTCTAAAATTCCCTGGGGAATTATACTTCTTTTTGGCGGAGGGTTTGCTTTGGCAAATGGATTTTCAAATACAGGGCTTTCAACATTTATTGGGGAACAATTAACTGGAATGAAATCGCTATCACATATATTTATTATTATGGCTACCGCTGCTACAATCAGCTTTTTAACCGAACTTACTTCAAACACTGCTACAACACAAATGATTTTGCCAATACTTGCTTCGGTTGCAATAGCAATGGGGATGAATCCTTTACTGCTCATGCTAACCGCAACGCTTTCAGCATCGATGGCATTTATGCTACCTGTTGCAACACCTCCAAACACAATAATTTTTGCAAGCAGCAGGATAAAAGTCACAGAAATGGTTAAAGCAGGTTTTGCACTGAATATTCTTGGTGTTATTATTGTTACTCTTATTGTCTATTTTGTAGGAGAATTGGTTTTTGACCTGGGAACTTTTCCCGGCTGGGCTATAACTGAATGATAAACTTATATTAACTTCAAACAAAAAATGCTTTATGATTATTTATAACGTTACACTTAACATTAAAAAGGATGTTGAACTCGAATGGGTTATATGGATGAAAGAAAAACATATTCCAGATATAATGAAGACAAATCATTTCAATTCCTGGAAGATGTTTAAAATACTTGTACCTGCGGGCATGCCCGATGAAACTACTTATGTTGTGCGATACACTACCCACTCAATGGAAAAGTATGAGGAATATGCAAGAAATGAAGCACCCCGATTGCAAATGGAACACGTTGAAAAATACCCCGGAAAATTTACTGCATCAAGAGCAATCCTTGAAGATGTAACTTAAACGCTTTTATTCTGGCATTAAATTTTACCTATCAATCATCTTTTTTTTCTCTAAAATCTGGTTAATTCAATTCAACAATTGTGACTTTAATTAACGCGATTTTAGACAACAGTTCGTTTAAGGAGGAAGTTCTGAATAGATTAGTTTTTATATTTTCCCTAATAATCCTGCTAATTTCTTGCAGGGAAGATATAATTCATCCTGATGAGATTGCTGGCAATGTAAATGAACCTGTTCAGGTAAACTCGCGTAATTCTTATACTCTCGTAATTAATGCTAAAAATCTTTCGATAAACATTTCTGCCTTCGCTTCATTTAATACCACTCTTGCCCGTATTTCAGTTACGCTAATTGATCATGAATCAGGTAACGTAAATGTAAGTGTGAGGGATTTTAACGACGTTGAAAGATTCCGATATTATGTAAATAATGAGGTTAATCTCTATACAGAAGTTATAAATGGCTATTTACCCAACACTATTAATATACAATTGCAGGAACTTACCGGAAAACTGAAGGTTCAACTCTCCCAGGCATTTTAACATTAAAAAACTAGAGAATGAATTTTTTTAGGCAAGAAATAATTATTTTGATTATTTTGCCCTGCCAAATATTTTATCCATAAATAATTAAACTATAGCGTTTGGGGGTTTAAAGAATTATGTCAATAAATTTAACAGATAATAAGTTATTCAATCATACCGGCGGAACTGCTTCGATTCCCGTTCGCAAAGAAATTGATGAAAAGTATAAATGGAACCTTGGTGATATTTATAAAAGCGATGATGAATGGGAAAACGATTTTACGTGGGTTGAAAAACAGGTTGAAGGTTATAGGAATTTTGAAGGAAAACTTCACGAATCTGCTGATATACTTGAAAAGTGTTTTTCTTATAACGATGCGGTAGGAATTAAAATTGAAAGACTATACCTGTATGCTATGCTTGCCAAAGATAGTGATATGCGTATAAGCACTTACCAGGCAATGGATGACAGGATTAAGACGCTCTACTCGAAAGTTAACGCTGCAAGCTCTTTTATAAATCCTGAGTTGCTAAATATTCCTGATGAAAAACTATTGAAGATGATAAACTCTAAAAAAGAGCTGCAGGTTTATGAACATGCCATAAAAGATTTGCTTAGAACTAAAGCTCATACACTTTCAAAATCTGAAGAGCAGATACTAGCACTATCAGGTGATATATCTCAAACGCCCTACAACACTTACTCAATGTTTACTAATGCAGATCTTAAACTACCGGAAGTTATTGATGATGAGGGAAATAAAACTGTTGTATCGCATGCAAAGTTTTATTCTGCAATTTACTCTAAAGACCGCGGCTATAGGGAAAGAGCTTATAAAGGCTACCTTAATGCATACAAAGATTACAGTAATACATTTTCAACATTGTTCACCGGTGCTCTTAAGACAAATATCTTTTATGCTAACTCAAGAAAATATGATTCGGCAAGAGCTGCTGCCCTGGATAAAAACAATATACCGTTAACTGTTTACGATAAGCTAGTTGAATCTGTTAACCAGAATTTTGCTCCATTACACAGGTGGGCTGGTTTGAAGAAAAAACTACTCGGCATAGATGAACTTCACTCTTATGATGTTTACGTAACTGTTTTTAACAATGTAAAAGAAAAAAAATATCCTTACGATGAAGCAGTAAAAATTGTGTTGGATTCATTACAAATAATGGGCGATGATTATCTTACATCATTAAAAACAGCATTTGAAAACAGGTGGATTGATGTTTACGAAACTCAAGCTAAAAAAAGCGGTGCATATTCATCCGGTACAACTTACGGAGTTCATCCTTATGTACTGCTTAACTGGACAGATCTTTTGAGTGACCTGTTTACACTTACTCACGAGATGGGTCACAATATGCATTCATATTATACCGGGAATACCCAGCCGTTTCCTTATGCAAATTATTCCATCTTTCTTGCCGAAGTCGCTTCTACTTTTAATGAATCTTTGTTACTCGATTATCTTATAGAAAATGCCAAATCTAAAGAAGAAAAATTATTCCTGCTTGAAAAATACCTGAACAATATTACCGCAACTTTTTACAGGCAGGTTATGTTCGCAGAGTATGAGATGATTGTTTACGAAAAAACTGAGAATGGTGAAGCCCTAACTGCTGATTCTCTTTGTAAACTTTACAAAGAGGTTTATCAAAAATATTGGGGACCTGAAATGGTTGTTCTTAAAAAGGAAGAATATACCTGGGCACGTATTCCTCATTTTTATTATAACTTTTACGTTTTCCAGTATGCAACCGGTTTTGCTGCCTCTGAGGTTCTTGCAAAAAAAGTTAAAACCGAAGGAACTGATGCTATTCAAAAGTATATTAATTTTTTAAAGGCAGGAAGTTCAGATTATCCTATAAATATTCTTAACGCTGCAGGGGTAGATATGAACTCCGCCGATCCTGTTAATGCAGTATCAGAAAAGATGAACAAAATTCTTGATGAGATTGAAGAACTTTTATAAAGCTTAAACCTAAAGAGTAACTAATGAAAATACATACTAAAAAAACTTTAAATGAATACCAGCAATCTCTTACTTATGATGATATAAGTCTTATTCCTACAGAAGTTTCCCGAATTAAATCAAGAAGGGAAGCAGACACTTCTTGCGAATTTCTTGGGGAAAAACTTGCATTACCCGTTTTATCAAGTCCAATGGAAAGTGTAACTGGAATAGAAATGGTTAAAGAATTATCCAAACTTAGCTGCCTTGGAATTTTAAACCGATTTGATTCTTCTCTTAAAGAAATCTTAAAAAACCAGCAGGAAGATCATCAAATTAAAGCAGTATCAATCGCTTTAAATTCATCTATGGATTTGATTGAAAAACTTGCAGAGGGTAATTACTTAATTTGCATCGATACTGCTAATGCTAATAACCTGGAAGTGCTAAAGAAAACTGAAGAAATAAAGAAGAATTTTAATACAAAAGTAATAGTAGGTAATATTGCTCACGGTGCATCTCTTAAGCAGCTTGAAGACTCAGGAGCAGATGCTGTTAGAGTTGGTATTGGAAGCGGAAGCGTTTGTACTACAAGTATCCAAACGGGAATTGGGATCGGGCAGGTATCATCTCTTTTGAATGTATTTTTTGCGAGAAAAAAAGATAATCTAAAAATTAAAATTATTGCAGATGGTGGAATTAAAGGTTCCGGAGATGCAGCAAAAGCAATTGCGGTTGGTGCAGATGCAGTGATGCTTGGAAGACTGCTTGCAGGAACGAGAGAGACTCCCGGCGAAGTAATTAAGTACGATGATCAACTCTGGAAAAAATACCGCGGCTCTGCTTCGTTTGGTGTAAAGATGAAGAACGAATTTATTGAAGGTGAAGAAACAATGGTGCCATATAAAGGTGTAGTGCAAAGTGTAATTGATGGAATTTCTGACGGCTTAAAAAGCACAATGAGTTATATGAATTGCCTGACGCTTGAAGAACTTTGTGAAAAAGATGCTTTCGCAATTTTAAGTGAAAGTTCTTACCTGGAACGACTACCGAAAAAATAGTCTGATAGATTATATACCTGCTGGTTTTCTCTTTAATACTGATTCCCTTTTTCATATTTTAGTAAGACTAATTTGCATGTTATAAAACTACAGGAGAAAAAATAATGCACGAAAAAAGCATAGATTTATTAAATAAAGCAATAGCTGATGAAATGCTGGCTATCCACCAGTATATGTATTTCCATTTTCAATGTGATGATCAGGGTTATGATCTTTTAGCAGGATTATTTAAGAAGACTGCCATTGAAGAGATGATGCACGTTGAACGGTTGGCAGAAAGAATTCTTTTTCTTAAAGGTGAAGTGGAAATGAAAGTTGGCGGCGAAGTTCAGAAAATTAAGGAACCAAAAGAGATGGTGCAATGTGGCGCAAATATGGAAGAAGAAAGTGCGCGAGATTATAACGTTTGGGCAAATGAATGTTCCGCTAATGCCGATTCTGCATCCAAAAAAATATTTGAAGAGTTAGTGGCAGATGAAGAACGCCATTTCGATCAATTTGATACTGAACTCGACAATATGAAGAAATTTGGTGAAAAATACCTTGCTCTACAATCAATTGAGAGAAGTAAAACTGTTTCAACTTCTCCCGGTCAGGTTTAATTGAAATTTCGTTATGGGATCTAATAAAATTAGCTAGTTCTTAATACTATTAAAAATTTAAAGGAAGAGAAATGAAACTATCAAGTGCAGGAATTATTATTTTATTCTTTTTAATCTCTTTCGGTGGATGTGCAGGAAGTAATTGCCAGACTGATCTAATTGGCGTGTGGGGAGGAGATCATATTGGTATTGTCATTTCCGATAGCAGCGCAACCATTGATTATGATTGCGCACACGGCACAATTGATGAGGCGATCATTATTGATGAAAACGGTGAGTTTGAAGTGGTTGGTGTGCATGTATTTGAACATGGCGGACCAATTCGAATTGATGAAATTCCTGACGAGCATCCAGCTTTATATCAAGGATCTATTGAAGGGAAAGTAATGACATTGAAAGTGACCATCACTGATACTGACCAGGAGTTTGGAACATTTACACTTAATCTTGGTGCGAATCCAAACGTATATAAATGTTTGTAATGTTCATTATTAATTCATTCTACGGTTTCTAAAGTTTTAGTTTCTTTAATCTGAGGGAATTTGTAACAACTGACACAGAACTGAATGCCATTGCCAATGCAGCAAACATAGGATTAAGCCATCCTATAGCTGCTAACGGAATACCCACTGTATTATAAATAAAAGCCCAGAAAAGATTTTGTTTAATTGTTCTGATTGTTGCTTTGGATAATTTAATTGCTTTGGCAACTCCCATTAAATCACCTTTAATTAAAACGATATCACCTGTTTCAATTGCTACATCAGTTCCGGTGCCAATAGCAATTCCTACATCTGCTTGTGCAAGTGCTGGTGCATCGTTTATACCATCTCCTACCATTGCAACTATTTCACCCTGTCTTTGATACTTCGCAACAATGTTTGCTTTATCTTCAGGTAGAACTTCTGCTTCAAAATCATCTATTCCCAACTGCTTTGCAATGTGTTCCGCATTGCATTTGTTATCCCCGGTAATCATAATTGTTTTTATGTTCAACCTTTTTAATTCTTTAATTGCTTCAGCCGAGGTATTTTTAATTGGATCTTCAATTGCAATTATACCTGATGATTTACCATCTATTGCAACATGTACAACTGTTTTTCCTTCCGAAGAAAATTGATCAGCATTTTCCTCAAAATCATTTGAAGTTATATTATAATTAGAAAGAAAATTTTTATTCCCTATAATTATTTTTTTGTTTTCAACTATACCTGTCAATCCAAAACCGGTTATGCTTTCAAATTTCTCGGGATCAGTTATGGAAATAGTTTTAGATTTTGCATAATTTACTATTGCCTGAGCAAGCGGATGTTCTGATCTTTTTTCCAGTGAAGCGACAAATTTTATTAATTCATTTTCATCATAACCATTCGAAACCACCTTACTTACAATAGGTTTACCTTCAGTAATCGTTCCCGTTTTATCGAATAAAATTGTACTTATTTTGTGCGCTAATTCCAAATGCTCACCGTCTTTAATTAATATCCCATTTTCAGCACCTTTACCTATTCCAACGATTAAAGCAGTGGGAGTTGCCAAACCCATAGCGCAGGGGCAAGCAATGATAAGCACTGCAACAAAATTAATGAGTGCTTTTGTAAACGCATCATCTCCTCCAACTATAAACCATACCATAAATGTAATAACAGCAATAACAATAACGATTGGTACAAATACCGCAGCAACTTTATCAGCCAATTTTTGTATCGGCGCTTTTGAGCCCTGGGCTTCTTCAACAAGAGTAATTATTTTTCCTAGAACTGAATCTATGCCTGTTGCAGTAACTTCAAACTCAAATGAGCCCGATTTATTTATTGTACCGCCAATTATTTTATCACCTTCAGTTTTCTCCTCTGGAAAACTCTCTCCAGTAAGCATTGATTCATCAACTGAAGAATAACCTAATATTATTTTTCCATCCGCAGGAATTTTCTCACCGGGTTTTACAATTACAATATCACCTTTCTTCAATTCATTTACATTAATTGCTTTCTCTCCATCGACGGTTTTGATTAACGCAGTCTTAGGTTTCAGGTCAATTAATTTTTTAACAGCTGTGCCCGTTTTTGTTTTAGCCCTGGATTCGAGCCATTTACCCATTAAGATTAATGTTATTATCACAACTGTTGTATCAAAATAAACATGAGGGATTTCGCCGGCTTTTAAGACAAGTTCCGGGAAGAGAGTAATTAAAACACTAAATGAAAATGCAGCGCCTGTGCCAACAGCTACAAGCGAATTCATATCAGCGGTAAAGTGTTTTAAATTATTCCAGAATATTTTAAAAAATCTTTTACCGGAAATAAAAATAACGGGAGTGGTTAGTATGAGAAGAATTTTATTTAACTGGAAATCGGTAAAAGGAATTTGCTCTCTGAACTCCTTCAAACATTTGGCTCATACTTAGTATGAAAATAGGGATGGTTAGAATTAAAGCGAAAAGAAAATCTTTCTTTAAGTTTTAGATCATAATTCAAATTATTTTCGGATTCTTCATCTGCGTTTGTGGAATTTTTATTTTCATCAAAAGATGAAAGATCAATTTTATATCCTGCTTCTTCAACAACTTTTTTATTTCATCTATTCCTGTTTTGCTCCTATCAATATTAAAAGTTGACTTTTTCAGTTGCAAGATTTACTGCCACATCTGTTACACCTTCAATCTTTGCAATTGATTTTTCAACACGCGCAACACAGCTTGCACAGGTCATTCCTTCAACCGGAAGAGAAATTTTATCAACTATAACTTTGTTTTTCATCTTGTCTATCAACGAACTAGTTTATTTTATTTCGATTACTTTGTATCCGGCTTCTTCAATTGCATCTTTAATATTTTCTTCACTTACTATTTCTAAATCGAAACTTACCTTCGCAGAACCAATTTCAACTTTTTCTTTCGATTTCTAGTTTGCCCAGCTCTTTTTCAACTGCCATCACGCAGTGACCACACGACATCCCATCTATATTGAATGTTTTTTCCATTCTGGTTTTCCTTTAATTAATATTTTAAAATCCGGTACAAAAATAGAGTTTGAATATAGAAGATGTGTTATAATAAATCAGGAAAGAGTTATAAAATTTTAAGATCGGCTAATTTTATCAAGGGGTTTTCTTTTCTTCTTTTTTAATCGCTTAAAATAGGTTGGTGTTAAGCCGGTTATTTTTTTAAACTGGTTAGAAAGATGCTGGACACTGCTGTAACCAAGGTTGTATGCCATTTCACTCAGGGTTAGTTCATCATACACAATCAATTCTTTAACCTTTTCTATTTTTTGGCTTATGATGAATTTTTCAATTGTTATTCCTTCTGTAGCAGAAAACAGGGAACTCACGTATTGATAACTCAATCCTGTTTCATTTACTATTTCATTACTGAGGTTAATATCAGAAAAACTTTCGATCGACTGGTGATGAATTGAATTGATTATCAATATTTTAATGCTCTCAATAATATTAGCGTTCCTGCTGTCAAATAATTCGAACCCATTTTCTTCAAGTGCTATTTTAATTTTTTCCAGGTTAAATTTGTCTTTATCACTTGATATCACAACCTCCCCAAGTTCAATTTTCTCAACGCGGTAATTTAATTTCTCCATTTCTTCTTTAACAACTTTTATACAGCGGTTGCATACCATATTCTTAATATGTAGAGTTTTTCTTTTCATTTTAATATTGCATTATCTTAATGTAAAACAAATAATATTTAAATGGAAAATATTTAAAATATAGTGTGAGATAAATTACAATAGAATTTATCTGAAATTTAATTGAAATGAATTGAAGGAATATTTATAGCGGATGCGAATTAATTAAAGTTGCGTTCTTCAAATGCTTTGTTTTTTATTTGCAAATTTTTATTTACAATTTCGAAACGGTTAGCAACTTTAGGTTGGCTAAACTGTACCCTATCATCTACGCTACCAAAAACAGGTTTGCTTAATTGATCTTTTCCAAATCTTCAACTTTAATCTGCTCCGATTTAGCAGGTTTTCTCGGAATCTTGTTGAAATCCGGTTGCAGCCGTGTTTGGTTTTTTAGTTTGCAAATGACATATGAAAAGGTAAACAGTAAAATAATTACGGTTGAAAAAAGTAAAATTGTAGAGCCAATTATTTCGGGGAGTTCCATGTCAGAAATCTTTATAGTATGTATTTAGTTAAAATGCCAAATATTGTACCAGCGGCAAGTATTTAGAAAACCAGCCATTTTAGTAACAAATTCAGGCCATCCTGAGAAAATTTATCACTTTGAGAAATGAAAATAAATAAATTATTGATTGAATAAAAAACCTTATCCAATTCTTTCTGGAAAAGGTTAGTATTAGTAGCTGTAACCTCTTTTTTTTATTGACTTTACAGCTTAAGTTTGATAACTTTACCAGCTAATTTTGAGAGCATTTTAAAATTTTAATAAAATTTGAAAAGGTGAAATTATGACTAAGGCTGATATTGTTGATAAAGTTGCAGCCGGAACCGGATTAACTAAATTAGAAACTGAAGCAATAATTGAAGGATTTTTCAAAACCGTTATTGAAGCTCTCAAAGAAGGAAGAGGGATAGAGATTCGCGGTTTTGGAAGTTACCGTGTTAAGAAAAAGAATGCCAGGCAGGCGAGAAACCCTAAAACCGGCGAACAGGTTTTTGTGCCCTGAACATTATGTCCCAACTTTCAAATTTTCCAAGGATTTTAAAGAACTTGTAAACCAGGGAATGATGGAAAAAGAAAAAGGATCTGGTAATTAATGCAAAGACAATGTACTAAATGCAGTTATGAATTTGAAAGAGAGATGAAGTTCTGCCCTGAGTGCGGAACACAAGTAACTCAATCTTCCTCTTCCGAAGAGAAAATTGAAACTTACACTACCAGTATATTGTATGCAGTAATTGCGGTGAGGAAAATCCTATTAAAAAATAAAAATTGTGATGGGTGTGGTGTTAAACTGCACGGAATTAAAAAGGAGAAGTCGATAACGGTTAATAATAGAAAGTAAACCTCCTTATCAAAAACCTTCTAAGCCCACTCAATCGGAAAAAAGTAAAGAGCGATAAAGGCAAAAACCAAAAGATTCAAAAAGAATTAAAGGAAAGAATGATTTTGATTCTAAAAAATTATTACTAATAATTTCTACAGTTGGAATTTTTGTTGTGATAATTTTACTTACTACGGGAGTGCTCGATAAAGCGGAGGTGCGGACAAATAATACACGCCTTAACACTAATTCCGGTATCAACCTTAATAATCTTTCAGAAATTAACAATCTTGAACAAATAGTTGCTAACAATCCTGCGGATCTTTCCTCGTTACTTACGCTGGCAAATTTGCAGCAGGATGCTGGTATGTTTGAAAAAGCAATTACTAATTATAAAAAATACCTGGAGGTTAATCCTTCAGATCCTGATGCAAGAATTGATATGGGAGTTTGTTATTTTAGTCTTTCAGGATAATGATAATGCAATTAAGGAGATGGAAAAAGCACTGGAAATTAACCCAACTCACCAAATTGGGCATCTTAACTTAGGAGTTGTAAATTTAAATGCTGGTAATATAGAAGATTGCTAGAGAATGGCTTAGAAAAGCAATAGAGATTAACCCGAATTCTGATGTGGGTAAAAGAGCACAAGATTTATTGAATTCACATTAAAATAATTAAAATAGGAGAAATACATGTCCTGTGGAAAAAAGAGAAAACGCCATAAAATGTCTACGCATAAACGGAAAAAAAGATTAAGGAAGAACAGACATAAAAAGAAAGTAAGGTAATTTTCTTTACTGGTTAACTCCCTGGTTTTTAGTAAAGCCAACTTAGCTCAGCTGGTAGAGCAACTCATTCGTAATGAGTAGGTCGGCGGTTCAATTCCGCCAGTTGGCTCCGAAATCAAAGAAAATACCCATCCAAAATTTTCATT
>CAVXUA010000016.1:0-435062 GCA_963764825.1 uncultured Ignavibacteriales bacterium | reverse complement strand
AACGGTTTTAAATACGATAATACAGCCGGCGGTTTTGGTAATTCCGATCTGGAAGATACAAATACACTTAAAGATTACATAAGATTAATAAGGAATAACTGGCTGCCTGTTCTTCTTATATCTCTTGCCGGTTTAGCAGTTGCGGTTTTATATGCCTTTTATGCAATAGATTATTTACAGCTCAACCACTTCTATAAAACTGTCACGCCCTCAGGGCGGGGGTGTTTTAACTTCACCTATGATGCCTGAATTTGTTGATTGGGGGAATGACAGGTTTATTGCCAATGAAATTGAAATATTACAATCCTACAGAACCAGGGAAATGGTTGCTCTTGCTTTATCAGACAGTTTTTACAGGGACCCTGATAAAGAACGGTATTATGTTTTAGTTGACCAGGGATTGAAGGAGCAGGGTTCAGGTGTTAATTTGAAACCTATCACTTCACTGATTTCAACATTATCAATCCGTAACGATCGATCAGAAAAGGGGACTGGATATGGTTGAAATTACAGCTACATCTCCATCACCTTATGAAGCTGCACTGATAGCAAATTTGTATGCACAGCAGTATAAACAGTCAAACCTTGATATCAACAGGAACCAGCTTACCCTGATTAAAAATTTCTTATCGGAACAGAGAGTTGAGAAATCTACAGAGCTTAATGAAGCGGAAGAGATTTTACGAGGTTTCCAGGAGAGGGGAGGATTGATAGCTCTTGATGAAAGAGCGAATACCTTAATAGCTCTACTTTCAGATTTTGAAGCCCAAAAGAATGCTACGCAGGTTGATTTAATGGCTTCGAATAAAGTACTGGAAAATTTAAGAAGTGAGCTTACAAAGCAGAATCCAAGGATGGCTGATTATTTAAAATCTCTTTCTTCCCAGACATATATAAAAGCAATACAGGATGAAATAGTTAAGCTGCAAATTAACCGCGGGATTGCTATGAGTAAAGATAACAGTCTTTCGGAAAACTCTGCTGTTATTCGGGAGTATGATAATAAAATTAATGATATGCAGAAAGGGCTGGATAGTGAACTCGAAGTATTGAAGGCAGGTATTTTTGCCAGCAGTCCTGAAGAAGTAAAGGGGTTGACACAGAAAATAATTGAGGAAGAAGTAAGGAACCAGTCGCTGCAGACATCAATTAAAGAACTGGATAAAATTGTAAAAAGTTACGAAGCACGTTTTAAGAAACTTCCGAAAAATGCGATAGAACTGGCTCGTCTTAAAAGGAATGCTGCAGCGCTGGAAAAGCTTTACCTGCTTGTTGAGGAGAGATTCCAGGAAGCATTGATAAACGAACAATCTCAGCCGGGAAACGTAATGGTAATTGATGAAGCAAGAATCCCTGGCTCCCCATCAAAACCAAACAGAACGATGATCATTCTGATTGGCTTAGTCCTTGGAATTGGAATTGCAATCGGTTTTGTGTTTATAAAAAATTACTTTGATGACACAGTGAAAACTCCGGATGATATTGAACAGAAAAATATTAATGTATTGGCGTGGGTACCAAACATTGAAGGTTTAAAATCAAATGGGCATGATGAATTCCAGTTTATTGTTAGCAAGCAGCCGGATTCAATGCCGAGCGAAGCATTCAGGGCGTTAAGAACAAGGATACAATTTTCTACAGTTAGAAAAGAAACTTTAAAAACAATCTTAATTACTTCTTCTGCACCGCAGGAAGGGAAGACCACTATCTCCGTTAACCTTGCAGGAAGCTTTGCACAGTCGAAGAAAAAAACTCTTTTAATTGATTGTGATTTAAGAAAACCTGCTGTTCATAAAATTTTTAACTCTCCACGTACACCGGGAATGATCGATTACTTAACCGGCAATGCAGAATTAAATGAGATAATAAAAGAAAGCGACCTGGAAAACTTAGATTACATTACTGCCGGTACTATCCCGCCCAACCCGGCGGAAATGCTTGATTCAAAGGAGATGAGAGACTTCCTTAAGTAATTATGCGCGATAAGTATGACCTGGTGATAATAGATTCTCCCCCAATAATTGCTGTTGCAGATTCTGAAATATTATCAAATATGGTTGATGGTACAGTGCTTGTTGTCTCTTCAGAAACAACCGAGATTGACCTGATGAAACGCTCTGTGGATTTAATTAAAAGGGAGAATACTCACTTCCTTGGTTCTGTATTAATAATTTTAGTTTTAACGGTTCTATTATAAATACTATTATTACTATCACCGGAAAACTTAATCCTTGTGCTGTTCTGTTCGTGGTTATTATAAAAGTATCTCAATGAAATTAAGTTGAAGATATTGAACTGGAATTACAGGATAACCAATCAAGTTTATAAAATACTCAACTGAAATTTAGAAAAGACTATGGATTAAAGATCAATCAAGAGCTTCAATTTCAATAATGGCAATATGCTGAGGATTTGAAGGGTACAATAATCTTTTGCTAACTTTCTTAATTATGCTACGATCAGCATCGGAGTTCAATCTTTATATATAGCTCTTGATCAAAATATATCAAAAAGAGCACAATACTCTATGGAAATTATAATCTAAGATTTATAGGGGATTCATAAATATTAAACAGCAAAACTAAGCACCAAGCACTAAGAACTTTAACTTCCACTTTATCTTTAAGTATACTTTTATTCGATTTTTCGCGTAACCATCCTTATCAAAATTTAATCTTTTACCGCTTCGCTAACCCAGCCAATAATCTTTGCAGGATTGCCAATAACTAAAGCATAATCGGGAACATCTTTTGTAACTAAAGCACCTGCACCAATAAAGCAATGCTTACCAAGTGTGTTTCCACAGATGATTGTAGCATTAGCACCGATCGATGCACCTTCTTTAACTAAGGTTTTAACATAAAATTGAGAGCCAGCTTGCGGGTACTTACATCGCGGATCCAATACGTTTGTAAAAACCATCGAGGGTCCGCAAAAAACATAATCTTCTAAAGTTACCCCTTCATATACTGAAACATTATTCTGAATCTTACAAAAATTACCAACCACCACGTTGTTACCAATGTTTACATTCTGCCCAAGCACACAGTTACTCCCAATTTTTGCACCGCTCTGAACATGACTGAAATGCCAGATCTTTGTGCCATCTCCAATTTCAGTTTTTTCATCTACGTATGCTGATTCATGCTTGTAAAAGCTCATGTAATTCTCCGCTAATTTTAACTTGCTTATTTATTGAGTAATTTTTTTACGATAGGATGAAGGTAATCATAATTATTGCCTGGAGCAGCATTCCTGATTTTATAAGCGAGCTCTATTGATGCACGCGCATCTTCAATTCCATACCCGTTTCCATCAAGAATATTTTCGTAAACCCTTGTATGCAAATCGGTAAAGCCCTTACTGAATTCAATTTCTTCATTATCAACCGTAATAGAACGGAAAGTTGAATTGCTTTCTTTTGCATGAGCAGGTATATCATTTTTATCCAGGGAAAGAAACCATTTTATATTTGCATTTTCCAATTCAATAAATCCACCGGCACGGCTGGAATTAAAGATATGCACTTCGCATTTTTGTTCACTGCCAAACAACCACAATAGCAGATCGAAAAAGTGTATACCGATATTTGTACTTACACCACCGGAACGTTCCGGGTTTCCTTTCCAGGAGTATGAATACCACAATCCACGCGGAGTGATGTATGTTAATTCCACATCATATTTCTTTGAATTCTTTTTTGCCGATAATTCTTTCTTCAGTTTTATAAGGGAAGGGAGGAGTCTTAGCTGAAGAACTGTATATACTTTGGAAGCACTTTCCTCTTCAAGTTCTTTAAGCACATCAAGATTCCACGGATTAATTACCAGCGGCTTTTCACAAATAGCATTAGCACCTAATCGCAATGCAAGCCGTATGTGTGCATCATGCAAATTATTAGGAGAGCAGATTGAAAGGTAGTCTATCTTTTCACCTGGAACATTTCGCTTAAGAGTTTTCAAGGTGCCTGTCGAATCTTTCGAATTCAGTAAAAAAACTTACGTCATTAAAATATCTATCAAGTACCCCAACCGAGTCGTGCGGATCTACTGCAGCGACTAACTTGTTCCCGGTATCTTTAATTGCCTGCAAATGTCTTGGCGCAACATACCCGGCAACCCCTGTTATAGCAAAGTTTTTCATTTTAGATAATTTTTCCTGTTAAAATTTACTGTATATAAATTTACTTAAAATTATACAATTAAATGTTTTATCTAAGAATAATTAGAAAATTAAATTGGGTAAGATTCAGAACTTTGAACTTATAACTACGGACTACGAACTAAGAACATCAAAAATTGAATACAGATCATAGTGACACAGAACTCATAACACCTAACTATGCCTAACGACACTCAGAACATTCAATTATAAACGATGTTCCTACTTTCACTCTAAAATTAAAAAAGATTGAAGTGACTCCAAAACTTCCGCTTTTAGTATTCGAAAATATGGCACTTGGACCAATAGCAAGCGCACTGGCACCCCACCCCTGAAATATTTTCTGGATTATTATATCTATAATGTATGCCGGCTGCCTGATTGGACTGCTTACCATTGCATCGAAGCGGAAATCAAATACACTGCCGGCTACAGTCAGCTCCCTGCCTGTAAAACCTATATGCAGTTCATCTATAAATTTTGCAACGTAAACTTTGCTCCTTGGGGAACCAAGAAACTTAACCGGGTACCTGAACTCCCAGTTTATAAAAGAACCCTGCAGAAGGTATGGCTGGTACTTTATTGTTCCGTCCGGGTTTAAAACAATATTATCTTTATTTACAGTTCTAAGTAAATATTTGCGCTTCTGTGTTTCAGTAAAATCTTCAGAAGTTTTTAAATATCCTACTTCGAAAAAATTACCAAATGGTATTACGTAAGCTATCTGGAATCCCGTAGTAACAAACAGGTTGTTATGATTATTAACATCTTTCCTCTCAGTTACCGCATCTATTGAAGTAAATATGCCACCTCTGGCACCAAGTATATGAAAATTAACTTCGGCAAAATTTGTTTCTAATGCACCAGAATATGGAGTTCCAAAACCGACTGAGATACCGATATCGTTTTTTATTGCTACTCCAAATCTTTCACCTCCAAAAATCTGCACGTAAGGATTTATATAACCCAGCCCGGGTGAAATTTGATATACGGAAGGCGGATCCAGGATCTTTTTAAATCTCATTCTTTCTATAACCCTGCTGAATATAGATCCGTAATGAACGGTCTCTTCAAGATTAATTTTAAATGGATAAGTTATAATTCTTGCCCGGGTTTCCGGTTTAACTGCAAGAAAAGGGTAAAGCGATCCTCTTATTGAAATTGTCTGGTTATTATTATCCCTTATATCAACAATAATTTCTGCTTTTGGATCGGGTGGATCTATAAATAATTCTTCCTGGATTAAAATAAAAAGACTGTCATCCAATGGTTCCATCTGGTAGTATAGTATCGGTTCATCCTCTTCCTGTGCACTCATATTTGGAGAGTAAAGAACTACAATTGAAATGATTATGCTTAATAAAAGAAGAGCAGTAAAAGATATTTTAAAGTTCATTTTAGCCCCAATTCGGTTAAATAGTGGGATGCAAATAATTCAATTAATTTCTCAACTAAATTAATGTGTAGCAACGTTAAGTTCAAATTGTTACATAATTTATCAATATTATAGATTTTAAGAATAAAACAAAAAGTATGCCGTTCAAGGATGCTAATATAGGCTTCTAATTGATAATATCTGAATGATTATTTCTTATTAGGTACTTCTGATAGGTAAATTTAGAAGTTTTGCTACTTATTCTTTTACATTTGTGCAAAGTTCAATAAGCACACCATTAGCAGATTTTGGATGAAGAAAAGCAATATCAAGATCTTCTGCTCCCTTGCGGGTTGTCTCATCAATTAGCTTGATGTTATTCTTTTTCAATTCTTCAAGAGATGAATTTATATCATTTACTGCAAAAGCGATGTGATGCATTCCTTCACCTTTTTTCTGAATAAACTTTCCAATTGGTCCTTCGGGATCGGTGGATTCCAGTAATTCAATTTTTGTCTGCCCAACCTGGAAGAATGCTGTTTTAACTTTTTGGTCTTTTACTTCTTCAATCTTGTAACATTTAAGTCCAAGTATATCTTCATAAAACTTAATAGATTCATCTAGATTCTTTACAGCTATTCCTATATGTTCAATTTTAGTTAACTCCATCTGGAATCCTTTGCAAAAAATTAATTATAAAAATTATATTGTTACCTGTTCCTTATATTCCCCGAATACTTCTCTTAAAGTATTGCATATTTCACCAATGCTTGCATACTCTCTTACGGTGTTAACAATAAAAGGCATAAGATTATCATCACCTTCAGCTGCACTTTTCAATTCGGATAATGATTTATTTACCGCTTCATTATTTCTCTCCGATTTTATTTTACTTAGAATATCAACCTGTTCTTTCTGAACATTCATATCGATCTTTAAAAGATTTTCCGGCTGCGATTCTTCAACCTGGTATTTATTTACACCAACTATAATCCGTTCATTTGCTTCAATCTCTAATTCATATTTATATGCAGCTTTTTGAATTTCAGTTTGAACAAAACCGGAATTTATTGCTTCGATCATCCCCCCAAGGTCATCAATTTTTTTTATATAATTCATTGCTTCCTCTTCAATCCTGTCGGTCATAGATTCAATAAAATATGAACCTGCAAGGGGATCGGCAGTGTTTGTTACACCACTTTCTTCTGCAACAATTTGCTGTGTGCGCAATGCAATCCTAACCGAATCTTCGGCAGGAAGAGCCAACGCTTCATCTCTTGAATTAGTATGTAAGCTTTGCGTTCCACCAAGCACAGCGGCTAAAGTTTGAATTGTAACACGTGCGATATTGTTATCAACTTGCTGTGCAGTTAATGTTGATCCTGCAGTTTGTGTATGAAACCTGAGCATCATTGAATTCGGATCTTTTGCTTTAAATCTTTCTTTCATAATCTTTGCCCAGAGCCGTCTTGCTGCACGGTATTTTGCCACTTCTTCAAGCAAATCATTATGAGCATTGAAAAAGAAAGATAACCGCTTTGCAAATTGATCAACATCTAATCCTGCTTTTAATGCCGCTTCAACATAAGCAATTCCGTTAGCTATTGTAAATCCAACTTCCTGAGCTGCAGTAGAACCTGCTTCACGAATGTGGTAACCTGAAATTGAAATTGTATTCCATCGCGGAACTTCCTTTGTACAAAATTCAAAAATATTTGTAACCAATCTCATTGATGGCTTTGGTGGAAAAATGTAAGTACCGCGGGCGATATATTCTTTTAAAATATCGTTTTGTATTGTACCGCTGATTTTGTCTTTTGATACTCCCTGTTTTTCAGCAACGGCGATATACATTGCCAGCAGAACAGATGCCGGAGCGTTTATAGTCATTGATGTTGATACTTTATCAAGTGGAATTTGATCAAAAAGAACTTCCATATCTGCAAGGGTATCAATTGCAACGCCAACCTTACCAACTTCACCATGAGCCATTGGGTCATCACTATCATATCCTATTTGAGTTGGAAGATCGAAGGCGACTGATAAACCGGATTGTCCTTGCTCAAGCAAATACCTGTAACGATTATTTGATTCTTTTGCAGTTCCAAAACCTGCATACTGCCTCATTGTCCAGAATCGTCCCCTGTACATTGAAGGTCTTATTCCGCGTGTAAAAGGGTAGGAACCTGGAAACCCGATTTGCTCATAATATTCTTTATCTGCTTTTTTCGGATGATAAAGTTCCTCGACCGGTGAAAATGATACGGTTGTAAATTCTTTTTTTCGTTCAGGATTTTTTTCTATAAACTTGTTGTAAACAGTCTCTTTCCATTTTTTTAATTCAGCGCTTTCTTCACCTGAATTTTGCTTTTTCAAAATTTACTCCTATTAATGAATAACCAGGCAAGTAACATTTTAATTTATTATGATAAATTTACTTCCGCATTGTTTCTTTAGCAACTCTAAATCTGTTAGTCGGCTAATTTAGAAAGACGAAATAATTATTAGTAAAATTCGTTGAAATCAAAACAGAGAGAATATGATGCAATTTCAAGGATAATTAAGTGTTAAAAACTTATAGTTCAACTGGTTACAAAGAACCCTTTAAGAATAATTTATCTAAAACTAGTTTGCTTTAGATTAAATAACAGATTCTTGCAAAATGAAGACTGATTATCTATATTTACACCCTTAAAATCGAATATTTTAGAAATAAGTGAATTCCTGCTGTAAAAAGTAGAATTAACGGATAATTCTTTATAAGATTAATGAAGAATTAATGTTGCCGGGGTGGCGGAATTGGTAGACGCACTGGACTTAAAATCCAGTGGGAATTAGTTCCCGTGCCGGTTCGAGTCCGGCCCTCGGTACAAAAGCTGAATTAAAATACGGGCTCTTAGCTCAGTTGGTTAGAGCGTCTGCTTGACGTGCAGAAGGCCAGAGGTTCGAATCCTCTAGAGCCCACTCTGTTTTAGGCAGGAAGTACTATCGGATTTAATCCGATTTTTTTGTGTTATGAAATTATGAATAAAATTAAAATTACATTCCCGGATGGGAACCAAAAAGAGTTTGATAGCGGAATTACTGCTTACAGTATAGCCGAATCTATCTCAGGCAGACTGGCAAAGGAATCTTTAGCAGCAAAAGTTAATGGTTCGATTTATGATCTTTACAGACCGATAACTGATGATGTGACGATTCAGTTTTTAACTTTTAATGAAAATGAAGGGAAAGAAGTTTACTGGCATTCAACTTCGCATCTAATGGCTCATGCTGTTCAGGAAATTTACCCGGAAGCTAAATTTGGTGTTGGTCCTGCAATAGATGCGGGATTTTATTACGATATAGATATTAATTCAACCCTGCACGATGAGGACCTGAAAAAGATAGAAGATAAGATGATTGAACTCTCTAAGGAAAACAAATCGTTTATTAGAGAAGAGTTATCTAAAGAATCTGCTATTTCATTCTTCAAAGAAAAAGGAGATCAGTATAAACTTGAACTCCTTTCTGAAATGAATGAAAATGATGAAGTAATCAGCATTTATAATGAAGGCAATTTTACAGATCTTTGCCGCGGACCGCATCTTCCTGCTAGCGGTAAAATCAAATATATAAAGCTGTTAAACATCTCCGGTTCCTACTGGCGGGGTGATGAGAAGAATAAACAGCTCCAGAGAATTTATGGTATTTCTTTCCCTAAAAAGAAAATGCTTGATGATCATCTCTACATGATCGAAGAAGCAAAGAAAAGAGATCATCGAAAGCTTGGCAAACAACTGGATCTTTTCAGCATTCACGAAGAAGCTGGTGCCGGGCTTATTTACTGGCATCCTAAAGGTGCAAGAGTTCGTTTGGAGATTGAAGATTATTGGCGCAAAGCCCACATCGATAGCGGATACGAAATTTTATATTCTCCGCATATGGGCAAAAGCTGGTTATGGGAAACCAGTGGTCACCTCGATTTTTATAAAGAGGGAATGTTTTCCAGGATGGATGTTGATGAGCAGGATTATTTCATTAAACCGATGAATTGTCCTTTTCACATTCTTATGTATAAATCTCATCTTCGTTCTTACCGCGAACTTCCAATGCGCTGGGCTGAGCTGGGAACTGTGTATCGGTACGAAAAAAGCGGCGTACTTCATGGATTGCTTAGAGTAAGAGGATTTACACAGGATGATGCACATATTTTTTGTACCCACGAGCAAGTAGAAGATGAAATTGTTGAAGTAATCAGGTTTGCCCGAGAAATGTGGAAAGCTTTTGGTTTCGAAAAAATGAATTTCTATCTCTCAACAAAACCGGAAAAAGCAGTCGGTGAAGATGAACTATGGACCAAAGCAACTGAATCATTAAGAAATGCTCTTGTAAGAGAAAAGATTGATTTCACTGTTGATGAGGGTGAGGGTGTTTTCTACGGACCAAAGATTGACATAAAAATAAAAGATGCGCTTAACCGAGAATGGCAAATGAGCACTGTGCAATTTGATTTTAATTTGCCAGAACGTTTCGATATGAGTTACATTGGCGAAGATGGAAAAGAACATCGCCCGTTTATGGTTCACCGTGCATTGCTCGGTTCCATAGAAAGATTTTTTGGAGTTCTTATTGAACATTTTGCCGGAGCATTCCCCGTTTGGCTTGCTCCCGTACAGGTTGCCGTAATTCCTGTTTCGGAGCATTTTATTGATTATGCAAAAAAAGTTGCTGATGAGTTAAAAAAACATAACATCAGGGTTGAAACTGATGTGAGAAATGAAAAAATAGGTTATAAAATTCGTGATTGGGAAACAAACAAAGTTCCCTACATGCTTATCCTTGGTGAAAAGGAACAGACAGCCGGAAACATCTCAATTCGTGAGCATAAAAAAGGTGATCAGGGTTCTTTTGCTTTATCAGATTTTATTGATAATATTACAAACCAAATTAAAAACAAAGATTTTACAACAAATTAGAGAGGTATTTCATCGCTCAAAAAGACAAGACTAGAATTAACGAAGAAATTGAGTCTCCGAATGTAAGGGTGATTGATTTAGATGGAAAGCAATTAGGTGTATTTTTAATAGAAGATGCGTTAAGATTAGCAAGAGAAAAGGATAGTGATCTTGTGGAAATTGCCCCACAAGCAAAACCCCCGGTTTGCAAAGTTATTGATTATGGAAAATTTAGATATGAACAACAAAAAAGAGATAAGCTGCAGAAGAAAAATCAGGTGGTTTCGATATTAAAGGAGATCAGGTTTCATCCTAATACGGATGTTCACGATTTTGAGTTTAAAACAAAACATGCAATAAATTTTTTAGAGGACGGTAATAAAGTAAAAGCAACAGTTCAATTTAAAGGCAGAGAAATGGCCTATAAAGAACTTGGTGAAGATTTATTAAATAGATTTATTGAAAAAACTGAAGAGTATTCAAAAGTGGAAGTCCCTATTAAGATGGAAGGGAGAAACATGAGCGTTATTATTGTTCCAACTGTAAAGAAGAAAAAAAGTAAATAAATAAATAGGAAATAGTTATGCCGAAAATGAAAAGCAACAGGGGTGCTGCTAAAACATTTAAGAAAACAGCATCTGGTAAATTAAAAAGGATGAAGGCGTATAAACTTCATATATTAACATCCAAATCAACAAAGAGAAAAAGAAATCTCAGGCACGCAACACTGGTTTCAAAATCAGAACAGAAACGTGTAGCTATAATGGTTCAATAATGAATAAGGATAATTAAAATGCCAAAAACGAGTAATAATGTAGCTTCTAGAAAAAGAAGAAAGAAAATTCTAAAGCAGACTAAAGGTTACTGGGGTGCACGTGGCAATGTTTATACTATTGCCAAAGGTGCGCTGGAAAAAGGATTAGTTCATGCTTACCGTGATAGGAAACTGAAGAAAAGAACATACAGACAATTATGGATTGTTAGAATTAATGCAGCCGCAAGATTAAACGGAACAACTTATTCTAAATTTATGAATGCCTTAAAGGAAAAAGGTGTTGTTATTAACCGTAAGATACTTGCAAGCATGGCTGTTGAAAATCCTGGTGTGTTTGCAGAATTAGCTAAGTTTGCTACAAAATAGTTTTATACCCTCTTCACTTTCCAAATATGTCTGTTTGAAGAGGGTATTTTTTTAAATATTCTGAAAGTACGGGATGCTGGCTGAAGAAATAGAAAAAATAAAATCTGAATTTAAAAGTGATGTTGCCGAAGTTAATTCGCCTGAAGAACTTGAAAAATTAAGGATTAAATATCTTGGCAGAAACGGTTTGGTTTCAAATCTTTTTGATCAGCTAAAAACAGTATCAAGCGATCAGAAGCCGTTATTGGGTAAAAATCTTAATGAGCTTCGAAATCAGGTTAATGCAGAATTTAACCAGGTAAAAACTTCTCTAGAAAGTAACAAATCATCTTCAAGTTCCGAAATTGATTTAACTCTTCCCGGCAAAAAGATTCACGTTGGCAGCAGGCACATCTTAACTCAAACTCTTGATGAGATAAAATCAATTTTTAAAGGAATGGGCTTTTCAGTTTATGAAGGACCGGAACTTGAATCGGATCATAACAACTTTGAAGCATTAAATTTCCCGCCCGATCATCCTGCAAGAGATATGCAGGATACATTTTTTATAAGTAAAGATTTTCTTCTGCGAACTCACACATCTCCTGTGCAGATAAGAGTGATGGAAAACCAGCAGCCACCTGTAAGAGCAATTATGCCTGGCAGGGTTTACAGGAATGAAGCAGTAAGTGCGCGCAGCTATTGTATGTTCCACCAGGTTGAAGGACTTTACGTTGATACGGATGTTACTTTTGCCGAACTGAAAGGAACGCTTGTTTCTTTCGCACAACAATTTTATTCTGAAGATCTTAAATACAGATTTCGACCAAGCTTTTTCCCGTTTACAGAACCTAGCGCCGAAATGGATATTACCTGTTTCATCTGTAAGGGAAAAGGTTGTAAGATTTGTAAAGGAACCGGCTGGCTCGAAATTCTGGGCTGCGGTATGGTTGATCCTAATGTTTTTGATAATGTTAATTACGATTCTGAAAAATACACGGGTTATGCTTTTGGAATGGGAATAGAAAGAATTGCAATGTTAAAATATGGAATTGATGATATACGTGTATTCTTCGAAAATGATTACCGTTTTCTTAATCAGTTTTAATGGAGAATGATAGTTGAAAGTTTCACTTAACTGGTTAAAAAAATATGTTGATTTGGAAAGCATCTCAACTGAAGAGATTGTTTCAAAGCTTACTATGTCTGGTTTGGAAGTTGAAGAATATTTTGACCAGAATGAAAAGTATAAGAATTTTGTTGTTGGACATGTAAAATCAAAAGAAAAACATCCCGATGCAGATAAGCTTACGGTTTGCACAGTTTCAGATGGCAATGAAGATTTGCAAGTAATATGCGGCGCATCGAATGTTGAAGCCGGACAAAAAATAGTTTTTGCACCAATCGGTTCCACAATTCCAAATGGAAATTTTAAAATAAAAAAGGCAAAGATTAGAGGTGTGGAATCGTACGGGATGATTTGTGCAGAAGATGAACTAGAGCTTAGCGATGATCACTCAGGAATTATGGTGCTGGATGAAAATCTTGAAGAGGGGACATCCATTACTGAAGCTTTAGGTTTAAATGATGTTATACTTGAAATTGCAATAACACCAAACAGACCTGATGCGCTATCGCATATAGGTGTTGCAAGAGACCTATCTGCATTATTCAACCTTGAACTTAAAATTCCTAAAGTTGAGTTTAAAGAAGTTGAAAAAGATATAAATGATTTTGCATCAATAGAAATTGAAGATGAAGTAAATTGCCCGCGTTATTCTGCGCGAGTAGTTACTAGATGTCACAATAAAAGAATCACCAGGTTGGTTAAAGGATAGACTTACAAGCATTGGATTAAGACCAATTAATAACGTGGTTGATATTACGAATTTTGTTCTACACGAAATTGGTCAACCGCTGCACGCTTTTGATCTTGATAGATTAAGTAAGAATAAAATTATTGTAAGAAGCACTTCAGAAAAAACTAAATTTACTACGCTCGATTCTAAAGAAAGAGAACTGCAAGCCAGGCACTTTAATGATTTGTGATGGTGAACGCGAAGTTGCAGTTGCAGGAGTTATGGGCGGTGAAAATTCTGAAGTAAGCGATGATACAAAAAATATATTAATTGAAAGTGCTTACTTCAATCCAGCTTCAATTAGAAGAACTTCTAAAGATCTTATGCTAACGACCGATTCATCATACCGGTTTGAGCGAGGAACTGATCCTTCAAACACGGTGTATGCGGCAGAAAGAGCTGCAAAACTTATTGCGGAATTGGGAGATGGAAAAATTGTAAAAGGTGTAATAGATGTTTATCCTAATAAGATTTATAACAAGGAATTAAAGCTCAGGTTAGCAAGAGTTACTAAGCTCCTCGGTTACGAAGTGAATAAAAATGATGTAACAAGGATTCTACAAAAGCTTGGAATAAATATTCTTAAAGATTTAGGTGATTCTTTGGAAGTTGTTATTCCCAACTTCAGACCTGATATTGAAAGAGAAGTTGACCTGATTGAAGAGATTGCAAGGATTGCCGGATACGATTCCATACCAACAATTTCCAAGATAACTATTACGCTTGATAAAAAAGTAGATGAATCTGAATTTACTGATAATGTAAGATCATCAGCCATTGCAATTGGTTTGAATGAAATAGTTAATAACCCATTGGTGCCGGAAAAATTTGCTAAGATTACTGGAAAACCAATTAAAGATTGCAAACCCTCAAAGTAACGATATGGCATTTCTGCGAACATCACTTGTTCCGAGTGCTCTTAATATAGTTTCGAACAATATAAAAAGAGGGGAAAAAGATTTAGCATTCTTCGAAATAGGGAACATCTTTAACCTGGTTAACAACGGCGAAGTAAAAAGTTTTGAGGATTTTAAAGAAGAAACCAACATCATTTTGTTAATAACCGGTTATAAAACTTTTAGAAAGTGGTACTCACAAAGTAAAAATTACGATTTTTATGCACTTAAAGGTTTAGTAAATTCATTTTTAAAAAAGATTTCGCTTGACAATTCTTTAATTGATGCATATAATGAAGTAGAAAATAGTATTTACGAGTACAATTTTGCTAAATCCCTGAATAAGTCAGTTTTAGGGTATGGCGGTAAAGTAAAAAGCAGTGTTCTTAAAAATTTTGATATTGACCAGGAAGTATTCTGTTTCGAATTTGATTTAATGAAACTGAG
Source organism: uncultured Ignavibacteriales bacterium (assembly GCA_963764825.1). Taxonomy (GTDB): domain Bacteria; phylum Bacteroidota; class Ignavibacteria; order Ignavibacteriales; family Ignavibacteriaceae; genus JAZGGS01. The sequence goes on along the minus strand of CAVXUA010000016.1, from coordinate 420,267 downwards.
TAATATTTCGCATGGCAATAAAAAGTATTCTGTACCTTTAAAATTTCCAAAGGTTAATCAGGGATTTTGCTTTTATCTTCGATAGCAATATTCCCTACGATAATGTAAATTCATTTATAAAAAAGAATGCATCTCCGCTCTTAAAATCAGTCTCTTTATTCGATTTATTCGAAAAGGGTGATATAGAAGAGAACAAAAAAAGTATGGCATTCAATCTGGAATATTACGATTTTAACAGAACGTTAACTGAAGATGAAGTTGATAAGGATTTTCAGAATTTAATTACACTGATTACAAATAAATTTAATGCAACTTTAAGAGGAAATTAATTGGCTGATCACGCAAAATATGAAGCGTTAGTTAATGACCTAACAGCTCTGGAAGCACGGGTTGCTATCTTAAAGAGCAAATACAACGATACTCTGGAAAGAAACACAGAGTTGGAAGTTACTTTTAATGAAGCCGATAATGAAAAAAGCGAGCTTCATCAGCGTATTTCGGATTTAGAAGGTGAACTCGAAACCCTTAAACAAGAATCTGAAGACGCACAATTTAAAATTTTAAATTCAGAGGAGAGAGAATCGCTTAAAACTAAAATAAAGGATTTAGTTACGCGAATTGACTATCACCTTTCTACGAATTCGTCTCGCTGAAAGCTTGACGAAACGGGAAGGAATATTTAAGTTCTTAATTAATTTGATTGTAGGATGGGAAGACATCAATGACAGATAAGAAGAAGCTTAAAATAAAAATATTCGAAAAAGAATATTCTTTACTGGTTGAAAATGAAGAGATAGCAAAAGAGCTTGCTATCTATGTAAATAAAGTAATGGAAGAAACCAAAGAGGAACTACCGGATCAAGCTGCACAGACTATAGCTATAATTGCTTGTTTAAATATCGCTTATGATTTATTTATAGAGAAGAATAAGAATAGAGAATTTTTAATTCAGGCCACAGATAAAGTAAAAAAATTAAAGCTCCTTCTAAACGAACCCGAACTGTCTGACCCATCTTAATTATTGCCGCGCTGCTGCTCCTTTTTAATTTGAAAAACTAACATCAATTAAAAGGGAGTATGACTTCGACGTGTATTACAGGCCTCATCTTCAGTCTTGTATTGAAGAATTGCATTTGCAACAGTGGAAGTAAAAAGCGTGCGAGAGTATTCCCACTGTGATTTAATAGGGTTTTTCCTATTGATCGTGGAGTGGCAGATGCGGCCTTAATATTTTAACTATAGTGGAGGTAAAATGGACGTAGTATTGATAATACCAATGTTAGTGGTGTTAATAATTGTGTTTTTCTATCTGGGATGGTTATTTAATTCAAAAGTTGGAAAGAAAAGTGCTGCCTTGGCTGAAGAAAATTCTAAACGAATAGTTGCCGATGCAGAAAAAGAAGCCAAAAATCTTAAAAGAGAAAAATTACTTGAAGTAAAAGATGAATGGTACAAGAAGAAAATTGAATTTGATAGTGAAGTTCAGAAAAAAAGACAAAAGCTTGGTAACCTTGAAAAACAGCTTACACAAAGAGAAGAAAACAGCGAGAAAAAATTCGATCTGTTCTTCAAAAGGAAAGAGAAAATAAAAAGCTTGAACAAAGTCTTACTGACCAAAGAGATAACCTGAAAACGAAAACTCAGGAAATTGAACAACTGGTGCAGGAACAGAATGATAAACTTGAAAAAATTTCAGGCTTAACTTCTGAAGATGCTAAAAAAATGCTGATGGAAAATATGGTTAACCAGGCAAAAATTGATTCCATCCAGATGATTAAAGAGGTATACCGATAAAGCAAAAGCAGATGCTAAAACGGAAGCTCAGAAAATTATTGTCCAGTCTATTCAACGAACTGCTGCCGATCATTCCATAGAAACTACAGTCTCTGTTGTTCAAATTCAAAATGATGAAATGAAAGGACAGAATCATCGGCAAGGAAGGAAGAAACATCAGGGCATTTGAATCCGCAACAGGTGTGGATGTTATTGTTGATGATACCCCCGAAGCTGTTATTCTTTCATCATTTGATCAATTTAGAAGAGAAGTTGCACGTGTTTCATTAGAAAGATTAATAGCAGATGGACGGATTCATCCAGCCAGAATTGAAGAAGTTGTTGAAAAAGTGAAAGAGGAACTTGAAGAAGAATTGATTACGGGAAGGTGAGAATACTGTGATGGAGCTTGGCTTACACAACATGCACAAGGAATTAGTTAAGCACATTGGAAAAATGAAATACAGGTCGAGCTTTGGACAAAATCTTTTACAGCACAGCATAGAAGTTTCATATCTCACAGGGATCATGGCTGCGGAACTGGGACTGGAACCTAATATTGCAAAGAGAGCAGGCTTGTTGCACGATATTGGAAAAACCGTTGATAAAAGTGTTGAAGGTCCTCATGCTTTATTGGGATATGATTTGACTAAACGGTATAAAGAAAATCCTATTGTTGTAAATGCAGTTGGTTCACATCACGAAGATATTGAAATGGAACATCCGATTGCAGCACTTGTGCAGGCAGCTGATGCAATTAGTGGTGCAAGACCTGGAGCAAGAAGGGAGCCACTGGAAAGTTATGTAAAACGACTTGAAAATCTTGAAAATCTTGCTAAATCATTTGAAGGGGTTGCAAAAACTTATGCAATACAAGCGGGAAGGGAAGTAAGAGTTGTTGTGGAGCATGATAAAGTTGATGACTTTGTAGCTGATAAACTAGCAAAAGATATCTCACAGAAAATTGAATCGGAAATGGAATACCCTGGACAAATAAAAGTTACTGTTATTAGGGAAGTAAGAAAAATTAGATACGCTAAATAATTCATGGGGCTTTTGCCCCTTTTAAATAGTTGAATGAGTAGAAAAATTTTTACTGTTGCAATTACTGGTGGAATAGGTTCTGGTAAAAGTACCTTTTCCAAATTTCTGCGTGAAAAAAATTATCCTGTGATTTTTGCAGATGATCTATCAAAGAAATTATTAAAAAACAGTAAGGATGTTAAAAAGGAAATAGTTGCACTGTTTGGTTCTTCTGCTTACAATGCTAATGCTATAAATACTGATTTTCTTGCAAAAGAAGTATTTTCTGATCCGCATAAACTCCAAAAAATTAATTCTATTCTACATCCAAAAGTAATTGAGCAAATAAACCGGGAAATTGAAGAATTAAAGAAAAATAATAAATTGATTTTTGTTGAAGCAGCCCTGGTTTATGAAGCCAATATCGAAAATCTCTTTGATTATGTTGTCTTGATTACTGCAGATGAAGAGATAAAAAAACAGAGAACGGTTGAATCTAAAAAATTCTCTTCTGAAGAATTTCAGAAACGCATCCAAAACCAAATAAAAGATGAAGAAAAGAGCAAACGAGCAGATTTCGTCTTTTTTAACAACACAACAATAAATGATCTTAAAATAAAAGCAGACCTGCTATTAATGACATTAAATTCTCTTCTAAATTAAATTTTCTTATCCGGGATGCTGTCATTTAAAAATATTTTACAATTTTTACATGCTGTATTTTTAACAATATTGTCCGGAGATTAAATTGTCTTTCTTTCATACTCTTCTTGTAAAAACTGTTCAGCTAATGCCAGAAAAGATTCTCTGGTTTTTTTCAAAAAATTACATTTCAGGCAAATCACTCAACTCAGCTATTAAAGTTGTGAAGGATCTCAACTCAAAAGGAATGCTTGCTACAATAGATGTGCTCGGAGAATCGATAGAAACAAAAGAAGAAGCCATAAATGCCAAAGAACAGGCAATGGAGGTCTTCGATGCAATTGTAGAACACAACTTAAATGCAAACGTTTCAATTAAACCTACCCAGTTTGGTTTAGCTATTGATGAAGACTTTGCTTATGAACAAATATTAGAGCTGGTAAAACGAGCGGGAGAGTTAAACAACTTTGTAAGAATTGATATGGAAGATTCTCCTTATACAGATGCCACTTTAAAAGTTTACAAACGAATATTTAATGATCATAATAATGTTGGAATTGTACTTCAATCCTATATGAAAAGAACTTACAGTGATGTTGTAACTCTTAATTCTATGGGAACGAATTACAGGTTGTGCAAAGGAATTTATATCGAACCCGAAGCAATTGCGTATAAAGATAAACAAGCAATTCGTGATAATTTCATGAAAGCATTGGAAGAAATGCTAAAGAATAGCAATTATGTTGGCATTGCTACTCATGATAAATTTCTTATCGACGAATCTTACAAGCTTATTAAAGATTTAAATATTCCAAATGATAAATTTGAATTTCAAATGTTACTGGGTGTAAGAGAAGATCTTAGAAATAAGATAAATAATGATGGCTACAAAATAAGAATATATGTTCCGTTTGGTAAAGACTGGTATGCATACTCGATAAGAAGGCTACAGGAAAATCCGCAACTAACAGGACATATTGTTAAAGAATTTTTTACGTTTAGAAAATGAATATACTTGGAATTGAAAGTTCGTGCGATGAGACTTCTGTTGCAATAATTTCAGATGATAAATTAACTGCTAATTTAATCTCCTCGCAGGATTTTCATAAAAACTACGGTGGGGTTGTTCCCGAACTTTCCAGCAGGGCACATCTTCAAATAGTAAAACCACTTGTTAACGATGCACTTAAAAAATCGAAACTGGAATTGCATGATATTGATTTAATTGCTGCAACAGCAGGACCCGGCTTAATTGGTGCGCTATTAGTTGGATTAACTTTTGCAAAAGGTTTAGCGCTTTCATTAAAGAAACCATTTATTTCTGTAAATCATATTGAGGGTCATATATTTTCAGGTTTTTTGATGAAAGAAAAACCTGAATTTCCTTTTCTTGCGCTGGTTGTTTCCGGCGGGCACACCTTATTATTATATGTTAAAAGCTTTAGCGAAATTTTTCATCTTGGTACCACTGTTGATGATGCTGCTGGCGAAGCATTTGATAAGGTTTCCAAGATGATTGGGTTTGGTTACCCGGGAGGTCCGCAAATACAGGCTGCTGCAAAACTGGGCAATGAAAATAAAATATCGTTTCCAATTGCCGGGTTAGATCATCCTTATAATTTTTCCTTCAGCGGATTGAAAACTTCAGTGCTTCGGCACATTCAGAAAAATTATAAATCTGCTGAAGATATTTCATCTGAAAAATTAAATGATATTGCTGCATCTTTTCAGAAAGCTGTTGTTGGTGCGTTGGTGCAAACTTGTAAAAAAGCACTTAGTAATTTTGATGCCAAATCTATTACACTTGTTGGCGGAGTTGCCGCAAACGAATATCTCAGAGAAAAACTCAGCACACTTGCGGATAGGCATAATAAAAAATTTATAGTTCCAGATTTACAATTTTGCGGTGATAATGCTGCAATGATCGCCTTTAGGGCAAAGACACTTTATGAAAGTGGTGTGCGCGATTCTTTAAGTGCAAAACCTTATCCATCTTTAAAGAAGGACCATTTTTTATCTCGTCATAATATTTAAGTAACAGTATTATTTTTTTTAATGAAGATTGATATTAAAAACCTGTTAACACGCTGGCAAGTAATTTTGGTTGCAATTGTCTTCATCGGGTTAATAGCAATTTCATACCTCACTTTTTTTACACCTAATTATTTCCTGAACAAAGAACCTGTTCAATTCGATATTAAAAATGGTGAAACTTTCTCATCTGTTGTAAACCGACTGTATGAGTTGGATATCATTCCCAGCAAAACTAACATGAAAATTGCTGCGTTTATTTCAGGATCAGAAAAAAAAATAAGAGCGGCAAGGTTTAATATTAAAAACGGATTAAGCTACCTGGGACTTCTTGATTTATTTACAGAAGGTGTGTGTGATTTTGCGAGAAAGATCAGAATAAGAAATGGACAGACGATCGGGTGGCTTGCTTATAAATTAGAGCGTAATGTTTTTATTGATTCAGCAGATTTTGTTTCTTTAACTGAAGATCCCATTTTTCTTTCAAAGCTGGGATTCTCTGAAAAAACTTTGCAAGGATATCTATTCAGCAAAGAGTATGATGTTTATGAAAGATCATCATCTGAAGAAACGTTATTAATGTTTTATAATGCATTTAAAGATTTTTGGGTCGATAGTCTTGAAAAAAGAACAGATAAATTAGGTTTTTCAAAGCATGAAATATTAACTTTGGCTTCAATTGTAAAGGGTGAAACAGATTTACAAGAAGAAATGCCGCGCATTGCTGGAGTATATCATAATAGGTTAAGGATTGGAATGAGATTACAGGCAGATCCAACAATACAATATCTTTTACCAGGTGGTTGGAGAAAATTGTTGTATGATGATCTGCAAATTGAATCGCCTTACAACACTTATAAATATGCGGGTTTGCCACCGGGACCAATAAACAATCCTGGTAAGGATGCCATCTTTGCGGCTTTATATCCTGAAGATAATGATTATCTTTATTTTGTTGCAGATGGAAAAGGAAAACATAATTTTAGTAAAACATATAACCAGCATTTGCGTTTTGTTAGAGAGTACAGGAGATTTATAAGATCACAAAACAAATAATAAATAGAAAAACCACTTTTACCTTTCCGCGTTTGGCGAGACTCGCCTTTGGCGGTATCCTTTTTTCTTTTTTCTTGTTACGGTGTGCAAATCAGTTGCCGCCCGGTGGGGGAGAGGTCGATTTAATTCCACCAGAAATAATTAAAGTCTATCCTGAACCAGGAACCACAATGTTTGATGACGATTATTTTGAAATTGATTTTTCTGAATACGTAGATAAAAGATCAGTAAAAGAAGCCATCTTTATTTCACCTTACATTGAGGAAGGATTGGATTATGAATGGACGGGAACAAAATTAACCGCAACTTTTAAGAAAAATTTAGCAGAAGACAAAACTTACACAATAACTATTGGAACCGATATTGTTGATCACAATAATAGAAACAGGATGGCTCAATCCTATTCATTTTCATTTTCAACAGGCGAAAAGATTGATACAAAGAGCATATCTGGAAAAATATATGATAAAGAACCGGAAGGAATTTTAATATTTGCTTACAAGCTGGATGGCGGAGTTGATACTTTGCTGAACAGGAAACCTGATTACGTTTCACAATCCGGTTCAGATGGAAATTTTAGTTTGAAAGGATTATCATCTGGCGTTTACAGGGTGTTTGCAGTGCGCGATAAATTTCGTGATCTTATTTTTCAGAATGATCAGGATGAAATTGGAATGCCATTTAAAGATGTTTCGCTTGAAGATCCCGATTCTACTTTTGAAAAACTTACCTTTAAACTATTTAATGCAGATACAACTAATCCGCGATTCATCAGTGCAATTATGACTGACGATAGACATATACTTGGGAGTTTTTCTGTTGCAATTGATAAAGGTTTGCTCACTGCAGATAATTTTTATCTTTATGATTCAACTGAAGCTACAAAGACAACAATTTTATTTGTGTACAAAGGGAACACGAAAGATGAAGAAATTGTGCTTGTACCTGAGGAGACTCTTCCAGTTGATAATGATATTTACCTTTTTGCAGATACGATAAAGGATACAAAAGGAAACATTACGCTGAACGATTACACAAAAATTACTTTAACAAATAAACCTGATACAAACTCTATTAAAATTTATTCGACACAACCGCGAATGAATCAGCGGATTGATTTTATTAATCCGCAAATCAGGTTCTTATTTAATGATGCTTTTGTTAAAGGCAATATTAAGAACAAAATAACTTTTACTGATACACTTGGAAAGAGTATAGATTATGATGTTGCGTTTGAAGATGATGCTTTCCTTAATATAAACCCTACAAGTGAGCTGAAAACCGAAACGGATTATATTATCACAATAGATCTTTCACAGATTGCAGATGCATATGGTAATAAAGGTGATTCCACTTACACATTAAAATTTAGAACAATAACCGGGTTAGAATTTACAGGGGCTAGTGGAACTTTATTAAATATTGAACTAAGTTCCAACCCAGTGCTTGTGCTGCAAAACGCAGAAAAAAACGAGTTGGTTTATAAAAAAATTATTACCAGTAGCGAATTTGAATTTACAAGAATAGAACCGGGTAACTACGAGCTTTGGTGTTTTTTAGATAAAGACAGCAGCGGTACTTTTAATTACGGTTGGGCTCAGCCGTTTGAAACAGCTGAAAAATTTTATGTCTATCCGGATACTCTTAATTTAAAGCCCAGGTGGGTTGTTACTGATGTGAAATTCAACATTGAGTAATTAGAAGGATGATCTTCCGGAAAGGCTATAGATAGTCTCCCCATTCTTTATTGTCATGCAATTCAGGTTTTTGCCAATAGCATAAACAATATCAGCATATTCATTACAATCGAACACAGCAAAATCAGCTTTCTTGCCAGGTTCAATACTTCCAACAGATTTTTGTAAATCCAGGGCTTTTGCAGCATTAATTGTTACCGCACTTATTGTTTCTTCTATACTCATTCCCATTTTTAATGCAGCAAGACTCATTACTAAAGCTAAGCTGGAAATATGCGAAGAACCCGGGTTATAATCAGTTGCCAGTGCAACAACGGCATCATTATCAATTAATTTTCTTGCTGGTGCATATTGATAATTGAGGAAAAAGGAAACACCAGGCAGTAATACTGCAACTGTATCAGAGCTGCATAATTTTTCAATATCCGTATCATCCAAAACTTCAAGATGATCAACCGATACAGCACTGTGATTGAGAGCAACATTTAATCCACCAACGTTATTAAATTGTTCAGTGTGCAGTTTTAATTTTAATCCCAGCTTTTTAGCTGCGGAAAAAATTGAATCTATTTCTTCTGAAGTAAAAGCTGTTGCTTCACAAAATCCATCGCAGAATTCCGCAAGTTTTTGTTCGGCAATGTGAGGAAGCATTTTGTTTATTATTTCTTCAACATATTCTTCACGTTTATTTTTTGCTTCCGGTGGAAATGTATGAGCACCCAAAAAGGTTGGAATAATATCAATTGAAAAAATTTCATTAAGATATTTAATTACCTGCAGCAGCTTAACTTCATTTTTAAAATCTAAACCATAACCACTTTTTATTTCTAGAGTTGTAATCCCTTGTTGAATAAAATTTTCAATACGCGGACTAACTGTATTAACTAATTCTTCAAAGCTTGCACTTCTTACTGCTTTAACAGTAGTGTTGATTCCCCCTCCTGCTGCAGCAATCTCTTCATAATCAACTCCAGTAAGCTTCTGCCTAAACTCATCAGCACGTGAGCCTGTAAACGCAGTGTGAGTGTGGCATTCAATTAATCCAGGTAGTACAACTTTCCCGCTTAATTCGATGATCATCTCAAATTTGTTTTTTGATACAGATGCAATTGGAATAATATCTTTTATGAAATTATCTTCAAGAATAATTGAATGTTCTGTAAGAATTTCTACCCCGGATAGTTCTTTCCCTCTTTTAACATTTTTGCCATTAGTGTTAACTGTAACAATCTGGGAAGGATTATAGAGAAGTTTTTTCATCTGTTTATACTTGTCCGCCTCTGGCGGAATTTTAAATTTTTGTCAGATGGGAGTCGTATCAAACTCATTTTATGTCATACAATGTTTTGAATGCTCGTTTCATCACTCAAATATATTCACTGTTTCCTGTATAACTCTTGCTTCAGGGTAACCAAGCTGGTTTAACTTAAATTTAAAGTCATTAGCTCCTGAATGTGAAGTAAAATCGCCGGCTTTTACTTTATAGAATGGAGGTTCAAATGTAATGTAGACTTCCTTATTCTTTGTGTTAAAATATATTTCAGCTCTTACCTGGTTTGCTTCATCCATATTATCAGTTGATAAAACCTGCACGCGGTACCCGTCTGTTGTCCCTGCAATATTTTTGCTGTAAGTTGAAACAGTATCTGTATAACCGTACCATACATCGTCCGGTAGTACCTGGTCGCCAGATGGAACTTCCTCAATATTGATCTCTGTTTTATAAGGAGTTATATCAAAATCTTCAACGATCTTTTCCTGCTCCTCTTCATCCTTAATCTCTGTATCATTTGATTTAGTTTCATATCTGGAACCGGTGGATGCACTGCATCCAACAATAATAAATATTAAAAAAGTTAATGCTAAAATGACTTGTAAGATTTTTTTCATCGTAATTAACAATAATAATTTGAAACTGTTACAATAATATATAATTATTAACTGAGTGGTTAAAGTGCTGCTATAATACTTTTCAATATTTGCCAAAGTTCCTTAAGGGATATTATTTAATAGTAAATAGGGTTGAATAATTCAATTACACAATATTTTGGGAAACGTACACTATTTTAGTAAATTTGCACTATTCCTTAAAAAAAATTACAGAAAATGGCTGCAAAAAAGTATAAAATATTATTTGTCACATCAGAAGTTGTCCCTTTTGTTAAAACAGGTGGCTTAGCTGATGTGTCTGCTGCATTACCTCAAATGCTGGCAGAGCAAGGACATGAAGTTAGAATTGTTGTACCAAAATATGGTGCAGTTGATGACAGAAAATTTAAAATTCACGAGGTTGTTAGATTAAAAGATATTCAGATTAATATTGGCAACAAAGAAGTTATCTTTTCAATTAAATCCTGTTTTCTTCCCGGGCAGAAGGTAAGAGTACAAATTTACTTCCTGGATAACGATGAATATTTTGGCAGCCGTAACAGTCTTTACACAGATCCTATGACCGGAAAAGATTACGCTGATAATGCAGAAAGGTTTATTCTTCTAAACAGGTCTGTCTTCGAATTGATTATTAAGCTTGGCTGGATACCTGATATAATTCATTGTAACGACTGGCAATGCGGTTTAATCCCTGCATACCTTAAAACCATTTACAAGGATGAAGAAAACTTCGATAAATTTAAAACCCTTTTTACAATTCATAACCTTGCTTACCAGGGTGCTTTTCCAAAAGCAGATTTTAAGAAAACCGGGCTACCAGAGAAGCTAAATTCACCCAAAGAACTTTTGCATAACGGCAAATTAAATTTTATGAAGAGCGGGCTGTTGTATGCTGATGTTATAAATACTGTAAGTGAAACTTACGCTAACGAAATTAGAACCAAAACGGATCTTGGAGCTGGTTTAAAGGATGTACTTTCAAAAAGGAAAAATGATCTTTACGGAATTATAAACGGTATAGATACAAAAGTGTGGAATCCTGAAAAAGATAAGCATCTTCCTAAAAAATACACTGTAAAAAATATCGAATCGAAGCAGGTTAACAAACAAGCACTTGCAGAAAAATTCGGATTTGAATTTAAAGAAGATACCCCAATTATCGGTGTCATCTCACGTTTATACGATTCAAAGGGAATAGACCTGGTTCAGAAAATTTTCCCGGAACTTATGAAACAGAATATTCAAATGATTTTGCTTGGAACGGCGACAGTAAATATCATACATTTTTTGATAAAATGAGCCATAAGTATAAGGATAAATTTGCTTGTTACTTAGGATTTAATGATGATCTTGCCCATCTTATCGAAGGCGGGGCAGATATATTCCTGATGCCTTCTAAGTATGAGCCGTGCGGATTGAACCAAATGTACAGCTTAAAGTATGGTACTGTGCCGGTTGTCCGGGATACAGGCGGATTAGCCGATACAGTTGAAAAGTATAATGAAAAAACAGGTCAAGGTAACGGCTTTATCTTTTCCAAATATGATTCGAAAGAATTTATTAAGGAGATAAAAAGAGCATTAAAAGTCTACGAGGATAAAGATTCCTGGACTAAAATAATGAAAGCCGGGATGAAATCAGATTTTAGTTGGAATTCATCTGCCAAAAAGTATATTGATCTTTACAAGACAATGCTTTCCAAAAATAATTAATGACCAATCACGCAGTTTTTCTGGATAGAGATGGAACCCTTAACGAGGATCCCGGTTATATTGGTGATCCTGTTAAAGGTAAAACTATATCCGGATGTTGGTGAAGCACTTGCTCATCTTAAAAATATAATGGGCTTTAAATTAATTGTAGTCTCTAATCAATCCGGTATTGCAAGAGGATTGATTACGAAAGATGATGTAGAATTGGTTAACATGCAGGTAAATAAGCTTCTTTCTAATTATAATGTTTCTATAGATGGGTTTTATTACTGTCCTTATCATCCTGATTTTAATAGCGAGGAAGAGTATAAATGCCGTAAACCATCTCCTGAAATGGTTCTAAAAGCTGCACGCGATTTTAATATTGATCTTTCTAAATCTTATATAATTGGTGATTCAAACGTTGATATTGAATGCGGTATGAATCTGAACTTAAAACGATACTGGTAAAAACAGGGCAGGGTAGGGAAAGTCTTTCTATCTTGCAAAAGCGTAATAAATTACCAACCTTTGTAGCCAATAATTTTTTAGATGCTAGCAATTTTATTAAAAACGATTATAACGGAGAAAACTAAGTGATATCTCGTATTTCAGTAATACTTTTAATTTTTATTATTTCAGTTTCATTTCTTGCATGTGAAGATGAACCGTCGGCTATTGGTATAGAATTGCTGGCATCCGATCTTATAAGTGTGCGTACCTTCGATTCCCAAATAGATACTCTCGATCAGAATTCCAGTTATCATAAAAAAGTAATCCAGTTAGGGACTTCAAGTAAAATACTGATTGGGAAACATGAAAATATCGAAGCATCAACCTTACTTAAATTTGTATTTGGATTGGCTGATACGTTAAAGGATGATATAATAGCAGGAGATTTGCAGGTAAACGAAGCTTGGATAGAACTTACAACAGGTATGTTTATGTAGATTCGAACGAGGTAATGGATTTTACTGTTCATAAAGTAAATAGCTTTTGGGATCATTCTGCATTTACAATAGACAGCTTGCCAATACTTTCTTACGAAATGAATGATATTAGTTCGAATAAAGATATTACGGATACGAACTATGTTTTTAATATTGATCCTGATGTTATATTATCCTGGATGAAAAATGCTGCAGATACAAGCCTTGAAAAAAATTATGGAATTTATTTAAAACCGGCAAATAACTCAGGTAAAGTTGTAGGTTTCCAGGCATTCACTGCCACTTCTTCCCAGGCAGCCAAGCTAACATTGGTGATTGAAAAAACCGGCAGCTATGTTGATACTATTAATGGATTTATATTTGCCGATGTTAGTGTAGTCGATGGAGATTTACCTGTTCTTCCTACCGAAGATATAGCTGTTCAATCAAGCGTTTCTTTGAATAGTATTATTACGTTCGATCTTTCTGCAGTACCTGATGGAGTGGTTATTAACAGCGCTGAACTTATTATAAAAAGAGACAGTATTAATACACGTAACCGGATCATCTTTTTCAAATAGTCTCGATGCATTTTTTGTTGATGATAGTACTGCAAGAGAAGTTAATGAAGGGGGAGCATTTTTACTTTCCTTTATATGATAACGGCTATTCCGGCGATATTACATCATATGTACGAATATGGATAAATGAAAGGAGAAACCAGGGTGTATTACTGCGAAGCGGTAATGATATTGAGGGTCTGGAATTATTCGCTCTTAAAGGAAGTAATGCTATTAATTTTGCAGAAAGACCAAGAATAAAAATTGTTTATACTGCGAGAGAGAACTGATGATGAATAAAACAGCAATAGCACTAATCGGATTTTTCATTTTAATTTCGGGTGCTCTTTATGCACAAAACACTTCAACTTATACACGTTCTGGTGTTGGAGATGTAATTTATTCTTATTCCGCAAGATCACTTAGTTTGGGTCATTCCGGTTCTGCATTAATTAATAAAGATTACATCTCAATTGCAAATCCTGCCAGTTGGTCTTCGTTGGCTAAAACAAGAATTGAATTTAGTTTTGTTTATAACGGAACAAATATTTCGAACAGTACCGATTCTAAATTCTATAGTGATGGTGATTTTAAAGGATTTGCTTTTGCTTTTCCTGTTAGTGAAGAACACGGTATTGGCATTGCTGCAGGCTTAGTGCCTTACAGCAGGATAAATTATTTAGTTGAACAGGATCAAGAATCAGTTTCTTCATCCAGCAGCAATTACAAAGCAACTTACCAGGGCAAGGGTGGACTATACTAAACTGTTTATCGGCAGAACATATAAATTTCCATTTGACCTTGTCTTTGGAGGAACGCTTGAATATTATTTCGGAAATTTAAAATACCTTTCTAAGGTAGAGTTTGAGAATTCATCAACTTTTCCGGCGGAATTCGAAATGCTTTATGCACCCACCGGTTTCGGAACATCACTCGGATTAATATCACCCGATTTATCGGGTTTGTTTAATTCTGAATCAATTTCTGATTTAAAATTAGCTGTTTCTGCAAATATAATTTCTGAACTGGAAACAGATACGTTATTAACAAACCGGTCTTCTTCTAATATCGATACGTTGGGATTCGGTGTTACAAAAATGAATGTCCCAACAAAAATTACTATCGGCGCAACTGTTACTATTAGCAATAATTATACTTTCATTCTCGATTATTTCTATCAGCCGTGGAGTGATTATAAACTTAATGAGATTAAATCGGTAAATCTTAAAGATGCGCAAAAAGTGAGTTTTGGCTTTGAATATCGTTCAACAAGGACTTTAGGAATGAGCTATTGGGAACAAATAATGTTAAGGTTCGGTTTAAGCTATGAACAGTCTCAATATACCTATTATGGAAAAGATATAAATCAATATTCAGTATTCGGTGGCTTTTCGCTTCCGTTGAGCTACGAAAATACAATAGACTTTGGAGTGGAATATTCAATAAGAGGAACTACCGAAGACTAATCTTTTACAGGAAAACTTTATAAGGATTAATTTGGGACTTAGCTTTGGCGATCTTTGGTTTCAGACCTATGAAAAATAATCTTTAATTATTTCGAGGATAAAATCTTGAAAAATGTAATAAAAATATCAGTCGTAACATTTTTAACAATTCTATTATTCAGTTCGAATGGCTTTTCCAGAACTCCATTTGTTGAGGATAAAAGTGATTCGCTTATAATTCTTGAAAAGTATAGTCTTTTTTCAGAGTATTATAAAAATAGAGATTGCGAAAGTGCTCTGCCTTATGGTTGGGAAGTTTTAGAAATGGATCCAGCTAAATTCAGCAAATGGATCTATACGAAAATGGATTATTGTTTAACATTTATGCACGATTCTTCTGATGCTTCTCCCGAATATAAACAAGCAATAGAAGATACAATACTTGGTTTTTATGATATGGCAATGACTTATAACGCAGATAAGATGGCAGATTGGCAATTAAAAAAAGCTTACGTTACAGAAACCTGGTTCGATTTTGAACCTGAAGTTGCTATTGCTGAATATGAAAAAGCAATTGAATATAATCCTGAAATTCACTCTTATTATTATCACAGGTTAGGACAGATTTATATAGCGAATATTTCTGACGACAACGACTATAAGATGAAAGCGATCGACCTTTATAGTTATCTTACTGTAAAAGAGCCGGATAATCCATCGTGGCTTCCCCCGCTAGAAAATTTAGTTGAAAATATGCAAGAATTGTTAGACATCCAAAAAAGAACCTGGGACCTAGATAAAGAAAATTTGGAAAAAGCATGGAGTTATGCATCTAGATGTATAAGAGCAGAGGATTGGGAAAGAGCAATAGAACCGCTTGAATTCTTAACTCAAAATTCTTCTGAAACTGTAAACTACTGGAATCAGTTAGCAACTGCTTATCAAAAAGTTGATCAGCTTTCTAATGCTGAAAATGCATTGAATAAATTGATTGAATTAGATCCTGATAATAAAGATCATTACATGAATTTGGGAATTGTTTATAAAGATCAGGGCAGGTTAAGTGGCGCTCGCCAAATGTACCAGAAAGCCAGCGATATTGGAGGCGGTTGGGCTCTGCCAATATTTTATGAAGGTCTTCTCTACGAACAAACTGCGAGAGGATGTTCATTTGATTTTAAAGCAAAATTAGTTTTCCAGCTTGCGGTAAATACTTACAGGAAAGCCTATAACATGGATCAAACATTAACTCAGGCACGTGATAGAGTTAGTGCACTTTCTACTTCTGTTCCGAGCCAGGAGGATTACTTTTTCCAACAATATAAATCGGGTGATGTCATTCCGCTTACAGAATGCGGTGGCTGGACGGGAAGAAGTATTACGGTCCCATAAAATTTTCTTTTAAATTAAATTTGACATTTCAAGGTTCCTCAATAATATTTGGGGAACCTTTTGTTCGTTTAATAGAATTTATCAATCACTAAACTACTTACGCCATGTACAATAACTTACAAACCGATAAACAAATCTTTGATGTTTTAAAGCTTGAAACTGAAAGACAACAAGACAAACTAGAATTAATTGCTTCTGAAAATTTTGTAAGCCCTGCAGTTTTAGAAGCTGCCGGAACAGTCCTAACAAATAAATATGCAGAAGGATATCCCGGTAAAAGATATTACGGTGGCTGCGAGTTTGTTGATATGGCAGAAAATATTGCGCGTGATAGATTAAAACAAATCTACGGAGCTGATTATACCAATGTACAACCGCATAGCGGTTCGCAGGCAAATATGGCTGTTCTGATGACTCTTATGAAACCTGGTGATAAGTTCCTCGGCTTATCCCTTCCACACGGAGGACATTTAACACATGGCTCGCCGGTTAACTTTTCCGGCAAACTATACCAACCGGTTGGATATGAATTGAATAAAGAAACACGTCTCTTAGATTATAATATTATCGAAGACCTTGCCAAGAAAGAAAATCCAAAAGTCATTATTGCTGGTGCCAGTGCATATTCCCGCGAATGGGATTATAAAGCATTGCGAGGAATTGCTGATTCTATTGGTGCATTCCTTATGTGTGATATGGCTCATCCAGCTGGTTTGATAGCGAAAGGATTATTGAATAACCCGCTTCCTTATTGTGATGTTGTAACCTCAACTACACATAAAACATTACGCGGACCACGCGGAGGTGTAATCCTGATGAAAGAAGATAAAGAAAATCCATGGGGATTAACTCCTCCAAAAGGTGATAGAATTAAAATGATGTCTGAACTTTTTGACAGCACTGTAATGCCTGGAATACAGGGAGGACCATTAATGCATATCATTATGGCAAAAGCTGTTGCTTTTGGCGAGGTGCTAACCGATTCATTCAAAACTTATGCAGAGCAGGTCATCAAAAACGCAAAAGCACTTGCAGATGAATTGATTAAATATGACTTTGATGTTGTTTCAGGCGGAACAGATAATCACTTAATGCTGATTGATTTAACAAACAAAGAGATATCAGGGAAAAAAGCTGAGATTGCAATTGAAAAGGCAGGAATTACTGTCAATAAAAACATGGTCCCATTCGATACAAAAAGTCCTTTTGTTACAAGCGGAATAAGAGTTGGAACACCCGCAGTAACTACCCGTGGAATGAAAGAAACTGAAATGAAAAAGATAGCAGAAATTATAAACTCAGCAATTATTAATTATGAAGATGATACGAAACTGGAATCTCTTACAGAAGAAGTTAAACAGCTCTGCTCTGGTTTTCCGCTTTACAAAGAATTAGCATAAAGTATAGATATAATTAATTATGCCAGCCGAAGAATTAAATCAACCTGGTAAAGAAGAACAGGATAGCGTTGAAGTTGAAATGTCATTCTTCGATCATCTTGAGGAATTGAGATGGCGATTGATTTATACAATTGTTGGAATTGTAATTGGAAGCATTGTAGCATGGATTTTTATTGAACCGCTGGTTGAACTGGTTCTTCTTAAACCAGCAAGAGATTCAGGCGCAATTCTTCAAAACTTAAGACCATTCGGGCAGTTATTTCTTTTCGTACAAGTTTCCATAGTTGTAGGAATTGTTGCTACACTGCCAAATATATTTTACCAGCTATGGAGATTTATTTCACCTGCACTTAAAAAGAATGAAAAAAAATATATTCTTTCAATTGTTATTTTTTCAACACTCTGTTTCCTTGCTGGAATTGCATTTGCATATTTTGTAATGCTTCCCCTCGCATTAAAATTTGCAGCTGAATTCGGTACAGAAGCAATAAAAAATGAATTTGCTATCAATGAATACATGTCAATTATAATAAGTGTAATGCTTGCTGCAGGATTCGTGTTTGAACTGCCGATGGTTTCATTCTTTTTAACAAAGCTTGGAATTTTAACTCCTGCTTTTATGAGAAAATACCGCAGGCATTCTATTGTTGTAATATTGGTTTTAGCCGCTTTTCTAACACCCGGAGCCGATCCAATATCCCAGATCGTGCTTGCAGTTCCATTGGTTCTCTTATACGAAATAAGTATATTAATTTCAAAATTATCAGTGAAGAAAAGTTGATTAAGAAACCGCTAAATCAAATAAGCCAACCTATTAAACCCGAATTAGAAAAGTTCAACGGGTTGTTCAAACAATCATTGAAATCGAAAGTTGGGCTTGTTGATATGGTCGCCAAATACATCATCCGCCAGAAAGGCAAAAAGATAAGACCACTTCTAGTGCTTCTTTCTGCGAAGATTACCGGCGGTATTAACGAAAGAACCTACCGTGGTGCAGTTTTAGTCGAGCTTTTACACACAGCAACTTTAGTTCACGATGATGTTGTTGATAATGCTGATAAACGACGTAGCTTCTGGTCTATTAACGCTGTTTTTAAAAATAAAGTTGCCGTGCTTATGGGTGATTATCTTCTCTCCCGTGGTTTAATGATTGCAGTTGATGGTAAAGATTTTGATTTTCTGGGAGTAATAACAAATACAGTTAAACAAATGTCGGAAGGCGAACTTCTTCAAATTCAAAAAACGCGTAAGCTGGATATAGATGAAGAAACATATTTTAAAGTTATTTCCGCTAAAACTGCTTCACTACTGGAGACCTGCTGCCACATAGGCGCATTAAGCGCTACGAATAATACAGAATACCACGAAGCTATGAGAAAGTTTGGACTAAATATGGGAATGGCTTTCCAGATAAGAGATGATATTCTGGATTATGAAGGTTCTACAGCTATGATTGGAAAACCGGTGGGCGGCGATATAAAAGAGAAAAAAATAACATTGCCATTAATTTACTCGCTTGAACAGGTTCCTAACGGGCAAGCTTCTGCAATAAGAAAAATTATAAAAAATGATAAGAATAAAGAAAACGTTAAGCAGGTTATTGAATTTGTAAGAGAGCATAAAGGAATTGACTATGCTATAGAAACTGCAAGGGGATATACGGATAAGGCAAGAGAAGCACTTAAAGTATTACCCGATTCCCAAAGTAAACTTGCACTTGAAGCACTTGTAGATTTTGTTATCGAACGAAAAAACTAGCAGTTAAATTTAATCGCCTTACTCTTTTTTCATCTCATCTTTAAACATAAAACCTTTTATTGGTTCTCTTAAAGTTAAAACGGGGCACGGCGCCTTTCTTACAACTTTTTCCGCAGTGCTGCCAAATAAAATATGCTCTACACCGCTGTGCCCATGTGTAGCAATAATAATAAGATCAATATTTTCTTCCGAAGCTGTATCTATAATTTCCAGAAATGGTTTCCCGTTTTTTAAGATGGTTTTAACCTTTACGCCTTCAGGTATTTCTGTTTTTGCCAGTTTTTTTAATTCTTCCCTGGCTCTCTCATTCCACTCAACATTAACAGAAGGAATGGCGATTTGGCCCATGCTAAAATCAGGAGGATAAATAACCGGCTCCACTACATAAATAAGGTGAATTTCTGCATTAAACTGTTTAGCAAAATTAACCGCATAGCGAAGTGAGCTTTTAGAGTAATCGGAAAAATCTATTGGCACCAGTACTTTTTTTATATCGGGTTCCATGTTATTCCTCCATTAATTTTTGCTTTGATTTTGAAGACTAAAATATTCTTCGTTTAATGCTCTTAATCTTATGGCAACTATGTGAGCAATGCCCTGTAAAATTTTAATCCCTTTTTTCGGGTATTTATCAATAAACTCATCAATATCAGGTTTAAAGATTACAGCAAGCCTGGTATCAGTCTCTGCAATTGCTGAGGCAGATCTTTTTTCGCCGTCAATCATTGCAAGTTCTCCAAAAAAATCACCTTTACTAAAAGTGGCTAATACAATTTTATCTTTCTCGTCGCCATCGCTTGAGATAGATACTTCACCTTCGCGGATTATATAAAGACCAATTCCGGGATCGCCCTTGTAAAATATATACTCACCTGCTAAATAATTTCTGTTATGAATGATTCGTGTGAGATTAGATATATCACGCTTTCCAAGTGATTTAAAAAGAGGAATTGCTTGTAATGATTTTTCCAGGTCAACTTTTTCTGTGGGAGGATTGAAAATGTTAGCCCAAAAACTATTGTGAACAGTTTTATTTTCGTCAGCCATCTGTTGCATCCAAATCAATTATGATTGAATAAGATATTCTAAATATAAATAAAATCTGTATGAATAAAATGCTGAAAAACTAAAGGCTGATGAATGATTGGATGAATATTGTAAACATCAAGCATTCAATCTACCAACCTTTATTTTAGTTAGAATAATTCTGAAAAAGTAGTTCGTTTTACCTTCTAATTAAATAGCCCGGATTCTGCAACACGCCATAATTTCTGGCAGGGAAACCTGTTTTCATAAAGGGCTCGACCAACAATTACAGAATCTACTCCTGCAGGAACAAGTTTTTGAATATCGAATAATTCATCTTTATTCCTTATACCCCCTGCGTGAGTAACATTTGCCCCGGTCAATTCAGCAATCGTTTTCGATAATTCAATGTTTGGTCCTTCCATTACTCCGTTTCGCGTAATATCGCAAACAATAAACCTGTTTATTCCAACTTCAGCCATTTCTTTTGAAAACTCAAGACAGGATATTCCTGTTCTTTCCGTTCTGCCTTTAGTTATTAACTCTCCGTTTTTTATATCTAGTGATATTACAATTTTAGATGGACCATATTTTTCCAAAAGTTTTAAAAACTCAGCACGGTTTTCAATCGCTAACGAATTTATTGCGAGGCGACTTATTCCCGTTTTCATTATTTCATCAGCGTCTTCAAGGTTTCTTATTCCTCCTGCAAACTCAACAGGAATTACAACGGAAGAACAAATTTTTTCCACCAGTTCAAAATTTCTTTTTGAATGTTCGTGTGCACCGTCAAAATCAACCACATGTAACATCTTTGCATTTTCTGCTCTCCATATCATTGCCATTTGAACTGGATCGTTGCCATACTCATGGCAATCGAGTTCAGGTATGCCTTCAACAACCCTAACGCACTTGCCGTTTTTTATATCGATGGATGGGATCACTAATAATTTTTGCATATGGAATTATAACTCTTATAAATTCAAATAATATTTATTTTATAAATGTAGGAATGATAAAAACAAAATCAGACTTACTTTCCTTTACTAACAATTCAATGCAAAATTAGAAAAAGGATGAGAATACATCAAATGGAGATAAAATATTAAATATCTATAAAAATATTGACTTTTCGCACTATAATAAGGATATTTGACGTACATGAGGAAAGATTTTCTATTATTCTCCAAAAAAAGTAATAAAATCCGAATTACTGTATATGGTTCGGATAACCTGAAATCAATGCCATGCCTGATTTTTGTGCACGGATTTAAAGGTTTTAAAGATTGGGGATTTGGTCCATACATTGGAGAATATTTTGCGAAGAAGGGATATATTGTAATTACTTTTAACTTTTCGCATAATGGAATTGGTGAGGGAAAAACAGAATTTACAGAGATTGATAAGTTTGGAGAAAACACTTTCTCGCTTGAAGTTGCTGAACTTAATGAAGTTATTGATGCATATCTCAATTCTTTCTTTGGTGGAAGATCCGATAAAGGTATTGGGATAACAGGACACAGCCGTGGTGGTGCAATAGCATTACTCACCTCGCAGAGCAGACCGGAAGTGAAAGCTGTTTCTATTTGGTCTTCGGTTTCTAAACTGGATAGATATTCTGAAAGGCAGAAGGAAGAGTGGCGCAAAAAAGGTGTCTTCAATATTTTGAATACAAGAACAAACCAGGTTATGCCTCTCAGTTTAACTTTGCTTGATGATATAGAAAATAATAGCTCGGCATTAAATATTAAAAATGCATTGGAAAATCTCTCAAAACCATTATTAATTGTTCATGGCGAAAATGATCTTGCTGTTCCGTTTCAAGAAGCAGAGCAGTTATTAGAATTGGTCTGATAAAGAAAATACAGAGTTAGTAAAAATTGATAAAGCAGGGCACACTTTCGATATTAAGCATCCTTTTGAAGGAAGCAATCCAAAGTTTGAGACTGTGATTGAAAAAACAGAAAATTTTTTTAAAACAAATTTAAATTGAGGTTATAATGAGAATTAAAGAAAATGTGAAGACTAACAGATTGCTAAATATAGTTTCTGTTGCAAAAGCATCTACCTTATTCTGGATCTTTTCATTTACGATTTTAACTGCTGTGGCTGCACAGGTTACAATCCCGGTTAAACCTGTTCCATTTACACTTCAAACAATGATGGTGCTATTAGCCGGAGCCTTTCTTGGAGCAAAGAATGGTGCTTACAGCCAGCTATTTTATCTTAGCGTTGGGTGCAGCTGGTTTACCGGTTTTTGCTCATACACCTGAAGCTGGAATTGGTTTAGCAAGATTGATTGGTCCAACCGGCGGATATCTTTTAGCATTTCCGATTGCTGCATTTCTTGTTGGTTATATTATTGAAAAGAATCAAAAATATATAACTGTGGTACTTGCTATGTTTTTAGGAAGTGTAGTAATAATTCTTAGCGGCACGCTATTTCTGAATTTTACTTATCTGCACAACTTTAACGAAGCAGTTAAAGCAGGCGCAGCTATTTTTTCTGTTTGGATGGTAGTTAAAGTTTTTGCTGCAGCTTCAGTTTACTTTGCAGTTTCTAAAAAACAAAAAAGATTATCTTAATTCATTTTACTGTTTTTGATTTTTTAAATCTTTCTGATTTAAATGAATACTAAAAATATCATCTTTATTATTGTATTTGTATTATCGTTTACACTTCTATTCTGGAGCTTGCGAAACCTGATCGCATATCTTAAAGTAGCAAAGAAAAAAGATGACAGGTTTAATAATTACGGATCAAGGATAAAAAATGTACTTAAAATAGCTTTCGGGCAATCTAAACTTTTACGCGAGCCGATTGCAGGAATAGAACATTTCCTCATTTTCTGGGGATTCATGCTCTTCCTCTTTGCAGTTATAGAAGCAATAATACAAGGTTTCTATTCACCTTTTACACTTTCATTTTTGGGTCCTTTCTTTTCGGCAATAACGCTTGTGC
The DNA here is from genome assembly GCA_963764825.1 of uncultured Ignavibacteriales bacterium. Lineage (GTDB taxonomy): Bacteria > Bacteroidota > Ignavibacteria > Ignavibacteriales > Ignavibacteriaceae > JAZGGS01. The sequence goes on along the minus strand of CAVXUA010000016.1, from coordinate 396,992 downwards.
AGGATTTATTTGGAATATTTGTACTTGTAGCTATCATTGTTGCTTTTGTAAGAAGATTCATAATCAAAGTTCCCAGATTGCAGGTTGATAAACATGCTTCACTTGATGCAACATTAATTTTATTGCTTATTGCTTTGGTTGTAGTTTCCATGTTTGGGCAAAATATGGCTTCAATTGCTGCTAGTGGATTCACTCTTCACAATTATGAAGTTCGCCCAATTTCTGAGAGCTTTCGCTCCACTATTTTTTAGTAATCCATCTGCTTCAGCTTCAACATCTTACGAAGTGTTCTGGTGGATGCACATTATTGTAATATTTGGATTTATGAATATTCTCCCTTATTCAAAACATCTTCATGTTTTTTCATCAATCCCAAATACTTTCTTCGCAAATCTCGATCCTGAAAGAAATACTATAAAACTGTTAGATCTTGAAGATGAGGAAGCAGAAAAATTTGGTGCTTCAGATATTGAAGATCTTTCCTGGAAACAGCTTCTTGATGGATATTCCTGCACAGAATGCGGAAGATGTACTTCTGTTTGTCCTGCAAATAATGTTGGAAAATCTCTTTCACCAAGAGAAATTCTTGTTAATATACGCCAGCGAACAAAAGATAAAGCTCCACTTCTTGCTAAGGGAAAAACTGAAGGGGAACAGTTTGAAAAAAATCTTGTGCATGATTACATACCAGATTTGGAATCTATGGCAATGTACAACCTGTATGGCTTGTGTGCAGGAATGTCCTGTTATGATTGAGCATTTAGATTCAATTGTTGATATGCGGAGAAATCTTGTTTTAACCGAATCTCAATTTCCTCAGATTGAATAATGTGTTTAAAAGCCTAGAAACAAACTTTTCTCCATGGGCATTTAATCCTGCCGATAGAGCTGAATGGGCTGAAGGATTAAACATAAAAACAATGGCTGAAGACGCAAATTGTGAGATTTTGTTCTGGGTTGGCTGTGCCGGCTCTTTTGATGATCGGTATAAAAAAGTTTCCCAATCATTTGCAAAATTGATGCAAAAAGCTAATATTGACTTTAGAATCCTCGGAACTGAGGAAAAATGCAATGGAGACACTGCAAGACGGCTTGGAAATGAATATCTTGCTCAAATGATGATGCAGGAAAATGTTGAAACTTTAAACAATTATAAAGTTAAAAAGATTGTTACCGCGTGTCCTCATTGTTTTCATTCATTGAAAAATGAATACAAGCAGTTTGGTGGAAATTTTGAAGTTTTGCATCATTCCGAGTTGATTGACCAATTGATTACTGAAGAAAAGATTGTTCTTAAAGGGAATGAAAATAAAAATGTTGTTTACCACGATTCCTGTTATTTAGGAAGATATAACCAGGTTTACCAGCAGCCAAGAAATTCGCTTAACAAAATTAGCGGAGTTAATCTAGTTGAAATGGAGCGAAATAAAGATAAAGGATTTTGCTGTGGTGCTGGTGGCGGCAGAATGTTTTTAGAGGATGAAGAAGGAGGCAAAATAAATAACGAAAGAACCAGGGAAGCGCTTGAAAACTAATCCTGATACAATCGCCTCGGCTTGTCCGTTCTGTATGACGATGATGACAGACGGAGTGAAACATTTTGAAAAATCTGAAGAAGTTGAAGTTAAAGATATTGCGGAAATTATTCTGGAAAATTCTAATTAACAATCATTAACCATTAAAGGAGAAAACTATGGAAAAATTCAACGGCTTAGTTCAGTTCGTTCAGAGTCTGGAAACCGATTTTCATAAGTTTTATGAAAAAGGACAAGCAGCTGCAGGAACACGTGTTCGCAAAGGTTTAAGCGAATTGAGAAAAATGTGCCAGGACGTTAGAAAAGATGTACAGGATGTAAAAGCTGAAAGAAAAGCTTCCAAAGGCTGATCGAACTAGTTTCTTAAAGTTCTAAAACTGAGGGCTGGATTATCAATTTAATTCAGCCCATTTTTTTATATGAAAAAAACACTGTTTTGTTTTACATTGTTTCTGCTATGCTGCCGGATTTCAATATTATCTTTACCTTCCTTACAAAGATAGTAGTTGAAGAAATCCCTTTAGAAAAAGATTCAATCGCTACCTGCACAATTAGGATTGTGGGCGACCTTATGTGTCATTCAACACAGTATAATTATGCACACGTTGAAGATGACAGTTTTGATTTTACAGGAGTTTACAGTGAAGTAAAAGATTATCTTAGAGATGCTGATATTTACTATAGGAAACCTGGAAACTGTAACTGCAGGTAAAAATAAAAAGTACAGCGGCTATCCTTTTTTTAATGCGCCGGATGATTTTCTTTATGCTTTAATGCATGCCGGTTTCGATCTTCTTATGACAGCAAATAATCATGCAATTGATCAAGGAGCTGGCGGAGTAGAAAGAACTATTAATCAGCTAAATAAATTTGGTCTTCATCAAACGGGAACTTTTATTTCGCAGGAAGATAAAGATTCGTTAAGAATCTTCCAGGTAAACGGGATAAAAATTGCTATGCTTGCTTATGCAGAACATACTAATGGTGTTCCCATTCCTAAAGGGAAACGGTTCTTAATCAATTTAATTGATGAAAAACTAATTGCCGAGGATATTTTAAAAGCAAGAAAAAAGGGAGCCGAAATAGTTCTTGTTCATTTTCATTACGGACCCGAATATGAGAGGGAACCAAGCAGTTACCAGCAGGAAGTTGTAAACAAAACTATTGAACTTGGTGCAGATATTATAATTGGCGGGCATCCTCATGTTATTCAACCAGTAGATTATTTTACATCGGAAAATGGAAATCTAGATACTGGTTTCGTTGCCCATTCTATGGGAAACTTTGTTTCAAATCAAAGATGGAGATATTCTGATGTTGGATTAATTCTTACAATCAATATTGCAAAAAACAATTACACCGATTCAGTTTTTATAAATAATGTAAATTATCTCCCTGTTTGGGTTTTTAGAGGAATAACTGAAAACGGAAAGGAATATATTGAACTACCTTATGGAATCAATCAGGAAGATTCAACTTATTCTTACTTAACAAAAAGTGATAAGCAAAAAATGTTGCAGGCATTTGATGACACAAAATATATAATCACCAAATACACAAATAACATAAATTTAGATTCTGACTTACATCAAAAAAAATAATTTTAACCAATCTACTCAAGTTTATCATTAAGTCTAATCTGAGAACTACTCATTCCAATCCTTAGTATATTTATAACCGAAACATTAATTATTAAATAAATCTCGTTTACCGAATTGAAAAGTAAATCCGCACTTGGTTTAATATTTTTAACTGTATTTGTAGATCTTCTTGGATTCGGAATTCTTATTCCTATTCTTCCATCATTTGCAAAAATTGAGCTCTTAGTTGATGAAACTGCAATTGGAATTGCAATAGCAATTTATTCATTCGTGCAATTTTTATTCAACCCTGTTTTAGGAAGATTATCAGATAAATATGGCAGAAAACCTGTTATAGTTGTTAGCCTTTTTATAAACGCAATTGGATATATAATTTTTGCTTTCACCACTTCATTTTGTGATTCTTTTAATATCAAGAATAGTTGCAGGTATTGGCGGCAGCAGCATTGGAGTTGCGCAGGCATACATTGCAGATGTAACAACAAAAGAAAACCGCGCTAAAGGAATGGGAATAATTGGTTCTGCTTTTGGTTTAGGATTTGTATTTGGTCCGCTCATAGGTGGTTTTCTTTCCAGTTACGGTTATATGATAACCGGTTTTGGTTCCGCATCATTTTCAATTCTTGCATTTATTTTAACTTTAATATTATTACCTGAATCCAACCTTAACAGGGAAGCAGCAAACGAACGCGAAAGAAAATTATTTGATTTTGATGCGCTTAAAAAAGTTTTTGCAAAACCGGAACGTGCAATATTAATATTTTTATTTTTTGTGCTCACATTTTCGTTTGCAAATATCTATGGCACTTTTGCTTTACTTGGATTACAGGTTTATGGTTTTACTGATCTTCAAAACGGATATATGTATGGAATTATCGGATTAACTTCTGCAATAGTACAGGGAGGATTAATTGGTAGAATTAGCAAAGCAATAAATAGGAAAACTCTACTTAAAATCGGATCGTTTTTAATTATGGTTACGCTTGGCATTAATTCCTTTTGGCGGTTCGTTTTTAGGATTAGCGATCATTTCTGTTTTTCTTGCATTTGGAACCGGAATTTTCCAGCCAACTGTTCTTAGTCTTATTTCAGAAGTTACTCCTGAAACTGAGCAGGGAGTTACTTTAGGAGTTAATCAATCAGTCTCTGCTTTTGCAAGAGTTCTTGGTCCGCTATGGGGTGGTTTTGCTTTTGAGTTTCTTGGGTATCCTTTTCCGTTTTTAACCGGGGCAGCATTTACTCTGGTTTTATTTATTGCTACAGTTATTTATATTCCGAAAAGAATAAAGATTTGAGCCTAAGTTGAAAGAATATTCAATTAGAAAAAAAAATATTTTCGAACACCTTTGGATTCTCTCTATTGGAACTAGTCATATTTAATTGTAGGTGTAATTTATGGTAATTACAGGCTAGGGGATGAAAATATCGGTGCTAACATCTTAATAATCGTCAATCTCAGTTGTACTATTATTTACGATTCCAACACTTGTTTTACATATTCAATATTATTTTAAAAATAAGGATACACAATTAAAGATTGATTTTAACAGACGTTTGATTTTCTTAAAACAAAAAAATACTAATCTTGAATTTACTTTTGATGATATAAAATATATGATAAAAGTGAAAGAATTAGAATATGCAAGAAGAGGGACTTACTTTTTACCGTGGGGATTATTCAATCACTCAGTAGTTCATTTAAATGATGGGAATAGAATTGTAATAACAAGTTATTTAGTAATTGATTTCGATTTACCAATTGATGAGAATAAAAAAGAATTAATTCAAGATTATTACCCATTTATTGTTTAGGAGAGATTAAAAATATTCCTAGAGAATAAATTCGTTATTTTTGCACTTGATAAAATAAATAGCTTCAGAATGCTTAAAATCGGCAAAATAGAAATAGATAAAGCAATACTGCTTGCACCAATGGAGGATGTTACAGATGCATCGTTCCGTCTCGTTTGCAGGGAGCTTGGAGCAGATCTTGTTTACACAGAGTTTGTAAACTCTGAGGGATTGATACGAGCAAATGCAAATACACATAAAAAATTAAAAATAAATGAAGAAGAAAGACCTGTAGGAATTCAAATTTACGGTGCTAATATAGATTCTATGGTTGGCGCTGCTAAAATTGCAGAAGCAGAAAATCCTGATTTAATAGATATTAACGCTGGCTGCTGGGTAAAAAATGTGGTAGGGCAGGGAGCCGGTTCTGCCCTTTTAAAAGATCCGCCTTATATGCAAAAACTTGTGGAAGCTGTTGTTAAAACCACTTCACTTCCTGTAACCGTTAAAACAAGATTGGGCTGGGATGAAAACAGTATCCAAATTTTAGAAGTAGCAAAACGAATGGAAGATGCAGGAGCTCAAGCATTAACCGTTCATTGCAGAACCCGTAAAGCAGGGCATACCGGCGAAGCAGATTGGGGATGGATTCCAAAAGTGATGGAGGTCGTCGATATCCCTGTAATTTTAAACGGTAATGTTCTTTCTGCATATGATGTTAAAAGTGCTTTCAAACAAACCGGGGCTGATGGAATTATGATTGCAAGAGGCGCGATTGGCAATCCCTGGATATTTAAAGAAGCAAAAGAATTAATGGAAACCGGTTCAATTAAAACTGAAATTGATGAAGAGATAAAAATAACCTCTGCACTTCGCCATCTTAAACTTGCAATCGAAATTAAAGGTGAAAGAAGAGCTGTGCTGGAACATAGAAAATACTATTCAGGTTATCTTAAAGGAATGTATAAAGCATCAAAACAGCGAAACACTTTAATGCAATATCTAACTTATCCCGAGGTTGAAGAATCGCTTCTTAAATACCTGGAAAATCTTAAAGAGTATAAAACAGAAATCAGAGAAATAAATCATTAATTCTTCCTATATTTATAAAAAATATTTTAATTATATTCTACACACCGAGTTTTGAAAATTACTAAAGATAAACTTGCCCGCTTAATTTCCACGCTGTTTGTTCCACCTGCATTTACAATAGTTACATTTACCATATTTGCTCTTCTGCTTGAAACTGAATCTCAAAAGCAATTTATGGTTATACTTGTAGCACTATTATTTGGATTTATTGCTCCAATTGTCCTCTTTATTGTTTTTCGTAAATCAGGTAAACTTGCTGATCAGGATGCGTTAATAAAAGAGGAGCGAACAATCCCGTTCTTTATTGCCACAGGTTTCTATGCAATTGGGTTAGTACTTCTAATAATTTTTCAGATAAATATAATTTCAATCGCATTCTGGTTTTGTTATATTTCAAATACGCTGCTTACAATTTTAATCAATCGCTATGAGAAGATAAGCGCACATACTATGGGAGCAGCAGGACCAATGGCTGCATTAACTTTTGTTTTTGGTCCGTTGAGCTCTTTTCTTAATATTTCTGGTTATGATTGTTGGCTGGGCAAGGATAAGGTTGGAATGTCATTCTTTCATTCAGGTTGCACTTGGATTTTTCTTTGCATTTATTTCAACTTATCTTCAAATTTTCTTAATCGTGAAATTATTTACTATGTAAAATTTTATATATTATTTGTAATCTTAAACTTTTTGAAATAATGAATAATATGATAAAATATAAAGTATGAAAATGGTATTGGCATAGTTACATTAAATCGTCCGGAAAAAAGAAATGCCCTTCATCCCGATTTGGTAAAACAAATGAAGGAAAAATTAGGGGAAATAGAAAAGGATGAAGCGATAAAGGTATTAATCATAACAGGTGAGGGAAAAGCATTCTGTGCAGGAGCAGATCTCGCTTACTTGAGGAATTAAGAAAATATTCTTCAATTGAAAATGAAAAAGATTCCAGAGAGCTGGCTGAATTATTCCTGATGATCTATAACTTTCCAAAACCTGTTATAGCAGCTGTTAACGGAGCAGCCATTGCAGGTGGATGCGGTTTAGCTTCTGTTTGTGATTTAATTGTAGCAAACGAAGAGCACTCTAAGTTTGGCTACTCTGAAGTTAAGATTGGATTTATCCCGGCTATGGTTTCCGTATTTCTTATAAGGAAAGTAGGAGAAGGATTTGCAAACCAATTATTCCTATCAGCGGATATTATTAGTGGCAAACGAGCTTATGAAATAGGATTTGTTAACTATTTATATAATAATGTTTTAGAAGGTGCAATAGAAGTAGCTTCTAAGTTGATTAACAATTCAGCTTATAGTTTAAGATTAACAAAAAAGATGATTAAAACTGTATCCCGATTATCAATTGAAGATGCAGTTGAGTATTGCATTGGATTAAATACAATCAGCCGTTCCTCTAAGGATTTTAAGGATGGCTTAAATAATTTTTTATCGAAAAAATAGGAATTACAATGTCCTGAAGAATTGAAAAAACATATCCGGAGCATAAAGGATTTTCCTAAAAAAGGAATAATGTTCAGGGATATTACAACGCTTTTAAAAGAACCAGAAGCAATTGATAATACGCTGGATCAATTGATCTTATCTTATGCTGACAGGCTTAAGATTGATAAAGTTGTGGGGATTGAATCGAGAGGATTTATTTTCGGATCATTGCTTTCTCAGAAGCTTGGTGTGGGATTTATTCCTGCAAGAAAACCCGGAAAACTTCCTGCAGAAACTGAATCTGCAACTTACCAGCTTGAATATGGCGAAGATAAAATTGAAATGCATAAAGATGCTATAAATCCTGGCGATAAAGTTCTTTTGCATGATGATCTGCTTGCTACAGGTGGAACTGCTGAAGCGGTAACAAAACTAATTGAAAAACTTGGTGGGGAAGTTGTGCAAATATCCTTTTTGTTGAGTTATCTTTTTAAATGGAAGAGATAAATTAAAAGGATATGATATAAAGATCTTTAATTGTTTATGATGATGAAAATTAATTTTCCATTGTAAATAAAGTTATCTTAAAAATAACAACTACTTCCATCCTAGGCGCAATTACAACTACAAACTCACCTTTTATTGTTTTTTCATCAATTTGCTGCTTTAATTCTGTTGGATAACCACGCCAGGATTCCTCAAACTTTTTTGTTAGCTCACGGCAAACAACCACAAATCTATCAGGCATATAATCAACTAATTCATCTACCAGTTTTTTAATCCTGTAAGTTGATTCGTACAAAACAATTGTTCGCTTCTCTTCTGATAATTCCTTTAATATTTTCTGTCTTCCTTTTTTCTGCGGAAGAAATCCTTCAAATACAAAAGAATCAGTAGGTAAGCCGCTTACGGTTAAAGCAGCAATAAGAGCAGTTGCTCCCGGGATAGGAATTATTTTAATATCTTCTTTTATTGCCTGGGATATAAGTCTTACTCCCGGATCAGAAATTGCTGGAGTTCCGGCATCTGAAACTAATACGCAGTTATCTCCATTTTGAATTCTCTTTAATGCTGCTGGAATTTTCTTAGTTTCTGATACTGCATTAAATGAAACCAATTGCTTAATAATGTTGTAGTGTTTGAGGAGTCGTGAAGTAATACGTGTATCCTCGCATAGAATAAAATCAACCTGTTCAAGAGTTTCCAGAGCACGGCTGGTTATATCCTTAAGATTGCCGATTGGTGTGCTTACGATGTAAAGTTTGCCAGACATTGTTTAAAAATACTTTAAAATGAGAACGGCTCCAAAAAATGGGAGCCGCCTCATGCAAGTAGTTTAAATTTGTGATTATTTAGACATCATTAAGATCAGTACTTTTTCGATAACTTGCAAGCCCTCTTCAAGTTCATCATCTGTAATATTTAATGGCGGACGGAACCTTATAGATTTTTCACCGCAGCCAAGGATAAGTAGTTTTTCCTTTTCGCAAATTGTTCTAAACTCATCTCTTAACTCAGAGGAAGGCATATCAAACGAACACATCAAACCTAATCCTCTTGCATTAGTAATGAGTTCAAGAAATTTATTCTGTATTTCATGTAATCTGCTTAATAAGGAAATTACCACGGTCTTTTGCATTTTCAACCAGGTTATCTTTATCAATTACTTCCATAATATATTTTGAGCGAACCATATCTACAAAGTTTCCACCCCAGGTTGAATTTATTCTGCTCGATACTTTGAAACAATTGTCACTCACTTCATCAATCCTATCGGAAACCATAATTCCACAAACCTGTGCCTTTTTTCCAAATGCAATAATATCAGGTTTAACATAATGTTCGCTTGCCCAAAATTTACCGGTTAAACCAAAACCAGTTTGCACTTCATCAAATATTAAAAGGATATCGTTTTCATCAGCAATCGATCTTAACTCTTCAAAAAATTCTTTACGGAAAAAATTATCTCCGCCTTCTGCCTGAATCGGCTCAACAAGAATAACTGCAATATCATCAGGATTATCTTTAATTGCATTTTTTATTTCGTGGATGGCTTCCTTTTCAAGTTCAATAACATTTTCCATATTATTTTCAAGAGGAAAAGATATTTTAGGATTTGTAATTCTCGGCCAATCAAATTTTGGAAAGTATTTTACTTTTACCGGGTCAGTGTTTGTTACGGAAAGAGTGTAACCGCTTCTTCCATGAAATGCTTCTTTAAAATGAATAACCTGATGACCTTTTTCTTCTTCAATTCCTTTCTCAAAATTCTTCTGTACTTTCCAATCGAAAGCTGTTTTTAAACCATTCTCTACAGCGAGAGATCCGCCGGAAACAAAAAAGAGGTACTTCATATAATCCGGCTTTGCAACTCTTGCAAAAGTCTCTACAAACTCAGCCATATAAGTTGTGTAAATATCGGAGTTACTAGGTTTGTTAACCGAGGCACAACCTAAAATTTCTCTTACCTCTACTGAATTGAGGTATGGATGGTTAAATCCTAACGGTGATGAAGCAAAGAATGTGAAAAAATCTATATATGTTTCGCCGGTTTTTTCATCAACTAATTTGTTCCGTTTACTGTTTTTTAGATCGAGAACAATCTTAAATCCATCGGCGAGCATACTTTTACCAATTACTTCATGTACTTTTTCTGCCTGTGTTATTGTTTCAATAATCATATTTTTTCCGTTTTGATTAGATAAAATAAAATTTGAGATTGCAAAAATTGTGCAATAATCATTGCAAAGATTAGATAGGGATAAAGAGGACTAAAAGACGTTTTCAAAAGCCGAAACAAAATAACTTCGGTAATTATCGCAAAAAGAGTAAAACATTAAATTTATTGCTTAACTAATTATTAATTTCTTGAAAATTGTGCTGTAAACTAATCAGCGGTTAGAAATATTAGCAAACCTATAATTGGGAAAATTAAGATATTTAACTGAAATAATGCAATAGTGTTTGTATTGACAATCATAGTTTAATTAGTTACACTTACTGTAACAGTTATAAAAATTATGTCAGCATCAACAAAACTTTCAACATCGGTAAAGGCAATCTGTTTTTTGAGCAGCAATTACCCTGAGCCAAAGTCGAGCCCTGAGATTGCAGAGAATATCGGAATAAATCCTTCAAAACTGAGGAAGATTTTGTCGATGTTAGTTAAAAACGATATTGTAAAAAGCACACATGGGACTAGTGGTGGATTCACACTAAATAGAGATTCTACTGAGCTTCATCTGCAGGAAATTTATTGTGCACTAGAAGACAGGAAGGCATTTTATCTTGATGTGCGGAAGGAAGATATTAAAAAAAATAGTGTGCCCGCCAAACTTAACAGTTACTTCCTGGAACTGTTTTCTGATATACAGGTTGATATCGAAGAAAAAATGAAAACTATAACTATTAAATCAATTTTAGAAAATATTAACAACGAAAAATAAGGAGCACTAAGATGGATTTCCTTAAAACATTAGGTATAAAGGATAAGAATTTTGGATCATCTACTGGGACTAAATGGATTGATTCAACTTCAGAAAGTGAACTTAAAATCAGTTCGCCAACAAACGGAAAATACATTGCATCTATTTATCAGGCATCAGAAGAAGATTATGAAAAACTGGTAGCAACTGCAGAGGAAGCTTTTAAATTCTGGAGAGCACTTCCTGCACCCGGAAGGGGAGAGATAGTAAGACAAATTGGATTAAAATTAAGAGAGTATAAAGAACCGCTGGGAACTCTTGTTTCATACGAGATGGGGAAATCTTTACAAGAAGGTATGGGTGAAGTTCAGGAGATGATTGATATTTGTGATTTTGCCGTTGGGCTATCGCGTCAGCTGTACGGTTTCACTATGCAATCAGAAAGACCTATGCACAGAATGTATGATCAGTATCATCCGTTGGGAATTGTTTGCACAATTTCTGCATTTAATTTTCCGGTTGCTGTTTGGAGTTGGAATGCAATGCTTGCAGCAGTTTGTGGCGATGTGAATATTTGGAAACCCTCTTCAAAAGTTCCTTTGTCGGCAATAGCCACCCAAAATATTGTTTCTGAAGTTCTGAAAGAAAATAATCTTCCAGAAGGGATTTTTTCTTTGGTGATTGGAAGAGGTTCTTCCATTGGTGAAAAAATATTAAATGATAAAAGAATTCCACTTATTTCTGTAACGGGTTCAACAAGAGTAGGCAGGCATGCCGGCGAAGTTATTGCAAAAAGGTTTGGAAAATCTATATTGGAATTAGGTGGGAACAATGCTATTATATTAACTCCCGAGGCTGATTTGAAAACAGCTATTCCTGCAGTAGTATTTGGTGCAGTTGGTACTGCCGGGCAGCGATGCACTTCCACACGCAGATTAATTATTCATGATTCAATTTATGACAAAGTAAAAGACTCTGTTATAAAAGCATATAAAAGTTTGAAGATCGGTGATCCTTTGAACGAAAAAAATCATGTTGGTCCTTTAATTGATAAAAATGCTATTAATGATTTTACTAACGCTCTTGATAAAGTTAAAGATGAAGGCGGAAAAGTACTTTATGGCGGAGAAGTACTTTCAGGAGATGGCTATGAATCAGGTTGTTATGTGGTTCCGGCAATTGTGGAAGCAGAAAATCATTATGAAATTGTTCAAGAAGAAACATTTGCGCCAATCTTATATCTTATTAAATACAGCAAAGATGTTGAAGAAGCCATTGAACTTCATAATGGCGTAGTGCAGGGCTTATCATCCTGCAATATTTACGAATAACATGCGTGAAGCCGAAAAATTCCTATCATGTGTTGGTTCAGATTGTGGAATTGCAAATGTAAACATTGGAACATCGGGCGCTGAAATAGGCGGTGCTTTCGGAGGCGAAAAAGAAACCGGCGGCGGAAGAGAATCCGGTTCTGATTCTTGGAAAGCTTATATGAGAAGACAAACAAACACTATTAATTACGGTACGACACTTCCGCTTGCACAGGGAATTAAGTTCGACATTTAGTTTTTTTACGTACCCATATTTAAAGGGAATGGTAGAAATTGCCATTCCCTTTTTTACTCCTTTTCTTCAGTCTCGTTTTGAGCAACAGGTTGAACTCTCCTTCGAACCTTCCTTTTAAAACCATTTTACCGAATCATACCAAATTGACATGCAATTATTTCTTATAATTCTAAAGATGATACATTTAGAGGAGGTTGACTCATGAAGCTCATCCTGAAAAAGCTTTGGTTCAATATTTGAAAACTATAGATGAAATGAAAACTAGAGCATAAAAATATTGGTGAGACAATAATGACAACACTGGATGTAAAAAAGTTAACTTCTTGCGGATCGGATTGGGAAGGAAATCAATATACGACTGCTAAGCAGAGTTAAGGTTTGGACAGATCAAATTAGAAAAAACAAGTTGTTTCCTGCTCTCCAGGAGTCAATTCAAACTAATATGAACCTTGAAGAAATTCTAAGAGAAAATCTCGAATCAAAATGGTGGTTCGATAGTGAAATAAGAGCTAGAAGACTGAATGAAAGAATTACAGTTTACGAAAAAGCACAGCAGATTGGTTTCCAGCTGGATAAGTTGTTAGAGTTTGTTGAGTGGGCTCTCTATTTAAACAGACCTGTTTTAGCAGAAGGAGAAATCCTCAGAAGTTTTATAGAAGAAAATATATCTATCAGGAAAATTACGAGCAGTAAAAATTATCTTGGTAAGGGATATTTTGCTCTGCCTGATAATAAAAAGGAAATGTTGAATATTTACTATTATGAAGTGAACTGGGATTGGCATAAAAACGAGGTAATTCACAATATGGGTACAGAGTTAATCCGTTCAGTGCCTTTTGAATCAATTAAGTCTTCTACTGAGGAATTTGTGATAGATTTTATTAATAACTACCAGCAGTTATATGATCCTGTAGCATTCATATTTGAGACTGATCTTGATTTCCCATACGAAGAAACTATGATACCAATAGCAGAAGAAAAATTGCTGGATGAAATTAAAGTTTATTGAACCTGCGATATCCCGCTTGATAACCTGATCATATCAGTAATTATTAATGCAGTTTCAGTAAGGAAAATATCAGAATTATCTTCTTCATCTTCGGGAGGAGTTTCTCCTTTTTCTAAAAGCTTAAGTCCTTTAATTTTTCTTCTTTCATTTTCTCTCTGGAATTCTTTTTCTTCCTTTTCTTCTTTCTCTTTTATCCTAACTTCTTCATTTAATGATAAAGAGTTCTTCCGTACCGCTTCTTTATATTCTAGGATATCATCTTTAAAGTAATCAAACTCAGGATTGTTAATTGTTCTTTCATCAGAGATTTGAGATAACCTGGGAATTATTTCAGAAAGATCTCCGAACATTTTATATTCTGCAGCATCAATCTGATCCCACTTAAGTGCATTTGGTTCCGAACTTTCGCCAAACTCTTCAGGATTCACATAAGAAGGAAATTTTATATCGGGTATTACCCCCAAATTCTGAGTACTACCCCCATCTATTCTATAATACTTTGCTATGGTTATTTTAACCTGTCCAAGTTTGTCTTTTCGATTTGATGCAAATCTATTTAGATCTAATAAGATTTTGAACAGTTCCTTTACCATAAGTTTGTTCCCCGATTACAATTCCTCTACCATAATTCTGCATAGCACCGGCAAATATTTCGGAAGCAGAAGCACTGAACCTGTTAACAAGTACAGCAACAGGTCCGGCATAAATAATATCGGAATCCGGATCTTTAACTATATCAACATTATTATCCATGTCTCTAACCTGCACAACAGGTCCTTGTTTAATAAACAATCCGGCAACTTCTACAGCTTCTGTAAGTGAGCCTCCGCCGTTGTTTCTTAAATCAATTACTACAGCATCAACATTTTCTCTCTTTAAGTCTTCAAGAAGTTTTTTTACATCGCGGCTTGTACTTTTGTAATCCTTTTCACCATTCCGTTGCCCTTCAAAATCAGTATAAAACTTAGGAATAGTAATTACACCAACTTGATACGGCAATCCGTCATTAGTAATTTCCAAAATTTCACTTTTGGCTGCCTGATCTTCTAACTTTATTTTATCTCTTACCAAACTAATTTCTATTTGTGTTGCATCCAATCCACCTTCTGCTGGCAGTACCTGCAGTCTAACGATAGATTCTTTAGGTCCCCTGATTAGTTGGACAACATCAGTAATGCGCCAACCAACCACGTCAACAAATTCGCCATCCTCTCCCTGTGCAACGGCAACTATTCTGTCATCAGCCTGAAGTACTTTTGATTTAAATGCAGGACCACCCGGAATAATTTCAACAATTTTGGTATAGCCCTCTTCAGACATTAAACGCGCACCAATTCCTTCCAACGATAAGCTCATTTCTATGTTGAAATTTTCAGATGAAATTGGGGAGAAGTAATTTGTATGAGGATCGATTGCACTGGAATATGAATTCATTGCAAGTTGAAAAACATCTTCGCTGTTGTACTGGGATAATAATCTTTCGTAATTCTCATATCTCTTTGAGAGATTTTCAATGATCTCTTCCCAATCTTTACCATTCATTTTTAAACTCAGCGCATCATTCTTAATTCGCTTACGCCACAATTCATTTAAATCGTTATATGATTCAGCCCAAGCAGCATCATCCCTGTTGGCGTGATATTCTTCACTAATTGTATAATCAAATTCAATAGTTAGGATTGTATCTATATAATCAACTCGTTCCTGCATTCTATCTTTGTACAAATTAAAAATTTCATAAAAGGGGAAGAATGTTTCCTTCATTTAATTCGTCATCAAGTTTGTAGCGATAAACTTCAAACTTTTTAAGATCGGAAGCTAACAAATAGTTTTTACCGTAGTCTAACACAGTAATATATTTATCGTAAATTATAGAAGAAAGCGAATCATCAAGTTGTACATCTTTATAATGATATCTTGAAAGAATTGTAGAGACAAGCTGGTTTTCCAGGATGTAATGATTTTGTGGTGTCAGCACTTCCAGAGTATCAAGATTCATATCATCGGTAGAGTTGGAGCCAACAGATTCTGTTATGAAGAAATTTGTTGCAAGAACCAGTGCAATGATTACAGTTATTATTTTCATAGTATTTAAGAGTTTAGTATTCATTTAATAAATTTGTAACTAATAATAAAATTGTATAGAGTAGAATTAAATGGAAATAATTTTCCATTAAAATAAACTTTATTCAGCAGCTAAATAGTCTTTAAAATATACATCATCAAGGCAAAAATGATGAATGGCTTAAACGAACAGAATTAATTGATTGTCCTAATCAAACGGGTATCAGCTAAGAAGCGTTTATACTCCTGTTAAAAATATATTCAACGTTTTTAATCATCTGCCCGGAGCTAAAAATCTGTTCAACTTCTTTTTTACTTAAATGATTCATAACAGTTTCCGATTTCATAAGTTCATCTTTAAGATTTTTATCTTTATCAGCCCAAACATCCATGGCAGAAGTTTGAACAATTTTATAGGCATCTTCTCTTGTAATTCCTTTATCAATTAATTTTAATAAAACTGCCTGGGAAAAAACCAATCCGCGTGTAAGTTCAAGGTTTCTTTTCATATTATCAGGATAGATTAATAAATGCTTGATAAGTTTTGTCATAAGATCGAGCATATAATCAAGCGCGATAAAACTATCAGGAATAATTATTCTTTCCACAGAAGAATGAGAAATATCTCTTTCGTGCCAGAGAGCAACATTCTCTAGTGCAGCCATAGCATTACTCCTCAGTATCCTTGCTAACCCTGTTACTCTTTCGCTTACAATTGGGTTGCGCTTGTGCGGCATCGCCGAGGAACCTTTCTGACCTTTTGAGAAATATTCTTCTGCTTCTAAAACTTCAGTTCTTTGAAGATGTCTAATTTCTATCGCAATTTTTTCAAGAGTAGCACCGCTTAACGCAAGTGCGTTCATAACTTCTGCATGCCTGTCACGCTGAATAACCTGTGTTGAAACCGGTGCAGGTTTTAATCCCATTTTGCTGCAAACATATTCTTCAACTTTAGGCGAAAGATGTTCAAATGTTCCTACTGCTCCGGAAATTTGTCCAACACTTATCGATTTAATTGCGTTGGTTAGCCGTTCAATATTTCTTTTTACTTCTTCATACCAAAGAGCAAACTTTAGTCCCATAGTTGTTGGTTCGGCATGAATTCCGTGCGATCTGCCAACACATATTGTATTTTTATGTTCGATGGCTCTCTCTTTAAGCGCATCTTTTAATTCATTTAATCTTTTTAAGATAAGTTCACCAGCAGTTTTCATCTGGTAGGAGAGCGTAGTATCTAAAATATCTGATGAAGTCATACCGTAATGAATATGACGAGATTCCGCACCAACATATTCTGCAACATTTGTAAGGAAGGCAATTACATCGTGCTTAGTTGTTTCTTCAATTTCAAGGACACGCTTAACATCAAAATTTGCTTTTTCCTTAATCACTTTAACATCTTTGTGCGGAATCTCACCAAGTTCGGCACGCGCTTCACATGCAAGCACTTCAATTTTTAGCCATGTGGAAAGTTTAAATTCATCTTCCCAAATCTTTCCCATTTCCGGAAGTGTATATCTTTCAATCATCTGGTGCGCTCCAGTTTCATTTGTTTTGTTAGTACATTATGATCTCTTATAATTTTAACATCTATAACCTGACCCGTTCTAAATTCATGGAAAACACCGAAGATTGTATTTTCATTATTTATCTTGAAATCATTTATCTCTGTTATAATATCGCCAACTTCTATTCCGCCAATATCTGCAGGAGAATTACGGTAAACTTTTGTAACTATAACTCCTTTTGTATCATTAAGATCATAATAAGTTGCAATGCCTTCATCAATAGATTGAATTCTCATTCCAATTTCAAAATCCCGGTTAATTTTTCCATACTCTTTTAATTCATCTACTATACGAATAACTTTATTTATTGGAATTGCAAATCCGAGTCCTATACTTCCCGTATTTCCACCGGCTGTAAATATTAGAGTATTCATTCCAATTATTTCACCAAGACTGTTAACTAACGGTCCTCCGCTGTTTCCACCATTTATAGCAGCATCTGTTTGGATCATATTTAAATAATATCTTTCGTTAATAGGTTCAAGGTTCATTCCTGCAGCACTAACCACACCAACCGTTACAGTTGGTTTTTCATTCAATTCAAATAATCCGAAAGGATTGCCGAGCGCAATTACCCATTCGCCAATAATAATGTCATCAGAATTTCCAGGTTCGATTTGCGGAAGGTTTTCACCATCAATTTTAAGCAGGCAAATATCGGAAGCCAAATCTGTTCCAATAACTTTAGCTTCAAATGTTCTTCCATCTGTTAAGGTTACTTTTACTTCGGTTGCATTACCTGCAACATGATCGTTAGTAACAATATAACCATCTGCTGAAATTATATAACCCGAACCAAGACCTTTTACCTCTCTGTTTGAAGAACCCCTATCACCAAAAAATTGCCTGAAGAAAGGATCATCAAAAAAAGAAAAGAAAGGATCTTTATACTGTCTTATTTCAATAACATTAATACCCACTACAGAAGGACTAACTTTTTCTACAGTTTCAGTTAAAATGTTTTTCCTGGAATTTGAAATTTCATCATTTAAATTGTTTCTATCCTGATATTGGGTTAGAACAAATTCTGTCTCATCTAGATTTGTAGAATTCTTTTCATTATTGCCATCTGCTTTAATATAAAGGATTCCTGCAAAAAGAAGTGCAACAGAAATAATAGTGATGATGTATGTTTTTATATTAATCATTTTTTATAACTCTGCTAGATTTTTGTTTCTCAATTAATTCTTTAAGTGGTTTTATATGCTTTATGAAAATAATCATAAGCACTGCTGCCACAATAGCTATAAGTGATGAGCTGCTGTCTGCTTTTATTGTCGAATATTTCATTGCAATATCAACTGTATTAAAGAGCAACAACAAGGTTAAAATAGTTGCTGCAATATTAGCAATATGATGATTTCTTTTCATCAGATAAAATATTACCCAAAGAAGTAGCCAACTCAGAACTATGTAAGGAAAAATAACAAATCCTCCTCCGGCAGCCACTGCAAGTCCTCTCCCTCCTTTAAAACCAAGCCAGGGATTAAAACAATGTGCGAAAACCGCAAACAGCATTGCAAGCGCAGGGAATATAAATGATTCCGGAAAGAGCAGATTAAGAACAAGAGCGCTTAACGCACCTTTAAGAGCATCAATTAAGAGAACAGAAACACCAATAAGTTTGGATTTAGTTGTTCGAATGGCATTTAATGTTCCAACATTTCCTGAACCATCCTTCGTAATATCTATTTTTCTGAACATTTTTACCAGCAGGAATGCAGTTGGAAATGATCCAAACAAATATCCGATGGTTGTACTTAAGAGAAATTCCATTAAATATAATAAATACAATTGATTGAGGGACTTAATTTAGTGAAAAATCGAGATATTAATATGGGAGTTATTTTACTAAACTTAATAGTAGACGAGGAGGAGAGTAATTGTTAGTTGAGGCGACGGTCGGATTCGAACCGACGAATAAAGGTTTTGCAGACCTTCGCCTTAGACCGCTTGGCCACGTCGCCTAAAAAATGAAAATCCACTAAGTGTGGATTGTTCAAGGGAAATGAGTTTCCAGAGCGGGAGACGGGACTCGGACCCGCGACATTCACGTTGGCAACGTGATGCTCTACCAACTGAGCTACTCCCGCAAACAATATTAAAAGAACTTTATTTTGCGGCTCAAATATAATAGGATTAACTATTTGTTGCAACAGAGTTATAAAAGAGATAAAAAAAGAGCCACACAAAGCGGCTCTTTTTTAAAACGAATTAAGTTGAATTTTATTTAGTTAGCAACATCTTCTTTACTTCAAATTTACTTCCTGATTGGAGTTTGTAAAAATAAGCGCCACTTGGTAAATTACTAGCATTAAAAGTTACTTCATGCACGCCTGCCTCAACTTGTCCATTCACAAGAAGAGCTACTTCTTCTCCAACAAGATTAAAAACAGCAAGTCTGACATTGCCTGTTTCAGGAATTCTAAATTCAATCTGTGTTGAAGGGTTGAAGGGATTAGGGTAATTCTGTCCTAATGCAAAATGTGAAGGACCTTTAACATCCACCTCGATCACATCAGAATACTCATATGTACCCTGGAAATCGATTTGTTTCAGTCTGTAAAAATAAATACCAGTTTCAACTGTTTTATCAATGTATGAATATTCCTGTGGTTCTGTTGTGGTACCATAGCCGTTTACATAACCTACAGTAACATATTCACTATTTTCAGCTTTTCTTTCAATTTCAAACATCTGGTTGTTTATTTCTGTAGCAGTTGACCAATCTAAAACTACGTTTCCATTTGTGTTAACATTTGCTGTGAATGATGTGAATTCTACAGGAACCCAAAGTAGATCTTCAAGAACATAATCATCAATATAGTATTTTGCTGGCTCTATAGTGCTGACATCATCATTACCATAAAAATTACTTCCACCTAATTGATTGATTTGAGGAGTACCAAAAGTGCCTAAGCTCCATTGCCAGCTATGAATTAATGTTGCATTCAAATAAAATTCAGCAAAATCAGTATCATGATCAACAATTACTTCAATATCCATCCAGGTATCATGTGCAAAAGTAAATGGCTGAGCTAGTGCAGCACCGCCATCAATATTACCATTACCGCCAGCATAAAAATAAACCTGCATTCCCCAATTTACTGTTGCTGCACCAAGAAATTCCTGCAATGTATTAAAGTATCCGTCAAATCCAGTGGGGATATACATTTTAAACCTAATACTATACTTACCGGTTGTATAATTTGAAATGACATGTACCAGGTCGTTATCGGTAACAATAAGTATTGAGTTTGCTCCACTTGCTGCAAAATCGGTTGATACGAAAGGATCCGTTACGGGATCACCAGGAACGTTATTCCAAGTAGTCCAATCGAGGGAGTTTTGAAGTGTAAGCTGTACTCCCGCGGTATAAGCGTCAAAGTCATCCTGGAATATGATTGGCTGCCCATATGCCATCACCGAAAATATTATGGCAACAAAAACACTTGAAAAAATAGAATACAAAGATTTCATAAAACCTCCTTGGTTTTAGTTTATGATGGGGTTGATTAGTTAGATTAAAATTAAAAATATACTACTCTTGTAAAAATCAAAGTTAAAATAGGTTTAATAATTCACACTACCCTCACATTTTTTCTCAAATCTTCCTTTTTACAAGAAAAAGATGAACTGAGTTGAAATGCGATTAAATAATAATAAATAATTTATTAGAAGACAATAGTAACTGGATTTAATTTTGAAGATAAAAAAAAGAGCCGCAAAAGGCGGCTCTTAAAACTAGATGTTTATTTTGATAATTATTTCATCAATAACATCTTTTTAGCTACAACACTATTACTCGATTGTAACTTATAAATATATGTACCACTAGCCAGTGAGGAAGCATCAAAAGTAACTTCAAAGAAGCCTGCTTCCGAAACTCCATCTACAAGTACTGCTACTTCTTCTCCAATTAAATTATAAACAGCTAATCGTACAATTCCTGATTCAGGAACGCTGAATTTAATATTGGTTGAAGGGTTAAATGGATTTGGATAGTTTTGTTCAAGATCAAATGTTAAAGGACCATTGACATCAACTTCGATTGCATCAAAGTACTCATATGATCCAAGAAAATCGAATTGTTTTAGTCTGTAGAAATAAATGCCAGTTGCTACAGTTGCATCAGTATAAGTGTAATGCTGTGGTTCTGTAGTTGTTCCATGACCTTCAACATAACCTATAGTTGCAAACTGTCCATCTGCAGTTCTTCTTTCAATTTCGAACAACTGGTTATTTAATTCTGAAGCAGTTGACCAGTTCAATTCTACCTGACCACTTTGGTTAACATTAGCTGTAAAAGAAGTTAATTCTACAGGAACAAATGGCCATTGACCAAACATAAACTGGTCAACATACATTTCGTCATTAATTGTTCCACCAAAGATATCAGCTACGTCTAACACAAGAGGACACGGGCCTGATGTACCGTTTGTCCAAGCCCATTCAACAATTAAAAGACCATCAAGGAAGAATTTTGCATTATCAGTATCAAGATCAACAATAATTCTAACTTGCTGCCAGGTATCTTCAACCCAAGTGAAGGCAACATCTGGAAGACCAGTAAGGGCTCTACCTGTTCCGCCAACATCAAAGTAAACTTCAATATCCCACAATACAAGAGCTTCAGCCATCAAATTAAAATAGCCTGCTTTGCCAGTAGGAATGTAAACCATAAAGCCAACATCCCACACACCAGTAGTTTGTCCTCCAAACGGTTTGAGTACATCATTATTTTGAACAAATACAGCTGAATTTGTGCCATTGTAAGCATAATTGCTTGAAATGAATGCATCTTCAACTGGGTCGCAAGGGAGATTGCTCCAGGTAGACCAATTAATAGGATCCTGGCAAGCTAACTGTCCACCAACTGTATATGATTCAAAATCATCAATAAAAGGTATTTGTAATGTACCGCCACCAGCTGGTTCAATTTCATAAACAAATATCACATCACCAATTGGGTTACCCTGAAGTAATCCACCAATTGTAAAGAAACCAGTAGCATAGTCTGTCATTGAGAATAAACCACCAGCAATCGAAAGACTACCGGTAGCTCCTGTTATGTCACCTAACACATCGTGCGCAACACCTGTTGCTACACCACCCGGTAGTTGTAACTGATGAATATTCTGAGGTGTTCCAGCACCTGCACCCTGTGAGAATACCCAGAGATATGGACCGCCTGCGCTAACATTATCGTAGCAGGAACCATAGTTGCTTGTTACAATTGGATCTGCAGGAATTCTTGCAATTTCGTTACCAGATCTATCAATACACACAATATCCGTAGACCAGTTTCCTACCCAGAATGCATCCAGATCGGAATCATAAGAAATATGCCTTACAGCTTCTGTTGAAGGGATAGTACCGATAAGCGTGCTTGTAGCAAAATCCATCTGGTAGATAGTAGTTCCTGCAGCACCACCATACATATAAGTGCCATCAAAGGCAAGGTCTCTTAAACCTGTTACACCAGCAACTGAAAATTCACGAATTAGCGTTGTTCCATCTGCACTATATTCGTGAATAAGATTTGATGCCCAGCGGGTTGAATAAAAACTTGTTCCATCCCATTCTGCGCCTGCATTACCAGCAGCACCAGATAAAGCAGCTGCATCAAACTCTAAAAGAAGATCCCATATTGCTTCTTTTGGGGGATCATAGGTAGTATTCCCTGCTGCATTTGGATCAGCATCCTGCATTCCTTGCTGTGCAAACATTAAGCTACACCAAAGAATTAGCGAAGAGAAAAGTAAAAAGTTTATTAAACATGCGAACCTCCGAAATTGGATTAATGATTTTGTGAATTAATAATGAGCACAAAGTTTTATTGGTTATATGTATTGATAGTGATTGTATGGTTGACCACAATCTATAACTAACCAATTACTACTATCTATTTATAGAGTATTACACCTCCTTTTCAGGTTAAATATTAAATTAAGGTATGTAAATAGTTGGTTAAAAAAGACAGTCATTATCATTCAAATAAACAATTATTTATCCGGTATGATTTTATCGCTTGAATTATACAAAAAATAACTTTTAAAAGAAACAACATGTATATAATTTAAATCTAATCTTCATAAAAGAATGACTTATTTGGAGACATTCTTTAACTAAATTCTGTGCATTAATTTAATAAATATTATAATTAATTAGCATCTTTTGCAACCTCTTACTAATTGAAAATAAAAATGATATGTTTGTTAAATGAGATTTAATTTAATACCGTGATGTTCAAACAGCAAAGATCAGAACTGGTAGATAGTCTCTCAAAAAAGGGAATTTCTGACGAAGTACTTCTAAGAGCTATGAATGAGGTACAACGGGAAAATTTCATTCCTTCAGGTGTACGCGCGCATGCATACAAGGATATAGCTTTGCCAATTGGATACGGACAGACAATTTCACAACCTTACACAATAGCTATTATGACCCAGGCGCTAAAAGTTAATAAGGGAGATAAAATACTTGAGATTGGGACTGGTTCGGGTTACCAGGCAGCTCTTCTATATGCTATGGGTGCAAAAGTTTTCAGCATCGAAAGACATTTTGAAATATTTAATAATGTACTAAAACTATTCGATAAGCTAAGCATACGAGTTCGTTGTAAACAAGGAGATGGAACTTTGGGATGGGATGAAAACTCACCATTTGATGGAATAATAGTTACAGCAGGATCGCCGGGTATTCCAGAATCGCTTAAGCAACAGCTAGCAGTTGATGGCAGAATGGTGATTCCTGTGGGAGATAAAAATTCTCAAACATTAAAAGTAATTACTAAAATAGATAAAGAAAATTTTCAGATTGAGGAAATACCGGAATTCGCATTTGTTCCTTTAATTGGAAGAGAAGGTTGGAAAGATCAGTAATCGTAATTGTAGGACCTACCTGTTCAGGTAAAACTCACCTTGGAATAATGCTTGCAAAAATTCTAAACAGTGAAATTATTTCTGCTGACAGTAGACAATTCTATAATAAATTAAACATTGGCACAGCAAAACCAAACGAAAAACAACTTGCAGAAGTAAATCATCACTTTATAAATTTTCTCGAACCAGCTGAAGTTTATAATGTGAGCGATTTTGAAAAACAAGCTGATGAAGTACTTGAAAACTTATTTAGCAGATCATTAATCCCAATTGTTGTGGGAGGTTCCGGTTTGTATATAAAAGCTCTTGTTGATGGTATTTTCGATACTGTTGATAAAGATTTTGAATACAGGGAAAAACTTTTAGACTTACAAAAATCAATTTGGAAATGAATACCTATATAATTTATTGAAAAAATCAGATCCGGTTAGTGCAGAAAAAATGCTTCCGCAAAACTGGAAGAGGGTAATGAGAGCCCTGGAAGTTTATCATCTTTCTGGCGAACCAATCTGGAAACATCAGCAAAGACAGAAAAAAGATAAAAAATTATAAGTTTACTCAATTTGGCTTGAACTGGGAAAGAAAAACTCTTTACAAAAATATAAATGAACGTGTAGATGAAATGATTCAGGATGGATTAGTTAAAGAAGTAGAAGGGCTTTTAGCAAATGGATATAATAAAGAACTTAATTCTCTAAATACTGTTGGCTATAAAGAAATAATTTCATATTTAAATAATGAAATTTCACTTGAAAGAGCGATAGAACTAATTAAAAGAAATACGCGGAGATATGCAAAAAGACAAATTACATGGTTTCGTAAAGATGATAGAATTGAATGGTTTGATCTGGATGAGCAAAATGAATTGGAAAATATTTCAAAAATAATAGCAAACCGCTTTAAATAATTTGAACTTAATTATTTCTGGTCTTTAACACCAATTTAAATATCAATATATTCGTATAGTAAAATTTTACAAATTAGGTACGCAGTACCTTTTATGATTCTTAAAAAGTTATTTAAGAAGATCATCAAAATAAGTTCTTCCAATTTTTCCTAATAAAGAAAGGGAACAAAAAATGGTTGGAATTGTTGGATATGGTTCATACCTGCCGCGTTACCGAATTAAAGTAGAAAGCATTGCAAAAGAGTGGGGCTCTGATCCTGAAGCGTTAAAAAGAGGATTACAGCTTTTTGAAAAAACAGTACCGGGAATGGATGAAGATACTATTACCATTTCAGTTGAAGCTGCTAAGAATGCTTTAAAGCGAGCGAATATTAATCCTAAAGAAATAGGTGCGCTTTATATTGGATCTGAATCTCATCCATATGCAGTTAAACCTAGCGGTACAATTGTAATTGATGCATTGGGAATTGGGCCACATGTTCATGTTGCAAGTTATGAGTTTGCTTGTAAAGCAGGCACTGAAGCAATGTATAATGCTTATGCACTTGTTAAAGCAGGTGAAATGAAATATGCAATGGGAATTGGTGCAGATACTTCACAAGGTGCCCCCGGGGATGCTTTGGAATATTCTGCTTCAGCAGGAGGAGCAGCATTTATAATGGGTAAAAAGAATGTTGTTGCAGAAATTCTTTTTACAACTTCATACACATCCGATACACCTGATTTCTGGAGACGTGAACATCAATTTTATCCACGGCACGCTGGAAGATTTACTGGTGAACCGGCGTACTTTAAACATCTTGTAACTGCGGGAAAAATTCTTCTGAAAAAATCTGAAATGAAACCGGAAGATTTTAAATATGCAGTTTTTCATATGCCAAACGGAAAGTTTCCTCAAATGGCTGGTAAGCAATTAGGATTTACCAAAAAGCAATTAGAAACCGGTTGGATAGTTCCGTGGATGGGTAATACTTATTCGGGTTCTTCTCCAACTGCGTCTAGCTGCAGTTTTAGATGTTGCAAAACCAGGTGATAAAATATTTATGGTTTCATTTGGCTCCGGTGCAGGTAGTGATGGATTTATATTTAAGGTTACAGATAAAATAAAAGATGTACAGAATAAAGCTGTTAAGCTTAGAGATATGCTTGATAATAATAAAATCTACCTGGATTACGGAGAGTATGCTAAATTCCGTGGAAAAATAATTCTGAACGATTAACGAGGGAATTAAAATGAGAGAAGTAGCAGTTATTGGAACCGGGATGACAAATTTCGGTGAACTATGGGGGAAATCTATAAAAGATATTTTTGTTGAAGCTGCACTTGGTGCAATTGAATCAGCAGGTGTGGATCATATCGATTCAATGTATGTTGGTTCGATGTCCAGTGGATTGTTTGTTGGGCAGGAACATCTTGGTGCAGTAATGGCAGATTACTTAGCGCAGAATCCTATACCTGCAACAAGAGTTGAATCTGCTTGTGCTTCAGGTGGAGTGGCTTTCCGTGCTGCTTATCACGAGGTTGCTTCTGGTGCAAGTGATTTTGTTCTTGCAGGCGGAGTTGAAAAAATGACTGATGGTGCAGATGTGACTGCAGCCCTTGCTACTGCAGCCGATCAGGAATATGAAGTATATCAAGGAGTTACATTCCCTGGTCTTTATGCTATGATCGCAAATGCACATATGCATGAATTTAAAACAAAGAGAGAAAACCTTGCTCAAGTTGCAGTAAAAAATCATTTAAATGGTTTGAATAATCCTAATGCTCAATTCAGAAATAAAATTACCGTTGATCAAGTTCTAAATTCAACATTAGTTGCAGATCCGTTAAGATTCTTGATTGCTCGCCTGTTAGTGATGGAGGGGCAGCAGTAATTCTTTGCCCGTTGGATATTGCTAAGAAGATTAAAGCAAAATATGTTCGTGTAAAGGCAACTTCACAGGCATCGGGTACAATTGCACTTCATAGCAGAAAAAGCTTAACAACTATTGATGCTGTAAAAGTAGCAGCAGATAAAGCTTATAAAATGGCTGGATTAAAACCTGGTGATATAAACTTTGCCGAGGTACACGATTGCTTTACAATTGCTGAGATTGTTGTTACCGAAGATCTTGGATTCTTTAAAAAAGGTAAAGGTGGTTCCGCAGTTGCAGAAGGCAAAACATCTATGGATGGAGTGATTCCTATTAACTCAAGCGGTGGATTAAAATCTAAAGGGCATCCTGTTGGAGCAACAGGCATTGCACAAATAATTGAACTTTACGAGCAACTTACCGGACAGGCCGGAAAAAGACAGATAAAAAATGCAAAAATTGGATTAGCACAAAATATGGGTGGTTCCGGTGCAAGTTGTGTAATAAATATTCTGGAGGCAATATGATAAGTCCAAGATATCACAGGGAAAAACCACAACGCTACCGTCTTGAAGCAGGAAAGTGTAAAGGTTGCGGAAAGGTTAGTTTTCCACCAAGATTGATTTGTCCAAAATGTAAATCGAAAGAATTTGAAATAATAAGACTTAGCGATGAAGGTAAGATTAAAACTTTTACGAGTAATTAGAGTTGCTTCCGATATTTTTTCATTACAAACACCTTTTGCTGTTGGGATTGTTGAATTAAAAGATGGTGTTAGATTAACAACTCAAATTGCTGAAGTTGATTTTGAAAAACTGAAAATTGGAAAGAAAGTTAAAATGGTTTTCCGGAAAATACAGGATGAAGGAAAATCAGGATTGCATTGTTATGGTTATAAAGCAATTTTATAGCCTGACTTTCCCCTTTCTCTAATTCTTCCTAAATTGAGGTATCTTATTTTTATAATGAGATACCTTTATTTTTATTCTCACAATCTTGATTACACTTTATCGGAGAAATAATTGAAAGAAAAGATCAGAATAGCTTCCGGGCAGGGATTTTGGGGAGATTTAATTGATGCGCCTTATCACCAGGTAACAAAAGGAGATATAGATTATCTCGTAATGGATTACTTAGCAGAAGTAACTATGTCAATCCTTCAAAAACAGATGAACCGGAATCCAAAACTTGGTTATGCGCGCGATCTTCCAGAACTTATGAAAAAGATTCTTCCTGTCTGTAAAGAAAAGGGAATTAAAGTTATTACAAATGGTGGCGGTGTAAATCCTGTTGCTTGCGCAGATGCAATTTTAGCTGAAGCTGTTAAACTAGATATTGAAAAGATTAAAATTGCTGTAGTCCTTGGCGATAATATAATTGATTGCCTTGATGATATTATTGAACAGGGTTGTGAATTGAATAACATGGAATCAGGCGATTCTATTGTTAGTTATAAAGATAAAATGGTTAGTGCAAATGTTTACTTTGGCGCTATGCCAATTGTAGAAGCACTAGAAAAAGGAGCCGATATTGTTATTACAGGTAGAACAACTGATACTGGTTTAACTCTTGCTCCTATGATTTATGAATTTGGTTGGGATAAAAAGAATTATGATTTAATGGCTGCAGGAACTGTTGCTGGGCATATTTTAGAATGCGGGGCACAATCAACTGGTGGAAATTTTTTAGGTGATTGGCAATCAATAGAAAATTTTACAGAAATTGGTTTCCGATTGCTGAAGCTTATCCAAATGGAGAGGTTATTATTACGAAACACGAAAACACAGGTGGACAGGTTTCGTTTCAACACAGTTGCAGAACAACTTCTTTACGAAATCGGAAATCCGGAAGATTATATAACCCCGGATTGTATTGCAGATTTTACATCAATTAAGATTGAAGAAGTTGGCAAGAACCGGGTAAAAGTATTTAATATAAAGGGTAAACCGGAAACTGATTCTTACAAGGTTTCTTGTTCATATCATAATGGCTACAGCACTCATGGTTCGCTAACCTATTCGTGGCCTCATGCTTTAACAAAAGCGCAAAAGGCAGATAGAATTCTTAGAAAACGCTTAAAACATCTTAACCTGAATTTTGATGAAATTAGAACTGCATTTATTGGCTATAATGCCACTCATGAAACCTTGCAAAGGAAATGGATGAGGATAATATAAATGAGATAATGCTTAGAGTATCTGTAAGAGCACAAGAGCGGGAAACAATTACACGCTTCGCTCAGGAAATTGCACCATTAATACTTACAGGTCCTCCAAGTGTAACAGGTTTTGCCGGCGGAAGACCAAAACCAAGTGATGTTATCGCTTATTGGCCTGCACTTCTCCCAAAAGATTTTGTTCAACCTAAAGTAAAAATTCTGGAGTTGAAATAATGAAATTAAAATTAATAGACATTGCGCATGGAAGAAGTGGAGATAAAGGTGATGCTGCAAATATTGGCATAATTGCTTATGATGATAAAGGTTATGAAATTATTAAAAAATATTTAACTGCTGAGAGAGTTAAAAAACATTTTGAAGGAATTTGCCATGGTGAAGTTGAAAGATTTGAGTTACCCAATTTAAGAGCATTGAATTTTCTTTTACACAACACACTTGGCGGCGGCGGGACTGTTTCATTAAAGCACGATGCACAGGGTAAAACTCTTGCTGCAGCATTGTTAAGAATGGAAATTGAAATAGAGGAATAATTTAAAATGTATGATGAAGAATTAAAAGAATTAAAAACTTACCAAAATAGAATTGAAAATCTTCGGGGGTATCTTTGATGTTGATAGGAAAACTTTCACAAGATAAAAGAACTAACAAATCGAACTGAAGCGCCATCTTTCTGGAATGATCAAAAAGCTGCACAAAAAATTTTACAACAAATTAAATCACTCGAACACTGGGTGAAACTCTGGCAAAATGTTGATAAGAAGGGAAGTGATACATCCGAAATTATCGAACTTGCCGCAATGGAAGAAGATGAATCATTTGCCGATGATATCAGGAATGAATTAGATGCTTTGGAAAAATCAGTTTCAGATGCAGAGTTTAAAAACATGCTCAGCGGAAAAGATGATGAACGAAATTGCATTTTGACAATTCATTCGGGCGCAGGAGGAACGGAAGCGCAGGATTGGGCTGATATGCTTTTTAGAATGTATTTAAGATGGGGTGAACAGAATAATTATAAAATGACTTTACTTGATGTACTTGATGGAGATGGCGCAGGAATAAAAAGTGCAACCGTTGAAGTAACTGGTGATTTTGCTTATGGATATTTAAAAGCAGAAAACGGTGTGCATCGTTTGGTTCGCATTTCTCCTTTCGATTCAAATAAAAGAAGACATACATCTTTTGCCTCAGTATTTGTTATTCCTGAAGTTGATGATACAATTGAAATTGAAGTTAATCCTGCTGATCTTCGAATTGATACTTACAGATCAGGAGGAAAGGGAGGACAAAATGTTAACAAAGTTGAAACTGCTGTAAGAATTACTCATTTACCCACAAAATTGGTAGCTGCATGCCAGAGTGAAAGATCGCAAATGCAGAATAGAACAAATGCAATGAAATTATTAAAATCAAAGCTATATCAGACTAGAACTGGAAAAACAAATGCAGAAATTGATGAAGTTGAAAAGAGTAAAATGAAAATAGAGTGGGGAAGCCAGATTCGCTCTTATGTTTTTCATCCTTATAATATGGTTAAAGATCATCGCACAAATGAAGAAACATCAAACACGCAGGCAGTGATGGATGGAGAAATAAATCTTTTTATTAAAGCATATCTATTAAAATTTTCTGGTAATTAAGATCTCTTTAACTCAAACTGTTTTGCCAAATCAGTTAATCTTCGCGGATAATCGGTTTGCATTCCATTAATTCCTTTTCTAATCAGGCATTCCATTTCTTTTTTGTCATTTATCGTGCAGCCAAAAAGGAATTCAATTTTTCTTAATGAGGATTTTTTATTATGCTGCTTTCTTTTTCTAACATCAAAGCGAATTACACGTCTGTAAGTCATCCAGTTTGCAATTGTAATTTTCCTTGGGCGAAGGACCAGCGCAACGGGATTATTATTCAGTACAGCAAGTTTAATGCTGCTGTGCAATCGAGGAATAAAGATTAGTCCCGGAGGAAGCATTACATCAAGGCAGTAAATTAAATCGGGATATTTGCTTTTACCAGTTTTAAGAACTTCCTTGCTAAAAGTTTCCACAATAAAATTGCAGGATGGATTGTATTTCTTCTTTAGTTCATCAAGTTTATCAAGAATAACAAGAAATAATTCTTTTTCATCATCTGGAACTTTAATATCTAAATAAACATATTTTATTTTATCTTTATCAGCGACCCACTTTACAAATTCTTCAAATGTGGGAATGTGAGCATTAACAGATTCACTTTCTCCTTTCTTAACGTAGTTATAATTTTCTCTGAAAGTATCAAGGTTTAGTTCGCTTATCTTTTTTCGCAGCTCAGTAAATAGTGGAGGGAAATCAGGCTTGTAACTTACTTCTGGTTCAAAACCGGTCTCTCTTATCAGCGAAACTAGCTCATCAGGATTCCAATCGTGCCAAAGAATAACTTCATTATCTTTTGTAACACATAGATCAATCTCAACTGAATTTACACCCTCACGCAAAGCTCTTTCAAAAGAGGGAATTGTATTCTCCGGTTCATTTACAGGTGAACCGCGATGCCCGCAAATAAGGAAAAGCTGTTGCCTGTCAATATTTCTTTTTATTGATGGACAGAATCTGAATAACTCTATTATCCAGAGGATTACATATTTTAATTTTCTTTTCAAACTTGTATGAAACTAACTTAATTGAGATTTTATAATTGAAAATATTTTTATTATGCTCTAATTGCAAATGAAGAACAATACTAAAAGCAAAAAAACAGATTTCTTTAACAAAGTATATAGAGTAGCTAAAAAAATTCCCTATGGGAAAGTTACAACGTACGGGCATATAGCTGAAGTTTGCGGAATTAAATCTGCTGCAAGAACTGTTGGATGGGCTTTAAATGGCTGCGGACATGATATTCCCGCGCACAGAGTTGTAAACAGGTTTGGTGCTCTAACAGGTAAAGTACATTTTGGCGATCCAAATTTGATGGAAGACCTGCTTAGATCTGAAGGAGTAGAATTTGATGAAAAAGGATGCGTAATTTTAGAGAAGCATTTGTGGGTTCCAAAGATTAAATGAGTAGCCACGACTTTTCCGCTCCGGCGAACGGAAAGATCATGGCAACTTAAAATAACTTAGTATCTCCTCACATTAATTGAAGAAACTCCGCAGTCAATTTTAATATAAATTTTCTTTTCTGCTTCTTCAAAATTTGAAGTCTGGTAAAGGTCACTCTTTATCTTTTCAAAACCATGAAAGTTTTTTGATGAGAGTGCAACATCTGTTTTAATCTGGCAACCCGAACCTTCGGGGACAAAATAGATCCATATCGGATGCACCTGCATCAATATCAACTTTGTTTCATCATTTAAATCTCCCAACCTTACATCTAACGCTGCAGCACCCATATCTATATTTAGATCATTTATTTTATAAGGAGTTAGATCAAGTTTAACTGATGCGGCACCTATATCAAATTCCAAATCCCATACCGGATTGCCATTTAAAGAAATATCCACCTTGTTTTTATAATTTCTCCCGCCAATTCTAAACCTGGTATGTTTCATCGAAAACTGAATTTTTGAACTTCTGTCAGAATCAAATCTTTTTAACTTATAATTATCTTTTATACCTTCCGTTTTCATCGTAATAAGCTGGTGGGTAGTATCCTTAACATTAAATGAACCTGCGCCTGCATCAAATTCTAGGAATGCTTTGGTTATAGTTGTATCAAATGCTTCTTTATATTCAGTAATTTCAAATTCACCATCATCCAGCTCATCAAAAACTATTGAAAAATCATCGTGAATAAAATGTGATGTTGTTTTAAATGTAGCGAAAACTGAAACTGCTATGATAAGAGCCGCAACACCTGCAACCACTCCCTTACCTAATTTATCTTTTATTAACATAGATATACCAAGCAAGATAATTGCAGCAGGCCACAATTTCCATATGAGTTCCCCAATCCATAAAAATTGCGGTAAAATTATTTACAAGAATTAGCAAACCCAAAACTATAAACAAGGTTCCCCAGAATATGTGTGATGTTTTCATTTTAATATCTCTTAAGTTGTTGTTTATTTTTTGCATTTATAAGCAAACCAGCACCAATACCAATTAATATGAGCGGCCAGAAATCACCAAAATCGAATCTCGGTAAAAAGTTATCTAGTAAAAACAAACCTCCCAATAAAATTAGTATAGTTCCGCCCCACATAGCCCTGTTCTTTTTCTGCTCATCAAACATTTTTTGATAAGCAGTAAAATAATTATTGGATGAACCGGTTTCACTTCCAGGCTTATCCTGCGCATCGCTTCGCTCTCCGGGATCTGTTGGAGCAGGTCCGGGGGTAACAATAAAAGGTCTCTCGGTTACGAATATCCAGAGGATGATATAAGCAATGATTCCTCCACCGCCCAAAAAAACTGTAAGGATAAATAATACCCTGATTAATGTGGAATCAATATCAAAATATTCAGCTAGTCCACCCGCAATTCCACCTAACATCTTGTCTGTTGTTGACCTATATAGTTTCTTTGCCATGATAAGCTCCAGTAAAAAAATTATTTAAATTCAATCTCTAATAAATAAGATTTTTTTACATTTCCACTTTTATTATTATGTATGGTGTTAATTAATCGGTAACCAGCGAGAATTACCGGTTAATGGAAACTGATTTTTACCGAATAAACTTCGGTAAAAAGTTATTAGACTGAATTTTGGTGAATTAGCAACTAGTGTTATATTACACAATTAAAATTTTTGGATTATGAAAATAGCCCTTTGCCAGATTAACACAATAATCGGCGACTTAGATTATAATAAAAATAAGATATCAGATGGCTACAAAAAGGCAACGAATGCTAATGTTGATTTGGTAATCTTTCCTGAACTCGCCCTTGTTGGATACCCTCCTCGAGACCTTGTTGAAAAATCTGAATTTCGAAATGCCGTATGTGAAAGAATAAATGAGCTTGCTTCGCAAACCAGCGATACGGGTCTTCTCTTTGGTGCAGTAACAGAAGATGATGACCTGGTTGGAACTAATATCCATAACTCTGCTGTACTTTGTTACAACGGAAAAGTTCAGTTCATCCAGCCGAAATCTTTAATCCCAAATTATGATGTCTTTGATGAGATGAGATACTTTGAACCTGCCAAAGAAGTTTTTGTGCATGAGTTTAAAGGTGAAAAGTTAGGAATATCCGTTTGTGAAGATATTTGGAACGATGCAGATTACTGGTACAAAAGAAGATATCATACCGACCCGGTTAAAGAGCTTGTTGATAAAGGAGCAACAATTCTATTAAACATTTCTGCAAGTCCTTATTCATATGGAAAAAGAAAAGAGCGCATGGAAATGCTCTCAATTTTATGTAAAGAGGATAAACTTCCGCTGGCTTATGTTTGCAGTGTTGGTGCTCATACAGATCTGGTTTTTGATGGTGCAAGTATGTGCCTTAACAGCAAAGGAAATTTAACTGCACTTGGTAAAGCGTACGAAGAAGATTTTATAATTTTCGATACGAAATCAAATGAAATAATTCCAAATGAATCTGAAGGAATATTTGAAGAAGAAGTTTTGAATGCACTCATTTTTGGAGTGAAGGAATATTGCAATAAACTTAACTTCAATAAAATAGTTGTTGGTTTAAGTGGTGGAATGGATTCGGCCTTGGTAACTTATATTGCTGTTCAGGCAATCGGTAAGGAAAACGTTCACGTTATTATGATGCCTTCTGAATATTCAAGCGAAGGGAGTATTACCGATTCCGAAAAATTAATTAGCAAGCTTGGAATTTCTTCTAATAATGTTTCAATCCAGCCGGTTGTTGATAAAACACTTGATGCTATTACTTCATCATTTATAAATAATCTTAACAATATTACTAAAGAAAACCTGCAGGCAAGAGTGCGAGGTATCTATTTGATGGCTTATTCAAACAATGAAAATCACCTACTTTTAGCAACAGGTAATAAATCAGAAATGTCCGTTGGTTACTGTACGCTGTATGGAGATATGTGTGGCGGACTAGCTGTTTTAGCTGATATTTATAAAACAGATGTTTACCGGATTGCAAATTATATAAACCGGAATGAAGAAATAATTCCACAGGTAATTATTGAGAAAGCTCCTTCGGCAGAACTTAGCCCTAATCAAAAGGATCAGGATTTTCTGCCTCCTTACGAACTTCTTGATAAAATATTAAAAATGTATCTTGAGGAGAACAAAGAATTCAATGAAATATCTGAAGTAATTGGTGATAATAAATTAGTTGATAAAATTCTCAGGTTAGTTGATATCAATGAATTTAAAAGAAAACAAGCAGCTCCTGCACTTAAAGTTTCGCGTAAAGCGTTCGGATATGGCAGGCGATTCCCAATCGTGCAGAAGTGGAGAAATTAATTATACATAGGATGATTTAAGAATGAAAAAAATCATAGTTCTTTTGGTGATGTTCTTTTTACTTGCTTCAACACAGGCGTTCAGCCAGTTTGGAATGCAGGAAGATCTTATTAAAATTAAAACTTATCAATCATTTGATAAAGTATATACGAGCAGTGAATTTAAAATAGCAATTGAAATAGATGTTAAAGAAAGCTGGCATATAAATTCTCACAAACCATATGATGATTATCTTATACCTACAGAAGTTGTGTTACCGGAAAATCCCAACTTTACATTGCAAAAAGTTGCCTACCCTGAGCCGCACGATTTTAATTTGGCATTTTCAGATGACTCCGCTCTCTGTTTGGGAAGGAAAAGTTTTATTCGGTGCTATAGTAGAAGTTAACGAAAACCTTGAACCGGGTGTATACCAGCTAATTGTTGAATTGAATTACCAGGCGTGTAACGATATGAGCTGCCTTGCACCAAATTATGTAGCTGATACTATAACAGTTGTGGTTGCAGATAAAAGAGAAGTTGTAAACCAGGTAAACCAGGAAATATTTGAAAAGATAGATCTTAGTGTTACAACCTCAGTCGCTGAAATAGAAGAAGGATAGTTCCGATCCTATTTCTGATGCATTAGAAAGTAATGGATTAATTATTGGTTTACTTTTTGTTTTTGTTGGCGGACTTGCATTAAATCTTACTCCTTGTGTTTACCCGCTTATTCCAATTACTATTGGATATTTTGGAGGACAAAGCGAAGGAAGCACCGGAAGATTAGCTATGATGGGTCTGCTATTTATGCTGGGAATGGCTGCTACTTATTCTATAATTGGTGTGGTTACAGCTCTTAGCGGTGCAATTTTTGGTGCACTGCTTCAAAATCCAATTGTAATATTAATAGTTGTTGCGATTCTTTTGGGGCTCTCATTGAGTATGTTCGGTGTTTACGAGTTTAAGCTTCCTGATTCAATGGTTGCTAAAGCAGGTGGTGCGAAAGCAGGAATGTTCGGTGCATTCTTTATGGGTTTAACAATGGGAATTGTTGCCGCTCCTTGTATTGGTCCTTTTGTTCTAGGTCTTGTAACTTATGTAGCAACAAAACAAGATCCATATTTTGGATTCCTTATGTTTTTTGTCCTCGCACTCGGTTTAGGATTTCCTTATCTCTTCCTGGCAATTTTTTCTGGTAAGATTAAAAATCTTCCACGCGCAGGAGAATGGATGGACTCTGTTAAACATATTTTTGGAATTTTACTTGTTGGAATGGCATTATACTTTTTGCTTCCGTTGCTGCCAAAAGAAATTTCCGAATATGTTTTGCCAATATTTATGATTGTAGCTGGTTTATACTTGCTCCTCTTCGAAAAATCTGCAAATAAAATATTGGGATTCAGAATTTTTAAGACACTCTTTGCTTTTGTAATAATTGCTGTGGCTGTTTATTCTCTAATTCCATCTGATACAAAATCCGTGGAGTGGAAGCTATATTCTGAGGAAGCTGTTTCAAACATTAGCAGCAGGGGAGTGGTAATTGACTTTTATGCAGATTGGTGCATCCCTTGTAAGGAACTTGATGCTCTTACATTCACAGATCCCAAAGTGATAGAACTTTCAAAGGAATTTGATACTTACAAAGCTGATTTAACAAAATCACTTTCTCCTGAAGTTGAAGCACTTAGAGAAAAATATAAAATTGTAGGAGTTCCGACTGTACTGTTCCTCAGCTCGTCTGGTGAAGAGATGAACAGGATTACCGGCTTTGTAAATGCAGAAGAATTTTATAAAATATTATCGGAAGTAAGATAACAGACATTTTATTTCACATTGATAATAGAGTTTACACTTAGTAGTTTAGTAATTAATAATAATATTTATGTAGAAAGAAATTTAGATGACTCAAGTTAAAGAAAAGGAAATACAACAACTCGAAGATGTGACGGTTAGGTTTGCCGGCGATTCCGGAGACGGTATGCAGTTAACCGGCACACAGTTTAGCGATACAACAGCGTGGATTGGTAACGATCTGAATACTTTGCCTGATTATCCAGCAGAAATAAGAGCCCCTGCCGGAACACTTTATGGGGTTAGTGGTTTTCAGCTTCATTTTAGTAGTAACGATGTTCACACACCGGGCGATACACCCGATGTTCTGGTTGCTATGAATCCTGCCGCACTAAAGAAGAATTTGGGTGAGCTGAAACAGAACGGTACAATCATTGTTAACACAGATGCTTTTGATATTAAGAATTTGAAGCTGGCTCACTATGAAAGCAATCCTTTAGAAGACGGCAGCTTAGGCGGATATGATTTACACGAGGTTCCAATCACTTCTTTAACAGCAAATGCTTTAGAAGAAAGTCCTTTAACTCCTAAGGAAATTTCAAGGTGCAAAAACTTTTTTGCTCTTGGTTTAATGTACTGGTTATATAATAGACCTATTAAGAACACAGAAGATTGGATAAAAATAAAATTTAAAAATAAGCCTGATCTTGTAGATGCCAATACAAAGGCACTTCAAGCCGGGTCTAATTTTGGTGAGATGACTGAGCTTTTTACTACAAGGTACAAAGTTGAACCTGCAAAACTTCCGAAGGGAACTTATAGAAATATTTCAGGCAATGAAGCTACTGCACTTGGTTTTCTAACAGCATCAGTTAAAAGCGGGCTACCACTTTTTCTAGGTTCTTATCCTATTACTCCAGCTTCAGAAATTTTACAATATTTGAGCAATTACAAAAATTTTGGTGTTAAGACTTTACAAGCTGAAGATGAAATTGCAGGAATATCATCGGCAATTGGGGCATCTTTTACAGGACATCTGGCAATTACAACTACCAGCGGTCCTGGCTTAGCATTAAAAGCGGAGGCAATAGGTTTAGCAGTGATGACAGAGCTTCCACTTGTTGTCATTGATGTGCAGCGAGGTGGACCAAGTACCGGGCTGCCAACAAAAACCGAGCAGGCAGATCTTTTGCAGGCAACTTATGGTAGAAATGGAGAAGCACCTGTTGCTGTACTTGCAGCAAGAACTCCAAGAGATTGCTTCTATATGGCGATTGAAGCTTCAAGGATAGCTCTTAAATATATGACCCCTGTAATCTTACTTACTGATGGTTATCTTGCTAATGGTTCAGAGCCATGGAAACTTCCTGAAGTTGATTCAATTCCGGAAATAAACGTAAAACATCATACAGATAAGGAAGGGTTTTTTCCTTACAATAGAGATGAAAACCTGGCAAGACCGTGGGCAATTCCGGGTACACCAGATTTGGAACACAGAGTTGGTGGGTTGGAAAAAGCAAACATAACTGGTAATGTTAATTATGAACCTGATAACCATGATAAAATGGTTAAACTTCGAGCTGAGAAAATCCAAAATATTGTTCAGGACATACCTGATCTGGGTGTTTATGGAGATGAAGAAGGTGAACTTCTCGTCCTTGGTTGGGGTGGAACATACGGGACAATTCTCGATGCTGTTAGTCATGCGCGGGAAGCAGGTTATAACGTTTCGCAGGCACATTTAAAATATCTTAATCCTATGCCAAAAAATACCGAAAAAGTATTAAAACGTTTTAAAACAATTCTAATTCCTGAAATTAATCTCGGGCAGTTAGCACGAATAATAAGAAGTGAATACCTTATACCTGTTGAGCAGTTTAACCTTGTAAGAGGTTTACCGTTTAAGGTATCGGATATTGTAGGAAAGATTAAAGAAATTTTAGGAGACAATGATGGCAAATAGTGAACAAGTGAAAACACAAAAATTAACTGCAAAAGATTTTGCAACTGACCAGGATGTACGATGGTGCCCGGGTTGTGGAGATTATTCAATTCTCGCACAGGTTCAGCGTAGCTTCCCTGAAATTATAGAAACTTCCAAGGAAAATGTTGTTTGGGTTTCAGGCATCGGGTGCTCCAGTCGTTTTCCATATTATATGGATACTTACGGAATTCATGGAATTCACGGTAGAGCTACAACAATTGCAACGGGTGTTAAAGTTGCAAACCCCGAACTATCCGTTTGGGTTGCTACAGGTGACGGTGATCTGTTAAGTATCGGCGGTAATCATTTTATACATGCCTGCAGAAAAAATATTGATATAAAAGTTCTTTTATTTAATAACAGGATTTATGGCTTAACTAAAGGACAGTATTCTCCAACATCAGAAAAAGGTAAAGTAACTAAAACTACTCCTTATGGAAGTGTTGATTACCCGTTTGATCCCGTTGCGCTTGCGCTGGGTGCCGACGCAACTTTTATAGCAAGATCTATAGATAGAAGTCCAAAACACTTACAGGAAATGCTGAAGCGAGCAGGAAAACACAAAGGTTTAGCATTTATAGAGATTTTCCAGAACTGTAATATTTTTAACGATGGTGTTTTTTCGCTTCTTACTGAAAAAGGTACTAAAGATGACAACGTACTAATTTTGGAACAAGATAAACCAATGGTGTTCGGTAAGAATGCAGATAAAGGAATTAAACTTGATGGTTTGAAACCAGTAGTTGTTGATATTTCAAACGGTAAATATTCTAAAGATGATTTGTGGATTCATAATGAACTTGATGAAAGCCCGGTTTCCGGAACAATACTCGCACAGATGGATTACTTACCTGGATTTCCCACTCCGATAGGTATTTTCAGAGAGTACTCAAAGGAAACCTATGATGCAGGAATTGAAAGACAGATTAACGGTATTACAGAGAAAAAGGGTAAGGGCGATTTAGAAAAAACAATTAAGGGACCAAATACGTGGGAAGTTAATTAATTAGATTTCAAAATAAATTCATTAAAATTCTATTTTCAGGGCTTGTAACTGCAAGCCCTTCTTTATTTTTTATATTATGATAGATTATAAAAAGCTGGAAAAAATTCTTACAGAGAATAAATCCTTTTTACTTAGTACACATGTAAATCCTGATGCAGATGCAGTTGGTTCTGAAATTGCTATGTATAATATTCTAACACAATTAGGTAAGGAAGTTAGAATTATTAATCATAGCGCGATGCCTTATAATCTTCTGTTTTTGGATCCTGATAAAAAGATTGAAAAATATGAAAAAGATAAACACGATGTGCTTTTCGATATATCGGATGTTCTTGTAGCACTTGATTTTAACAAGACAGATAGACTCGTAAGTATGCAGGAAGCATTTGAGAAATCAACAACTCTTAAGATCTGCATTGATCATCACCAGGATGCGGGGAACTCTTTTGACCATCATTTTGTTGGAACTGATTACTCTGCAACAGGACATATTATTTATGATTTTATAAAACAGACAAAAATTGCTGAGCTTAACAGCGAAAT
Source organism: uncultured Ignavibacteriales bacterium (assembly GCA_963764825.1). Lineage (GTDB taxonomy): Bacteria > Bacteroidota > Ignavibacteria > Ignavibacteriales > Ignavibacteriaceae > JAZGGS01. Next base: position 356,402 of record CAVXUA010000016.1, on the reverse strand, counting down.
TGCCAATCCTCTTTACGCAGCTATAATGACTGATACCGGCTCATTCAGATTTGAAAGAACGAATGCAGAACTGCATAGAATAATTGCAGACTTGCTTGATTACAATGTGGACCCGATTAAAATTTATGGTGAAATTTATGATGAGAACAAACTGAATAAGTTAAAGATTTTTGGAAAAGCTTTAAGCTCGATGAAGGTGATTGGCAACGGTAAAATAAGTTACATGATAATCACCCAGAAAGATTTTAAAGAAGTTGACGCAATCGAAAGCGATACTGATAATATTGTGGAACATTCTCTTACAGTAGAAAATGTGGTGCTTGGTATGCTTTTCATTGAACATGAAGATGGGTTTAAAGTAAGTTTAAGATCAAAGGGAAATATTCTTGTGAACGAACTTGCAAAAGAATTTAACGGCGGCGGGCACACTAACGCTGCAGGTGTAAGGATGCACGACTCACGATTGGAAGATATGCTTCCTAAAATTTTAGAAAGAGCAGAATTTTATATAAATAATCATTCTCAGGAGTAAAATGTTTAAGCTAAATATTAAATCGGGTGGAAAAAAGATTTTATACAAACCTTTATCAATCAGTTTAAAATATATGATTGATGAGAAGAATCTTGAGAAAAGTTTTTTTAGTCTTGAAAAAGTTTTTCATCTAAGATTATCAAAACTTCAAAGAAAAAATTTCCTGGTTAAGAATGGATCAGAAATAAGAATTACAAAACCTGAAGGGAAACCGGATGCACTTATATTATCTAAAGTTAAAGTGGATGATAAATTCTCATCCGATTATTTTCGCAATCATCTTGCGGGCTTAATAAAAAGCTTAAGTAAAGAAGAACTTAAAAACCTTCACATATTTATTCCGGGTTATAAAGCAGTTAAAAAATATTTTAGCAGCGAACTTTATTATTACCAGACATTTGCAGAAGGGTTGCTGTTAGGAAATTATACATTTGATAAATTCAAAGAAAATAAAAGTAAACCGAAAGATCTTTCTGTTTTCTTTTATGCTGATAATGAAAAGCTGTTAAAAATTGCTATTAAAAATGCAAACAACTTAATGCAAGGCGTTAACTTTACTAAAGATCTACAAAACGAACCAGCATCTTCTTTAAGACCGTTTGAGCTTGCAAAGAAAGTGAAATCGATGTTTGCAGGAACTGGCGTAAGGGTTACAGTTTTTGATGATGCAGAATGTAAACGTAGAAAAATGGGCGGATTGCTGGCAGTAGGAAAGGGAAGTACAGCCAAACCGAGATTTATAATTCTCAAATATAAACCTCCTGTAAAAAGTAAAAAACGTAAGCTAAAAAAAGTTGCTCTGGTTGGCAAAGGCGTTACCTTTGATACTGGCGGAGTATGTGTTAAACCTCCTGCAGGAATGAAGGAAATGAAAGGTGATATGTCAGGAGCTGCAGTTGTTGCAGGTACTTTGCTGGCTGCATCCAAAGCTAAACTGCCGGTTGACATAACTGGAATTATTCCAGCTGCAGAGAATATGATTTCAGGTGAAGCAATGCGCGTTGGTGATGTAGTAAAAACCGCTTCCGGTAAAACAATTGAAGTTGGGCATACCGATGCAGAAGGAAGAATGATACTTGCTGATGCACTCGATTATGCTTCCAAATTAAAACCTAATGAAATTATTGATTTTGCAACCTTAACCGGTGCCTGCGTTGTTGCATTAGGGCAAAATGCTGCAGGTTTGTTCACCAAAAATGATGAACTTGCAAAAGATCTTAACACTGCCGGAGCAAATACCTACGACCGCGTATGGCGGATGCCTATGTGGGATGAGTATCATAAGGATAATGAAAGCAAAGTGGCTGATGTTGCTAATGACGGCGGAAGATGGGGTGGTTCAATTACTGCTGCTAAGTTTTTAGAGAATTTTGTCGATAAAGATATTCCCTGGGCGCATATTGATATTGCAGGACCCGCAACAGCACACGATTTAAATAACTATACCAATACTTATATGACAGGATTTGGTGTTAGGTTGATGTTTGAGTATCTGGGTAATCTGAAATAAAAATTCTTTTATTTTAAAAGAATTAACTTTTTAGTGTTTACAAACTCTTTCGCTCTCATCCTGTAGAAATAGATCCCACTTGGTAAATTTGAAGCGTTCCATTCAAACTCATAACTACCTGCAGGTTTTTCTTCGTTAACTAAAGTCGCAACTTCATTTCCTAAAACATCATAAATTAGTATACTTATAAATCCATCATTCGGAAGATCATACTCGACAGTTGTTCCAGCATTAAATGGGTTTGGATAGTTTTGTCTCAAAGAGTACGATTCTGGTATAGGATCTGTTTCAGTTGTATCCGGATCTATAGTTATAGAGAAGCCTGAACCATTTAAACTTAAGCGGTTCACTTCTGTACTTGAATAACTATAGATAAATATGCTGTCCACAAATGGTCCGTTAGCTGTAGGACTAAATGTTACGGGGATGCTGGCTGTGTTGTTTGTTTCAATTATCAATGGAAATGTAATATCTCGACAACGATAATTAGTGCCAATCTTAAATTTAATTGAATCTACTCGTAAATTATTTAGAGATTCATTTAATACTCTGACATTCTTGGTTTTAAATGAGTCCACATGCACCATAGTAAATTGAAGTAAATCAACGGGAATAGTTTCTGATATGGGGAGATTTGAATACCCCGCAACTCTTAATCTCGCATTTATTAGCTCAGAATATAGATTTATATGAGTTGTAAAAGTACCACTTGTATCTGGAATAAAACCAACAGTTGCTTTTATACTATCTAAAGATGGGATCGTATTGTTTTTTATATCAGCAATATAAAAGTTAGTAGAAATACTCATCATTGAATCAATTTCAATATCGAAAGAAAATGGATTAATAATTTCTATTTCTGAAAAAGTCGTATCACCAATTTTTGTGTTGTTTATAATATGTGTTTTACTATCAAAAATCGGATGAGAACTAAAGTTACTTTTATAGATTCCGTTTCCAGTTGAGGTATACAAATATCCTAAAGTATCAGATACAATTGATCGTGTGTTTGTGGAACTGAGGCCAGAATTTTCATCGTTCCAGTTAGCTCCGTTATTATAACTGACTTGAATTCCATATATACTCCTCGCTACATATATATTTCTAACAGAAGTTATATAAGCTGAATTTACCTGGTTAAAGGGGTATACTTTTATAGTTCCATTAAAATAATGTTGAGTTTCTATAGAACTATTATGCGATGCAAAGAGGTCACCTTTGGCAATATTAAACATAGAACTATAAGCATAACCCGGTCCTCCTCCTGTCCCAAGAATAGCATTCCAATCTTGGCCATAATTTATAGATCTATAAATCCGTTCACCACTAAGATAGTAAGGAGGAACATATACTGTGCCTCCCTTTGAAATATAGAGTGTGTTAAGTGTATCAATGTCCAATTTTCGGAAATGTTCATCTTCTTCTAGAATTGGAACATTTACAGTCTGCCAAGTGATTCCGTCATCAGTTGTTAAGTATAAAGCTGTGTCAGAAACTACATAGATATCTCCAAAAGAATTTATTGCTGCATCTCTCATTACCTCTAGAACTGTAAATTCAGTCCAAGTATTTCCTCCATCCAGCGAAATAATTGGAGGAAAATATTGACAACCCTGCTGCAGAACAATTAGCTTATCTACAGACAAATAATTTTTATTTGAAAATAAATCAAGCCTGGTCCATCCTGAGCAAGGATGAGGAGTTGTATAAATAACCTCCCACGATGAACCATAATCAGACGATTTGAGTATAGATGTATCTGAAGCAACATAAAAAGTGCCAGTCAACACTTTTTTGTAGACTATTAATTTTATAATCTAAACTGTGATGCACCCAAAAATCTGTTTGGCAGGGTAAACCAGAATGGAATATAAGCACCCAAGATGAGTATTGTAATTAAATCTAACAATTATCACTTTCAGCACCCCGTAATTATTTGGAAATGATATAATTACTTAAATCAAGGTAAGAAATTTAATCCCTAAAGTAAATGAAAGAGAGATAAACCTATATATTTTTTGAGATTAGTTTTCCATCCTTAATCTCAAAAACTTTATCTGCAAGCTCTACAAGGTTCTGGTTGTGTGTAACAATTACAAAAGTTTTGTTGTACTTCTCTTTAAGTTCAACAATTAGTTTATGTATCGCATCGCTGTTTGCAGAATCAAGATTACCTGTAGGTTCATCGGCAAAAATAATTTGCGGATTATTTGCCAGAGCTCTGGCAACTGCAATTCTCTGCTGTTCTCCGCCGGAAAGTTCGGCAGGTTTGTGTTCCGCTCTTTCACTTAAGCCAACAGTTTCAAGTAACTCTTTACTTTTTTCAGAAGCATCTTTTAAAGATGTTCCGTTTATCATCTGTGGGATTGCAACGTTTTCTAATGCTGTAAATTCCGGCAAAAGATGATGGAACTGAAAAATAAAACCAATATTCTTATTACGGAATTTTGCAAGCCGTTCATCGGAAAGATTAAAGATATTATTATTTTCATAAAAAACTTCTCCGCTGTCCGGTCTGTCTAAAGCTCCAAGTAAGTGAAGTAAAGTACTTTTACCAGCCCCGCTTGCTCCAACAATCACGGTAATTTTCTCCGGCTCAATTTCCAAAGAAATTCCTTTCAGAATTTCGAGACTTACTTTTTTAACAGTCTTAAATGACTTATAAATATTTTCCGCTTTAAGAATTACTTCACTCATAATGTTTTTTAATTTACAATTTATAATTGATAATTCTAATTTCTAATTGATACTATTCCCATTTTATTGCTTCAATTGCATTTACTTTTGCAGCGCGCTTAGCAGGATAAAGTGATGCAAAAAATGAAAGAAGCATTGCTGCACCGCTTATAAAAAAGAAATCCGAAATTCTTATTTCAAGCGGGAGCGAATCAACTTTATACTGTGCTGGATTAAGCGGGTAAAGGTTATACTTAATCTGCAAATAACAAATAATGTAACCAATTATAACTCCCAGCAAAGTTCCGATAAAACCGATCAGCAAACCTTCAAACATAAAAATTCTTAAAATTGATTTTTCATTTACACCCATCGCGCGCATTATGCCGATATCTCTTTTCTTTTCGATAACAGACATAGAAAGTGAACCAAGAATATTAAAAGTTGCAACAGCAATTATTAATGAAAGAATTATGTAAGCCGTCCATCTCTCTATCTGCATAACGGAATATAATTCCTGGTGAAAATCGTACCAGGTGTTTATGCTGAAATTTGCTTCATCCAATTTTGATTGAATAATTTCTTTAACCCGGAAGGCATCATCAATATTACCAAGTCGTGCTTCATAACCCTGCACAGATTTTTTATAACCAAGCAATTGCTGAGCTGAAACAAGGTTTGAAAAAATATAGGCTGCATCATAATCATTATTATCAGAACTAAAAATTCCGCCAACCACGAATTGCTTTGTATTAGGCATAGATAGCTGAGTTAATGCACGCTCAATCCCAACGGGGGATATTAATGTTAAAGTATCATCTTCAAGTGTCTGCATCCTGTCAGCCAATTGAATTCCGATAACGATGCTTCCGGTTCTTCCTTTATCTTTAAGATCAGCATTGCCAAATAATATGGATTCTTCTAGTTTATTTAAGTTCTTTGCTGCTTCTACCGGTTATTCCTTTAATATTTACAACCTGCGTTATTCCTTTATTATAAGCGAGCACTTTACCATCAACAAAAGGAGAGTAATATTCAACTTCCTTAATTTCTTCTAGAATATCAGGAACTTTGTCCATCCCTTCCTCGCCTTCAATAGAAGTTGCTTCAATTCTAATATGAGGATCGAGATTCATAAGGAAACCGGAAACAAGACTGCCGAAACCGTTGAAAACAGAGAGGATGACAATAAGCGCCGCAACACCAATAGTAATTCCCGTAATCGAAATAAAAGAAATTATTGTTATAAAATTAAATCTTATGCTTAGAAAGTAAATACCTTTTTGCAATAAATGATTCAAAACTCATCAGCCAAACCTCAACGAAGATATTGGTTTTATCCTTGATGCAATAAAACTTGGAATAACCGAAGCAGTTATGCAAAGCAGAAAAGTAATTACCGAAACAAGTATAAATAGTATCGGCTGATAGAAGTAATGGAACAGTTGACATAAAATAAACAGAGGAGGGGAGCGTTATTACATTAAATTTAGCTGGATTTCCATTAAAACAATTGCAAGCGCATTGCCTAACAGAATTCCAACAATACCAAGTACAATTCCCTGTAAAAGAAATATTAGTACAACCTGTCTTCGTTTGGCTCCAACGGATTTTAAAATTCCAACCGCGTTTGTTTTTTCAAGCACAATCATCAATAATGTGCCGATTATATTAAAAACTGCAACAAGAATAATTAACGCGAGTACAATAGGGATAGGTTTTTTCTGCAATTCGATCCATGTGAAAATATTTCTATGTACCTGGTAATATTGATCGTGCACTGCATGAGGGTAGCGAAGTTTTTTTCCAAGATATCTTGTAAGACTATCAATTTTGGAAATGTTACCAAGCTTAATATCGTAACCGGTTATATTATCTCCAATGCTGAATAATTCCTGCGCTTCTTTCAAAGAGATGTAAGCATAAGCATCATCGTATTTAGCCATACCGCTTTCAAATATTCCAGCAACAGTAAACCTATCGATGTTTGGAAGTCTTCAGGTGTCGGAATACGATCATTTTTAAGTGCAAAAACCGTAATCTTATCACCAACATCAATAAAAAGTTTATCTGCTAATTTTTGTCCTATTACAATTGTTTTCTCATCGCCATCCTAGTAAAATAAATCTACCCTTTGTAATATTTCTGATTAGCCCGGGAGTTTCTCCACCCGCCTCTATCCCAATCAGGTTTAATCCCTCTTTTCGTTTTTTACTGCTTACAATAACAAGCTTTGATGCAAACGGGATTATGTCAGGAGAGAAATCTTTTAAGTATTCCTCCAATTCTGGAATAATTTTAGAATGATCGGGAAGAATATTGCGATACGATGTGATTTTAATATGCGAATCGAAATCAACAATTTTATTTGTGATGGTTTGTTCAAATCCATTTAAAACTGAGAGCGCAATAACCAGCGTAGCAACTCCAAGCGCAATTCCAACAACTGAAATTGCCGAAATAAAATTTATAAAACGGGAATCTTTTTTGGAAAAGATAAACTTCTTAGCTATAAACCAGGGAAAAAACATTCTGAAATAATTTAATTCATAAATCACTTTCAATTTAGCTAAGAAAATGAATAGTTGAAAATCTATATAATTTCCAACTCCAATGGCTAACTCAATGAAGAATAAATGCATTTTTAGGCAAAATATTTGATATTAGAAATATATGATATATATTTGTCTTTCTATTTTTTAATGCTTATTGCTGAAAGGTAATAAGTATTATTTTTGCTCTTTATGTAATGAAACGATTGTTTTTACGGGGCGTAGCGTAGTCCGGTTAGCGCGCCTGCTTTGGGAGCAGGAGGTCGCAGGTTCGAATCCTGCCGCCCCGACACAATTATAAATCGAATATTACAATAATTGATTTTTAATTATTGATATTTAATTGTTATTTGAAATTTTAACTTAGTTGCGCCAGTAGCTCAACCGGATAGAGCAACAGCCTTCTAAGCTGTAGGTTAGTGGTTCGAGTCCACTCTGGCGTACCAGTGGAAACAGCAAATATCAATTTCGAAAATTAAATAAGCTCCAATAACCAAATTATTAAATCAGAATTCGTTGGATTTTAGTAATTGGGATTTATTTGTAATGTGATTTTTGAGATTTGTTATTTTCATAAATGGTGGGCGTAGCTCAGTTGGTTAGAGCGTCTGGTTGTGGCCCAGAAGGTCGTGGGTTCAATCCCCATCGCTCACCCACAAAATTATTTATTAGGCCCCATCGTCTAATGGTTAGGACCTCGCCCTTTCACGGCGGTAATAGGGGTTCGAATCCCCTTGGGGTCACTTAAGCCCGGATTTAATATCCAGGGCTTTTTTATTGCTTAAACCCATTTGCACTTAAATATTGCAATTAGCGAAAGGGTTTTATAAGTTGCAAAAAAAGGAGGAAGTTATGGGACGCTTTCAAATTACCTTTGCAGTTTTAATGCTTTTTTCTGCTTAAATAATTCCCTTATTGCACAAGTCTTCAATATTGAGGATTATCAGATTTCTTCAACAGCACCAAGATATGAGTACGGAGGAACTTCTGCAAATGCATCCTGCTGGTATTTTCACCGATCAAATCAATTCTCATTATAACGAAGCACTTTACTTCGATAGTATTGATGCTTTCTACAATCTTACTGAATTTGAAAAATCTCTCATTGGCGATCATGGGTTTATGGTGAGTGAAAGATTAGATAAGATTTCTTTTGGTGAAGCAATTCTTGAAATTTTTCATCAGGATCTTACCAGTTTTTGTTTCAACAGATGCAATTTTACATGCGTTTCATATTTCTTATGATAGAATTTTACAGGATATGGAAATTGGGTTTGCTTGAGTTCCAAGATTAATAGAAATGCTAAATGGTTTGCGTAGCATCTTTGCCTCAACTGCATACAATATTACAGCAGTAATCCTGAAATGCATACAATGCTTAGAGATGTTGATGTTTATTTAACAGTTCCACTATTGCTTCTTGATAGAAAACATTTCTCCTTTTTATCCTGATAATAGCTGTATTAATTGATGTTTCTAGCTCGATCGAATGCGGAAGAAGGACATGATACGTTTTACTCTGTTTTCCAGTAACTGCAGGTCTTATGGATTGGAGCCAGTTTAAACCAAGAGGACATTATGTTTATGATCCAATTTCTGGTAGTTAAACCTTGAACCATATTTTAAAGCGATGATGTGGTTAGGAAGAACTGAAATTTATATGCTTGACCAAGTCTCTGTGTTCCACTGTACTGTGAAATGCAAACATTTCAAGATATTCAAAGGCAAACTATAGATGCAATGTTAATAGATGAATTGTATAATATTGCCTCAGTTGAACCAATTCACCAGGAAATGGAACATATTATAAAATACTTTGTTGGAGATCCTGATAATGTAACTCTGGAAAATCTTGATTACTTAAAAAACGCTGTTCAGCTTAATAATGCAAGTGAACTGCTTGATAGTTTAACACTTGTTGAATTCCAGGATACGTTGAGAAACCAGGCATTTGCTTACCAGCTTATACTTTCACAAATTCTTTACAATGATCCTATGTCTCCCGATTCAATTGTTCCAGCTTCTGCGTTTTTGTTATTCGGGCAAAGGTTCGTAATAGATTCTTATGTAACCGGAACAGTTGTATTTGACAGGATTAAATATTTGGGTGAATATATTTGCAGGTTATATCCTTCAACTTTGGATGTTCTCTTCGCACTTGGAAATGATGCCTCAGCACAATTACTTATTAGTGAACTGAATGAATATCACTACTCCTCAAACCTTGCTGCATTGCGCTATCTTATAGATCATTACGATCCGGGATTTTGGGAAGAAACAATTTACAATTACTGGTTAAACTCTATGCGATATTTGAATCCACCAACTGATAGGAGTAGTTTACCCCAGTTTATGCAAACTGCAGCTTACTGGCAGCAAAAAATGAATACACAACTCGCTTCGTGGACTGAATTAAGACATGATAATCTTCTATACGCAAAACAATCTTATACAGGAGGTTCAATTTGTTCTTATCCATTTAGTTTTGTGGAGCCATTCCCAGATTTTTATAACAATCTAAAACTGTTAGCGGAAGATTCATACAATTATTTCAGTACTCTTAATTTTCCAGATCCTCTAATAAGTTTTATGATAACAGATTATTTTGGGAAATTTATTTCTACGGCAGATACATTGTCATCAATTGCTCAGAAAGAACTAAACGGGGAAACTTTTACTCCTGAAGAAATATTATTTCTACAAACCATGCTTTACGATATTCCAACAGGAAGCGGTGATCCGTTTCATGGTTGGTATCCGGAACTTTTTTATAGAGATGATGAATATGAAGAAAGTAAAGGGTTAATGCAAAGTGATCACATTGTTGCTGATATTCATACGACACCCACAGGATGTGGAGGTGGAATCATTGGTGGGATATCACATGTTGGCACTGGTAAGGTAAATGTAGGGATTGTAGTTACAGAAAACCACCAGGGAGATTTAACTGCCTTTGCAGGACCTGTAATGAGTTACTACAATTACAGAACATATAATTTTTTGCGTTTAACTGATGGAGAATGGGCTAACACACATTTACAATCTGCATTAAGACCTGATTGGGTAAATATTTATCTTGCTGATACGCTGGAAATTCAAAAGGGGAGGGAGCAACTTTAATAACTTCTGTGGAAAATGATGAAAATAATTTACCGATTCCTCAAACGGAAATACTTTTAAGTAATTATCCAAATCCTTTTAATCCTACAACTATAATTGCTTTTACCATTCCTTATGATCTTACAAATTCTTTAACCGAGTTGAAGATTTATGATTTACAAGGAAGTCTTATTAAAACTTTAGTAAATGAAGTTCTTCCGGCCGGAAATTATTTAAGCAAGTGGGATGGCAAAAATGAGACTGGTAACCAGGTAGCGAGCGGTGTTTATATTTACAATCTGGAAGTTGCATACAGACAAAAATCCGGTAAGATGACTTTGCTGAAATAGGTACCTAAATAAATTTCAATCTAAAATCTAAGCCCCGAATAATACGGGGCTTTTTTATTTTCTTAAATGTCACTTGCCTGATATTATAAATTTGCTTCCTATATTTATCTTTACCTTTACAAATAATAAAAGATTTATGAGATGAAAAACAATTTCCAGGAAATAAGTTTAAATCTAAACGTTAGGGGATTGTACCAATCTGCAACACTTGCAATAAATGAGATAAGCGATAAACTTCGTAAAGAAGGAAGAATGATTTATAAGCTCGGTTTAGGGCAGTCTCCTTTTCCTGTTCCTCAGCCGGTAGTAGATGAACTGAAAGTAAATGCATATCAGAAAGATTATCTTCCGGTAACAGGTTTACCTCAATTAAGAGAAGCTGTTGCTAATTATCATTGCAGAACTCATGGTATTTGTTTCAATGCCGATAATGTGTTAATCGGTCCCGGTTCCAAAGAGCTGATGTTTCTTCTGCAATACACATACTATGGTGATTTGGTAATTCCAACTCCTTCATGGGTTTCTTATGCACCACAAGCCCAGATAATTGGAAGACAGGTAAGATGGATTAAAACCAATAAGCAAAATAATTGGCGGCTTTCTGCAAAAGAACTTAAAGAGCAATGCAAAACTGATGTAACCAAACCAAGAATAGTAATTCTTAACTACCCATCAAATCCTGTTGGTGTTAGTTACACCGAAAAAGAACTAAAGGAGATTGCTGCAGTTGCAAAAAAACATAAAATAATTCTTCTTTCAGATGAAATATATGGTGAACTTCATCACGAGGGGAAACATCTTTCAATTGCCCGTTTTTATCCTGAAGGAACAATTATTAGCGGGGGAATTAGCAAATGGTGTGGAGCCGGTGGCTGGAGACTTGGAACTTTTGTATTTCCGGATACTCTTAACAGTTTAAAAGAAACTATGAGTGTTATGGCAAGTGAAACATTTACATCTACCAGCGCACCTATTCAATATGCCGCCGTAAGAGCTTTCCAGGGAGGTTCGGAAATTGAAAATTATCTCTGGAATTCGCGAAAAATACTTAAAGAATTATCCAAAGTTATTGTTACAAAATTATCTGAATCCGGTTTGTATGTTTGCCAACCGGATGGTGCATTTTATCTCTTCCCAGATTTTTCAGATCTAAGAGATACTATTAAAAAGAAACGAATAAAAACAAGCAGTGAACTTTGTAAAAAACTTCTGGAAGATACAGGTGTAGCGTTACTTCCTGGTTCCGCTTTCGGAAGACCTGATGAAGAGCTTACTGCAAGATTAGCTTATGTAGATTTTGATGGAGCAAGAGCAATTAGTGCTTGTAAAACATTTACAAATAGTGATGGAATTGATGAGCAGTTCTTAAATAATTATTGTGGGAATATTCTTAAAGCAATTGATTTAATTTGCGATTGGATAAAGAGTTAATAATTATGTCCTACCTTAATCTGAAAGAACTAATAACACCAAGATTAAGATATTTTTAATAAGAACGGAATTTTAGCACTCTACTTTTTTTTAGATTTCCCAAAACTTCTAAAAGCATAGATCGTCTGCATTAAATAATGTGCGGGAAAGTAAGTCTTCAAACCATAATCTGGTGGTTTATAATCTGGCAGATATGCAGTTCCAAAAATCCAATCCCAGAAAGCAAACTTAGTTGCAAAATTTCTATTCCTCCCTTTGCCAGTAGAGTGATGCCATCTATGCATTTCAGGTCCATTAATAATCTTTTGCAAGTTTCCAGTTCGCAGATTTATGTTTGAATGAATATACATACCCCATACAGCGCTAATTGTTGCCTTGTATGCAATTACTTCAACCGGGGAACCAAGCAAAACAATTGGCAGAAATTCAATTGTTTGGTTAAGGATTATTTCAAGTGCGTGCGAGCGTGAACCGGAAAGCCAGTCAACTTTTTTTGGAGAGTGGTGCGCTTCATGAATTCGCCATAAATATTTGTTCTTATGCTGCCATCGGTGCATCCAATAAATATACAAATCATGTGTAGCCAGGAAGAATAATAGTTGAAGCCAGACAGGAATATCTTCAAATAAATTAAGACGGGATATTCCCGTAGAGTTATCTATAAAACGGATTATATAAGAAAAGATAACTATTCCGAGGATATAACTTTGTGCAACTGAATATAGTGCAAAGTCATCAAAAAATCCTTCCCTGAAAATCTTTTGTCCCTCTGTGTACGGAAAAAGTCTTTCAAGAATAATAATAATTAATGCTGCAGATACAATTATAAGTATTGATGTAATTTCTGCATCATTCATTCCTGCGATATAATATTCTAATGAAATCTAAAACTCTAGAAAAAATATCTGCGTGAAGATAATTATTAGAATCCATAAAAATATATTCGAATTAATCTAAACTTCACTTTTTGATTTAATTCTTCTTAATTTATTTCTTTGTTCAAGTTCGCTTTCATAAATTTTCTTTACTCCATCACCAAGCGATTTTTCTATATCTCTAATATTTTTAACAAGTCGGCTAAAACCACCAATTTCTACCGAAGCTGCTTGATCGCTTCCCCACATAGCGCGATCGAGAGTAATATGTCTTTCAATAAAACTTGCACCCATAGCTACTGCAGCCCACGTTGGTGCCAATCCTGTTTCGTGTCCGGAATAACCAATAGGAATTCCAGGAAACTTATTTCTAAGAGTAAGAATCACTCTTAGGTTCAACTCTTCATTTTTGCAAGGATATGAGGAAGTTGAATGTGCTACTAATAGGTTACCGGTTCCAACACAGTTAACAGCATTTTCAATTTCTTCCATTGTTGACATTCCTGTAGATGTAATTACAGGTTTATTCAATTCTTTATGGCGAAGAAGAAGATCTATATCTGTTATCGAAGCTGAGGCAACTTTATAAAGCACGGGATCGAATTGCGCAATAAAATTAACTGCGTTTTCATCCCAGCAGGAAGCAAACCAGACTATGTCTTTTTCCCTGCAATACTTATCAATCTCACCAAATTCATCAACACCGAATTCAACCTTGTGCCTGTAATCTATATAACTCATTCTTCCCCACGGAGTGTCACGCTCAACATACCATTGTTCTTTCGGAACGCAAATTTCTGGTGTACGCTTCTGGAATTTCACCGCATCACATCCAGCAGATTTTGCACCGTCAATTAATTTTTTAGTTATCTCTAAAGAACCATTATGATTTATACCAATTTCTGCGATGACAAAAACAGGATGACCTTCACCAATCATTCTACTGCTTACTTTAATTTCTCTCTTCCCAATCATTTCTACCTCAGTAAAAAAATTTGAAATGAAAATAATTTATTTAACATTGAAAGCAATAATTAATTCTGCCAGTTCTCTAAAAGCACCGTTGCCGCTTCTGTTTATACAAACGTAATCCGAAATATCCTTTATAAAATCCATCCCATCGGAAGGGGATGCTGCAAATCCAACTTGCTTCATTATTTCCAGGTCGTTTACATCATCTCCAATAAATGCAATATTTTCAGGTATGATGTTATTCTTCTTAAGCACTTCAGGAAGAATTTCCGTTTTATGTTTTACGCCTAAATAATATTCTTTAATGTTTAGTTTTTCTGCCCTCGCTTTAACTGAGCCTGATTTTTCGCCTGTAATAATAACTGTTTTAATTCCTGCATGCTTTCTAAGTCTTTCAACTCCCATTCCATCTCTTATTGAAAAACGTTTAATCTCTTCTCCTTTTTCAGAATAGTAAACTCCTCCATCAGTTAGCACACCGTCATTATCAGTTAAAACAAGTTTTATTTTTTCTAGTTTTTCCTTTAAACGAATATTTTTCTTTTTTAGTTCCATATCGATTACCATGCAGTCCATCCTCCATCTACAACCAGGTTAGCGCCGGTCATATAATTTGAAGCATCACTCGCAAGAAATACCAGTGCACCTTTGTAATCAGTTGGTTGTGCCATTCTTCCAAGCGGAGTTTTTGCTGAATAGTTCTTTATAAAAAAATCTTCTTGATTATTTTGCACACCACCCGGTGACAAAGTATTTACTCTAACATTTTTTTCACCCCAATATGCAGTAAGAAATTTTGTGAACATTATCACAGCACCTTTAGCAACAGGGTAGGAAGCAGATTTATAAAAAGTCTGCTCTCCATTTTCGTTTTTATAAATCGATTGATCAGGAGCAGTAATTCCGTAAGTAGAAGCTATGTTTATTATACTTCCATTACCACGCTCAGCCATCATAGTCCCAATAATTTGTGAACATAAAAACATACCTGTTACATTTACATCAAGTGATTTCTGCCACAATTCTAAAGGATAATTTTCAAACATTGATAATTCTTTTGCAACCTGTGGATTTTCAAAACTGTCATTCAGCGCAGCATTATTAACTAATATATCAACCTTATTAAATTTCTTAATTATCTCTTCCTTCAAATTAAGAACAGATTCTTTTTTTGTTATATCTACACCTACGCCTAACGATTTTTCAGCAAGTGTTGAAGCAAATTCTTTACATTTTATTTCATCAAGATCGCAGAGGATTACATTAGCTCCTGCTTCACTTAAAGCTTTGCAATGATTTCTGCCAATTAACCCTAAAGCTCCTGTAACGACAGCAATCTTTCCTTTTAGTGAAAAGAGTTCTGGTATTTTTGGTTCTTCACTCAAGATTATTATCCGCTCTTTCTTATAGGTTTCGTATTGAAGTTACTAACTTTTCTAAAGACAGGTTCTACCGGCTCACCTTTAAGATATCCATTCACATTCTTTTCATCAACAGCTTTTTTTAATATAGGAAGAACTTCTCGGTAAGCTTTTAATGTATATTCAATATCTTCATCAGAATGTGAATAGCTCATGTTATGGAAACCTCCCCAGAGTATTCCTCTTTTTATCATTTCCTGCTGAACCAGAGATTTTAGTTCGAGCGGATTTCCGGCAGAAGGATCAAAAGTAATTAAAGATCTGCATTCATAACCAATGCATTTTGTATAGGTGATTCCAAGCTCTTCAGCAATTTTGTTATATCCATCTTTTAACTTCTTACCTTGCTTTGCCAAATATTTAGGCACATTACTTTCCTTTAACTCAGTAATAGTTGCTTTGGTTGCTGCAAGAGAGAGTGCTTCACCTCCAAAGGTTGTATAAAAGAAAACATCATCTTCCAGCACTTTCATCACTTCTGCTCTACCTGTTAGAATCGAGAGAGGCATACCGTTTGCAACCGCTTTGGAAAATGTTGCCAGATCTGCATCAACATTAAAAAATTCTTGTGCGCCACCTAAAGCAATTCTGAAGCCTGTCCACATCTCATCGAAAATTAACAAAGTACCATTTTTTGTGCATACATCTCTCAACTTCATGCAGAAAGTTATTCTTTGGTGCTTCAAAAACAAAAGGTTCAAGAATAACAGCAGCAGTTTCATCATCAATTGAATCAATCACTGATTGGATATCATTATAACTAAAAGTATAAGTTAAATCAGAAATACTTTTTGGAATTCCTGAATCCCTATCGGTAACAGAAATATACCAATCGTGCCAGCCATGATATCCACAGCAAAGTACTCGTTCCCGTTTTGTAAATGCACGCGCAACTCTAACTGCCGCAGATGTTATATCTGCGCCGGTTTTACTATATCGAATAGCTTCGGCATTAGGAATTACTTCTCTAATTAATTCTGCCACTTCTACTTCTAAAGGATGCATCAGTGAAAATGTTATTCCATCTTCAAGCTGCTTTCTTATAGCTTCATCAACTTTAGGATAAGCATAACCCAGAGAAAGGGGACCGATTGCCATGCTAAAATCAATATACTCATTGCCATCCACATCCCAAACATGGGAACCTTTTCCTTTTTGAAGATATTTTGGTGCAATACCTTTTACATTTTGTTGTGGTCCTTTTGCCAAAGTTTGAGTAACGGATGGGATTAATTTAAGAGCACGTTTATAAAGTTCGTCAGACCTTTCAATAGCAGGAAAGTTTTTATTGAATTCTACTTTATTCGGCATATGAAATTCTTCTTATTAAAAATATTATGAATTAAGAAATGATAAAAATGTAAGAGCAAAATAACAAAATCTTCAGATAACTTTTGTTTGCCCGGGATCAATGGTTTTTAATTCATTTAGATGGTTTCTATACCAATTAACACCAGCGTACTTCTTATTAATACTTTTAATTTCCGGTTTATCATCAAGAAGTTTTAATATGTCATCAAGTTTAAACATATTATTATTTTCTGAGTAAAGTTCATCGTAAACTGTTTTTATAAAATCATAATCTTCCTTGTAATCAATAGTAAACCTATGAGTCATCGAAAAATTCAATCCCGTTTTCCAGATTACATTACCAATCCGAAATTTATCTGGATTTTCCCAAAAAAAAGGCGTTGTGTGTTCACGTTCTAAAGGAAGTTTAGCATTTTGCCATGCATCATCAATGGCTTTCATCGTCATTACTTCAACATCATTTCCATCAGGGTAAGTTGCTGGATGTAGATTGCTTACAAAATCGTATTTTGGAAAGTTATCGATGAAATATTTAATTACTTTATCAATTATGTTTGGATCAATAAGTGGACAATCAGAGGGAATCTTAACAACAACATCTGCATTAAATTTTTTCGCTGCCTTGTAGTGTCTTTCCAACAGATCAGTTGAATGTCCACGGTAATAATTTAAATTATATTCTTCGCAAAGTTCAATTATTGGAACGTCTTTTTCTTCTTCAGTAGCTGCAATTATAATTTCTCCGGAAAGTTCAGATGCAGCAACTCTTTCGTGCATCCGGTATAAAAGAGGTTTACCGACTAAAGGCATCATCACTTTTCCTGGAAGCCGTGTAGATCCCATTCTGGATTGAATAACAGTTATAATATTTAAGGACATTTTAAAATTATTTTTTTGCTGTTGAGAAGTGTCAGATAATAATCTTAAATAGAATTCTTAAATACTGCCAGCTTACGTTTAGCTCTAATTCGTTGGATCAATTTACGCTTTGGAATTATATTTTTGTCCATAATGTAAAAATTTGATTTCTCAGGTTCGGCAAGTAATCGCCTTGCAACATGTGCAATGTTAAACGCAGATTTACCTCCATTCTGCAATGGGAGAAGTCTCTTTAGTTCATCAATATCAAAAGCAGAAAAGACTTCTTTTCCTAGTGCAAGCCCAATATACACAACAGTTGAAAAATGTGTAACCAAAATATCGCAATTAGCAATCATCTGGTCAATGTTTTCACGATGGAATACAAGTGAACCCGGTGCATAGTTATCTATTTCCTTTGTTGCCCTTGTAATATTCTCGTTAGGATGAAGTTTAAATATCAACTTTCTTCCGTTAGCAATTTCAACAGCTCTTTTTAAAAATTTTTTTCTATTTTCATACTTTAAAGTTTCTCTCATATCGGAAGTAGCAACAAGTACATATCCGTGGTAAGGGAAATCGTTATCCAGGTATTTTTCACATGCATCAAAATTCGGTATGCCAGTAACTTCAATTTTCTTCTCATCAATTCCTTCAGAAATAAATTTGTTCTTGTAACCGTTTGAGGCAACACAAAAAATGTCATACTGATTCGACAGCCCGGTAGTGGCTGTTCCACTCAGCCATAGTGGAAAATTAAATTTCTTTATCAAATTATATGCGAAGTTGGGCGGATCAGTCATTCCTTCCTGAACAAGTATTATTTTAGATTCTCTTATGTTTTTAGGAATGAGCATATCGGAGCAGGTAAAAACAAGATCGTAATGATTTTTCTTACCCTCATAATCCAGTTTTAAATTGTTAGCTTTAATGTAATTAAGAGTTTTGTTTTTTGCCTGTCCTCCTAAAACAGTAAAGTCGAGTATTCCCATGCGAATTGCAATTTTTATAACCTCGTGCCCATCAGCATGATATGGAGTGAAGTAAGCATCATATTCCGGTAACTCCTGTGCAATTTGATGCATCTGCGTTGTTTGATTGAGAGAACCACATATGTAGAGAATCTTTTGTCTACTCATAAAAGAAAATCTAAAAATATTAAGTAATTGTGCATCAACAATATAATAAAATTGATTTTTATAAATGGGTAAGCAATATCGCTTACTTTACAATTCGTGATTTGGATTACACTAAGAAAAATCAATTAAAATAAGTATCAAATGATACGAGTGTTTGATATTTACATCTCTAAGTAATAAAATCCTTATAAAAATTCAATTCAGTAATAGTTTAGTAATAAATAACTGAAAATGCAGAATTTTCTCTTATTTAGCGCAAAATAGGATATTGATGATGTAAACTAAAATTTGTCTTATAAATTTCTAATACTTAAATTCGCTGGCAATTATGCGATAAATCGAATATTGAAATTGGATATGAAAATCATCAAACCAAAAAAACTTTTAAAGCGGGATGTAATTGGAATTATTTCTCCCGCATCTACTCCTGATGAGACTGTTTCAATAGAGAGTGGTATAAATTATTTAGAGAAACTAGGTTATAGAGTTGAAATTGGGAAAAATGTTGGAAAAACTAACGGTTATTTAGCTGGCAGCGACCAGGAACGTCTTGATGATCTTCATTCCATGTTCAAAAATAAAAACATCAAAGCAATTTTTTGTGTACGAGGTGGTTACGGAGCTTCGCGATTGTTGGATAAAATCAATTATAAATTGATAAGAGAAAATCCAAAGATTTTTGTAGGTTACAGCGAAATTACTGCACTTCAAATGGCTTTTCTCCAGAAAGCAGACCTTATTACATTTGCTGGTCCCATGCTTGCGAGTGATTTTTCTAATAAAATTAGTGCTTATACCGAAGAAAATTTCTGGAAACTTATCTCATCTACTAAAAAAATGGGCAGATTAAAATATCCTAATGATGATAAGCTGCCGGGTATTACAAAAGGTGGTACTGCAGGAAGAATTGTCGGAGGTAACCTGGCAGTTTTAGCTGGTTTAATTGGTACGGATTATTTTCCTTCTCTTAAAGATAAAATTCTTTTGTTGGAAGATGTAGGTGAACTACCTTATAAAGTTGACAGAATTTTAAACCAATTAAGATTGCTTAAAACTTTCCGGAAGATTAAAGGATTAATCCTTAGGAAGATTTGTTGATTGTTATGAGCACGACCCTTCAAAACGAACTCTAACGCTTGGCGAAGTGATGGATGATTATCTTCATAAATTAAACATTCCGGTTATTTACACTTTCCCGCATGGACACATTGAAGATAAGCTTACCGTTCCATTTGGATTAAGGATAAAAATGAATGCAACTAAGGGTTTTATTGAGTATTCAGAACCAGCGGTTAGGTAATAATTCCGGTTTCAAATGGGTTGTTCAGGTAAGTATAATTTGATTGTGAAAAAATTTCTTCTGCTTTTCTTGCCTTTTGCAGGTTTCTAAAAATTCCAAAAACTGTTGAACCGGTTCCTGTCATCAAAGCAAACTCCGCACCATATTCATATAGCTTATTTTTAATAATTTTTAATTCAGGGTACTTTCTAAAAACTATTTCTTCAAAATCATTTGTTACATAATCCTTCATAGATTTAATATCTATTTTTAATTTATCAATGAAAGTTTTAAGTGAAGATATATTTTTACCAGGAATGATTTTTTCAAACGCCCATTTTGTTGAAATATGAATTCCTGGATTTACTAATAGGATTGGATAACCAAAAGAAAGTTGAATTCTTGTTAACAATTCTCCGCGCGAAGTAGCATAAGAAGGAAAAGGCGTAAGAAAATAAGGGACATCTGAACCTAGTTGAAGAGCAAATGACGATAGTGCTTTATAATCAAGATTAAGATTATAAAGCTGATTAATCGCCTTCAGCGTAGTTGCTGCATTTGAGCTTCCTCCTCCAAGCCCAGCGCCAATCGGTATATTTTTTTGAAGATTTACATTTACATGTAATTCTCTCTTCAATTCATTTTCCATTAATTTGATGGTGTCGATTACAAGGTTTGAATCGAGATTATTTATTTCAGATGAATTTGAGACCAACTTTGTAGAATTTGATTGCTCAAAACTCATTTTGTCCGAAAGAAGCAGGGGATATAAGATAGTTTCGAGATCGTGGTAGCCATCTTTACGCTCTCTAACGATGTTAAGCCCAATATTAATTTTTGCTGGAGAATTTAGTTCAATCTTTTTCATATATCTTTTTTATTTCCCTAATATGATTAGGATTTGATCCACAACAAGTACCAACAAAAGAGGGCTGATATTTATTAGCTTCAACTACAATTTCAGCATATTCAATAGGATCAATTCCACAAGCAATGCTCTCATCTTCAGGATTGCCACTTCCGCAATTAAGATAAAATCCCCAGTTACCAATTAGTTTTATATTACGGAGCATTCTCATGAATAATGTGGGAGCAATACAGTTAAATCCTATCGCTAAAGGATTTGATCCATTGTATATTCTACTACATAGTTGATTTGTTCACCAGAAAATATTGTTAGATTTTCATCAAAGTAAAAGCTTACTATATAAGGAATATTATTTCTCGAGCAATATGTACAAATAATTTTTATCTCATCGAAATGACTTTGTGTTTCATTTAAGATGAAGTCAACTCCATTAACCATAAGTAATTCAATATGTTTAAAATGATTTTTCTCAAGTTGATTATAGGTTATATTTCTTTCTTTTTGATAACAATCCTCAGCTGGTGGATTAGAACCTGCTATTATTACTTTAGTATTTTCAGCAGCACTTTTTGCTATCTTTACAGCTTCTTTAACATATTTAGAATCAAAGGGATAACCTGCTCCCTCAAATGCTGCGGGATTAGTTCTAAAAGTATTTGTTGTTATTATATCTGCACCTGCACTCAATATATTCTTTATGAATTTCAATAAATTTTAGTTGGATTAGTAATATTCAATTGACTCATCCAAAGATCGGGATTTGCTGCTAAATCCCTTTTGCTGGAGCATACTTCCCATTGCTCCATCTAAAATTAATGGAACACCATTCAACTTTGCTGTTTTAAAGGGATTTTCTGAGGAGCATACTTTCTACTCAGTAGATTTGTAAATTATTCTCTCAATTTCCTCAGCGAATATTTTCAGACTGTAGTTTTTTTTAATTCTTTTGAAACCGTTGGCACCCATCTCTTCTCTCTCATCAATATTTTTCGAAAGCTTTAGAATTAAATCGGCAGCAATCGTGGAATCTTCAAGTTTATAAATATAACCGGTTTCCTTATTCACAACAACTTCAGGAATAACATTTAATTCAGGCGCTATAACAGGTTTCCAAAAAGCCATGAATTCCAATGCTATCCTGCATATATATTCAGAATAACGGGAAGATAGTATACCAATATCTGTAATGGATATCAGTTCCCTAACATCATTCATTTTGGGAAGTAATTTAACATCATTTTGAATATTGTATTTATTTAAATGATTATTTACATCTTCATATTTTATCTGTTCTTCAGAACCTGATAAGATAAAAAATATATTTTCTGATATATTTAATACTTTTGAAATGATTTCCAGGAGAAAGAAGATTCCTTTCTCGGGAGAAAACCTCCCGATAAAGCTAATGATAATTTTGTTCTTTGGAATTCCTAAAACTTCTCTAAGCTTGTCTTTTTCTTCATAATCAATAAATTTTTCTAACTCGAGAGGTGCGTGTTGCACTTTAAAATTTACTATGTTAAAAAACTTATCATACCTGGCTTTTGTAGCCATTCCGGGAAAAATAAAATATTCAGTAAGCTTATTATGAAGATACCGGTTGAAAACATTATTTGTTGGCGGAACATTATCAAGGCACACTTTTACTGAGGGAATCTTTTTACTATAGATTTTTTTTAGGATGCCTGAAATTATATGCCCCGGGGCGCTAATGGGAATAATTAAATCAATACGTTCATCATCAATCAGTTTTTTTGTTTTTTTAATATTTGAAATAAACTTGAATGGGGAAGTAACTAAAAGATCCAGGTCATTAATCTGAACTTCAAGTTCATTTATTTTTTTTGCAGCCGGAGAAACTTTGCTCCCTGCAAATATTACTTTATGATTATTATCAGTAAGTGCTTTAACAAGGTAATACGTGTAGTATGCAGCAGCATTCCACCAGGGCGATTGATATAAAACAAGTATGTTCAATTTAAATTAATCTTAATTTCATTTACACTTTCTAAGATCTCTTCAATCATTTCATCCAACTGCGCAGGTTTAATGATGAAATTTATATCACCATCTGCATAACCATAAGTTCCATAATTATCTTGTAAAAATATACCTATTGTTGGAACGCCCAGTGCAAAAGAAAAATGCAAAGGACCAGTATCACCACAGATAAATATATCGCAGGATGAAATAAACGTTTTCAGTTTACTTAGATCATCAATTCTAAGAGAATTGTATTCCTCTTTATTTATAGATTGATAATCATTTCCCTCCTCAAGTCCAAAAATAAGCAGGGGGAAAAGATTTGTTAATAATTTAATTTTTTGATAAAGAGTTTTAAAATTTTCAATATCCCACTTCTTGTTATCTCGTCCACCAATCCAGAGCCCTATTATTATTTCAGATTCTTTTAGATCGAATTCATTCATTATGGTAATTCTTTGTAATTCGGTTATGCTTTTATCTACAAATATTTTTGGTTTTAATTCATATTTCATTTTTGAAAATGAATTTACAAGGTTCTGCTTCATCAGGTGGTAATGTTTTGATCTATCCGGATTCACATGAAGATTTGTGAAAATAGCACCACTTCCACCCGCAAAACCAACTCTGTATTTAGCCTTGGTAAGATAAGTTATCCATCCATTTAAAAAGGAAGTTCCAGCCGGGTTTGAACTTTCTATTGCTAAATCATAAATATTTTTTCTTAATGAAGAAATTATTTTAAAAAGTTTAAATGGATTTTTGATAAAACCTTTGTGATTAAAGACGTAAACAGAATTGAGACAGGGATTATCATCACATAAAATTGTAAGGTTCTTTGCAGCAAGGATATCTATCGAAGCGTTTGAAAAGATATTTTTTGTTGCTTCAATAAGCGGTGTGGATAAAATGAAGTTGCCAATTCTTCTATCCTGGTGTACTATCAGGATTCGCTTTACTTCCGCAGGAATTATCTTTTCAGGAGAGATTTCCTCTGATCGAATTATAATCTTAAGTATAAATGCTAATATTTTTTTACCAAACCGTTCTGCTGATTTTCCTATGCTCATTTTAGTGGGCATCCAGCCAGCTATTTCCTGTTCCAACATCAACAGTAACCGGGACATTTAATGGAAGAGAAGTTTCCATTAACTGTTTTATAACCGGAGCCAGTTCATCTACTTCATCTTTGTGGGCATCAAATAAAAGCTCATCGTGTACCTGCAGAACCATCTTGGATTTAGATTTTCTTTTCTCTAATTCTTTGTGAATATTTATCATCGCAATTTTAATCATATCAGCCGCTGATCCCTGGATGGGCATGTTTATGGCAATTCTTTCTTCTGCCTGGCTCACAACTCGATTGTTGCTATTAATATTTCTTAAATATCTTCTTCTTCCTAAAATAGTTTCAGCAAACCCTTTATCTTTCGCGCTAGTTACAGAATTATTCATAAATTCTTTTACACGCTTAAAAGTATTAAAGTAAGTTTCAATTATCTCTTTTGCATGCGCTTGTGTAATTCCTAACCTGGTCTTTAAACCAAACGGTCCAATTCCATAAAGAATTCCGAAGTTGACCTCTTTCGCTTTCCTTCGCATATCATCAGTTACATCTTCCGGCGAAACCATGAATACAAGCGCAGCAGTGCTTCTGTGAATATCTTCACCTTTTTTAAATGCCTCGCCCATTCCTTCATCCCCACAAATTGAAGCCATTATACGAAGTTCAATCTGGCTGTAATCTGCACTTAGTAAAACATGATTTTTATCCCGAGGAACAAAAGCTTTACGAATTTCTTTTCCCATATCAGTTCTGATAGGAATGTTCTGCAAGTTAGGATCTAAACTTGATAATCTTCCAGTTGATGCAACAGTTTGGTTAAAGCTCGTATGAACTCTTCCTGTTTTAGGATTTATAAGATTCGGAAGCGAATCAGCATAAGTTGATTTTAACTTAGCTGCCTGCCTGTAACTTAAAATCAAATCAATTATATCGTGTTCTCCACGTAAATATTCAAGTGATCGCGCATCAGTTGAGAATCCTGTTTTGGTTTTTCTCCCAGTGGTTAATCCAAGCTTTTCAAATAAAATTACCTGGAGTTGTTTTGGTGAATTTATATTAAACTCTTCTCCACTAATTTTGTAAATCTGCTTTGTATAATTTTCTAACAAAGTGTGAAGCTCATCACTGAAACTATTTAAAGCAACCTCATCAATTTTAATTCCTTCAAATTCCATATTTTCTAAAACGGGCGCAAGAGGAAACTCAACATCATAAGCAATATTTTTAAGCTTTCCCTTTTTAATTTCTTTATCAAGCTTTTCATACAATTGAAAAGTTACATCAGCATCTTCGGCTGCATAGTTTGTAAGCTCATCGCGATCAGCTTCATATATTTTTTTCGGATCAATTTTTTGACCTAATAATTCTGTTAAAGAAATAGGTTTGTAGTTGAGATATTTTTGTGCAAGCGCATCCATCCCATGTTTCTGATCAGCATCAAGAATGTAACTGGCAAGCATTGTATCGAAGTAAAAATTGTTTACTTGAACTCCAATGCTCCGAAGTACAGAAATATCATACTTACCGTTTTGGCAGACTTTTTTAATTTTTTTACTTTCAAAAACTGGTTTAAATATTTTTACGAAATCGTCTACAGAAAGGCGTTCTTTCCCATCACTAAAATCTTTTCCGGGATTTATTGCTACAAATATTCCTTCACCGGATTTTGTAGCAAAAGATGCACCAACAATACTTAGCTCAAAAGGATTAAGAGAATCTGTTTCCGTATCGAAGACAAACAAGTCGCTCTTTTTTAGCTTCTCTGCTAACTGCTTAGCACCTTTAAGATTGCAAACAAGTTTATATTTTGTTTTCTTTTCATCGAATGATTTCATCACTTCAGTTTTATCAAACTCAATCGGTTCTTCACTCGAATTATCATAAACTTTAAGTAATCGGCTAAAAAGGGTATTAAATTCAAGTTCTGTAAAGAATTCTCTCAGCTTATCGAATTGTGGCTTTTCAAATTTTGCATGTTCAAATTCAATCGCCATCGGAACATCGCAGTGGATTGTTGCTAATTCCTTTGAGAGAAATGCGTTTTCTTTGCTATCTATTAACTTCTTTTTAATGCCTGCTTTTTCAATCGCTTCTATATTGTTGTAAATTTCTTCAACCGTTTTATACTTTTCAATCAGCGGCAAAGCGCCTTTTGGTCCTATTCCTGCAACACCCGGAATATCATCCGATGAATCTCCAATTATTGCAAGGTAGTCAATCATCTGTGGGGGATTAAAACCAAGTTCATCATTAACTTTTGCAACATCGTAAAGTTTTGGATCATCATTTCCTCTTCCAGGTCGGATGACAAATATTCTATCAGTTACTAATTGAAAGTAATCTTTATCAGGAGTGATGGCATATGATAGAAGTCCTGCTTTTTCTGCTTTACGAACCGCTGTACCAACAATATCATCAGCTTCGTAACCGGGTTTTATCCAAACAGGCATATTAAGTAGTTCAACTAATTGTTTAATTCTATCTATCTGGGGGATCATATCATCAGGCATTACAGCGCGTGATGATTTATAATCCTCATATCTTTCGTGGCGGAAAGTTTTTTCTTTAGAATCGAATGCAACGGCAATGTAATCCGGTTTGTGGTCTTCCAAAATTTTTAATATCTGGCTGACAAATCCATAAACCGCAGAAGTTGGTTCACCTTTGCTTGTTACAAGAGGACGGTTAATAAATGCATAATAAGCTTTATAAGCCATTGCCAGCGCATCAATAATTACAAATTTTTTGTCTTTCATAAGTAGTGTATTTATTTATAGGAATCTTTAAATTGAAAATAGTGATAAGATGGACAATTTAAAATAACACCGGCTGCTTTGCTAAAATAAAAATCGCTTACATTTAAAAAAATGTTGGTATAAATTAATATGTTGGAATCCTTTTCATTAATTTATTATATTTATAATATGTTCACAATTATTTGACTTAGCAATCAAATAATTGTTACTTTTACAAAAGCAGAAAAAAACCTTAGCAAAAATTATATACCGTGACCGATTATACTTTTTCCTAAACTAATCATTTATTAACAATTAGCAGAGGTTCTTATGCAAACCAAATTTTCACTTTTTGTTATTGTATTATTATTAGTTGGTTTTAGCTTGGTACAAGCTCAAACAAAAATTAGCTACGATAAACAATCTGATATCGGCATATCCGGTGATGAAAATCGGGATATGAGTAATATTGAAATTATTGAATCAAACACTGTAATTCAATTCGATCCAGTTTATTCAGGTACTTTTACTTGGGATATTCATAATATTACCGATAGAGCAACTGGATATGATCTTCAAACAAATGCTTCTGCCCAACAGTTATGGCTGGATGTAAATACCGGTTTTCTGCACGCAGTTTTTACAAATTCTCAAGAATCAGGAAACAATTGGCCTGACAGAACAACTCTATACTTTGGAAGCACTAATTCAGGCGTAGATTGGTTCGAGTTGGGTCCTGTTCCAACCACATCAAGATGTGGATATCCCGCAATTTACGGTGATGCGAATGGTAGTGCTATTATATTAAACCATAATGCTGTCTTTGCTACAACTAGAACAACCGTAATGCCGGACAACAGCCCGTTTGAATACAACTTTGGTAATTTTGATCCTGGAGTAATACCAGAAGGCGATCCAATATGGCCACGCTTTATAGTTGCGCCAAATGGTGATTATATTTTTGCTTCATCAAGAAATATTTCACCACCCGATAGTTTCTATGTTAATATTTTTACACCTGGTACAGGTACATTTAGAGGTTATGAACCATGGGATGGAAATAATGCAGAAGTTTATACTTTCGGTATTTCTACTTCCGGCAAAATTGGATTGGCATATATAGGGCAACCCAACGGTACATCCTATGTGAACGATGGTGATGTCTTTTTATCAGAAACTATGGATAATGGACAGACCTGGACGACACCACAAAAAATATTTACAAGAGATCATACTGTTGATACAACCTGGGGAGCTATGAGAGGTTTAACCATTAACTACTATGGTGAAGAAGCTTGTGTTCTCTTTGAGACAGCATGGCAGGATGCCGCGGCAGGAACATATCAACAAGGTAATATTAATGAACTTTATTTCTGGTCAGCCAATGTAAATGGCGGAGATCCTGTCGTTTTGTTTGATACAAGTTGGGCACCTTATAATGTTGGCGGTGGTGCTAACGATGTATATATGGGCGTCTGCAGACCAGTATTAAGTCGTTCGGATGATGGAACCGTATTATTCCTTGCATTCTCTGCTGCTTCAGGAGAAGTATGGCCTGATACTCTAACAGAACAATCACCATATTTTGATGGTTATTTTACATATTCTACTGATGGAGGAGAAAACTGGACTGAAGCTGAAAAATTTACTCCGGATAGTCCAAGGTTAGATTGGAGATATCCAAGTATTGCACCCATAATTGCACCTAATCCACCTGATGATGATGTTTATACAGTACATATAGTCGTTCAAGGTGATACACTACCAGGAAGTACGGTTCAGGTAACAGCTCCTATGATTGTTGGTGTAACTGCAAGACACTACCATTTCTCAACTGATATATCAATTGTTGGTGTTGATGATGATGAATTTGTTATAAATGAGTTTAATTTAGAGCAAAATTATCCAAATCCGTTTAATCCGAGTACAAAAATAAATTACACAATTGCTGAAAGAAGCAATGTTACTTTAAAAGTTTACGATATACTTGGAAAAAAAGTTGCCGAATTAGTTAATAAAGATCAAGCAGCAGGCTCGTATGATGTAAATTTTGATGCTTCCAATTTGGCTTCAGGATTATACATTTATACACTAAATACAGGTAACTTTACATCAAGTAAGAAGATGATGTTACTAAAATAGCTTAAACTTAATTTAAATTAGGGTGATTCAGCCAAACCATAAGTTGGTTGATTCACCCCTTTTTTTATATTTTTCTTTTATGAGTGATCATCAATTCCAAACTACATTTAAAGTGCTAAAAACAGCTTTAAAAGAAACACGAAAAAAACCTCACAATTAAAGCCAATAAAAATGATACTTACTATCTATATGCAGGATATAGTGAAAAATATAAAAGAGAAATTTACTTTGGAGGTGTAGAGATTAAGAAAAATTATGTGAGCTTCCACTTAATGCCGGTTTATGTTAATCCCAAACTGTTAAATGATATTTCTCCCGAGCTAAAAAAAAGAATGCAGGGTAAATCCTGCTTTAATTTTAATACAATTGAAAGAGACCTGCTAAAAGAGCTAACTGCACTCACCAATAAAGGATTTGAATATTATAAGAAAGAGGGGATGGTTTGAATTCTGTGTAAACAGAATAATTGAAAATAAGTTTAAGATTATGAGCTAAAGGTGTTGTTAACAATAGATTAAATACCCATTTTAATACTGTGTAATTGATAATAAACGTTCTTTACTATCACTTTTCACGGAGGGATTATGTTCATCAGATCTTATTTTTCGAACCTGTTAATACTTCTTTCTGTAAGCCAATTATTCATAACTACCGGTTTCTCTCAAAACACGTCTTATTTAGATTCTCTCGATGGGAAATTTGCACTTCAATTTCAAATAAAAGATAATTTTCAACTTACTAGTTTTCAAGGTTCAGTCTTATCTGGCAAATATCATTTCAGTTCAAGAGATGCAGTTCGGTTGGGTCTGGAAATATTTTTTAGCGATTCTGATGCAGAAACTGAAGTTAGCAATCTAGATACAAATACAGTAGATCAATTTGTTGAAGATTCTAATAGATTTGGCTTTATAATAAATTCACAATACATTCATTATATAAGAGGAACTGACGATATTTCATTATTTGGAGGAGTTGGTCCATTCTTTCAACATTACAAATCGACCAGCACGAAGGAAATAGTACAAGATGAAATTGAAAAAACCATTGAATCCGAAACAAGTAATTTTAGCACTGGAATTGATTTCATTGCTGGCGTAGAATGGTGGTTTTATAAATTTATGAGTTTATCCGCAGAGTATGGTTTAAAATTTTCTTACAGTTCCGCGAATAGTGAATTTAATGATGATAGTTTAGAGGGTGAGTCTGAACGAACATCATTTAATATTTCCGGTAGCCACATAAACTTTGGAGTAACTGTTTATTTTTAATAAATATTTGTGACCAAATTAGAATAGTTGGGTAGGCGGAAACATTTTTCCCCTCCCAACTGATTTATCACTATCTTTGTTTTTTAATTTTTAGGAATATTTAAACTCAAAATATGATATCAGCAAAAGAGAGCACTTCAAAATTACCTTCCTGGGAAAATCTTGTTAAAAAATATCAAACATCGGTCAACCGGAAAAGTATCTGGCAACTATGTAATTCATTTATACCGTTTTTAATGATCTGGTACTTAATGTACCTAAGCATAGATGTAAGTTATTGGATAACTTTACTTTTAGCACTGCCGGCAGCAGGATTTATTGTAAGAATATTTATTATTCAACATGATTGCGGACACGGCTCTTTTTTCAAATTGCAACGGGCAAATGATTTTTGGGGAATGGCAGGAAGCATTATCTCTTTAACACCATATCACTATTGGCGTAAAAATCACGCTATTCATCATGCCACTGCTGGCAAACTTGATAAGAGAGGCATTGGGGATATTTACACAATGACGGTTGATGAATTTTTACAGCAATCACGATGGGGAAGACTAAAATATCGTCTTTACCGCAACCCGGTTATTTTATTTTTAATAATTCCTGTTATTTTATTTGTTGTGCTATACAGGCTGCCGATTTCTGATCTTAAAGATTTCAAAAAATTTCAACCTAGTGTTTACATTACAAGCTTAGTAATAACATTAGTAATTACAGGATTAATCTGGCTTATTGGATGGCAAAGTTTCTTAATGATACAACTTCCAATAACAATTATTACCTCAACTACAGGAACCTGGTTGTTTTATGTGCAGCACCAATTTGAAGATACTTACTGGAGTGAAACTGATGGCTGGGATTATGCTTCCGCAGCAATGCGCGGTAGTTCCTACTACAAGCTGCCAAAAGTATTACAGTGGTTTACTGGTAATATTGGTTTTCATCACATTCATCACCTCAGCCCAAAAATACCGAACTACCTGTTAGAAAAATGTCATAAAGATAATCCGTTTTTCCAGGAAGGTGTGGTTCTAAATATTCGCTCAAGTTTTAGAAGCTTATTTTTAAGACTGTGGGATGAAAACCAGAAGAAGCTTATTAGTTTTCATCAATTGCGTAAGTACAAATCAAGTGCAACAGGGGTTTCTTAAAAATTTGTTTTAAATAACCTCTTCTTTATTTTAGAGATAACAAATCCAAACGCTTGAAAATACATGTAAGAAGTGTAAGTTTAAAATAATAAACTTATACGATTTACATGGAAGCAATTTTTAAACTTAACATTCTAATCGGAATTCTCTTATCTCTATTTTTTTTATTTGGGGTTATCACATCAATCAGGGAAAATGAAAAAACAGCGGTCTTTCGGCTTTCAATCTTTACCATAATTTTTCCTCTACCTTTTTTTATTGATTCATTTTTGTCAATTCCTTTTAAAGATGAAATAGCTATCGGACTTCTATTAATCTTTTCTCTGATAATCTTAATTTTATTCTTACCCATTCGTGGGAACAAAATAGAAAACGATACACCATTAAAACGTATCGATGAACGAGATACTATGTTCTCCAGAAATGAACTAAAAGAAGGAAGTGAACAGTTTGAAGAATACTATGAAAAGAATCAGGATAAAAACATACTGGATGATAAGTTTCGCAAGAGACCCGGATTACTAAAGCCGGGTTCAACTTATTATAATCCTTTTCACTTTGCAGCTGCAGATTCAAGTTTTGAAACTATAGCTGAGTTGCACACAATGGTTGATGGTGAACCTTCAGGAAATTCTGTTAAAGTTAAAGATGATGAAATAACAGAATTCATAAAAAAGTGGTCTGTGAAATTAGGAGCACAAGATTGTGGAGTAACTGAGTTACAGGATTATCATCTCTACACAACAGGGGGAAGGGGAGATAGATATGGAAATCCAATTCTTAACAATCATAAATATGCTATCGCATTTACAACAGAAATGGATAAGACGATGATCCATTCTGCTCCAACTGGTTCTATTGTTATGGAATCAGCACAACAATATTTGGATTCCGGTACAGTTGCAATTCAGGTTGCTAAGTTTATACGAAACCTTGGTTACTCTGCAAGAGCTCACATTGACGGAAACTACCAGGTTGTTTGTCCGCTGGTTGCAAGAGATGCAGGATTAGGAGAAATTGGAAGAATGGGTTTGCTAATGACTCCTAAATTGGGACCGCGTGTTAGAATTTCAGTTGTTACAACTGATCTTCCTCTTTTAATTGATGAAAGAAAACACGATTACAGTGTTACAGACTTTTGTAAATTGTGTAAAAAATGTGCGGTTGCCTGCCCGAGCAGGGCAATATCTTTTGAAGATAAAAAGGATATTGATGGTGTTAAAAGATGGCAGATAAATTCCGAAGCATGTTTTACCTTATGGAGCACTTTTGGAACTGATTGCGGAAGATGTGTGTCGGTTTGTCCTTATTCGCATCCCGATAACCTTTTTCATAACATTATAAGGTTCGGTATCAGGAACTCAAAAATATTCAGGTGGTTTGCTGTGAAAATGGATGATGCTATTTACAGTAAGAAACCTAAAACGGCTGGACTTGATGATTGGATGAAGATTTATCCTCTAGAAGATTAATATCATTCTGAGAATTTATTAAAAATTATAACAATATTTTTCAAACTTATTTATTTATTTATGATTATTTTGTGTTTGGCTTGCAGGTTAACTTATTTTATCCTCCTGCAAGATATATTATTCATAAACTATTCGGAGGCTACTCATGGACGATTTTGGCGGCATACTACTTATTCTTTTTGCCATAGCTGTTGCGCTTTTTTTTATTGTTTCGATGTGGAAAGTTTTTGTAAAAGCCGGGCAGCCGGGTTGGGGTATTTTCATTCCAATTTATAATATATACCTCTTACTAATGATTGCTGGCAAACCCGGATGGTGGTTAATACTATATTTAATTCCATTTGTAAACATTGTGATTGGAATCCTTGTATCAATTGATATAGCCAAAAATTTTGGTAAAGATTCTGCATTCGGTTTAGGTTTAGCATTTTTAGGTTTCATCTTTTATCCAATTTTGGCATTCGGAAGTGCAACATATAATAAGGTTAATTAATCTAGTTTAAATTCTGAATGGAATTTGGCTGGCTATCTGTAATACCTCCTGTATTTGCAATTCTTCTTGCAATTAAAACCAGGCAGGTTTTTATTTCACTCTTTCTCGGAATTGTTGCGGGCTGGATAATCATTTCCGGTGGTAATGTTCTAACCGGGATTGAACTTTCTATCCAATCCATTATAGATGTATTTAAGGATGCGGGAAATACCCGGGTAATAATATTTTGCGCACTTGTTGGCGCGCTTATTACCCTAATGCAGGCAAATGGGGGAGTTCAGGGTTTTGTTGATTTAATTCAGAAGAAAAATATTGTAACCAGCAGGAAACGGGCAACGGTTTTTTCCTTTCTGGTTGGCTGCGGTGTTTTTATTGAATCGAGCATCTCTTGCCTTGTAACCGGAACGATCTTTCATCCAATTTATGAAAAGTTCAAAATATCCCGCGAAAAACTTGCGTACATTTGCGATACCACATCATCACCTGTTTGTATTTTAATTCCGCTGAATGCGTGGGGAGCTTATGTAATCTCACTTTTAGAGAAGGAGAATATTTCGAACTCATTTTCTGTATTTATTAATACAATCCCGCTTAACTTTTACGCAATCCTTTCAGTTCTGTTTGCAGGATTTATTGCATTCTCTTATAAAGATTTCGGTTCAATGAAAAAAGCAGAGAAGAGATCGGAAGAAACTGGAAAAACAATTGCCGATGGTGCACTGCCTGTTGTTTCGGAAGATGTAAGTTCCACCAAACCTAAAAAAGGTATTCCCCATAGAGCGTTGAATATGATAATTCCAATAATGGTTATGATTGTCATGATGCCAGTAAGTTTGTTAATTACAGGTAACGGCGATATGACAGCGGGTTCAGGTTCTACATCGGTTTTATGGTCTGTACTTGCTGCAATAACCTTGCAGGACTCATCTCTCTCTTTCAAAGATTATTAAACTTAAAAGAAGTGATGGATTTTACACTTAAAGGAATTGCAGGACTTATACCGCTTGCAATTTTAATGACTTTGGCATTCTCTATTGGTGATACCTGCCGAACACTTGGAACCGGAGAATATGTTGCATCAGTTTCAAGTGATTTTCTATCTCCAGCTGCTATTGCACCGATACTATTCATCACTTCAGCTTTTATTGCATTCTCAACGGGAACAAGCTGGGGAACTTTTGCTATAATGATTCCTATTGCCGTACCAACTGCACTTTATATGGATGTTTCACTTTCACTTTCAATTGCAGCAGTTTTAAGCGGAAGTGTTTTTGGTGATCATTGCTCACCAATTTCTGATACTACAATAGTTTCTTCTATGGCCTCTGCCTGCGATCATATTGATCATGTTAAAACGCAGATTCCTTATGCGTTAAGTATGGGAGCGATTGCTTCAGTTTTATTTTGGGTTGCGGGGATAATCTAATCTTTATGACTAATTGCGTCTAAATGAGAGAAATCATAGAGATTTTCACTGATGCCGCATAATTATAGCTATTCAAGTAAAAATATTTTTATATTTATCAATCTTTCATCACTAAATTTGAAATCAATACTATCCAGTGTAATAACTCAAATGAAAAATATAAATTCACTTTTAATTATTATTATTTTTCTCATTTCTACATTGCAATGCACAGAAAGACGGATACACTCTATGTTGCCTTCTGGAATTTGCAAAATCTTTTTGATACGGTTGATGATCCCGAAAAGAATGATGAATCATTTCTTCCTGATGGAGATATGGAATTCACTCCGGAAAGATTAGATAAACAAATGTACAACCTTTCCCGTGTTATCTCATTCGATGAATAATGGAAATGGACCTGATCTGCTTGGAGTTTGCGAAGTGGAGAACCAGGCAGTTCTTAATAGTATGGCAAATAAATTCTTACCCGATTTGGATTATAAAATTGCTTACCTGGAATCTCCCGATAATCGTGGAATTGATAACGGGCTTCTGTATAAAGCAGAATAAATTCAAACTGCTGAACCTGCAGGCAGATACAATTCATCTCTCCGATGGCTGGCCTACAAGGTTAATATTCGGAGTAAATTTATTAACTGAAAATGATGAAAAGATAACTGTATTTGTTAATCACTGGCCATCAAGGCGAGGGGGACAGAAAGAATCAGAACCAAACAGAATTGCTGCAGCACAAACCTTAAGGGACGCAGTTGATAGAATCTTTAATAAAGATGCTAATGCAAAAATTATGGTAATTGGTGATTTTAATGATGAACCTGTAAATATTTCTGTTCTAGAAACTTTGAAAGCATATCCTATAAATTGCGATTCTTCGTGCAGAATTTGAAGAAGAAGATGATGGTGAACTCTATCAATCTCTCTTATACTGCTTTTGAAAATGGCTTAGGAACATATAAATATAAAGATGACTGGAATATGCTTGATCAAATAATTGTTTCAGGATCACTTATTAACGAAATGAAATTTCTTCTACATTTGCAACTCATTTGAAGTTTACAAACCGTATTATATTGTTACACAATCGGGTCAGTATAAAGGTGCTCCATTCCCAACTTATGGCGGAAGAAGGTATTTAGGTGGATACAGCGATCATTATCCCGTAATTGCAAAATTTATTGTAAATAATACGGATGAATAACCAAGGAATTGGAAGTGTATTGAAAGCGTTTATAAGTGTTAATAATTATTTAAAAATATTTTGTAAATAATAACTTTTTTTCAATTAATATTTATAAATTTACGCTACGTCTTTGGATTGAATAAGTTCCAATTTAATTGTTAGATAAGACTTTATCTTATCTTTTAAGGAAAAGCCTATTAGTTGACATTATATTCCGAAATGTTTATTGTAGTGCTACTTGTTAATAAAATTATTGAATTATTTCATATCCTTGGTATCAATTATTTAATATTTAGGAGGTAATTGTATATGTATCTATCAGGCATCATTTCGTCTTTGTACAATGTAATTGCACAAACCACCAATGATGGCGGCGGTGCTTTAAACTATTTAACTACAAAGTTTGAAGCTGGCGGCGGATTTATGTACCCAATTTTATTCTGCCTGGTTTTAGGTTTAGCATTTAGTTTTGAAAGATTATGGACACTTGCTCGTTCAAAAACTAACACAAAAAAGTTTATTGTACAGGTTAAAAGAGCTTTAGATGACGGTGGTGTAGAAGCTGCTAAAGAGCTTTGCTCAAGCACTCGCGGTCCTGTTGCATCTGTTTTTCATGCTGGTTTATTAAGATCCGAATGAAGGATTGGAAGCTGCAGAAAAAGCTATTATTGCTTACGGTGGCATTGAGATGGGATTCCTGGAAAGAGGAATGATCTGGATTTCAACATTTATTACTGTTGCCCCTATGCTTGGTTTTACCGGAACAGTTCAGGGTATGATCGAGGCATTTGATGCTATTAAAGAAGCTGCGCAAATTTCACCTGCAATTGTCGCAGATGGTATTTCGGTTGCACTTTTAACCACTTTGTTCGGGCTTGTAGTTGCAATTATACTCCAGGTATTTTACAACTTTCTTGTTTCAAGAATTGATCGGCTTGTTGGCGATATGGAAGAAGCTTCCATTGAACTAATTGATGCTCTGTACGAAGTAAAAAAAGTAAATAATAAGTTAAGCTAATTAATCATTAATTATTGTATAACAAACAATAGTAACGATCAATGATTAAAAAGAAAAAACTACGGGAAGCATCAATTCCAACAGCATCAATGGCTGATATTGCTTTTCTTCTATTAATCTTTTTCCTGGTTGCAACTGTTATTGATGTTGATACAGGAATTGGATTAACTTTACCGGAATATGTTCCACCCGATGAGATAGAAGAAGTTAAAGTAGATCCAGATAGAATGGCTGCTTTGCTTATTAATGAAACAGGTGATGTACTGCTTGATGGTGCACCGATATCAGTTTTCCAGATTAAGACTACATTAAAACCAAGAATTCAATCAAAGATTGACCTTCCTAAGAAGAAAAAACTGATTGTTTCATTAAAGACGGACAGGAAAACCGTTTATAACGTTTATATACAGGCACTTGACCAGATAAAAATGGCTTTCTTCGAAGTTAGAGATGAATACTCTAACTCCAGGTTCGGAGAGCGAATTATGATGATTTAATTGAAGAAGAGCAGAAAATAGTAAAAGATGCTGTGCCTATCATTATATCCCTTGCAGAACCGGAACAAGTTAAATAAAAGTTTTAAGGAATTGTTAAAATGAAATTCGAAAAGAAAAGAGCAAGCACCAAGCAGGAAATCCCAACAGCTTCCATGCCTGATATTATTTTTATGCTGCTGCTCTTCTTTATGGTAACTACAACTCTAAGAGAAGTTGAAGTATTAGTTGATTACAAACTTCCTGAAGCTGAAGCGCTGGAAAAAATAGAAAACAAAAGACTTGGTAGCTTATATTTGGGTTGGAAACAACAAAAAGATGCAGATTAATGATAGCTTTGTTCAGGTGGAAGATGTTCAGCGAGTTATGTATAGTAAAAGACAGGAACTGCCTAATGTTATTGTTTCTCTTCGAGTAGATGTAGGTACTGATATGGGATTAGTTACGGATATCCAGCAGGAGCTAAGGAAAGCTTTTTGTTTACGATTAAATTATTCGTCTAATATTAAAATCTGATTAATAAAATATTATTTTTTTAAAAGGCAGGTTGATTATTTATTTTAATCGCCTGCCTTTTTCATTAATGAGGGTAAAATGAATCTAAAAGAAAAAATAAAAAGTGATCTAAAAGAAGCACTTAAAGCTGGAGATAAGGTAAGATTAGAAACCGTACGTTCTATAAGAGCATTAATACTTGAATTTGAAAAAAGTGGTAAGGATAAAGAGTTTAATGAAGAGGAAGAGATAAAACTGCTTAGTTCTGCAGCTAAAAAGAGAAGAGAATCGATTGAAGAATACAACAAAGCCGGAAGGGAAGACCTTGCTTCAATAGAAGAAGCAGAGTTAAATGTTATTAAAGATTATCTTCCTAAACAGTTAACAGGCGAAGAAATAGAAACCGAAGTAAGAGGCATTGCTGCAGAAATCGATGCCTCAAGTAAGGCAGATTTTCCTAAACTGATGCAGGCATCAATTAAAAAATTAAAAGGACAGGCGGAAGGTAAAGCTATTAAAGCTGCTGTGGAAAAAGCGCTGGGTTAAAATTGAACGCAATTGATATAATAATAATTGTTGCTGTACTTATAGGCTTCGCCCTTGGTTTTAAAGATGGGTTTATTAGAAAGCTGATAGGCGTTTTAGGATTTGCACTTGCTATTATTACTGCTGCTTTTTTTGCAGGTAATATTGGTGCTATGATAGAAGTTGCTTTCGGAATAGAATTTTATTTTGCTGAAATTATTGGAGGCGTAGTACTCTTTTTTGGTGTGATACTGGTTTTCACCTTACTTAAAAGAATAGTACATCCTTTTGACCGTGTAAATAATATTATAAATCAATTAGTTGGTGGAGCGGTTGGTATTGTACAAATTTTATTCTTTTTAAGTGCTGTTTTGTTAATTCTAAATATTTTTGATTTACCTGATAATTCAGTTAAAAAATCATCCGCTTTTTACGAAGACACATCTCAATTGCTTCCTTTAACTATCGATTATTTAAGTAATTACACACCTGATTCAAAGCAAATTATTGAGGATTATATAAACAAAAAAGATACGGTTAAATGATTTCCCCAATCACCCTGGAAAAGCTCGAATTTCAAAAGGTTCTTAACCAGGTTTCAAACTATTCGATTACGGAAAAAGGGAAGCAGTTAGTTCAAAATATAAAACCTGTAACGGATAGGAATTTTATAAGCAGGGAAGGGGAAACGGTTAACCAGGCAAAAGAGATCCTTATTAAAAATGTTCCTCCTCCAATTGATTTCATTCCCGATCTTACGGAAACTCTCCTACAAAGTAAAATTGAAGACTCAGTTTTAAGTAGTAATAAAATTCTACAGGTTCTCAATCTTGCCGCAACTTCACGTAAATTATATAAGTTTATAAAAGATAACTCTGAAGCAGCGCCTCTCCTTACAAATTACAACCAGGAACTTTTTATTGATAAAATGTTTGAACACCATATTCAAAATGTTATTGATGATAATGGTGAAGTGAAGGAAAAAGCTAGCAAGAAGCTTAGCCAGCTTAGAAAAGATATAAGAGATAAACAGGGGGAGCTGATCAAATCGATAAATAGGATTATGAAATCGCTTCAAGACCAGGAAATGGTTAGAGAGGATTATCTTACGCTTAGAGATGGAAGAATGGTAATCCCCATTAAAGTTGAGCATAAAAGACATCTTAGAGGATTTATCCATTCCGAATCATCAACCGGGCAGACTGTTTACATTGAACCTGAGCAAACTCTTGAACTTAATAACGAAATTATCTCTTTAAATTTTGCTGAAAGAAGAGAGGTTGAAAGATTATTAAAAGAGATAACAAATTTAATTGGTAAGGAAAGCGAAAAGCTGAAAGTATCTTTGGATACAGTTGCTTATATCGATTCTGTTTTTGCAAGAGCAAAACATTCTATAGAAATTATTGGCTCTTTTCCTTCAACTGATGATAAAGAATCGTTCTATCTTAATGATGCCCGCCATCCAGTTTTGCAGAAAAAACTTGGAAGAAAAGAATCTGTTCCTTTAAATGTAAAACTTAGTGGTGAAAAGATTATTATTCTTACAGGTCCTAATGCAGGTGGTAAAACTGTTGTTCTAAAGACCATTGGAATATTAAGTTTACTTCTACAATCCGGCATCCACATTCCCGCAAACCCTGATTCAAACATTCATATTTTTGAAAATATTTTAATCGATATCGGAGATGAACAATCGATTGAAGATGATCTTTCAACTTTTACATCTCATTTGGGTAATATTTGCAAAATTCTTGAAAGCGCAGATAATAATACTTTAGTTCTGCTCGATGAGATAGGAACAGGCACTGATCCTGCGGAGGGTTCTGCACTGGCAGCAGCTACTTTGTTAAAGCTAAGAAATATGGGAGCGCTTGTATTTGCATCTACTCATCACGGAAATCTTAAACTTATGGCACAGGATGAAGAGGGATTTGCTAATGCAGCCATGGAATTCGATCATGAAAAACTTACGCCAAATTATAAATTTAAAATGGGAGTTCCTGGTTCAAGCTATGCATTTGAAATTGCTAAACGAATCGGCATTTCGGATGAGCTGCTCCGCTCAGCTTCAGAAAATATGGAAACCGATAAATATAAGATTGAGCAATTCCTGGTTGATATTGAAGAAAAGTCAAATCGTTTAGAAAAAAAACTAAATGAACTCGAGCTTGAAAATATTCGTCTTTCCGGTTTATCTAATCCTTTACAAAAAGAATGTTGATAAACTTGAGAATGAAAAAAAGGAGATTCTAAAAAAAACTAAAACGGAAGCAGATCTTTACCTGGTGGATATCAACAAAAAGATTGAAAAGGTAATTAAAGATCTTAGAGAATCGAAAGCTACCAGGGAAGTAATAAAAGAATCGAAGAAAATTGTTGAAGATATCAAACAAAAAAATGAAAATCTTTTTACTCCAGATGTTGTATTAAAGACTAAAATAGCTGATTTTAATATCGGAAGTTTTGTTTCTCTTAGAAATACATCAACAGCAGGAAAGATTATCGAACTGGATAAGGAGAAGAAACGAGCAACTATCCAGGTTGGAACTATGAAAGTGAAAGTTAAACTTGATGAAATTCTTCCTGCTAAAGAGGACAAAGCAAACGAACCGTTAAAAAGTTATCATAAATATAAGATTCCGGAAACAGAGTACAGACTTGATATAAGAGGAAAAAAACCGGAAGAAGCAGATTTTGAAATTGTAAAATTTATCGATAATTCTTTTATGGCTGGAGAGAGCAGGATTGAAATTTTACACGGTAAAGGAACCGGCGCCCTAAAACGAACGGTAAAAGAGATATTAGGAAAGCACGATAGCGTTGAAGATTTTTATTTTGCTCCAATTGAATCAGGTGGAGAAGGAATAACAATTGTTGAGTTGAAGTAGGAAAATTATTGTTTAAAAAAATACTAATAGCCAACCGGGGAGAAATTGCGGTAAGAATTATCAGAGCTTGCCGCGAACTTGGCATAACTTCAGCCGCAATCTATTCAACTGCAGATAAAACAGCCGAGCATACCAAATTAGCAGATGAATCTTATTGTCTTGGTGATTCCATCTCATCAGAATCCTATCTGAATGAAGAAAAAATAATAAAGCTTGTTAAAGATATTGGCGCCGATGCTGTTCACCCTGGATACGGCTTCTTTTCAGAAAATGCTGATTTTATTAGTGCACTGGAAAAAAAGAAGATTACATTTATAGGTCCTTCTTCAAAATCAGTTATGATGATGGGTAATAAAACTGCTGCACGCAAAATAATGGCTGATAATAAAGTGCCAATTGTTCCCGGAACAACAAAAGCAATAAGCTCGGTTAAAAAAGGATTGCAGATTGCTGAAGAGATTGGTTACCCGGTTCTTCTAAAAGCATCCGCTGGCGGGGGAGGGAAGGGAATGAGAAAAATTACTTCCCCAGATGAGTTTGAAGCTGCGCTTGAAACTACAAAGCGTGAATCTCTTAAGGCATTTGCAAGTGATGAAATTTATCTTGAAAAATTTATAGAAAATCCGAAACATATTGAAGTCCAGGTTTTAGGAGATAAAAAAGGCAACTATGTTCATCTGTTTGAGAGAGAGTGCTCCATACAGAGAAGACACCAAAAAATTATTGAAGAATCTCCCTCATCTTTTGTAGATGAAGAAACACGTAAAAAAATTACTGACGCAGCTATAGATGCTGCAAAAGCGTGTGGATATTACAATGCCGGTACGGTTGAATTTCTAATGGATGAGAAGAAGAATTTTTACTTTCTTGAGATGAATACACGCTTACAGGTTGAACATCCTGTAACCGAAATGATAACCGGAATAGATCTTGTAAAAGAGCAAATTAGTATTGCTCAGGGAAATCGTTTATCAGTTAAACAGAAAGATGTTAGTAGGCGCGGGCATTCGCTGGAATGCAGAATTTATGCTGAAGATCCGAATAATAATTTTCTTCCCTCAACCGGAAAAATATTTCATTACAAAGAACCTGCTGGACCAGGAGTAAGAGTTGACTCAGGCTTTGGAAGCGGTTCTGAAATAACGATGTACTACGATCCTTTGATTTCTAAATTGGTATGCTGGGGAAGCAAACGTGCGACTGCAATAAAACTAATGAAAAGAGCACTCTCAGAATACCAAATTGCCGGAGTAATAAATAATATTTCGTTTCTTAGCTTAATTATCGATCATAAATCTTTTAAAAGTGGTAAATTCGATATAAATTTTCTTAACGAGAAATTTATGAATAGTCTGTCCTCACTTGAAAATGCTAACGGTAAAGGAGAGCTTGAAACAATTGCCGCAGTATTTTCAGCCTTATTAAAACACAAATCAACAGTGAAAAGAATTCATACAAGTTCTAAAGAAGTTAATAAATGGCAGGAGCAAATGTATGAATGAATTTGTTGTAACTATTAACGAAAAGAAGAAACCGGTTAATATTTTAAATGATACTGAGCTTAAGGTAAACAATAAAAAATACAACTATCAAATTTCTCATGTTCACAATAATACTTATCTTCTTAAATACGGAAATAATTATTTTGAAATCGTCGCCGATAAAGTTAATAATGCAAATTTTTCAATACTTTTAAAAGGGTACCATTTTAATTCGGTTGTAAGAACAACTTTGCAGGAAAAAGCACTTCATTTACTGGAAGAGGCTCAAACATCGGCACATCATCAGTTTGAAGTTAAAGCGCCAATGCCGGGAATGATCTTAAAAGTAAAAAAACAGGATGGAGATACAATTTCACAGGGTGAATCAATTATTATCCTTGAAGCAATGAAGATGGAAAACGATTTGCGTTCACCTGCATCCGGTACAATTACAAGAATTAGTGTTGAAGAAGGAAAAGCAGTGGAAAAGGGAGCAATCCTTTTTTCAATCGAATAGAATAATACTTAATAATTAACTATCTATTAACAAACAGAGGGAGGTACCTTTGAAATTAAAGATCTTTACCCTATTTATATTGCTATCATTCGGAACCGGTAGCATTTTTGCAGGCGGGTTTCAGATAAATGAGCATGGGTCTAAAGCTATGGGGCTTGGCGGTGCATATACTGCTGTTGTAGATGATGCTTCTGCGGTATACTGGAATTCTGCTGCGATGAGTTTCATGGAGGGAACAAACTTTATTCTCGGCACCGCATTGATAGGACCGAGTACAATTTTTAGAGGCGTAACACCCTCAATTAATAAATCTAGTATGACTAGACAGGTTTTTTATGTACCGCATTTCTTTATTACACATAAAATTTCAGAATCTTTTTCTGTTGGTTTAGGTGCATCAGTACCTTTTGGTCTTGGAACTATCTGGGATGATGATTGGCTTGGAAGATATCTCGCAGTGGAAACTGAATTAACCACGATTGCAGTTCCATTAGTAATCTCCTGGAAAATTGCTGATAATTTTTCTATAAGTGCAGGAGGTTCTTATCATCATGCTTCTGTTCTTATAAAGCAGGCGGCATCAACAGGTCCATTTGAAGATGCTTTCGTAAGTCTTGAAGGTGATGAATCTTCTGCTTTTGGATACAATTTTAGCTTTTTATGGAAGCCATTGGATGTCCTATCAATCGGTGCTTCGTTTAAGAGTGAAGTTGATTTCTCACTTGAAGGTACCGCAGAATCAATTGGTCCTGATCAGTTAGCAGGATTACTTCCTGCGGGTGATATCTCTGCAGAACTTACTACTCCTCTAAATATTCAAGGTGGCATAGGTTTACAACTTTCTGAGAGGATTTTACTCTCAGCAGATTTTCAATATGTGGGATGGTCGAGCTACGATACCTTAGCAGTTGACTTTAAAGATGCAGCTTTTGAGGATCTGGCAGAGCCAAGATTGTACGAGGATACTTATTTGATAAGATTCGGTGCTCAATATGAACTTAGTGAAGATCTCACTCTTCTTGGAGGTGTTTATTATGATAAAAACCCGGTTGATCCAAATAATTTAAGTCCTTCTTTACCAGATTCTGATAGGTTAGGATTTAGTATAGGAGTGGATGCTCAATTAACAGAAAATTTTGGTGTTTCAGGTTCTTACCTATTTATTAGATCTAGTGAGCTCACTGTCACAGATTCGAACCAGGAGTATACACCTGGTGGAGCTAAATTTAACGGCACTTACAATTCACTTGCAAATTTATTATCATTTAGTTTTCATTACAGTTTATAAAACATTTAAGGGTTTCTTATGAAAAAAATATTAAAAATAGTTTCATTTGTGTTTATCGCAGCCCTTATTTTTATTGGGTGTGATGAATACAACGAAATAACTACCCCATATACTACCGGCTCGGCAAACTTTTCTAAATTTGTTACAATTGGCAACAGTTTAACTGCAGGGTATCAGTCTGCAGCATTGTTTGAGAGTGCCCAGATTTACAGCTATGGAAATCTAATTGCTGGTCATATGAACACACTGTTTGCGCAACCAATCTATTCTGATCCGGGAACTGGAGGACGGATGGAAGTCGTTTCACTAGATCCGTTCGTTTCCACATTTAATCCAAATGTTGGTCTACCAACAAATCTATCCTATCCTGCACCGTATAATAATCT
Source organism: uncultured Ignavibacteriales bacterium (assembly GCA_963764825.1). Classification (GTDB taxonomy): domain Bacteria; phylum Bacteroidota; class Ignavibacteria; order Ignavibacteriales; family Ignavibacteriaceae; genus JAZGGS01. The sequence continues at coordinate 311,515 of CAVXUA010000016.1, read as the reverse complement.
TGGTATTCCGGGTGCTTTGTTATATGATGTAGCTAATGCAACAAATTCTAGCGATTGTGCAAGTGCACTTTTTGCAGGTAAACCAAATCCAATGTTTGATTTGATATTGAGAAACAGCGTATTGGAGTTAGGGACTCAGTTACAACAAGCTGCTGTTTTAGATCCAACATTAGTAACATTGTGGATTGGTAATAACGATGTGCTTGGTTTTGCAACAAGCGGCGGTACTGCTCCAACTGCTCCTACAGATATTCCTACATTTACGGCGTTGTATAATTTAACTGCTGCAGGAGTTGATAATCTCAATGCTAACGTGGTTGTTGCAAATTTACCGGATGTAACTTCAATACCATATTTTACAACAGTTGGTCCTACAATGGCGCTTAGCATACCATGGGGAGTTCTTGCAGCATTAGGAGCTCCTGGTGTAATTTATCAAAAACATGGACAAACTATAGGAACTGGCGTTGCGGATTCAGTTAGTCTTCTTACAGGCGTTGTAATGGTTACCTTACCGGGCGGAAGCTATGCTGGTTTAATCGGTACTCCCACAGGTAAATATTATACCGACAATAACCTAACTATTCCTCCTGGAATAGATATTAATCAACCCTTTGGTGTTCATCCGCAAAACCCATGGCCTGATGCGCTTATTCTTGATGCTGGTGAAATATCAACTGCTCAAACAGCAACTTCTGAATTTAACAACATTATTTTAGCGGCTGCGAATGCTTTTGGATTTGGGCATGCTGATATGAATGCACGTATGAATCAAATAAGAGCAAATGATTTTACAGGCGGAACTGAAATAAATGGTATAGTATTCAAGACCTTGTATGTCACTGGTGGATTGTTTAGCCTTGATGGTGTTCATCCATCAAACCAGGGACAGGCAGTTATGGCTAATGAATTTATCGCTGCTATAAATGCAAAATTTGGTGCTACCATTCCTTTGATAGATGTATCAAGCATACCTGGCAGCCTTGTATTTGCAAAAGGCGTAAGCTTTGATAAATATGGTTATCCAAACTTTACTGCCGGTGCATTTGATCATTTATTTTTCTAATATTTAAAGGGATGGGAAACCATCCCTTTTTTTTATTAATTGAAAAATGAAAAGTTATATATTAAAGAGTTCCAACTTCACAATTAATTATCATCTAATTTTCTTCTTCACTTTACTGATATTTAGTTTCTTGTTTACATTCTGTTCTTCTACTAAAGAAATAGGGAAGGAGATTGAAAAGGAAGATGAAATTTACATTTTTGATGAAGTCCCGCCGGAAGATTCCTACACATTTGAAAAGCCAGTTAGTAATGTAACTTTTTTATATAAAATTCAGATTGGTGCATTTTCTACTCGCGAACGAGCTGAACTGTTTGCTGAAAAGAGCCATAGAAATCTTAACCGAAGAGTAAGTATAAGTTATAATGATGATGTAAAGCTTTTTGTAGTTCAGTTAGAAGAGAAATTTAGTTCTGAGATTGAAGCTGAGCGCGTAAGAGCTAACCTCTGGCAAATGGAAGAATATAACGATGCATGGATTATCCCGCTAAAACAAAATAAAGAATAACAAGAAAAAAACTATAAAAAAAGGTTGAGAGAATATCTCAACCTTTAGTCCCCGCGGGTAATAAAAAATATGATTAAATGATTTGTCTTTCTAAGTAATTATCTGCTTTATAATTGCCAATCTAAATTTTTTAACCGAAATCCCACTCAACTTTTTTGCCTGGCTTATCTTCGAATGCAGATTTATTTTTTTCTTTAGGAGCGACACCCTTATTGAAGCTATTTACTGCTTCTATAAGTGTATCATGGGTATTAAATATTTTTGCAATTCCTGTAAGATGGAAAAGTTCTTTCGCTGGTTCTAACGGTTCAACTAATTTAAGCTCTCCTCCTTTGGTAATTAATTCTTTATGGATTAAAACAAGTACACCTATGAAAGTTGAATCAAGGCTGCTACACTCACTTAAATCCGCAACTATTTTTTTATTGCCAAGTAATGTTTGCTCATTGAGCAAATTCTTCAACTCAGCTGATTCATTCATAGAAGCCCTCGGTAAATTTACCTTAATTACCAGGACATCATCTACAATATTTTGTTCAAAATTTTGCATCTTCATTTTCTCTTATTCTTATAGAATTTCTAACTCGATCCGATTTACTTTGTATTGATAACTGTGTTAAGTACTATGGACAACATTGTACAAATAAGCATGTATAAAAATATTTTAAAAGCCATATAATAATTTCAATTAGATTTTGCAGATTACCGGTAACATGTACATTGCAATCTGCTAAAATTTCTGGGAAAAATGAGTAAAAACAGATTCCCAGATATTATTTGATTTTAAAATCATCATATAATTTTATTAAATAAGCATTTTCAATTCAATTAGAGGCAAAAAAGTCACCTCATAGATAATTCTCTTTCGCTTATACTTTGTTGTTACAAAAACAATACCACTCCGAAAAACAATTGGCAGCTAGATAATGTTAATAATTCAATGAAATGTGAAATATCATTACAAATGAAGATAAATCAAGGAAGATATTCACAAATCTTTAGTTAGCAAATGCTTTTAGTTGTTAGTGGAGTTATTATTCAGTTGAATAGGAGTGTAAGATATAAAATTGCAAAAAAAAGGTTGGAATTTCATCCAACCTTTAGCATCCCCATTTATAAAAAAGTACTAAAAAATTATTAAGCAAATGCCCACTCAACCTTCTTTCTAGGAATAATATCAACAGGTTTTGGTTCCGGTGGCTTTATTCCATTATTAAAACTCCTTATAGCATCCTCGGTTGTTTCAAATGTTTTAAACATTTTAGATATACCAGTTAAATAAAATAGTTCTTTTGCAGGGTCCAGTGGTTCAACAAGATTTAGCTCTCCCGCCTATTTCCTGTAATTTTTTTTGAGTTACTACAAGCACTCCTATAAAGGTTGAATCCAAGTGGGTACACTTGGCTAAGATCGACAACTATTTTAGAATGCCCGAAAACAATCTGCTCCTCAAGTAAATTCCTTATTTCATTAGCTTCATTTACTGTGGTTCTTAATAGATTAACTCTGTTTGTAACAATATCTCCTTTAATTTCCTGAGCAATGTTTTCCATTATATTTTCCTTCACTATTGTTTATTAAACTTATTATACTTACTCTAACCAGGTAACAACTTTGTAATATTTAGTTTTGGGAAAGAACGGAGGAACTGTTTTATTAAATCTTTCATCAAACTTATGAACATAACTATAGCCATGAGTTGGTACATATGCACTTCCATTCCAGGCATATGTAGCTGTTGCTCTTACTTGTTGACCAATTACACCACCAATAATATTCATATTATTAGCGGTAGGATAACTTGCATAGTCCTCAATAACTAAACCATCCTGCTGAGAATACATTGAAGCATGGATATCCAAATTACCAGTAGTGAGATTAAAATCTACCTGAACATTCTTTTCAGCAATTAAACCAAGCATATCAGTTGAAGTAGGATCTGATAAGGGATTTTTATTATATCTAATATCGTCCGTTATATGTATCATTCCGGCACTTATACATCACCCTTTGTTGATGCAACTACTGAAACCTGCCCATTTAACGTACCTTCAATAAATACATTACCTTTTTCAACATAGATTACACCGTTAGGGGCCAAAGTCGTTAAAGGTTCATTTATCACTGGTGACCACCCTGCATTATTTATATTAGTGCTGTAATCAACAGTACCATCATTATTTAGTACAAATTTTGTATCAATTATATGATTGTTACCCGTGGTATCATAAAATATTTTTCCACCATTAAAAGCAGCTTGCTTTATTATTGAAGTATCAAATTCAAGTGGTATAAATAAGCCTTCCTGCAATCCACCATGAAATTCAGGATTATCAGTACCATCATTATGATAAAGTTTAACACCATTTTGTGTAGTTGTGTATCCTAAGAAATACAGGATCACCATAGCACTTTAAATAATCGTTTGTATGGAATGGACCTGAAAAGGTATCACCCGTAGCAGCCCAGGCACCCATTAAATTATAAAAGTTACCATACTGTGCGAAATTTTTAGGTGCTAAGAGAACAATAACTGTATCCTGGTAACCATCATATTCTCCAATCGATGTTATGAGTTTATTTTCCACACCAATTGAATCAACAGTTACATCAAGCGAACCTTCATCAATTTTAAGTTGGAATAACCAGTCATCCAAAATTTGTTTATGAAGATCTCATTTGCTGCCATATTAGCTCCGCTTACGGCAATATTATGAGCTTCTGTTTGTTCGAAATAATTCACATAATTATCAGTTGCTTCATTTGAAGATTTTAGCATTTCAGTTCCCATAATTGCAAATATAGAACTAAAACCTAACACAAGAATTAATGATACTTTACCGCCCATAATTAAAACTCCTATCTTTTATTTAAATTTTTTGATGATAGTCTAACTTGCTGCCAGTAGGCTTCAGAGTATTTTTGATCATAAGCTTCTGAATCTTCTACCTTAAAGGAGATTTCCATATGAGTGATCAAACTTGGAGATGCAACTGGCGATGTAAGTACCTTTCCAAGGGCATCAAAATAATTCAAGTTAAATTCCACTATGTTAGTGCTCACTATAAGAGGCAACTGATTGTTAACTTTTCTGTATAAAATTCTATCCCTGGGATTTGCTGTATGCGAAAGAGCAGTAGTATCACTTATATAGTATGAAATACTATCTAAGTTACCATCTCTATCAACATCGGTATAATAACTTATCTGGCTTGAATTTGCATAAATTATTCTGCTCATACTTTCTGTTAATTTGCTTGGATCTGCACAATAACCCATTTTTCTTAGATCATTTTCAACAGTAAGCGCAAGTTCTACTAAATCTCTTTGCAGAATTCTGTCACTGCCGTTGAGTATTTTATTTTCAGTGGCATTTGCATTAACTCTTAAAAGAACAAGTAAAAGTAAGCCACCGATTATTGTTGCTCCGAGAACGTCTAAAATTGTACTGAATCCCATTATAACCTCTTATGGTAATTTCCAATAACTAAATACTTTACTCATTTTAACTGTATCCCGCATAAAAGGGCTGGATACAGTAACACTAATCATCTTGTGCCAGGAATTGGATAAGTGATAAAATTAGGATCTGAAGGATTTACGTAATTTACCTGGCAACTAACATCAAAGATCGCACTAGGCATCGTAGAATCTCTATTTGAATAGTTGTGATAATCATCAAAATCATCGTACGTCTCCAAGCTATCAAGAATTTCCCACGTGCTGTCTGGATTCAAACCTGGTTCGGGACCAAAACTTCCGCTGCGGAGTAAGTAAACTTGTAGAGTTAAGGAAATTAGATGTACTAGCTTCATCAAATGCTTTTTCACTTGCTTCTTCTATAACCGAAGTTGCTAAAGATATTGCTAGAATCCCAAATTTGTTGTTTTGCATTGAATCTTGGTTAGATAATTGACTTCCGTTTACACGGAGAACTATCGTTGAGAGTAAAAGAACTGCTCCAAGTGTTATCATCATTTGGCCTGTATTCAAAACTTAATCTCCTTCTTAAAATTTATGAATGGTCGAAATGGGAAGATTCAGATAGAAATCGAATTTAGGAAAATGAGCGATGTTCTGCTTAACCGGTATGAATGAAAAAATGCTAATCTATCTAGGAATCTCATCTAATTATCCATTTTAATAATTATTGAATTAAGTTCCTCATACATTAGCATCCGACGAACCATTCTATCCCAATTGGTATGCCATTCCAATTATCTTTCGTTTATTGATTATATTCTTACATTCACATAAATTACTGTCCTGCATTGAAACAGTAAAACCTTTGATTTATCAATTTTATTTGTAGTTGTATCGATTTGTGTTACTTTTTTCATTGAATTACTATTTTCAATATTAAAGAAGTTAAAAAAATGCCGTATTCGTCTAATACTTTTACGAGATAACCTCCATTTTTGCACAAAAATTATCAATATAAGATTCAATTGGGTAGCTGCATAATGTGAATGGGTTAAATTTTTAGTAACTAATATTATTTTAGGATGTCTGGAGTAATTATTCAGTTGATATTAGAACAATAGATATTAAGAATTGCAAAAAAAAGGTTGAAATTTCTTCCAACCTTCAATCTGTCCTACGACTTATCATCCTTTTTCAGAATTAACCAAAAGCCCAGTTAATATTTTTTTGTGGAATCTCGCTATCAGCTTTTGCCACTTGTAGTTTTATTCCATTATTATTAAAACTCTTTTGAGCATCCTCAGCTGTTTCAAAAGTACCCAATACATTAGATACCCCTGTTAAATTTAATAGATCTTTTGCAGGATCCAGTGGATCAACAATTTTTAATTCTCCGCCTTTTGCTAGTAACTTTTTTTGAGTCACTACGATCACTCCAACAAAAGTTGAATCCAGGTGGGTACACTGGCTAAGATCGATTACTATTTTAGAATGCCCCATCACAATTTGCTCCTCAAGTAAATTTCTTAAATCAACAGCTTCGTTAACAGTAACTCTTAAAAGATTTACTCTGTTTGTAAGAATATCTCCTCTGATTTGTTGAGTAATGTCTTCCATGATTTTTTCCCTCTATTTTTGTTAATATACTTTTAATGCTTAGTCTAATCAAAATACATTTTTCTAGAATTCGCCTACAAAAACGTGCCAATCTTTATTTTGTTTAATTTTTGGCTTAAATATGTACATTAAGGTATGTTAACGTCCAAGATTGACACATTTAAAAGTTTAGGTTTGGTTGAAAATTTGTGGTTGTGTCATTATGAGTTACTTTTTTCACGAAATCACTAATATGTTGGATTTTATTATATTTAATCACTAAATTCAAAATGTTAATAGTCATACTAATAATATCTGAAGGAGGGACTATATGGCTTTCTCACTAAATCGTATTATGCTTATTGGAAATCTTGGAAGAGATGCTGAAACAAGGTTTACAAATAACAATGTTTCGGTTACTAATTTTTCATTAGCGACAACACATAGTTATAAAGGAAAGGATGGAGATTGGGTTAATGAAACTACCTGGCATAATATTACAGGTTTTAATTTATCCGATTTCTTTAAAGAAAATTTAAAGAAAGGCAAAAAATTCTACGTTGAGGGTCGGTTAACTAAACGGGAGTATACGGATAAAGAGGGTGTAAAAAGATATTCCACAGATGTTTACTCAGAGAAATTGATTCCACTTGAATCTACCGGAGAACCAAGTGGTAATAAGGCCGAAAGCGCTGATGGAGTTTCTGAACCACCTGCAGTTGAAGGAAACGATGATCTTCCATTCTAAAAATTTTGTAAAATATCAGAAGGCAAAATAATTTTTGGAGATTGATTGGATAGTTAAACTTATTGCTTTGTTTTGTCTTCTGGTATTATCTGCATTTTTTTCCGGCTCTGAAGTTGCACTTTTTTCTTTTAAATATAAAAAAAACTAAAGGAGATTTTGCGAATCACCCGCTTCTACTAAATTACATTCATAACTTGCTCAATAAACCAAGACGGCTTTTAGTTACTGTTTTGCTTGGTAACACAGTTGTTAATGTAGCCGCTTCAATAATTTCGGTAGCCCTTGCCCTTGAAGTTGCAGCAATAATCAAAACACCCCTGGAAGTAGCGTTGCTTGTACAAATTGTTTTGCTTACAATACTAATTCTTTTATTTGGAGAATTGATTCCAAAAGTTATTGCATCAAAAAATCCTATTAAGTTTACAAAAATTATTGTGATTCCAATATACTGGATTAGCGTTATTCTATATCCAGTTGCAGAAATAATAACAGAGCTTATTAAAGCCGCTTCAAATAAAATTAAATTCGATAAAACAAAAGGTGTTATCTCAAAAGATGAACTTACAAAACTTGCCGAACTTGGGCAGGAAAAGGGAGCTATTGAAGAAGAAGAGCAGGAAATTATAACCAGCATTATGGAGTTCAGGTCAGTTCTAGTAAGCGAGATAATGACTCCACGCGTTGATATTATTGCAGTTTCTAAAGATGCAGGGATAGAAGCAATTATCAAAACCATTACTGATTCAGGACATAGCAGGTTGCCTTTGTATAATGATGATCTTGATGAAATATTAGGAATCATTTATGCAAAAGATCTTCTTCCATATTTAAAAGATAAAGGAAAAAGTGAAGTGATCCCTGTAAAAGATCTTGCAAGAAAACCTATGTATGCTCCCGAAACAAAACGGATAAAAGATATGCTTCAGGAATTCCAGGAAAAAAAGAAGCATATTGCCATTGTTGTTGATGAGTACGGCGGGACATCAGGTTTAGTTACACTAGAAGATGTAATTGAAGAAGTGGTTGGTGAAATTTGGGATGAATTTGATAGGGAAGAAAAATCTATAAATAAAATAGGGAAGGATAAGTTCCTCGTCCTTGGTAAAACTTCTATAAGTGAATTTAACGAAACAATTGGATTCCAGCTATTAGCTGAAACTGATGATTATGATACAATTGGTGGATTGGTATTAAGCAATGCTGCCAGCATCCCCGAAGAAGGTTACAGCTTTAAGATTGCAGATTATGACATAACAGTTAAAAAAGTTGTGAACCAAGAGAATTAATAAAGTTCTAGTAGAAAAGGTTTAATATATAAGCTATTGATGAAGAAAGGATGTTTTATAAAATTAGTATTTATACTAACAATTTTAGTTGCATCGGTTCTTTATATTATTCAGAATAAATTTGATGATATTTTTCTAAATCCCGGTAAAGAACTAATAAGCGAACTGATAGAAGATAATTGGGAAACTGAACTTGGTTATATTACAGGTAGCGCTGAAAAAGATTCCTTAGAAATCGCTGCTTAATTTTTATGTAGAAGGAATTAAAACTGTAAATAAGATATCGGAAGATAAACATGAAAAGCTGTTTGAATTACTTCATAATACTTTTACAGACAGCTTAATAACTAAAGATGAACTTTTAGAATTAACGAAAATAGTAAAGAGTTTAAGGAATGAAACAACAAAGGAAAATTGAAATAAAAGTTGGTTTAACAGTATTACTCGGTATAATAGTTTTTATATGGATATTAGGCTGGGCAAAAAATGTTTCCATTAGTTCCACCGATGTTTTTTTTAAAATTAAATTTGAAAATTCATCCGGATTGCTCGTTGGTAATGAGGTTTCAGTAAACGGAGTTAAAGCTGGGGTGGTAAAAGATATTTATGTTGAAGATTATTATGTGGTTGTAGAAATATCAGTCAACAGCGATGCGAAGTTAAAAAGAGATGCAAAATTTTCGCTGGAAGTAACAGATTTAATGGGAGGTAAAAAAATTGATATTTCGCCGGGCAAAGATTCAGTACCGATTAATCCTGATGAACTACAGGTTGGAATATTCCAGGCTGATCTTGCAAGTATGATGGAAGTATTAAGTGGTATAGAGATTGACCTGAATACTATCCTGGCAGATGTGAAAATAACCCTTTCTGAAATAAATTCATTTTTAACAGATGACCAGATCAAAGAGGATATAAGGAACTCAATTACCGGGTTAAGCAACTTAACTACAAATCTTAACAAAACACTAGTCGAAAACCAGGAAAATATTAAATCTATCACACAAAATACAAAGGAGATTACTGAAGATACGAAGGAAATGATTTCTGCAAACAAGGAGAGTATAAACACTTCAATCAACTAATCTTAATTCAATTTTACAAAGTTCTGATTCATTGGTTACTAAATTGAACTTCTTAGCCGATGAAACACTTAGCGGAGATAACAATATTGGGAAACTTCTTTATGATGATTCACTTATTATCTCTTTAACTAAAACGTCTGGAACAAACTAAGGAGCTAACAAAAGTGATGCTTGATCAACTAAAGGATGATGGAGTTAAAGTTGATGCATCCATATTTTAATGTGCTAATTATTTTTAGAAATAAAAAATAGTGATTGTATGGTTTTAGGTGTCGGAATAGATATTATTGAAATTGAAAGAATAATAAAAAGCATTGAAAGATTTGGTGATAGATTCCTGGATAAAATCTATACAACTACTGAACTTGAATATTGCTTAAGTAAATTTAATAAATACCAGCATCTTGCTGCAAGGTTTGCAGCTAAGGAAGCAGTTTATAAAGCTGTAACTTCCGGCTGGGAGCAGGGGATTAGCTGGCAGGATATAGAAATATTTAACGATCGTTATGGAAACCCTGAAGTAAAACCCTCAGGTAAACTAAAAATATTCCTCGCAAATGATAAGCAATTAAAAATCTCAATGAGTCATTCCGATAATTATGTTACCTGCGTTGCAATAATTTATAAATCCAGTTAATTACAAGCATTTCCAATCAATATACTATTTATTAGCAAACCTCCAATTGGAGTAAATTACTAATATTTTAATTGTAATTATTCATATCTATTGTTAGTTTTAGCGAATTCAAATAAAATTCATAACTAAATGAGAAGAATATTTGATCCTTAAATACTATAATATTTTTAACTACGGTTCCATTGTACTGGTTTTTGTGATTTTAATGGTGATGGTTCTTGAACTTGTCCCATCGGAACTGTTTATGCCATTATTATATATTGGCATTGCAATTTTAGTATTAAGAATAATTCTTAGGATATATTTAGTTTCGTACAACAAAAAATTGCAAAAAGGAGAATAAGATTTCGAACCTTCTAAACGAACAAATGGCAGACTAAATGCAAAAGTATTAATACTTAACCAAAGCTACGAACCTTTAACTGTTTGCAATACCAGGAAAGCAGTCATACTTATGTACCTGGGGAAAGCAGAACCTGTATTGAACGACAACAGTAAAAGCAATCCATTCAGTTTCTATAAATTATCCCTGGCCCAGCATTATTCGGTTAAGCCGCTACATTCGTGTGCCCCACAAAAAAGTTGTACTTACAAGAAAAAATATTTTAAGAAGAGATGGCTATAAATGCAGTTACTGCGGAAGAGGCGATCTCACACTTACCATCGATCATATAGTACCGAAAGCAAGGGGCGGAACCGATTCCTGGGATAATTTGATATGCGCTTGTACAAAATGTAATAATAAAAAAAGTGACAGGACTCCTGAAGAAGCAAAAATGAATTTGCTTAAAAAACCATTTAAACCCAGCCATCTTATGTTTATTAAAAATGTGGTTGGTAAAGTTGATGAAAAATGGAAACCCTATTTATATCTTACCTGACCTAGTTTCAATTCATTTTATTCTAAAATTCAGTAAATTATCCTCATTATTCTTATCTTTGTTGATTAAATTCAAAACGCAATAACACTTATGCAGAAGAAAAAAATACTTAGCGGTATGCGCCCAACCGGCAAATTACATTTAGGTCATTATGTAGGAGCTTTAGAAAACTGGGTAAAACTGCAGGATGATTACCAGAGCTATCATCTTATTGCAGATTATCACGTTCTTACAACCGATTTAAATACTAGATGATATTTACCAGAATTCTATCGAAATGCTTATTGATTGGCTTGCTTCAGGACTTGATCCTGTAAAAAGCCCGATGTTCAGGCAATCGCAAATTAAAGAACACACTGAGCTAAATTTAATTTTTGGAATGTTAGTTACAGTAAGCCGTCTTGAAAGAAATCCTACGGTAAAAGACCAGGTAAGAGATTTGCATATCGATAATGTAATCTTCGGGCATCTCGGTTACCCGGTTCTTCAAGCCGCTGATATTCTTCTTTATAAAGGTGAATCTGTTCCGGTTGGAGAAGATCAGGTTCCGCATGTTGAAATGTCCCGCGAAATTGCAAGAAAATTTAATAACCAGTACGGTATTGTTTTCCCTGAACCGAAGCCGCTACTTACAAAATTTGCACGATTGCCGGGTACTTGATGGAAATGCAAAAATGAGTAAATCATTAGGTAATACTATTTTGCTCTCGGATCAACCTGAAACAGTTAAAGCAAAATTAAAAAAGGCAGTTACTGATCCTCAAAAAGTTAGAAGAAACGATCCGGGAAGACCGGAAGTTTGTTTAATATTTTCTTACCATCAAAAATTTAATCCTGAAGAAATTAAGGAAATAGAAAGCGGCTGCCGATCAGGAGAGCTTGGTTGTGCTGATTGTAAAGCAAATTGTTCATTAAAAATATCAACTTTCCTGGAACCAATAATTGAAAAACGTAAATACTATGAAAAAAACTTAAATGAAGTGAAAGATATTTTAAAAGATGGCGAAGAAAGAGGAAGACAAGTTGCTAAAGCAACAATGAATGATGTTAGAGAAAAAATGAAATTTGGCTGATAGTGTATAAGATTAAATTAGACACATTTGAAGGTCCGCTCGATCTGCTTCTCTTCTTTATTAAGAGGGATGAACTTGATATTTACGATATTCCAATTTCTTCAATAACAAAAGAATTTTTGGAATATGTAAACCTGATTAAGATGCTTGACCTGGAACTTGCAGGAGATTTTATACTGATGGCTTCCACTCTTATGCATATTAAAGCAAGAATGCTTCTGCCAAGAGAGATTGATGAAAAGGGGGAAGAGATTGATCCGCGTGCAGAACTTGTTAAAGCTTTGCTTGAGTATAAAAGATATAAAGAAATGTCCGAAGAACTTTCCTTCTTCGAATCGAACCAGCGAATGCTTAAATACCGCGGAAACTTTTCTTCCGATTTGAAAGAAACGCCACACGAATTTGAAACACTTCTAAAAAATGTTTCAATTTATGATCTTGCAAAAGCATTTAAAAAAGCTATTGAGCAGGTTAAGGAAGTTCCTGTACATCAAATAGAAAAGGTAAGAGTCTCTATTGATGAGCAAATGGATTTTATTTTCGGAATGTTAAATGAAAATAACGAGATTGAATTTTTAATTCTGGTTAGAGATCTTACAGAAAAGATAAGAATTGTTGTTACATTTATTGCACTGCTCGAACTTGTTAAATCAGGAAGAATAGGAATTAAGGAATCTGCAAACTTTAATGATTTTATAATTTATAAAATAAATAATGGATAATATTTATAACTCAATAATTGAAGCTTTAATTTTTTCATCTGATGAACCATTAAGCGGTAACGATATTATTAAAGCTATAAAAGGAATTGACGGTGAAGATATGGAGATAACTTTACCTGATATTGAAAACTGTGTCAATTCTCTTAATGAAAATTACAACAAAACAGATAATGCTTTCAAGATCTTAAAGATTGCAAATGGTTATCTCTTTGCTACAACGGAAGACAATGCTAAATACGTTGGATATCTTTCATCAGAAAGAACAAAAAGACGGCTTAGCCCTGCAGCATTGGAAACTCTTATCAATCATCGCCTACAAGCAGCCAATTACAAAACCTGAATTGAATCTATACGCGGAGTAAACTCAGATCATATTTAAGTTCGTTGCTGGAAAAATATCTTATTGCAATTACCGGCAGAGCAGAAACAGTTGGAAGACCACTTCTTTATGGAACAACTGATGAATTTTTGAAATACTTTGGATTGAATAATCTTACCGATCTTCCAAAACCGAGAGAAATTGAAGAGATAATGGAAGATGATGATTTTATAGAACAGAAACGAAAAATTATGATGAATGCACTTGAAGAAAATTTAGATGAAGAAGTAAAGGAACAGGAAGAGAAGTAATGGTGAGGATCAATAAATATCTTGCAGATAGTGGTGTAACTTCAAGAAGAAAAGCTGAAGAACTTATTTTACAGGGAAGAGTTTCAGTTAATAACCAGCTAATAATTGATCTTAAGCTTTAAAGTAAATCCTGATAAAGATGAAGTTCAGATTGATGGTGAAAGAGTTCGTGTAAAAAAGAATATTTACTTACTGCTTAATAAACCGAAAGGTGTGGTAAGCACAACCAGCGATGAGAAAAACAGGAAGACCGTTATAGACTTAATTAATACCAGGGAAAAAATTTACCCGGTTGGAAGATTGGATTACAATACAACGGGTGTGCTCCTTTTAACAAATGATGGCGATTTTTCTAACCTTTTAACTCATCCTAAAAATAAAGTTCCGAAAGTATATGAAGTAAAATTAGACCGTCCGCTTGATGATGAAGATAAGAAAAAACTTTTAGCTGGAATTTATATAGATAGGAAAAGAGGGAGGTTCGAAAAGATAACTTTTGTAAATCATAGAGAGAGAAAAATTGTTCAAGTTGAATGTGTTGAAGGAAGAAACCGTTTTGTTAAAATAATGTTTGAAGCTTTGAGTTATAATGTTAAAAACTTAAATAGAAGCAACTTTGCAAATGTAAAAGCGAATATCCCGGTAGGGCATTACCGTGAGCTTAAAAAAGATGAAGTAAAGTTTAAAAAATTTAATAAATAATTTATTAGGTAAATTGATTATTTTTATGCTTGTCAATTGTTTTATAAACCGTTAAAACGGTTAGTATTTTATTTATCTCTATGTATTAACCCACGACTTAAGTCGTGGGTTAGTGAAAAAAGGGCAAACTTTATTAACCGTTTCAACGGTTTTTGTAGGCTAACTAATAAACTTTAATTTGAAGTAACAAAGTAAAATGATTCGGAGGAATTGTGGAATCCCACTTAGAAGATGTAAATGAATTAATTAAAAGAAGATATGAAGAACTGAACTTAACGAAAAAGGTTTTCAACCTTACGCTTATTCATTTGATGTTGATTCTGATTCGGAATATATAAAAGAAAATTATAAAGAAGATGAAAAAAGAAATGTAAAAATTGCCGGAAGAATTATGGCAATCCGCAGAATGGGCAAAGCATCTTTTGCTCATATTATGGATCACAAAGGAAGAATACAAATGTATCTTCGCAAAGATGAAATTGGTGAACAGTATGATGCGTTTAAGCTTATGGATATTGGGGATATTGTTGGGGTTGAAGGATATGTATTTAAAACAAAAACAGGAGAGACCTCAGTTCACGTTACTTCACTGGAATTACTTTCAAAATCACTTAGACCTTTACCAATTGCAAAAGAAACCACTGATGAAGAAGGGAATAAAATAATTCACGATCAGTTTGCCGATAAAGAATTAAGATACCGCCAGCGTTATGTTGATTTAGTTGTAAATCCGGAAGTGAAAGATACTTTCATTTACCGAAGTAAAATTATTACTGCAATGCGCAGCTATCTTGATGCGCAAGATTACATTGAAGTTGAAACTCCAATCCTGCAGCCTCTTTATGGGGGAGCCGCAGCAAGCCTTTTATAACACATCATAACTCGCTTGATATTGATCTTTATTTAAGAATTGCTGATGAACTTTATCTTAAAAGATTAATTGTTGGCGGATTTAACGGTGTTTATGAAATTTCCAAAGATTTTAGAAATGAAGGAATGGACCGCACACATAATCCTGAATTTACAATGATGGAATTGTATGTTCCTTACAAAGATTATAACTGGATGATGAATTTTGTTGAGAATATGACAACTCATATTTGTAAAACAGTTTTTAACACACTTGAATTTACTTATGAAGGAAACCAAATAGATTTTAAAACTCCATGGAAAAGAATTTCTTTTGTTGATGCTGTTAAAGATAAAACTGGAATTGATGTAATAAATGCAACTGATGATGAGTTGAAATCTCTTGCTAAAAATATCGGGATTGATCTTTCAGCAGCAGAAGGAAGAGCAAAACTAATTGATGAAATATTTGGCGCAACTGTTGAACCGGAACTTATCCAACCAACATTTGTAATTGATTATCCTTTGGTTCTTTCTCCGCTTGCAAAAAAACATAGAAGTAAAGAAGGTGTGGTTGAAAGATTTGAAGCTTATGTTGCCGGAAGAGAAATTTGCAATGCTTTTTCAGAGTTGAATGATCCAATCGACCAGCGGAACAGATTTGAAGAGCAAGTAAAATTAAAGGAAGCGGGTGATGAAGAAGCTCACCAGGTTGATGAAGATTTTATTAGAGCTCTGGAATATGGTTTCCCTCCAACTGCAGGATTAGGTGTTGGAATTGACCGGCTAGTTATGCTGCTAACAAATCAATCTTCAATTCGTGATGTAATTCTATTCCCTCAAATGAAACCGGAAGTGTAATATAAATTTGAGAAGATTCTAATTACAGTTGTTTTTTAATTGGTGCTAAATTATTTTACTTGCTAATCGTTAACCATTCGTTGCTTCTAACAATTAATTTCACCACTTTATATTTCAAATTTATATCTGTTCCTTGAGAGAAACGTTTTGAATATCGTTACTCTTAAATTCCTTCCAGAATGTTGTGCTTCCCCCAAGGAGTGATTTCAAAAAGATTCCATCGGAATGTGGTTTTGCACTCAATTTGACAAAACTTTTACAATTTTATGACATTTCCATGACAACTAGTTAGAAATATTTGTTAAAGTTTCATTGTATTTTTTAACAAGCTCAAATGGTAAATATCAATGCATACAAATATTGAAAACCACTCACCAAAGTTCTATTCTGGCTGGAAGCTTATTGAAATAGCTCTTAGAACATCAGTCAAATATTATTTAATAAAGAGAAATTACACCGCTGCATCTAGAATCATTTCATCAATTCACAATATTTCATCTACGATTAAAATCAGAAAGAAATTACAACTTACAAAACTTGTCAAGTTTAATAAGAAATTTTATTCGACACCTACAATACCTGGCTACCCTTCCAAGATCTTTGATAGGATGGCATCCAATGGTGGTTTAAATTTCCTTGATGCTGGCACTCCAAAGAAAAAACAGATTGATTCTGTATTCTTGGCTATTACAAATAAATGTGAGCTTAGATGCACTCATTGCTATGAACAACATAATTTAGACAATAACGACAAAGTACCGATAAACAAATGGATTGAAATTGTTGATAATCTTCAACAGATGGGTGTAAGTGTTATAATTCTTACCGGAGGAGAGCCACTGACTGAATTCGAAAATCTACTAAATATTCTTGATAGTTCAAATATGGATCTATCTGACTTTCATATACATACATCTGGAAAAGGATTAACTAAAGAAAAAGTCATGAAGTTAAGAGATCATGGTTTAACTGCTGCTGCTGTTGGGTTAGATGATGTACTTCCGGAAAGGCATGATAGTATTAGAGGAGAAAAATCCTTTGGTTTTGCTGTTAATGCTCTTAAACTATTCAACGAAGCAGGAATATTCACCTACGTGAACTTATGTGCAACAAAACCATTGATTAGATCAGGTGATTTATGGAAATATTTTGAATTTGTTAAAAACCTAAATGTAAGCATAGTTCAACTATTAGAACCAAGGCAGTGTGGCGGATATTTCGGTAATGAAATAAATGACTTAATTACTGAAAAGGATAGAGAAATATTGAAAGATTTTATGAAGATAGGGAACAACCAAAAAAAATATAAAGATTATCCTTTGATATACTATGTAGCGCATATTGAGGGACCTGAACAAATGGGTTGTATGATGGGAGGTCTATCTCACTTTTATATAGATAGCTCGGGTAATGTAAATCCTTGTGTTTTTCTTCCGGTGTCCTTCGGAAATATAATGGAGTCAGAGTTTAAGGAAATATATAATAGGATGAGAATGTCGATTCCCCATCCGCTGCATAAGGAATGTCCTTCGGTACTATTATCTGATACATTAAAAAAGATAAATATATTCGGCGTTGAAGTCCCAATCTCTTTTAATGAAGTAAGAGAGGACTGGGAGAAACTATATGAATCATAGACTCATAAATAATTAATTGTAAATCTTGTTTAATTATTATAAAAATTAAAATAAGGAACAAGAAGATGTACAAAAAAATATTTACAAGCCTTGTATTGCTAGCTTTCATCAATTATTTGTTTGGTTGTGTCGTTACTAAATCTGAGAAAGCTTTCAAAGAAGAATTAGTAGTGGGTGAAGAAACAATTGAGCAGGTAGTCTTCCCGAATGGTGATGTAATCACCTTTGATGAAAATGGTGGGGAATTCAGAGTGATAGAATCTTCTATAAAAGGAATATCTATTGAGGGGGAGGAAATTATTTTACCTCTCAAAGATATTCTTGAATTACGAACAGAAAAGGTCCCTTCGATTCCTTTTAATGAAATTGGAGATAGCAGGATTACCGAAGTTGTTGTTAATGGCAATCGACTGTTTGAGTTTAATGATGAGGGGGCTAAATATGATGAGCAAAAAAACACTTTAACTGGAATAACTGAGCATAATCAGACTTTATCTTTAACACCAAAACAAATTCTTGAAATTCATACCGATCGAGCAAAAACGATCAGTAAAAAGGAGTTCATACAAGATGAGAATTTATTTGTTTCTCAAATTGTTAAAGCCAGCAATCTGATTGTTACTTTCGATCAGGCAGGAGGTACATATATTGAACGAATAGCAGTTATTTCTGGTGTTACTCAAGAAAAAGAAGTTGTAAACATTGCTACTTCAGAAATATTATATGTTAACGTATTAAGAGTCAATGCTGCCGGATCAGTCTTAGCAAGTGTTGGTGTTGTAGTTGGAATTTTAGCTATTCTAGTTTTAATAGCACTTGCAACTAAGGAATCGTGCCCGTTTGTTTATTCATTTGATGGTGAGAAATATGTTTTTGATGCTGAACCTCTTGGTGGAGCAACAACGAGAGGATTGCAAAGAAGTGAGTTATCGAAACTAAATGTTTTGAAAGAAGTTGATGGGAAATATAAAATTATGGTCAAAAATGAAGTGGAAGAAACTCAATACCTGGATGAAATGAGTCTATATGTTACAGATCATCCAACTGATTTTGAAGTAATAACAGACCTTGATGGAAATTTTCATACAATTAATAATCCGAAAAAACCTATTGTTGCTGAGGATGAAAATGGACTTGATCTGAGTAAATTCATATCCAAACAGGATAATATTTTCTGGCAAACAAAACTTCCGGTTGAAAATTACCAATCTAGAAATAATTTAAAACACAATCTAACATTTGTATTTCCAAAGCCCAGTAATGAAAAAAGTGCGAAACTAATTATCAACGCGGGAACTTCTCTTTGGGGATCGAATATGATAAGAGAGATGTTGATGTTATATGGTGATAATGTTGATACGTGGTATGAAAAGATTGATGATAACGAAATTGAGAAAAAACAAATGATGCAATTTATTGAAAGAGAAGAACTCTATTTATTAAAGTTATTAGTTAAAGAAGGAGAAAATTGGGCTGAGCAAGGACTTATATCGGGCGGCGGTCCATTTATTTCTGAGACACGAGTATATAATATTGACTTAAATGATGTTCAGGGTGATTCATTAATAATTCAATTAAACCCACCTTACGGTTTCTGGACTCTTGACTATATAGCCATGGAATATGAAAACCATCCTGAACCATTAGTAAAAGAAGTTCCTCTATCCAAAGCAATTGATCATGATGAGAATGACATTTTACAAATTCTTTTATCAATAGATGATAATTATCATAAAATGCCCAAAGTTGGAGATTACTTTCTTGTAGAATTTGATGCTCCACTGAAAAGGGACGACACTGCTAGAACAGTATTTCTAAAGTCAACAGGATATTATGAAATTCATCTGCCTAAGGATCAACCAATTCAAACTCAGACACTATATGAAATTGGTTTCGTACCTGGAAAGATTGTTGATTATTCATTAGAGCGCTATGAAGAGTGGGCTAAAACAACAAAATAAATTTGGGGTCAGACAATGAAAAAAAATATCTTTATTATAGTATTAATACAGATTGTTACAATCTGTGTCCCATCATATACTCAGGATTCAATAATTACCAAACCCTTAACAGAAGGGTTGGTAACTGCAAATAAAAATCTTCTATACAATTTGGTTACAGTTGTAAGTGTGGACGGAGATGTTTCAAGGGGATTTCTGGTTGGCACAAAGGCCGATACACTTATCCTGTTTAAAGATGAACAAAATGCTGAATTTCCTGTTCGGAAGTTGCTAACTGTAACAATAAATACTCAAGGGAATAACTTAAGGGGATTGCTGATCGGAGGCATACTCGGGATGTATTTAGGTAACCTTGCTTTCTTTCAAGTGGAAAATCAACCAACTGCTTATTGGCGAGGTGAGAGTGAAGGGTGGAAAGCAATAGCTAGTATACTTATGGCTTTTGTCGGTGGTGGTGTTGGTTACTTAATTGATATTAGTACTCAAGATAATACCGAGGAATTTACTTTTAGCGGGGATAAAGAAGATCAGATTAAAGAATTGGATCGCTTGAAAGCTTTTCTAAAGGGTGAACAACTAATGGAAAGCAAAGTTCATTTAGGTGTACAAATGTCCCAGGTCAATACCAGGTACTCAGAAATTCAAGGAGATGAGAATAACTCGTATTATTATGGTTATGACGAGGTTACCAGCTTTAACTTATTAAGGAAAATTCAATTGACTTACCAAATTCAAGAAGATTTAGAAATAGGTGGAGCGATTAGTTGGTTTGGTGAGCCATCAATATTTTGGTATTCAAACTTTGGAGGTGGCTCGGTAACACAAACGTACGATGGGGTGGGGTACTATGCAGTAGCTGTTTATCATCCATTCGCATTAACTTTTTCAAAACAAATCTCTTGGAGTATAGGTGCAGGAATAGGAATGGGGAGTGTAGATTTTTCTTTTGAAGAAATGAGTACTGTTGGAAGTTATCCGGCAATAACCGAAGAGGAAACCTCAAAGCGTATTAATAAAACTGTATTTAGTGCTCTTGTAAACACACAATTCGATCTCTATTTAATTAAGGAGCTATCGATTGGACTTATGGCTGATTACGTTTTTGTGACTGGTGAAATGCCAGCTATACTAAATACAGATATAAGCGAGAGAAGTTTGGGTAACTTTAGTTTTGGTTTAGCATTGGGTTTTCACTTTTAAAGGAGTTTAAATAGAAGTAAGTAAATAACAAGAAGATGGTGTTGATGAAGTAACAGAATTAAAATTATACAGGAGAGAATTATGAACAGGTTTTTCTATAAGCTGTTAATTTATTGTCTGAGTTTAATAGTATCTAATAATATTTACTCTCAGGAAATCGAAAATGCAGGAGCTGATATTAGCGCATTTACTATTTATGAAGAAAAAGTAAGCGGTGAATTATTTTCAGTGCGAGAAAATTCTCTTCTGATATTTAACTCTTCAAACTGCGAAGACCTTTCGATAAGTTGGGAATGTATAAATCAAGTTAAAGCTGATGATATAGAAAAGTTAATTATAAGGGGAGAATCCAACGTGCTTCTGGGTGCAGGGTTAGGATTGTTAGTCGCATTGGTTACAGGAATTACAATATTTTATAGTAATTATGATTCTAATAGGTTTATAGCCGGAAGGGTTGCTTGGGATGAATCAAAAACTGCTATAATTTTATCTTCAGTAGCCAGCCTTGGGATTGGAATAGGTATTGGGATTGCAGCTTCTACAACAGATGAAGTAATAGAACCATTTTCAGAATATGATATCAGCGGACTAAGTATTTATTCAAAATACCCCTAAGGCGAACCGGAAGAATTAAAAATAATTGAATAGGGATAAGCAATTTAAGATTTCAAATTTCCAGCTCACAGGATTCGTGTTGAAGTGCAAAAGGGTATTTGCTTCTACAAACTCCAAGCCGGAGATTGTGTTGAAACTAAGAAGATGGTTCTGGTAAAATAAATCTGCTCAAAAATAACTACGTAATGATTTCCAATAATTTAGTGTATTGGTGGCAATGAAATGAAGAATTCAATGCCCTTGGTAAAAACCCGCGACAAATATTTTAGTAATCACTCCTACCGAAATAATTAGGAATAATTTTTGCTCCCACAATCTGTAATTTTAATCAATAAAGATTATTATATTTAGCACTGTAACTAAGTTTTCAAGCAAAATTATTAAGATTCTTTTTTCAAACGGAGACGAAATGGGCAAATCATTTAAATATCCAATCCTTTTTATAATACTTACGCTCGGCTTTGTATTAGGTTACCAAATAGAGAAGATTTTTTCAGGCGATAATTTGCGGGATGGGGTGAGAAAATTTAACGATGTTTTAACCTACACAGGTAAATATTATATAGAAGAGGTAGATACACCTAAACTTGTTGAATCTGCTATTAAAGGAATGATGGATGAGCTTGATCCGCATTCGGTTTACATACCTGCTGAAATGTTTACAGCTATAGAAGAAAACTTCCGCGGTGATTTTGAAGGAATTGGAATTGAATTCCAGGTTGTAAATGATACGCTTACAGTTGTTTCGCCAATAACCGGCGGACCCAGCGAAGCGCTTGGAATTATGCCCGGCGACAGGATTGTTAAAATAGAAGGTGAAGATTGTATAGGCATTACAAATGAAGAGGTTCGTAATTCACTCCGTGGAGAAGCAGGAACTAAAGTAAAAGTAACAATTTTAAGAACTGGTGTTGAAGAACCGATTGAGTACGAAATAACAAGAGATAAAATCCCGCTTTATTCTGTTGATACACATATTATGCTGAATGATAAAACCGGTTATGTTAGTGTTTCCCGTTTTTCTGAAACTACTTTTGATGAACTTAAAGACGCCTTAAAAGATCTTAAACAAAATGGTATGGAGCAGCTTATACTTGATCTCCGCGGAAATCCAGGTGGCTATTTGAATCAGGCTGTGGATATTGCAGATCTTTTTATTGATGGCAAGAAAAAAATCGTTTACACTAAAGGACGAAGAGAAGAATTTGATGAAGATTATTTTGCATCACGTCCTTCTGCTTTTGAGCAAATACCTTTAATAGTTATGATTAACAGGGGAAGTGCAAGCGCAAGTGAAATTGTTTCCGGGGCTGTGCAGGATTGGGATAGGGGACTGATAGTTGGCGAAACTTCTTTTGGAAAAGGACTTGTTCAAAGGCAGTTTACTTTACCAGATAATTCTGCGATAAGATTAACTATTTCTGAGTATTATACACCTTCCGGAAGACTTATACAAAGAGATTATGATGACCTTGAAACTGATGAAGAATATTATTCCGAAGTGATGGAAAGGGAAGAAGAGGAAGGGGATAACTTAACTCATACGGTAGAGAAGGATTCCAGCAAACCGGTTTTTGAAACTGAGGGCGGAAGAGTTGTTTATGGCGGAGGCGGCATCACTCCCGATTATTTTGTTAAAGCTGGCAAAATTAATGATTACTCGCGCGATCTCTTAAGAAATAATGTATTCTACCAGTACACGCTATCTTATCTTAACAATGGTGATAAGATAAAATCACTTTATGGAACTGATTTAGAAAAATTTAATAATGAATTTGAAATTTCTGAAAAGGAAAAACAAAACTTTATTGATTTTGCTGCTTCGAAAGAGGTAGAATTTAATGAAGAAGATTTTACAGAGGATATCGAATACATTCTTACAAGATTAAAAGCACAGATTGCAAGGCATTATTGGAAAAATGAAGGTTGGTATACAGTGTTACTCGGTGTAGATGATCAACTTCAAAAGGCAGTAACACTTTTTGATGAAGCCAGGAACCTTGCAGATCTTAAGTAAACTGATTTTTGAACCGAGTCCCGATTTATCGGGACGAGTTCCATCTGATAAATATTTATAAAATTATAATCGGATGAAAATAATATTATCGATTCTGATTATCATTCTATTCATTCAATATTCCTGCTTATTCCAGGTTAGCAGATAGTACTGTTTCTCAAAATTCATTTAAGAAACATCTGGAAGTTGGTGAAGATCTTACTTACGTAGTTAAGTATGCATTTTTAAAATTGGGCGAAATCCGTTTTAAGATTGTTGGGAAAGAAATCATAAATGGAATTACTGTTTTTAAGACCGTTGCTTATATAGATTCATACGAAGGGCTGCCATTTGTAACTATTCACCAGGTTTATGAAAGTTTTATAGATTCCTCCTACTTTCCTCTTTCTTTTTTAGGAACTATGCTGGATGATGATACAACCTACACAGAATATAGTTTTGTGGGTGATTCAGTAATACATGTTGTAAAAGGAAATTCAAGTACAAAACAGGTTAGTGTAGATTCTTCAATTAATGTTAACAAAGGATTTCAGGATGGACTTTCAATCCTTTATTTTGCAAGAATGAATACTGGGAGAGACACAACGCTTTTTGTACCATGTTTTGTAAATGAAAGAGCAGGAAATTGCCACGCTTAATTTCTATTCTGAAAATGAAGAAATAGAAATTGATGCCGTTGATTATGAAATTGATTGCTTAAAACTTGACGGCTCAACAAACTTTGTTAGTGTTTACGGCTTTACAGGTGAGTTTGAGGGCTGCTTCAGTAATGATATATATTCCATCCCGATAGTAGCAAGCATGAATGTTTTAATAGGGCATGTTACTTTGGAACTAATTAGTTGGAACTTAAACGATTGGAATCCACCGGAGTATAAAGATTGAAAGACGAAGCAAAACTTTATCCATATCTTGATCTCCATCCTTCTATTGCAGAATCTGTTTTTCTTGCACCGGGCGTTAAAATTATTGGTGATGTCGAAATTGGTGAAGACTCAAGTGTATGGTACAACTCTGTAATTAGGGGCGATGTTCATTATATAAAGATAGGTAAGCTTACCAACATACAGGATTGCTGTATGCTTCATGTAACTAATGATAAATATCCATCTAAATATTGGCAGCAAGGTTACCATTGGTCATTCAGTTTCGCTTGCATGGTTGCACAATTAAGTGATTTATGCCTTATAGGAATTGGAGCAATTATTTTGGATGGTGCAGTTGTAGAAGAAAAATCGATTGTGGCTGCAGGGGCGCTTGTAAGACAGAATTTTGTTGTACCTGCAGGTAAGCTTGTTGCAGGTTTACCGGCAAGGGTTGTAAGAGATCTTACACAGGAAGAATTGGATGAGTTTGAGCGAAGTGCTATTACGTTATAATGAATATACAAAGCTTACGATTGATTCATTAAAAAATGGAAATTAAAATAGAATTTCATCAACAATTCTTTAGAGAGTATTATTAAAAGTGATAAAATATTTACAGGTTTTCTCTTCTTCAAAATCGATAGATAAATTATCAATTCACAAGCTCGTTGGTTCGTTAAAGAAAGAATTAAACCTTCAGATAGATTCCTTAGTAATTAATTTTGTTACTACTTCAGAAATAACCGAATTAAACGAAAAATATTTAGATCACTAACTTTTCCACGGATATTATCACTTTCGATTATTCTGAAAATAGAAATGAAATTGATGGCGAAATATTTATTTCAATTGATGATGCAGAATCAAATGCACGCAAATATAAGATTCATCTTAAAACTGAGATTACAAGGCTTATAATTCACGGAATTTTACATCTTCTCGGCTACGACGATCAGCAAAAAAAAGATAAAATAACTATGAAACGTATGGAAAATGATTTGCTTAATAAGAATAAATTTATTTTATTAAGGGGTAGATGAGCGAGTTAAGTATTACGACAGAAATCTCTGGAATATTACAGGTTAAATTTAGAGTTTTAATAAGATATCTTACAATAAAAAGGGGAAAGTGATTTGTTCATTACGAACCAATTTATGGGCGACATTCTGAAAAGTAAAAAATATGTCTCTAATAATTTCTCTATACAAACGGTTCCTTCCGGCTACTATATAAATGTTACTGAATCTACAGTTTTTAATTTATTTTACTCGAAACTATCTATTAGTTTTTAATGAAAATAAAAGAACTTTCATCAAATTATATTGATCACATTGAAAACATTAAGCGTTATTCGCCCTATACTGTAAAATCATATAAAACTGATCTTAATCAATTTGCAGATTTTTGCGAGGGGAAAAAGAAAACGGACATTGATAAAATATCTGAGAAATTCATAAAATCGTATTTGATGAAATTAAGTGAAGATAATCTTGATAAAAGATCGATTGCCAGGAAGCTTGCAGCTATAAGGGGTTTATTCGATCTTGCATTTAAAGATGAAGTAATAAAAACGAATCCTGCAGCATTAATTAAAAATCCTAAAAGTAGTAAAAAGCTTCCCGATATAACGTCTACAAGCGAAATAATGCAAGCATTTCGTGAAGCAGAAAAATTTGAGGAAGATGCTCTGCAGGTTAAAGTAATTTTTGAACTGCTCTACGGTTCTGCATTAAGGGTAAGCGAGCTCTGCAATTTAAATAGATCAGATATTGATCTGGAGAAAAAAACTTTAAGAGTAACCGGCAAAGGAAATAAAATAAGAATTGTACCAATTGGTGAAAAATCAATTGAGACTTTAAACAATTATTTAAGTAAGTTCCAAATAAAGTCATCAAACGAGCCGTTGATTAAAACAAAAAAAAATGGAGGTAGAATCTATCCTCGGCTTATACACAGGATTGTAAGTAAATACCTGGCTTTAGTTACTGATATTAAAAAGAAAAGTCCTCATGTACTGCGTCATAGTGCTGCAACACATATGCTGGATAACGGTGCAGACATAATGGCTGTAAAAGAAATTCTGGGTCACGAAAATCTTTCTACAACCCAGATCTATACTCATGTAAGTATTGAACGACTTAAAGCAACTTATAAAAAATCTCATCCAAAATCTTAATAAATGGAGGATTATATGAATGTTACTATAACAGCTCGTAAATTTAAAGCACGCGAAAGTCTGAAAACTTTTATTTCCAATGAGGTAAATTCACTTCTAAAATATAACGATGATATTTTAGATGCAGATGTTATTTTAAGTTACCAGAACTCTAAAGAGAGTGTTAAAGTTTCAGAAATAATTTTACGCGTTCCAGGGCAATCCTTTAACGCTACAGATTTTTCCGATGATTTTGAAAAATCCGTTAGTTCAACTGTGGAAAAATTAGTTCGTCAGCTAAAAACATTAAAATCAAAAAGAAGCGCACGCATTAAATGATAGATATAAATGAAAAAGCAATTTCCAGGAAAGAATTTATCACCGTTGAGTTTTTCTATAAAAATACTGAACAACTTGGAAAGCTAAATCTCTTTTCAAAAAATGCAAACCTTAACAAAAAAATTACAGATCAGAATTTACACAGACCCGGTCTTGCATTAACCGGGTTTGTGGATCTCTTCTCTTACAAACGGATTCAAATATTTGGCAATACTGAAAACCAGTATCTTTTATCTTTACCTGAACAGGAGCAAGTTCTAGCGCTTGAAAATATTCTAAAATTTGATATTCCCTGTATCATATTTACAGATAATAACAAACCTTCAGATGATTTGATTGAGCTTGCAGATAAATACCAAGTGCCCCTTTTTGGTACTCCGTGTTCAACAACAAAGGTAGTATACCTTATAAGTGATTATCTGGATGACCAGTTTGCCAAAAGGATTACCATTCACGGTTCATTTGTTGATGTTTATGGAGTTGGAATTCTTTTCGTTGGAAAATCTGGAATTGGCAAAAGCGAGGTTGCACTTGATTTGGTAGAAAGAGGGCACAGGCTTGTTGCAGATGACGTAATAATCCTTACAAAAAAAGGAGAAGGAATTCTAATGGGAGTTGGCACCGAATTGGCCAAACACATTATGGAAATAAGGGGGCTTGGAATAATTGATGTAGAAAGAATGTTTGGAATTCGGGCTATTAGGTACCAAAAAAGGTTGGAAATTATTGTTGAGCTTGAAATATGGGATAAGGATGCTCATTATACACGAACCGGCTTAGACGTGGATCATGTTACCATTTCGGAGGTAGAAATTCCATATATAAAACTGCCAATTATACCAGGTAAAAATATTACGGTTATTTCGGAGGTTATTAGTCTTAATTATTTACTAAAGCATTACGGGCACGATGCTGCAGAAATCTTCAAAAATCGACTAAATCAAAAGCTTAAATGAACCAGAATCCAGGCAGTAAAAGGGCAACGGATTATTTTGAGCACGACTTTGAATAAACTATGGCATTAAGCTTGACAGAAATTCCTTATTTAGTTATGTTTGCCCTCTATATATGAAGAAATTTTTCTATTTTTCAGATTCCAGTCTCGAGTTCGTAGAGATAAAAAACTTTAAATCCAAGTTAATTTCTTACTTGGCAGTTTCTACGGTAATTCTTTCACTTGTTGTTTTAACAGGTTACCTGCTAATTTCATCTTTAACAAGTTCAGCTAAAAGTAATGCCTCTTTAATGCATGAAAATGAAATGTTAGAGCAAAAGTTAACCG
Organism: uncultured Ignavibacteriales bacterium; assembly: GCA_963764825.1. Taxonomy (GTDB): domain Bacteria; phylum Bacteroidota; class Ignavibacteria; order Ignavibacteriales; family Ignavibacteriaceae; genus JAZGGS01. Next base: position 283,376 of record CAVXUA010000016.1, on the reverse strand, counting down.
AAGTAGCTTCAAGATTATGAAAACCTACGATCTGGCATCGATAGTTTGATATATGAAAACGATCAGTTACGTATATCTGCAAACCTCGAACCAATTCAACCCGAAATGAGATTAGTTGGAATTGGTGGGGATGATTATAATTTTCTTCCGGATTTTCAATCAACTCGGGTAATCTCGATCTGAACGATGCAATAGATTTAGTTGATGAGATAACCAGGAAGTATGAATTTGAAAAATCGCAGCATCTTAGAAATTGCTAAACAATTTAAAACTAATGAAGAATTGTTTGAATCGATTCCTGCGACTTAAACCTACGAGCCGGTATTTATTCCTACAACGGATTTGGAATGAGAATGCATCCTATTCTTAAAAGATACAAGAGACACGAAGGATTGGATATTAATACAGATAGAGGAACACCAGTATTTGCACCTGGTAAAGGTAAAGTTACTTTGTAGGAACAAGAGGGGGCTATGGTTTAGCAATTGAAATCGATCATGGATTTGGTTATAAAACTTTTTATGCCCATCTCTCTAAATCACTTGTTAAAAAGGGGCAGCACATTACAAGAGGAGACTTGATTGCTAAAACAGGCAATACGGGCTTATCTTCAGGACCACATTTGCATTATGAAGTCCATGCATAATGGAGTAAAACTTAACCCTGTTGATTTTTTCTTTGATGATGTAAATTTCTTCGCATTAAAGAAAGATGTATTAATTGTTCGGGAGTAATATTTTATGATTTGGACTGTTGAATTGGCTGCTTATCTTGATGATGCTCCATGGCCTGCAAGCAAGGATGAACTTTATGAATATGCTGATCAGAATTGGTGCACCATACGAAGTTTTAGAAAACCTTAAAGAACTTGAAGACACCGAGGAACCGTACGAAACAATTGAAGATATCTGGCCGGATTATCCGTCTGATGAGGACTTTTTCTATAATGAAGACGAATTTTAACCGAGGCGCCTAAGGCGCCTTTTTTTATGAATACTGTTTTTCAGAACATACAGAGCCAATCAAGAGTTCAGAAAATTCTTACCAGGTTTATTAGCACATCTAAAATTCCTCACGCATTACTTTTTACCGGAATTGAAGGAACAGGGAAGGATATTTATCGCAGTAAAATTTGCTCAGGAACTTAATCTTAGTTCGGGTAAATCTAATGACCGGGAAAAGCTGGCAAAGCAAATATCGCAACTTTCCGAACCTTATATAAAGTACGTATTTCCATTACCCCGCGGAAAAAATGAAATCGATGAAAGCAGTCCTACAGAAAAACTAAGCTCGCAGGAAATTGAAATTGTGCAGGGAGAACTCCGGAAGAAAATTGCAAATCCGTATCATAAAATTATAATTCCAAAAGCCAACGCAATTAAAATTAATAGTATAAGAGATATTAAAAGATTTCTTTCACTTGATTTTAGTGAATTAAGTTACAGGGTAATTATTATTTCTGATGCACACCTAATGAACGAACCTGCACAGAATGCACTCTTGAAAAAGTCTTGAAGAACCGCCGGCTAATGTAATTTTCATTCTCACAACCGTTTATCCCTCACGTTTAAGAGAAACTATACGCTCCCGGTGCTGGAATATTTATTTCGATCCGCTTGCTGAAGAAGAAGTGGTAAGCATTCTAAGAGATTTTTTCGAACAGGATAAAGTGATTGCTGAATCGGTAACTCCATTTTCAGATGGATCGGTTCAAACAGCTTTGAAGCTGATAGATATGGATTTTTATAGTCTAAGAGAGACAACTATTTCAATTCTACGCTATTCATTCGGAAGAAAGTTTAATTCTGCATTCGATGAAGTAAATAAAATACTGGCAGATCAAAATGCGGATAATATAAAATTGGTAATTAAGATGATTATAACCTGGTTGAACGATTTGCAGAAACACAGGTATCAGTTAAAGAAATATTTTTTTAATGAACATGTAGAAACACTGGAAAAGTTTAATACAAAATTTCCTGATGTTGAATTACAAAACATCACCTTTATTTTAGATAAACTTTCAACTCTTGTAAAGAGTAATATCAATATTAATCTTCTTACAGCAAATCTTATTTTTGAATTATCAGCTCTGGCTGCTAAAAAAAATTAGCCCTTTTAAAACCTCAACCGTAATATTGCACCTAACCATCTGATTATTAACTATTATTTCTTTAATTTTTCTTAGTAGATTTTCATTAATCTGAAAAGAGGAAGATATGAAAAAAGTAGTTATAACTTCAGCTAAACGTACACCAATTGGCGCTCTAAGTGGCACTTTGTCATCACTTAGTGCTGCACAACTTGGCAGTATCGCAATTAAAGGGGTGATAGAAGATTCCAAAATTGATCCTTCAAAAGTTGATGAAGTGATTTTTGGAAATGTATTAACCGCAGGACAGGGGCAGGCACCTGCAAGACAGGCAACCATTTATGCAGGATTACCAGAAAAAACAGAATGTATTACAATAAACAAAATGTGCGGAAGCGGACTCAAATCCGTTATGCTTGCCCAGCAGGCAATTCAATGTGGTCACTCTGATGTTATTATTGCAGGTGGGCAGGAAAGCATGAGCAACGCTCCTCATCTGCTTCCAAATGCAAGAGTCGGTTACCGGCTTGGTAATGGCGAACTTGTAGATTCAATGGTCAAGGATGGTTTATGGGATGTTTACAACGACATCCACATGGGCAGCTGCGCTGAATCTTGTGCAAAAGATTTTAAATTCAGCAGGGAAGAGTTGGATGAGTTTTCAATAAACTCTTACAAGAAAGCTATTGAAGCAGAGAAATCAGGAAAGTTTAAAGATGAAATTATTAAAGTTCCTGTAAAAGTGAGAAGGGAAAAGGTTCTTATAGAAAAAGATGAGGAACCGGAAAAAGTTAAGTTTGAAAAAATCCCTACTCTCAGACCAGTTTTTGCGAAAGATGGTGTGGTTACTGCAGCTAATGCCTCCAGTATAAACGATGGAGCGGCTGCGTTGCTTGTTACAAGCGAAGAGAAAGCAAAAGAACTAGGTCTTACACCGTTAGTAGAAATTGTAGCACAGGCGTCTGCAGCAAAAAAACCTATTGAATTTACAACTGCTCCAACAGATGCAATAAATAAAGTACTTAAAAATGCAAATCTAACTTTAGATGATATCGATCTGTTTGAGATCAATGAAGCATTTGCTGTTGTATCGCTTGCAAATAATAAATTGCTCGGTTTAGATCCTTCAAAAGTTAATGTAAACGGCGGAGCAGTAGCTTTAGGACATCCAATTGGCGCAAGCGGAGCACGAATTCTTGTTACACTAATTCATGAAATGAAAAAACAAAATTCCAAGTATGGCTTAGCTGCGCTATGTATTGGCGGCGGGGAAGCATCGGCTGTAATTGTAAAAAACTTATAAAGGATAGAGGCTAAAAATGGAAATTAAAAAAATTGCAGTAATTGGCGGCGGTACAATGGGCAACGGCATTACCCATGTATTTGCAATGAAAGGTTATAATGTTAACCTGGTTGAAATGAAAGATGAACTTTTGGACAGAGCTCTTGGAATGATTTCAAAAAATCTTGATAGACAGATTAAGAAAGAAATTATTACAGAAACTGATAAAGAAGCAACTCTTTCAAGGATATCTAAAGTTGTTGGAATTAAAAATGTTCCTGCAGATACCGATTTAGTTATTGAAGCAATCTTTGAGAATAAAGAAGTTAAATTAAGTGTATTCAAAGAGTTAGATTCAATAATTAAACCTGATTCGATATTTGCTTCCAACACATCATCAATTTCTATAACTGAACTTTCTGCTCCAACCAGACCAGACAAGTTTATTGGTATGCATTTTATGAATCCTGTTCCGATGATGAAACTTGTGGAAATAATAAGAGGTTATTCAACAAGCGATGAAACATTTTCAACAATTAAAGATCTCTCAGAAAAACTTGGCAAAGTGCCTGTTGAGGTTTTCGATTATCCTGGTTTTGTTGCAAACCGAATTTTAATGCCTATGATAAACGAAGCTGCTTTCACTCTTATGGAAGGCGTAGCTTCTGCAGAGGATATCGATACAGTTATGAAACTTGGAATGAATCATCCTATGGGTCCGCTTAACATTAGCTGATTTTATCGGACTTGATGTTTGTCTTGCAATCATGGAAGTTTTATACAATGGATTTAATGATCCAAAGTATCGTCCTTGTCCATTATTGAAAAAAATGGTAGCTGCTAATAAGTTAGGAAGAAAAACTGGTGAGGGATTTTTTAAATATGATAAATAAAAGTACTTAATGTGTGGATCGATTAAAAAAATTATTAAGATTAACAGCTAGAGCAAGATACATTAGGACTGGCTTTCAGAACATGCTAGCTAAGTTTGCTTTTCCTGATTATACATTTTTCATTTTCTTTGCTGTATTAATTGGAGCTGCGGCTGGTTTAGCCGCAGTTTTTTTTCATCATTCTATTGAGTTTTTCAACAATTTATTTTTTGAACAGACTACTGAAGGATTTTTCTTCCTGGGAACTGCGGCTGTAATAATCCTTCCTGCAATTGGGATGCTGATTCAAAGTATTATGATTTCGCTCGCACCAGATACATCAAGAAAAAAAGGTGTTTCTGAGGTAATTAAGGCAACCGCATTAAGGGGAGGGTATATTCCTTTCCGCACTACGCTTTTCCACTTTTTTGCCCCTGTAATTTGTATTGGTTCAGGTGGAACGGTTGGACCAGAAGGACCTGCTGCACAGTTAGGAGGTGGAGTTGCAAGCAAGATAGGTAACTTTATAGGTCTATCTGATTCAAGGAGAAGAATATTTACCGCTGCCGGGGCAGGTGCAGCAATTGCGGCAATTTTTAATACTCCTCTTGGAGGAGTTTTCTTCGCGTTGGAAATTGTTATGCTAAACGATTTCCACACTCCTACTTTTTCTGCGCTGATTGTTGCATCTGTTACTGCCAGTGCAATCTCAAGAATTTTCCTTGGCAGCGAATCTGTTTTTCTATTTCAAACTCCTGAAATAGGAGGTTATTCAAATCTTTATTTGTATGCAATACTGGGTTTGTTAGCAGGATTTATTTCTATTTTATTTATCCGCTATTCAAATATTATCGATCATACTTTTAGGAAAAAAATACTTCCGGGAAGAATACCTCAATGGCTGATCATGATTTTTGTTGGATTAGTTGTTGGCGTTTGTGGTTATTTTTATAGTGAAATCTTTGGAATTGGATATGAAGCAATAAATGAGGTGCTAGCTGGTTCTATCAGCTGGAAAATAGTGCTCGTTCTGTTAGCATTAAAATTTATTCTTGTTCCATTGGTTTTACATTCAGGAGGATTTGGTGGTGTTTTTGCACCATCACTTTTTATGGGAGCATGCTTCGGCTATCTCTTTACAATTGGTGTAAATTATTTTTGGGGATTGAATCTTGATCCTACAACATTCGTTCTTGTTTCTATGGGTGCAATGCTTGGAGGAATTAATACAATTCCTATTACCGCTATAATGATAATTTTTGAGATGACACAGGATTACAGTTTTATACTTCCTTTAATGCTTGCTGTTATCATAAGCACTACTATTGTACAGCTTGTTTTAAGAGGATCAGTTCATGTAAAGCATCTTGAGGAGCAAGGTTATCAGATTACTGAAGGTAGAGAAACAAATCTGCTTAAATCAATTTTTGTTGAAGAGGTTAAATTAGATGAAATTGAACTTATCCCGGATCAAACTCCGCTTCCAGCATTGATTGCAAAAATGATAGAAAGCCCGAATAATACATTTTATACAGTGAATAATGACGGAAAACTAACCGGCACCATTACTGAAACTGAACTAAGACCAATTATTACAGAATATGATAATGTAAAAGATGTTATTGTTGCCAGCGATATTATTAATCCTCAGGTAATATCTGTTCATAATAGCGATGATCTTGATTCTGTTTTAAAGCTTTTTGGTAAATGGAACCGGGATCAATTTCCTGTAATAGATCAAAATGATCCTTCAAAAGTCCTTGGTGCAATAGCAAGGCAAGAAGTCATTGCAATATATAACCGTGAGAGTCTTAAGATAAACCTCGCAGATGGTTTAACGAAGGAATTAAAGACAATTAAAAAATCGACTCAATCCGAAGTTGCTGTTGGTTATTCAATATTCGAACAGATGGTACCTATTCAGTTTATAGGTAAAAGTCTTGTTGAATTGAAATTAAGAAATAAATATGGACTGGAAGTATTAATGATCAAACAGACAAAAGATTTTCTTGTTGATGGTATGAAATCTGCGCAGGAAATTATTACACCTGATCCAGGTTATAAATTAAAAGAGAGTGATAAATTAGTATTGTTTGGAAAAGATGAAAAAATAGAAGAATTCAAGAAAGCAGCTATTTAGCTTAGGAATGCCATGTTAACTGTCCGATAATGTATATTATGTAAACTATTATTTTTACTTCTCATATCCCTCCTGTTAATTTCAAATAGATATAAACTGCAAGCGCCAACAGAACTATCCAAATTAATGAACTTCCTTTTCTTCTTTTTATTTTCAACTGTCTCTTGAAACCTAATCGTCTTTTCCTACGTTCCTTATCATCATCTTCAGATTTGTAAAAACGTGGTGGGTAATCAAAAACTCTATGTCTTGGTTTTTTCATTAACATAATTTATCTAATCACTCTCAAAGATTGCATCTACAAACATACGTGAGATTCAAAATTCTGTAGATCATCTATTTTTTCACCAACACCAATATATTTAATTGGGATATTCATTTTTTGAGCAAATCTGAAAAACAGCACCGCCTTTAGCAGTTCCATCTAATTTTGTAATAACTAATCCATTAATTTCCGTTACTTTTGAAAATTCTTCCGCCTGAATCATCGCATTCTGTCCAACCGTTCCATCGAGAATTAGTAAAGTTTCGTGCGGAGCACCAGGTAATACTTTAGAAATTGCACGTTTAATCTTTCCTAATTCATTCATTAGATTTACTTTGTTATGCAATCTTCCGGCAGTATCAATAAGTACAAAATCATAATTTTCTTTAACTGCTTTTTCAACGGTTTCAAAAGCAACTGATGAAGGATCAGCACCGCTGGGTTTTTGAATTATTTCAACATCGGCTCTGTTTGCCCAAATATCTAATTGCTCACTTGCTGCTGCGCGAAAAGTATCAGCCGCACCTACAATAACTTTAGCCCCACCATGTTTAAAATTATGTGCAAGTTTGCCGATTGTGGTGGTCTTCCCTACTCCATTTACTCCCACAATTAATATTACATATGGTTTAGTGATATCATTTAAATTTTTCTGGTCACCACTACCTATTCGATAAAACTGCAACAAGCTCTTCCTTAACTGTTCTAATGATACTTATATTAGTAATGTTACTTTCGCTTTTAATTTTATCTCTAACATTTTCAATAATATTATCTGCAGTAAGAGCTCCAATATCGGAAGAAAGTAATATCTCTTCAATCTGATCGAGCGTCTCATCATCAATTACTGATTTTCCTGTAAGAGTTTCGTTTATTGAATTGACCAGCCTGTTCCTGGTTTTTGCTAAGCCGGTTTTAAGCTTGCTGAAATTTAAATTATCAAACAGTCCCATTTTCAGTCTTCTTTATAAATTCGTAGCCCCTGTAGGCATAAGCGAAAAGTGAAATAAAGGTGAGTGCAATACTGCCATAATAAAATGCCTGGAAAACGAATGACGTTCTATCCATACTAAGCATTATGAATAATAGTACCAGGGAGATTACAACGATTGATAATTTACCAATTGCGTTTGAAGGAAGAACTTTACCAAGCTTTTTAGATACAATAATTCCTCCAATAAAGATTAAAATATCTCTTCCAATAAGGAGGTAAAAATAATATTCCGGAATTTCGCCAAGTAAAAACATTTTTATAACAACCGCTCCAACAATAACTTTATCGGCAAGTGGATCAATTACTTTTCCAAGCTCTAGTAACTTCATTAAATTTCCGTGCAAGGTAACCATCAAGCACATCTGTAAAAGCAGCAAATAAACACAACCCGGCAATTATATTTCTAACCAATTGCTGATCGAAATTATCCATTATAAACCATACCGGGATAGCCATAAGCAGCCGAAAAAGGCTTAATAGATTAGACTTGGTATATATTTCTTTTGGATTTATCATTATCTGAAAACTGCAAACTTACCTATTTTTTCTTCACTTTCATTACTAAACTCATCAAGCATAACCACCCTGAAAACATAAATTCCGCTTGCCAGGTATTCGCCTGAATAATCAGTTAAAGTAAAAGTTTCTCCACCGTCGCCGTCAGTTTCTTCAAGTTCATTTATTTGTGTTCCGTTCAAAGTCCATATAGTTATCTTAGCTCTCTGTGGAAGATTAGCAAAAGTGATTGTACCTGCACCGTCGTTTACGTTCGCAGGGTTAGGATAAACATAAACATCAGAGAGATCTTTTGCAAAATTAGAAAGCACAATATAACTACCAGCGCCTGTGTTTATAGGAATGCTCCCCGAAGCACCTGAAGATGTAATATTTTTTAATCTTAAAACATATTCCTTCCCAATAGATCCAATGGGTTTCTCCCCTTCTAAGCTAATTGAAATTATTCTTTTGTCATTTTCATTAACCTTAACCGATGATGCTTTGTTATCAGGATCGAAGATATAATTTTCAGTATTAATTGCTGATTCTTCATCCACATCAACATTGAAAGCAACGCGGATGAGGTAAGAATTTATTATTTCGAATGATGAAATAAAGAATTCAGGATTTGCTATTACCGAATCCATAATAAATATAACATTTGCCAAATCGATTGGCGAACCATAAAGATCTCTAATATTTTGTACGAGTAAATCGTTGGATCCAACTGGAATATTATCACGGAAAGTTAATAAGTATGAAAACTGGTTTGCTGGAGCCACAGAATTAGGTATTCCAACATTCATTAATTCAAATCCTTGCAGGTTTTCAATTGTGTTGCTCATCTTTTCTGAAAATGTAACGGTTACAGTATTTGGGCTGCTCCCAATTGCAGAAATAACTTTTCCCGGGGTGTGAGAATAAACAGGCAGAACACTTGATAAATTTGAAAGCGGTTCCGGCTTTGCTAAATCATTTGCCTGAATTGCATAATAATAGTAAACATCTTTTAATAGCAATGTATCTGAATCTACATATTCCTTGCTGAAGACGGAGACGGAGACGGAATCTATTTTTTCCAAGTTTTCCCTGCTGATTCCCCTGTAAATATAATATTGATCGGTATTTCCTGACCATGTAAGTTGGATACTGCGGTGGAATCAATACTATAACCACTTAAGTTATACGGTGTATTCGCTTTGTTGGAAGTAGCAAATTCAAAAAACTTAACCCCCTGCTCTGTTGGGAAAGCTACTTCCTGCACTCCGTTGTTATTTAGATCACCTATAAATATTGAGTTCGAATTAATATTTTCTTTGTAGGATATAATTTTATCAGAACCAAACTGATCCTTAAAAATATAAGAGTATGGAAACATAAATAGAATCAATTCATCAAGCCCATCATTATCAATATCAGAAAATCTAACGCTGTTTTCCGATTGCTGAAAAGATGAATTGAATTCTGTTGCTGCATCAATTAATGCCTGATCATACAGAGTGTTGAAAGTATTTCCAACAAGATTGAATATTATCAATCGATAAAATGGAGCAACATCTATTGCTTCAACAGAATGAAGAAGTACTGCAAGTTCATCAACCAGGTCGCCATCATAATCTCCTGCTGCAATAAAAGCAGTGGAACCAAGAAACTCTGTCTCTATCACACTTCCCGGCTGGTAATTATCAGGTCCTAATATATTGTAACTGTAAATATCTCCATCAAGATCAACGAACCATATTTCATTAGTTCCATCGCCATTTACATCTGCAATTACTGAATTAGGTGAAGTGAGAATATTACTACCAAATTTAGATTGTGTAAAGTTGCTTAACTCAACAGGATTTGATAAACTTAAATCGCTATTCACATTCCATACATTTACAGAAGTATCGCTTTTAACAACTACAATTTCCGTTTGATTATCCCCATCAATATCATCCGCCATAATCGGCCAAAACTCTCCGCTTCATCAGAAAATTTTTCAGTTAGAATTGATGAGTTTGGAGTATTCTGCTCATAAATAAATCCATCCCTTACAAAAAAAGTTAGTAAATCTTTTAACCCGTTATTATTAAAATCGCCAAAATCTCTTATGATTCTTTCAGTTAAAGAATCCACAAACTCAAAAGAGTTATTGTTGAACTTATATAATTTTGAAACTCTTGAATTTGTAAACTCTCTTATATAATACTTCGTTCAAATCATTTGAAGTTAAGTTAACCGGATTATGAAAAATATCTCCGGCAGGAAGTGAAAAAGGCATTTCCGTTTCACCTGATAGTTCTGCATCAAAAACTGTTGTAAATATAACATCGAACCTTTATTATTAATAACGTTTTTAATCCAACAAGATTTTCTGCTTCAAAATAAACTTCGTACGCGGCATTTTGTTCAACGAGTTGCTTAGGAATAAAACCGTAATGCAAATATTTAACAAACTGGTTATTGATGGTAAATCCATCGAGTGTAATAAAATTGTAATCAATCTCTGAAAGTCGTTTATAATACATTCTTGTAACAGAAGGTTCATCTGTAAACATAGCAGCCATAATTGTGGTCTTATCTCCGTAGAAAGCAGGTCCAACGGAAATTAGCTCTGCATTAGGAGGAGTTCTGCTTATAAAAAAGTTTACCCGCTCTTCCATTGTTCTGCCATTAGTAAACTGCACAACAAGCCGTAGTGTATAGACTGAATCAGGAAGAGTTGATAAATCGAGAGTGTAAATATCTTCGTTTGAAAATTGGGTTAAACCGTTTTCAATCAAAGGAGTCCAGTTTTCGGGATTTAATCCTGTACCGAAATAAAGTTCGTAAAATGAAAAGAGCGGTGATAAAACAGTTGCATTAATTGTAAGTCTCATCTTCAAGTGTGGCAAAATCCTGCGTTGGGTGATTAAATTTAATTATTGAAGGTGCAACAACTGTAACTGCTTTGAACAAATTTAATCTTCCTGCACCGCTTCTTAAATCCCAACCCGGTGATCCAATATCATCAGTAGTTGATTTTAATATTTGTTTAATCTCTTCGTTTGTAAAATCCTGTATGGATAAAATCAATCCCGCAGCAGCAGTTACATGAGGTGTAGCAGCAGATGTTCCGCTGATTATTGCATAATTATTATTTCTTGCAGTAGTAAGAATCAGTGAACCGGGAGCAACCATATCAAGAGTAGATCCAAAATTAGAATTACCTGCAACAAAATCATCAATAGTTGAATTTCCAACCGAGATAACTTCGCTGTAACCGGATGGATAATGCGGATTTGAAGAACCCGAATTACCTGCGCTTCCAACAAGCACCACATCCTGCGAATATGCAAACCTGATAACATCTCTTAAAACAAGAGAGAAAGCGTTATCGCCAAAACTCATATTAATAACTTTAACACCCATTTGAACAGCATAGAGGATTGCTGCAGCAACATCATCTTCTTCACCAAAACCTGAAGGATCGAAAGCGCGAAGGTTAAGCATTTTAAGATTTGGTGCAACGCCTGCAACGCCGGTAATATTGTTAACTTCTGCACCAGCAATTCCGCTTATAAACGTACCGTGTCCCTGCTCATCCATCGGGTCGTTATCCCAGTCAAGGTAATCTCCCCCACTTGAATCAAATGGAAAACCTACTCGATCTGTAAAATCCCAACCACGGAAATCATCAACAAAACCATTATTATCATCATCTATACCATTTGAACGTTTATCATCACCGTTATTATCAATTCCGGTTTCACCCGGGTTAATGTATAATCTATTTTCAAGATCAGGATGAAGATAATCTATCCCTGTATCAATAATTCCGAGAAGAATTTCTTCAGAGCCCTGCGTTTTATCCCAGGCATCAAAAGCTTTTATTTTTTCTAATCCCCATTGCTGCGCAACCATCGTATCATTAGGTACTATATCCATGCTGTAAATGTTAGCTTTCTCTATATACTCAATATCAATATCGCTGCTCTTTATTTGACCAAGTAAGAAATTGATCTACTTCTTTATCAATCGTAACTTTTATTATCCTGCCAAGTATTTCATCATTAACTGCCAATCCTTTTGCAAGATGATCCACTGTAAGTACTTCTGCCTGAAGTTGCAAAGTTGCTGCCTCAGGAATAAAATGGTCAGTATTAACTTTTGTTTCAATTTCAGTTTTACTCACATTGTTGTAATACTTTATAAAAAAAGTATTGCTTTGAGAGTAAAGTGTTGAAAAGGATATGATTGAAATAAGTAAGAAAAGCCGAATGTTAAAGTTCATAAATTTCCTTTTTAAAATTGAGATCAATTTCGGTTGGATATTCTCCGGAGAAGCATGCATGGCAAAAATTATCTTCACCTGCTTCAGAAACAGCGCCAAGCATTTCTTCAATAGTAAGATATCTTAAACTATCAACTCCAAGATATTCTCTTATTTTTTCCGTATCGCCTGAACATTGATTAGCAACTAGTTCTTCTTTGCTTGGAAAATCCATTCCGTAATAACAAGGATGCATAATTGGAGGTGATGAAATTCTAAGATGAATTGATTTAGGATTCGCTTCTCTGATTAATTTTACTAACTGCCGCGATGTGGTTCCGCGCACAATTGAATCATCAACAAGTACAACGGTTCTCCCTTCCAGCACACCTTTTACAGTATTAAATTTAATGCGTACACCAATCTCTCTTTTAGTTTGTCCTGGCTGAATAAATGTTCTGCCAATATAGTGGCTTCTAATCAATCCAATCTCAAGCCGGCAATTAACACCAAGTTTTTCCAGCTCAGTTTGGTAGCCAATTGCAGCAGTGTTTGAACTATCGGGCACACTTATAACAATCACCTTTTTATCATCTTCATTATAATACAGGATGATTTCGTGCAAGAGCTTTTCCAAGTCTTCTCCTCATCTTATCTACATTATGCCCGAATATAAAGCTATCGGGACGCGAGAAATATATAAATTCAAAAACACAATGTTTTTTGCTTGGCATGAGTTTCAAAAATCTGATCAGATTTTATATTCCCTGTTTCAAGTACTTCATTATCAATCACAACAATCTCACCAGGTTCAACTTCGCGAATAAAATTTGCAGAGTGGATATCGAATGCACATGTTTCGGATGCAATTAAGTATGCACCATTTAATTTACCAATTGCCAATGGTTTAAATCCATTCTGATCTCTTGCTGCAATAAGTTTATCATCAGTTAGAATAACAAAAGAATAAGCCCCTTCAATTCTCTGTAATGCTTCTTTTATCTGGTCAACTTGGTTATCAAGACGGCTGCGTGCAATAAGATGCAGAATTACTTCAGAATCGCTTGTTGTCTGGAAAATAGCTCCTTCATTTACCAGCTCATCTCTAAGGGCTTTTGCATTTGTTAAATTGCCGTTGTGCGCAATAGCCAGATTGCCCATACGGTAATTAACAACAAAAGGCTGAATGTTTTTTCTTGATTCTGAAGAACCGGTTGTAGAATACCTGTTATGCCCAATTGCAGATTTACCTGTTAATAAAGTATTAAAGATCTTTGAATCTTCGAATACTTCTGAAACAAGTCCTTCACCTTTGCTGATGTGAAAAACGGATTTTCCTTTTTCGTTATAATCCTGTGTTACAATTCCGCAAGCTTCCTGTCCCCTGTGCTGAAGAGCGTGAAGTCCATAATAAGTTTCCATTGAAGCGGATGATGAACCAAATATGCCAAAAATGCCGCAGAAGCATTTTGGTTTATCCTGAGCTAATTTTAATTCCATATAGTAAGATAAAACGTGATATTGATAAATAGAAGGGTAAAAATACGGAATAAAATTCATACTAGAGAAATGTCTAATTTCAGGATGCTGGTTGCTTGATACTGGATTCTTGCCGAGTAGCATAGAAATTCAAAAAAGGTTTTAAAAATCAAAAACTCAACAAAAATGTTGAGCTTTAATCTTGTCGGAACGGCGGGATTTGAACCCGCGACCACTTGACCCCCAGTCAAGTACGCTACCGGACTGCGCCACGTTCCGAATTATTATAATTTAGTTAACACAAATTCCAAAATATTTTTTATTTCTTCAAGGTCTTTCTTTAAGGACGGATCATTACTCTCCTGCTTAATATCCTCTTCCACTTCATCAATAACAAGTTTATCCTCACTCTTAATTTGAGTTGGTTTTATCTGCCCGGAATCTTCAAGAATTTTTTTTGCGCCCTCTATAGTATATTTCTTTTCCCGCAACAATTCTTTAATGTAAAGAATAAGCTGAATATCCTTGTTAGTGTAGATCCTGTTCCCGGCACGGTTTTTTTGCGGTTTTAACTGCTCAAATTCAGTTTCCCAGTAGCGAAGTACATATTGCTCTATTTCAGTTAGCTTACTAACTTCGCTAATTGAGTAATATAATTTCTTTATTAATAAGTCTTTCATACGAATCCATTTGAAATTCTTTTGATTAAAATAACTAATCAATTTCTTAATATCAATATTATAGGATTTTTATGAGTAACGACTTTAATCAGGTTACTTAATCTGTTTTAGTTTATAGTATAATGGAGTTTGATTAAGTATTAATTCTGATAGTGATTGAAAAGTTATACTGCGCAAGAACAAAAGTGAAAAGCTTAAAATGAATTGAAAAGTAATAATTACATTTTGTTAAAAATCCTTTCCAGAAGATAAACTGCTGATAGATAACTATTCTCTTTAAAACCACTAACATAACCATTACAACTTGAAGCAGTTAACAATAGTTGCCTGAAGTCTTCTCTATTTGCCAGGTGAGAAAGATGCACTTCGATTTTTGGTAAACCGCAATCAGCTAATGCATCCTTAATTACAACAGAAGTGTGTGCATAACCTCCAGGATTAATAATTATTCCATCAAAATGATCAGCCGCAGTTTGAATCTTTGATACTATCTCACCCTCAAGGTTACTCTGAAAAAATTCGAAGTTATGTGAGTTGAATTCAGATTTAATTTTATCCTCTATATTTTTCAAAGTTAGGGAGCCATATTTTTCTTTATCCCTGCTGCCTAACATATTCAGATTAGGACCATTGAGTACTAAGATTTTCAATTTTTCTCCGTCATATCATTAATTATTTCTCGTAGCCGCGGTGTAAGATAAATTTCATCAACTCCTAATTCTTTTAGTGCTGCAGAAAGTATCATAGCTTTTCTCTGGAGGTTTGTCATCTTATTAATTACAATTACTTTGCTGTCATGCAAAATGCAATAACCGCCTTTAAAATCACCTTTTTCAAATCTAACCGTCGCTCCTAGCTGGCTTGCGAGTGATTTTAAGTCCTGCACAATTTCTATAAATTCTTTTTCTTTAATCTTCATCTTTATTTTCACTTATCGTAAAAGGTCTGAACAATAAAAAATAAGGAATTGTAATATAACACCAGACTAGTATAATAGGAAAACTGCCAAGAACTTTAAATCTGTCTATCATCAAGGAAAGAAATGAATTTGGATCTTTAATTCCAGAGATAAAATCCATTATTAACCTATAATCTACTTTAATCATCAGATAGATTTCAAATGGGAGTGTTAAGTAAATTACTGCCGCAATAATAAAAAGCCAACCGTTCTTCTTAAGGCTAATGTGTGAAGTAAAGAGGAAGACTGTAAACCCGATTATAAAAACTAAATAAAGGACAGAACTTAAAGGAATAGTTGGCGCAAGTGATAATAAAACGGCTTGAAGATTTTCCTGTGTAACAAACTCTTTCAACACAAAATCATTTTCTAAAAAAAGGTTATATGAAAGAATCAATCTTACAACATAGCTGCCCAGCCAGAGTCCTCCTGAGACAATTACTATCAAAGCAAAGATTTTGGGAGCAGTATTTAATTTTTTCATAATGTTATCTAATTAACTAAATTAAAATTAAAAAAAAATAATGACTGTTGCTTCAATTGACATAGGTACAAATACGGTAATATTGCTAATTGCTACAAGAGATCGTTCTGATAATTCTTTACAATCATTGCATAATGAATACCGAATGCCCAGGATTGGGAAAGGATTAGAGCCGGATGGAGAAATAAGTGAAGAAAAACTTAGCTTGCTTTTTCACATTTTGACTGAATACAAGACTATTATAGAAAAATACGGATGTGAAAAAAAACTTGTTACTGCAACCAACGCTTTCCGCTTAGCTTCCAATTCAAAGGAAATTTCTGCTGAAATAAAGGATAAATTTAATTTTGATGTAAATATTATTTCCGGCGAAGTTGAAGCAGAATACGCTTTTCTGGGTGCGCTATCAGGAACTGAGATTTCCAGTTCTTCACTTGTAATAGATATTGGGGGAGGAAGTACTGAATTGATCATTGGAAATAGATCTGAAATTATCTTTAAAAAAAGTTATCGCATCGGTTCAGTAATTGCTACGGAAAAATACTTAAAGCACACTCCCCCGCTGCCTGCTGAAATTGAACAGCTTGAATTAAAGCTTGAGGAAATCTTTAAAGAAGTAACCGATAAACCAAAACAAGATAAAGTTATTACCATAGCAGGCACACCTACTACTCTTGCTTGTATGGTAAGAGGTTTAAAGGAATTTGAAGAAGCAGAAATTGATGGGAGTGATTTAACTGCTGCTGATCTTCAAAATTTAGTTTCAGAAATAAAAAATCTACAGCCAGAACAAATAAAGAAAACCTTTGGAAATGTATTAAGTGGCAGAGAAGATATTATCCTGGGAGGAGCTTTAATACTTAAAAAGATTATGGAAATTATTGATCTTGATAAGGTTATGGTTAGTTCCAGGGGTATTCGATATGGTGCAATAATAAAATACTTAAAAGATAATTTTCAGGGATGAGGATTTCTTAGAACTGTATATAAAATCCTTAATCTTTTCAATTTTCCATTACTTTGTAAAAACTCTCTAAAAAGATATCGATTTCAGTTTTGGTGATAATAAGTGGAGGCAATAATCTAATTGTATTTTCATTTGTGGAATTGATCAGGATATTTTGTTTTCTCATTTGATCAACAACATCCTTCCCTGATCCTGAAATTTCTATTCCAATCATATATCCTTTCCCGCGAACTTCTTTAATTTTAGAAGGATATAGCATTCTTAAATTCACTGAGCTTTTGAATTAAATATTCACCATATTTGCTACTGAATTAACCAGATTATTTTCAAATACTTCATCCAAAACAATTTTGCCTGCTGCACATGCAACGGGATTTCCACCAAAAGTAGTTCCATGATCTCCTGGAACAAATATATCCGCATAATTACTCGAAGTTAAGAGAGCACCTAAAGGCAATCCCCCGCCAATTGCCTTTGCAGAGATTATGATATCGGGAGTAATTTTGAAATGTTCAAAAGCAAATCCCTTCCCGGTTCTTCCAATTCCACTCTGAATTTCATCGGCAACAATTGCAAAGCCATATTTATCCCTTAAATCTTTCAATAAATTAATATATTCCTGAGACACAAAATTTATTCCGCCCTCTCCCTGTAAAAACTCTAAAAATACAGCAGCTGTAGTTTCATCAACGTTTTGTCTAAGATCATCAAGATTATTAAAATCTAAATGATATATTCCCGGAAGCAGTGGTTTAAATGATTCCCTGTATTTTTCCCGTGCAGTTAAACTAAGTGCACCGTAAGTTCTTCCATGAAATGAATTAGTAAGTGAGTATATTTTTTTATTCGGTCCATATCTTTTCCTTAGTAATTTTATAGAAGCTTCAATAGCTTCGGTTCCGCTGTTAGTAAGAAATACTTTCTCCATTCTGGAATGTTTGAGTAATAATTCTGCAAACTCTATTTGGATCTCAGTAATGTAGTAGTTTGAAATGTGTGAAAATTTTTCAACCTGTTCATTAATAGCTTTAATAATTTTTGGATGTGAATGACCAAGAGCATTAACACCTAAGCCGGAAAAAAAATCAAGATATTTTTCTCCATCTGATGTGTACAGATAAGAACCTTCACCATATGTAATGTCCAGGGGTATCCTGCTATAAGTATTTAGAAAGTACTTTTTTTCTCTTTCTAAAAGCTTCAAATGTTTCTCATCAAATTAAATAATAAAAATATATCGTGAAGAAAAATATAGTAATAGTATTAACAATCCGTTAAATATTGATGCAGACAATAGTGCTGGAATTATTCTACGGTAATGAACATAGAACGCAGCAACAGAAAGGAATATACTCCATAAAATTAGCAGAACTTCTACGGTTAATAATGAGTAAGCTATCATCTCTTTAATAACAAAAGGAGAAGGATTGAGAGAGAAGATATAATCGCCAAAAATTATAAGTTCAATCGGAAACAAAACTACCAAACCGAATACATGTGGTAATTGGGAATAAGTGACTATTGAGAAGAATATCTTTAAACCTTGTGCTAAAACCGAGCTGATGAATTAATGCGGGTAAAAATAACATGCGAATAAAGCCAGGAGAGCGATAATGGAAAGTAAAATCAAAAGGAAGCTTAATAGTAAACTTGTGGTTGTTGTAAATCTGCCGATTGTTAGTAGATGAAATAAATCGTGCATTAATTAAGAATTTAATTGAGACAAAAAATAAAATGAAGAAAATAAAATTTTTATGCTGTGAATAAATTATTTGCCGAAATGCCTTTACAGGGTTCTCAATAAGCAGCCCTATGATGTTCCACAAATCGAGGTTGCTTATCTTATCTCTTATAAATGAGTTGCAACTAGAGCAGGTTTCTTTATAATAAGGATTTTCTGAACTGCAATTTGGGCAGGTAACAATGTTCTTCATCTCTCTGCCTGTTTGTTATGAGAATGAATTACCGGGTGATTAAAAATTTAATCTTATGTTAAGTCTTGTACTTCCTGTCAAAAAATCTTCATCTACATTAAAATCGAACAAATGAGCATCAACATAAGCATCAACTAAATTTAGCAAATAAAGCAAAACAAAGTAAATAGTAAAATTATCCCGCTGGTCTCTATAGAAATCTCTCCTGGTTTTATAAATATTCTGACTCTGAGTCGATGAATAAATTTTTATTTGTAATATAATCATCGTTATTTTGAATCCATCCATAAACAAACCAAGCTCCAAGTCCCCAGATAATAGGAATTTTGTAATAGGATTCGTTATAAAACTGTCCAAAACCGGGAATAACCGCACTTCGCAGTACTGCACCCCAGGGAGATTTTTTCATTACAAATATTGTGTCTTCGGGAGCATCCTGGTTGGAAATATCCTGAGCCGAAATAACGGTTGATAAAAATACTAAAAGAACCGCAGATTTAATTATAATTTTTATCAATGATTTCAAATAATTCAAATAACCGTTCCAGTTCTTCGGATGAGTAGTATTCAATAATCAGTTCGCCGCTTCCATCTTTCTTTTGCCTGCAAATTACTTTTGTACCAAATATTTTTCTAAGCTTATCTTCTATATTGCTTAAGTTGGCATCAACGGATAAAATCCTGGTTTTAATAGTAGCAGTTTTTCTTTTTAATTCTTTGCGCGAACTTTCATTGTACATTCTAACCAACTGTTCAACTTTTCGTACCGAAAGGCTTTTATCAATTATTTTATTGAGTAGTTCAACCTGAACTTCTTCACTTGGCAGGTTTATTAAAGCTCTTGCATGCCCGTAAGTAATATCATCTGCCACAAGCCGAGTCTCTAATTTCTGTCGGGAAGTCCGAGCAATCGAATTGTGTTGGCAATTGTGGTTCTGTCTTTCCCGACTTTTTCAGCAATTTGTTCCTGGGTAAGATGGCATTCATCCATAAGCCGTTTATACGCAGTACCAATTTCGATTGGATTTAGTTTTTCGCGCTGAATGTTTTCTATAAGTGCCAGCGCAAGCATCAATTCATCCGAATCAACCTGAATTATATAAGCTGGAATCTCCTTGTAACCAATTTCCTTACAAGCTTTTAACCTTCTTTCCCCGGAAACTAACTGGTATTTATGATCAGGAGTTCTTCTAACAGTAATTGGCTGAATAAGACCATTGGAAAGAATTGACTTTTTCAATTCTTCCATTGCTTCAAGATCAAAATCGAATCGGGGTTGGTAAGGATTTCTTGAAATAAAATCGACTGATATCTTTGCTAAGAACATCTACCTGTTTTCCATCATCATCCTTAACGGTTGATAGATCCTCTGTATTTACTCCGTTCTTTACATAATCCTGAGGTTTAATCAGTGCATCTAATCCTCTTCCGAGACCTGGTTTAATTTTACTCATAGTTTAATTGTTACTAAAAGACTTTGAATTTCGCTCAAGTAATTCTGATGCAAGAGCCATATAATTTTGTCGCTCCGGTAGATATTGCATCGTAAAGAATTATCGGCTTACCGATAACTTGGAGATTCAGCAATACGAACATTCCTGTTAATTACTGTTTTATAAACTTTTTCACCAAAATACTTTCGTACCTCTTCTGCAACCTGGTGCGACAGTCTTAATCTTGTATCGAACATTGTAAGCAAAACACCTTCAATAGCTAAGCCGGGATTGTAATGTTTTTTAACGATATTAATTGTATTAAGTAATTGTCCTAAACCTTCCAGCGCAAAATACTCGCACTGAACCGGAATTAAAACTGAATGCGAAGCTGTAAGAGCATTAAGTGTTAATAATCCAAGCGAAGGAGGACAATCGATAATAATATAATCATACTTATTGATAATTTCATTAAGTGCATTTTTCAGTAGTCGTTCTCTACCTTCCATATCAACCATCTCAATTTCTGAACCAACAAGATTTATATTTGACGGAAGAAGATCGAGATACGGCATATACGATTCGATGATCACATCAGAAATATTTTCTGTCCCGATTAATACTTCGTAAATAGATGGATTTTGATTTGTAATACTTAAACCTGATGATGAATTTGACTGCGGATCAATATCTACGAGCAGAGATTTTTTTTCCGCTGCAGCTAAAAGAGATGAAACATTTATGGCGGTTGTTGTTTTTCCCACTCCGCCCTTCTGGTTCGCAATCGAAATAATTTTACTCATTAATACTCTGCTAATTCAAAAGTTATGTCAATTTAATAAAATAATAATAAAAATAATTTTTCAAATTTTACTTATAAGATTTATTACAAATCTATTTCTTCTCCGTATTGCATCACCCTGCTTTTAATTCCGGCTGCTTCTGCTTTCATCGTGAACACCTCAGGATCAGCTTCAATTACAGGAAAAGTATTGTAGTGCATAGGTATGGCAACCCCCGGTGAAACAAACTCTGCAGCTTTCACAGCATCTATTATTCCCATAGTAAAATTATCGCCTATTGGCAGAAGCAAATAATCTATTTTATTCATTTCACCGATTAATTTCATATCGTAAAACAAACCTGTATCGCCGGTGTGGTAAATATTTTTTTCATCAGCAGAAACAATAACTCCTGCCGGTTCGCCTGCATAAGTGTTATCTGGTGTTTGAGATCCGTGATGGGCAATAGTAAACTTAACTCTTCCAAATTCAAAATTATATGCACCGCCAATATGCATGTTATGCGCTTCAAATCCTTTCGATTTGCAGTATTCAGCGAGTTCGTTTACACAAATAAAAGTTGATTTACATCTTTTAGCAATACTGAAAGCATCTCCAATATGATCGCCGTGCGCATGAGTAAGAATAATGTAATCTGCATTTACATCATCAGCTTTAACCGTGGCAGTAGGGTTGCCGCTTAAAAAAGGATCGATAAGAATTTTTTTACCATCAGCCGTTGTTAGCTGAAAAGCTGAATGTGAAAAATATTTTAACTTCATAATATCCTCCCTGATTTTATGATACTAACTTATAAAAGTTCTTTAACTGTTTACTGTGTAAAAATTTCATTAATGCCAACTTTAGTTCTTCTTCAAGTTTGATTCGCTTTTTTTCAACTTTTTGAAGTACTGTTTTGTTTACCCTAACCTTTTCATTTTGTACCAGTGAACTGATATTCTCTTTAAAAACATCAAGATCGCGCACAACGCCTGAAAGATCTTGCAGCTCTTGCACCGCGTTGTAAATCTCCAAAAACTGTTTCCGATTAAAGCAGGAGATAAAAAGTTCCATATTGTATCTTACTCTTCTAAGAGAAATCCTAACATCGTGCAAATTTTCAACATTCATGTTTTGAAAATATTTTTCAATAGTATCCAGCAGATGAGTTAATCTTGTTCCGATAATTAATTTAGCAGCATTGGAAACCCTGCCCCCTTTTTTAATCTCCTTTATTTCCCATTTCTTCTGCTTAGCCATTCTGATTAAAAATAGATTAGTAGAATAACACTTTAATAAATCCTAAAATAGCTTTTATAGGATTCATTTTGCTCTTTTCATTTCCATAAATAGTCTGCTACTTCAACAAATCCAATTTTAAATCCTGCCCGGGCTGCTAAAATAATAATTTCGCTCTCTGCTTCATAACCATTACTTCGTGTATGTACTTTCTGAAATACATCACTGCTTATTGCTCTAAAACCGCATTGGCTATCAATAATTTTCATCCCGGTTTTTTTGCTGAGCAAAAACGAAGTAAGCTTATTACTCATTATACGCTGAAAAGGCATTCCTGAAAGCTCTTTAAGTCGGTTGCCCAGCCACTAAATCGAAATTATCGAGACCTGAAAGAAGAGTAGGAATCGATTTGGGATTGTGCTGCAGATCCGCATCGAGGGTAATGACTGCATCACATCCAAGTTCAACTGCTTTAGCAAATCCTTTTCTTAACGCAAAACCTTTTCCCTTGTTCTCTGTTTCATTCAAAACAATTACATTTTCATTTACATCTATCTTCGAAACTGAATCATCAATAGAACCATCATTAACTGCAATAACAATATCAACATATCTTAGCGTATCTTCTATAACTTTCTTTATTGTTGTGCTTTCATTATAGAAAGGTATCACAGCACAAGTTTTTATTTTTTCTCTCCTCTAACCTGCTCAAATAATGCTTTCCATCCTTTTGCAGTAGGTGCACGGAATGCTTTTTCCAGTTTTTTCTTCAGAGAATCTTTTGATAAACCTGTTGTTAAGATTCCATTCTCTGCAACAGAAATAGAACCGGTTTCTTCAGAAACAATTACACTTATTACGTCTGCCTGTTCACTAATACCAAGCCCTGCACGGTGGCGCATTCCAAGAGTTTCTCCATCGACTGTTGTCGTTAGCGATAATGGCAGTGTACATCTTGCGGCTTCAATTAAATTACCTTCAATAATTACCGCACCATCATGCAATGGAGATTTTGGAAAAAATATTGAAGTAAGAAGTCCCCTGCTCAATCTTGAATTTAGAAGTTCACCGGTTTCGGTAAAACCCCTTATGCCGGTATCCCTAACAAGAACTATTAATGCACCGTGCTGCTGCTGAGAAAGATCAAAAGCAGATTCGGTTACAATTTCTGCCGATTCCGGAACTTCGGATTTAATAAATATTTTAAAGAATGGATTTCTTGCAAGCAATACCAGCAGTCTTCTAATTTCGGGTTGGAATAATATTACAAATGCAATTACCCAAACATCTGTAATTAAGCGCAACAACCAGCTTACTGCCCGCAAATTTGTAGCATTTGCAACAAAAGAAAAAACAAGAATGATTATCAATCCTAAAAATATTTGTGCAGCTATCGTTCCCCTTAAAAGAGTGTATAATTTATAAACAATAAACGATACGATCAGAACATCAAGCAGATCACTAAAGTTTATAGTTAAAAACCCTATTTTGAATAATTCGAACATTAAGATTTCATATTAATCTGATTCATTAATTTGCACGATTGAACACCAAATTTAACATTATGAGTTCTGATAATTTTTGCACCGCGGGAAATAGCTAAAGTATTAAGAGCCAATGTTGCTTCGTCTCTTTCATCAACTTCCAGATCAAGTGTTTTTCCAATAAACGATTTTCTCGAGAGCCCGATCATAATTGGATAAGAAAGAGATTTGAAATCTTCAAGTCTTTGGATTAAATTAAAATTATCCTCTACCCTTTTACCAAAACCAATACCAGGATCTATAAAAATTTTATCAATACCATTTTCAGCAGCGAATGAACTTCGTTCAGCCAAAAAATCATACACTTCTTCAATTACATTCTCATAATACGGATTTTCCTGCATATTTTTTGGTTTTCCCTTCATATGCATTAAAGCAACCGCAGAATCAAAATGTTTAATAACATTTACCATTTCCGGATCAAAGCGTAATGCACTGATATCATTTATCATTACAGCGCCGGCATTTAATGCTTCAAGAGCAACTTTACTTTTTGTTGTATCCACCGATAATACAGATTCCAGTTCGCTTGTTAAGAATTTCCTTTACAACCGGAATCACTCTTTCATGCTCTTCATTTTCTCCAACCTGATCCGATCCCGGACGAGATGATTCGCCTCCAATATCAATAATATCTGCTCCCTCATCAAGCATTTCCAAAGCATATTTAACAGCATTATTTCTGTTATTATAAATGCCTCCGTCTGAAAAAGAATCGGGAGTAACATTTAATATACCCATAGTATAAGCTCGATTAAATGAAAATAGCTTATCTCCTATTTTATATGAAGTTAGTTTATGTATTTTCGAAGTTATTTATAGTATTGTATTTTCTCAATCCAATATTTATTACTTCAGGTAAAGATAAATTAACCGATAAAGTTATAAAAAAAGACGACATTTGCCGCCTTAAAATTTATATAGTTTCATTTAAATTTGCTGATGAATTTAAAATAACCGGATCACTTAATCAAGTTCTTTAATTCAGTTGCAGCTGCTGAAATATTATCAGCACTAAATATTGCAGAGCCTGCAACAAATACATCAACACCTGCCTCATGTGCTGGTTTAATCGTATCAACATTTACCCCGCCGTCAATTTCAATAAGAAAATCCGCATTCAAATCATTCCTTAATTTAACCGCTTCCTTTATGCGTCGTATTGAATTTGTTATAAATTTTTGTCCACCAAATCCAGGATTCACCGTCATCAATAAAAGAAGATCGATATATTCTGCAATATCCTTAACTGAACTTACAGGCGTAGCAGGATTAAGTACAACACCTGCTTTTGCACCAAGTTCTTTTATGTGTGTCACAGTTCTGTTTAGATGTATAACTTCTTCAACATGCACTGAAACATAATCAGCTCCCGCGTTTACAAAATCCTCTAAATATCCTATCCGGATTCTTTATCATTAAATGAACATCAAGAGGAAGCTTTGTTACTCTTCTTGCTGCTTCAACAATAACGGGACCGATTGTAATATTTGGTACAAAATGTCCGTCCATCACATCGCAATGAATCCAATCCGCTCCACCCATTTCAGCTAACCTAACCTGTTGGGCAAGATTTGAAAAATCTGCAGAAAGAATTGAAGGTGCAAGTAAACCCAATTTAATCTCCTCCTTCCGAAGGATTATTAGAATTTGTAGATTTTGTTATAAAAAGATCAACTGCGTCACTTGGATTTAACTTATTTCCGCTGCTTGGATATTGATCGAGCACAGTGTTTGGAAGTAAAGTTGCCGATGCCTGGTAATTTATTTTTCCAACAGTAAGATCGTTTTCATTTAAAATTAACTGTGCTTCAGAAAGTGATTTACCAATTAGATCCGGAACTACAACAGATCCTCCACCTCTTCCGGCACTAACGGTTATACCTACAATTTCTCCCTGCTGAAGTGGAGTTCCTGCAACATATTCCTGGTCGAAAATCATATCTTCCGGTTGACTCGAAGGGATTCTATCGACCCTGCCAAGTTTAAGCCCAATTCTTTCTAAAGCAAATTTAGCATCCAAAATGGTTTTACCTTTTAACATGGGAACGTAAACAGTTTTTTCTCCGCCGCTTACAAAAATGAAAATGCGTCTTCCCTCTTTAACTATATCTCCTGCTTCAGGTCGCTGCAAAAAAACTGTATTTTTCGGGTATTCCAAACCGTAGGAAGTATCACCTATTGCTGTCTCAAATCCCTTGCTTTCCAGCATTTCAATCGCTTCCTGGTCAGTCATTCCAACCACATTTGGTACAGTGGTTTCTGAAGAACTTACATACCAGGGAATGATTAAATAATTTAGCAAGAGGATAATGAAAATAAATCCTTGAAGAAAAAAGATTATTTTTCGTACGAATGGATTTCCTAATAAATTTTTCATTAATCAAATATATCAATTGCCTTTTTCTTAATCAATTTAAATTAATTTATAAAACGAGAATAATAGGCTTCTTCAGATGAATTAAACATTATGAAAAAATATGGAATTACTCTATATTTACTGAATTAAGTACCATAAAAATAATTATAGATTATTATATCATTTGCAAAATTTCCATTCCTTTAAAGTTTCAATCAATCATTTAAAATTATTTAAAGAGGTTTACTGATGTTTAAGCAACATCCAAACGGCTTACGGGTATTATTCATGAGCGAGATGTGGGAACGTTTCTGTTACTATGGAATGCGTACTCTTCTAACGCTATTTTTAGTTAAATCTTTACTTAAAGGGGATGCAGAAGCCAGCCTTATGTATGGCGCATATACTGGTCTTGTATATGCCGCACCTGTTCTTGGTGGACGTATGGCAGATCAGTTTTTAGGTTATCGTTATGCAATTATGTTGGGTGCCGTCCTGATGGCGATTGGCGAATTCATTTTGCTTGGTGGAACCGAGATGTTTGGATTTGATATGGCAATTCGCAACCATTTTATTCTTATCGGCATGGGTGCTATTATTGTTGGTAATGGCTACTTCAAGGCAAATATATCTACAATAGTTGGGAAATTATATAAGGAAGGGGATCCAAGAAGGGACTCAGGTTTTACTATTTTTTATATTGGAATAAATATTGGTGCTGCGCTAGCTACCTTAGTAGTCTCTTATGTTGGAGAGACTTATGGATTTGAATATGGATTTGGACTGGCTGGTATTGGAATGTTAATGGGTCTATTCATTTTTTGGTTTGGAAGAGACCGATACCGAGATGCTCCTGGACTCGATATTCCAGAGGCGGGTAAGAAAAAAATGTTAGGACCGTTAAATGGGGTTCAGACGATTTCGATTGGTTCGTTATTGCTAATTCCAATTTGTTATATCCTTATTAATAAAAACATAATCAAATTTGAAAATTTTGAATTCCCGCTGATGATGGCGTTACTCATCATCTTGTTCCTTTTCGTGGCAATAAGTTTAGTTAGGACGGGTATAAAAGAGGGACCAATGTGGAGGGACAGGATGATAGCTTTGGTTATCTTTATGCTTATCAATATCGTATTTTGGGCTTGCTTCGAACAAGCAGGTACTTCTCTAACCCTGTTTGCAGACCGAAATGTTGACCGAGGAATTCTAGGTTGGACAATGCCCGCTTCGATGACTCAGTTCTTCAATCCTCTTTTCATTATTCTCTTTGGATCGATTTTCTCAGTAATGTGGGTGAAACTAGATAAAATTAATAAAAACCCAAGTATTCCTATGAAATTTTCGCTGGGAATCCTTCAGCTTGGTTTGGGGTTTTTAGTTACTCTAATCGGAATGCAATTTGTTGATAACTTTCAAGTTCCTCTTCTCACTCTTGTATTCCTTTATATGCTTCATACCACAGGAGAATTATTCCTTTCGCCAATTGGACTTTCTATGGTAACAAAACTCGCTCCAGCTAAAATTGCTGCAACAGCAATGGGAGGTTGGTTCCTCAGTTTTTCAATTGCAAATTACCTGGCAGGAGGAATTGCTTCGCTCACTGGTGCTGAAGAAGGTGCAGCGAATTTTACCCTGGCTGAGGGTCTAGATGTCTACATTGGTGTATTTTCAACCTTAGGGATTGTTTTGATTGGATTCGCAATTCTCATAGCACTAATTTCAAAACCACTAAACAAACTGATGCATGGAGTAACTTAACCGGATAAATACAATCAGTTTATTTATAAATATTACAGATAACCATTAATTTAAAATCGAGGCTTATTG
Source organism: uncultured Ignavibacteriales bacterium (assembly GCA_963764825.1). GTDB lineage: Bacteria > Bacteroidota > Ignavibacteria > Ignavibacteriales > Ignavibacteriaceae > JAZGGS01. Next base: position 255,307 of record CAVXUA010000016.1, on the reverse strand, counting down.
ATGTTCAAACAGCATCCCCGCGGACTATATGTTTTGTTCTTTACTGAAATGTGGGAAAGATTCAGCTACTATGGCATGCGTGCTATTCTTGCTCTTTATATGATAAAAGCGCTTATATATGATACCGCATTCACTTCTTCAATTTACGGTTACTACACAGGACTAGTTTATTTAACTCCTTTACTTGGCGGTTATATTGCTGATAAGTATTGGGGCAACAGACGATCGATTATCGTAGGTGCTATAATGATGGCTATCGGTCAGTTTGCCCTTGCATTCAGTGGATTTTTGTATACACCGGGCAACAATCCTTCAACACCTTTATCTTCTTTCATATTCAATCCGCAGCAGCTAGCTTTTATTTTTGGATTGGTTGTATTGATTATTGGAAATGGATTTTTCAAACCGAATATTTCAACAATGGTTGGTTCGTTATACCCTGAAGGAGATAAGAGAAGAGATTCCGCGTTTACAATTTTTTATATGGGAATAAATCTCGGCGCGCTATTAGCGCCATTTGTTGCAGGAGGTTTAGGTGATACAGGTAACCCTGGAGATTTTAAGTACGGGTTCCTGGCTGCAGGTATTGGAATGCTGTTTGGATTAGTTCAGTTTTATATTGGAAAGAATAAATACCTGGTTACTCCTGATGGAAAACCTGTGGGAATGCCTCCTGAAAAGAAAACAAAAGCGGAGAAGAAAGAAGATAAACATCCTCCATTAACAAAAATAGAGAAAGAAAGAATTGCAGTTATTTTTATTCTTGCATTCTTTGTTATCTTTTTCTGGGCTGCGTTTGAACAAGCAGGCGTTTCCTTAACGTTTTTTGCAGATGGAATGACAGACAGGGTGGTTGGTTTCCTCGATAACTGGGAAATACCTGCAAGCTGGTTTCAATCCATTAACCCAATTGCAATTGTAATTTTTGCTCCTCTGTTTGCTGCTATCTGGACTAAACTTGGTAATAAGGGAAGAGAGCCCTCATCACCACTTAAAATGGCTCTTGGTCTTTTCTTACTATCGCTAGGATTCCTCGTACTTATTCCAGCGGCTTCGCAAGTAGATGCAGGAATGAAAGTTAGTCCATTGTGGTTAGTTGCAGCATACTCGCTTCATACATTCGGTGAGTTATCGCTTTCCCCAATTGGGTTATCTATGGTCACAAAACTCTCACCAGTACGTTTTGGTTCGCTTTTAATGGGAACCTGGTTCCTTGCAAACGCTGCTGCAAACTGGCTTGCAGGGCAGCTGAGCACACTCTATCCCGATCCAACCAAAACTGAATATTCTTCATTGTTCGGTTTTGTAATAAATGACTTTACTTCTTTCTTCACAATTTTTATTGTGATGTCTCTTTCAGCATCATTAATTTTATTCTTTCTTCATAAACTACTGATTAAAATGATGCACGGAGTGAAGTAACAAGAATACTAATATATAATTTAATCCCCCATCTTTATTGAATAGAGTTGGGGGATTTTTTTATTTTAAATACTATGATAAAAAATTACTTCTACTTAAATCGTTTTTCGATAAATATCAATAACATTTTAGCTGAGACAATAATCAGTCAGGTTTTTTCACAGGAAAAGGGTAAGCTGGTAATTGCGTGTAGTAAGGAAGATACTGAGTACTTCTTAGAGTGTTCTGTTACACCTGGGCAATCGTTTATAAATTTAAGAGAAAAGTACAGCCGGGCAAAAAAAAATACGATTGATTTCTTCAGCAATTCTGTTGGTGAAAAAATAATAGGGGTTAGAATTGCAGATGATGACAGAATTATAAAAATAGAATGCAGTTATGCTGAGTTTTACTTTGCCATTAGAGGTAAGTACACAAATGTTTTTTACTTGGGAGAGAATGAAAGTTTTGAAGCATTTAAGACTCTTGAGAAAGATACATTAGCTGAAATAAAAAAGGAATTCCTTAATAAATATTTCACAACTGATTTTAATATTCCTGATCTCACACTTCCCTCTTTCAAATATTATTTAATCAACATAAGAAAGAAATTCCCTGTGATTGGTGCAGAAATAATTAAAGAGGTAAAAGCAAGAACGAATGATGAAGCAAGTCATCAAAATGAATTAATTAAAGTCTTAAACGAAATTAAATTTAAGCAGCCTGCATTATTCATCGATGAAGATTCCGGTGAAGTTAATATTGGCTTTGAATCCTTCCGCAGTATGCCTTTTACTAAGAAGGAAGTATTTGATGATATAATTTCTGCACAAAATTATTTCTTCTCTAAAGAACATTATCTTGAAAGAAAAATTGAAAGGCTAAAACTAATCACCAAACATCTTGATAAGGAATTAAAAAAACTCTCTAACAAATTAAATAGTTTAAAGGGTGTAATTGAAAAAGGAAGCAGTGAAGATGAGTACAACAAATTTGGAAATCTTCTTCTCGTAAATATAAAATCATTAAAATCGGGTATAAAAGAGATTGAAGTTGAAGATATCTATAACAAAAATGAAAAGACAAATATAAAACTGAATCCAAAATTGGCACCGAAAAAAAATATTGATTACTGGTTTGAAAAATCAAAAGCAGAAAGAATTGGATTTGAAAAATCTGTTGAGTTGATGAAAAAGGCAAAAGTCAATTATGAGAAACTTAAAAAGATTGAAGATAGATTACCTGAAATTGATTCACTCAAAGAGCTTGATGTTATTATTAAGGAACTAAAAATAAAGAGACAAGGAATGAAACCGGAAAAAGAAAATATAAAGGAAAAATTCAAGCATTACGTTATTGATGATAAATACAACGTTTATGTTGGAAAGGACAGCAAAAATAACGATCTTCTTACGACTAGGTTTTCTAAGCAAAATGATTACTGGTTTCATGCAAGAAGTGTTTCGGGATCACACGTTGTGTTAAGAGTTGAAAATATAAAGGAAGCAATTCCAAAAAATGTTCTGAAAAGAACTGCTGCACTAGCTGCTTACCACAGCAAGGCAAAAACCGCAGGAGTTGTTCCTGTAGCGTATACATTAAAAAAATATGTGGTAAAGAAAAAAGGTTATCCAATCGGAACTGTACACTTGTTAAAAGAAGATGTGTTTCTTGTTAAACCGGAAATACCTAAAGGTTGCGAGTTTATTGTGGATGAGTGATAAACAAAAGTTCGTATAAATTTTATTACAATTTTTGCATTCTTAACAATTTCATTGTACCGTCGCCTGCTTCTTCAGCAAGTTGAAATAAAACAGAATATCTTGATCAAGTTTCTTTTCCAAAACATCAATTATATTTTCCTGCGAAAGTAAAGAAATCGGAATTATATTTTCCTCGCCACCAAATTCTATTCTGAATATTTTTAATACTTCATTAATCAAAAGCATAAAATCATTTTTAAATTTTTTCATCCCGGCATTATTAAAAAATAAGGTTGATCATAAAATGATACTGATGGAACAGAGGTAATATTTGTGTTGTTTCGAAAAAATTAAAACTATTTCTTTATCTCTTGATAGGTCATTTTTACCTTTTATAATTAATTCACAGGTAAAAAAAATAATATTCGATGTAAGCATGAAGCATATTGAAACCTTTAGAATGGCACTTTATTTGAGCAAAATCAACATAAATCTTAAATAGATTTATCAATTATATTAGCCGGGAAACTCATTTTTGGCTTTTGAGAGAACACAAACGGATGGCGAACTTATGTTGCAGGTTGCTGGATTTGATTCCAGCGCACTTGAAAAATTATATGACCGCTACTCAACCTTACTTTTTACTTTAATAAAAAAAACTGTTTCCGATAAACAACTTGCCGAGGAGATTCTATCCGATGTGTTTGTAATTATTTGGAACAGAATTGATCACTTTGATTTTAAAGCGAACAGTGTTTTTACCTGGTTGTTAACACTAACAAAAAATAAAACCGTTGATTCATTAATAAGAAAAAAAGGAACTGCAAGTTTACCCAGGTATACATCTGAATATGAAATTGAAAATATTTTACCAAAGCTCTCAGCCAGAATTAAACCGTTAAACATTGATTTCGCTAAAAGTAAGAGAGTAGAGTTAATATCACTACTTGAAACCTTAACAGATTCTCAAAGGCAAATGCTTAACTACTCACTTTATGCCGGGATGGATAGCGAAGAAATTGCGGAGCACTTTAATTTACCTGAATCAATGGTTAGATCGAAATTTCAAGTTGCGTTTAATGTAATGCTAAATAAATCCAAAACTACCATAAATGAATAAAGAAGAATTAACAGAACTTATGCAACTTTTTGCTGCCGGTTGTATAAAAAAACAGGATTTGCAAAAGTTAAGAACTTCTATGCAGGAGGATGAGAACTTTCCCTGGCTTGAGCTTAGTGAATATCGAAATTTTGTTGCACTTTTATCTGTAACATTAACAACGGAAGAACCAACTGTAAACGCAAGAAATAAAGTTGTTTATAAGATAAATGAACTTGAGGAAGCTCGCTCAAGCGATAGTATTGAAAATGATACATCAGAGCAAATGTCTCAAAACGTTTTTGTTTCGGCGGGAAAGGTAGATTGGGGATCGTTGTCTCCACCTCACAAAAAAATACAGAAATCATCGGATTCTTTTCGCTCAGATTTAAAAAAGTCATATACTCAAGTTCAACCCCCCTCTAAAGTTCTATCTGTATCTAATTTAAATATTGATGAGGATTCTGAGGAAACGAATAATTTTAATAAGGAAAGTAGTATCAAAGATCCTGCTCCCCAACGCCGATTTAAAAAATATCATATTGCTATCGTAGTATCATTTTTATCAGCAATTCTAATTGGGGGTTACTTATATCTTGGCAACGGTTCAGAAGTTAAAACGGAATTTCCTAAAGTGAAAAAACATCCACCAAAAATATCCATAAAAGCATCAGAACCAGACACAACCGAAATAATTATTGGATTTGTTAGTGTGGGTGAACTCGAACCTATAACTGAAAATAAAATTGAATCACAAAAACAAATTCAGGAAGAATTACTACCAACTCCTCCTCCTAAAACTTCATCTCCAGTAGAATATCCGCCTGTAGAGTTTGTTGAATATAATCTTGTAGAAGAAGATGAATTAACGGAAGAAACAAAAACAGAAAACCAAAAACCACTGCCTCCTCCAAAAGAAGAAATTAAAGAGGAGGAAGAGCCATATTATTTTGTCGCTGTAGAAGAGATGCCCGAGCCGATTGGCGGTTTAAAATCAATCCAGGAAAAAATTAATTACCCCGAAATAGCACGAAGAGCCGGTATTGAAGGAAAAGTTTTTGTGCGTGCTTACGTGGATGAAACAGGATCGGTAAAGCGAGCAGAGGTAATAAAAGGTATAAGCTTAGGTTGCGATGAAGCTGCACTGGATGCGGTTTTAAATACAAAGTTTAAACCCGGAATGCAAAGAGGGAAACCCATTAAAGTTCAGATTATAATTCCTATTGTCTTTAAACGATAATTTCAATAAACCTGCATTATGGAAACTTATATAAAAAAGTTTCCCATAACTGGACAGGGTTTTTGATTATTTTCGATGCGAGGACTTGAAAATAGTTTGACAGAATAAATGATGATCTCTCACCTCTTTTGTGAGTGGTTAAACAAAGGATTTAAAAATCATCACCTTCATCAAATTCTCCATTCTCTCCGCGTCTCTCTCTTTCAGGTTTATAATTATTAAAAGTGTAACGCAGATTGAGCATAACAACCGGAGATTCTCTGGTAGCATGTGTATAGGTGGAAAAGTCTCTTCCTGCTGAAGTGTATTCATATTTTGCCGTTCCAAAAAGATCCCTTACCTGCAATGTAACGGCTAGTATTTGTTCAATTATCTCCTGCTTTATAGAAATATCAGTGGAAAAAAATCCTTTCCGTTCTCCTTGCGCTGTAACAGTTGGACTACTATATCTTAAATTCAATTGCAGTTGAGTTAATTTTCCAATCCTGAACATATTGTTGAACCTGGTATCCCAGTTAAAACTTGTTTGCGAAAAATCTCTTTCATAAAGAATCCCTTCAACTTTATAATGATAAAGGTTTCCCATAAGGTTTATGTTCCAGAAATCAAGCGGGTTAAGATTAAGAAGGAATTCTCCGCCAAGTGAATAATCAGTTCCAACATTTTCGAAAGTTGTTAAAGTTACATTCTCTGTAAATATAGATCTCACTCGTTCTCTTTTGTTATGCGTTATCCTGTAATATAGTTCAGTTGAGAGCGAAAATTTTCCAAAATATGTCTGCATTCCTCCTTCGTATGAATCAATAAATTCAGGTTGAAGATCAGGATTTCCTCTTCTTACATTATTGCCATCAATCCACGTATCAAACGGTTCAAGAGCCCAGCCGCGCGCGCGTTCTATCCTTCTTGAATAACTTGCCATTAATTGCAGTCCAGATTCAAATTTATAAGATGAGTGAAAGCTTGGAAAATAATCCCACCTGTTTATTTTGAATCCTTCATTATTAGCCGGTACTTCAATTAAACGGTAAGTGTACTCCGTCCTTAATCCTCCCTGAACTAAGAGATCATAAATTTTATCTGAGTACATTGAATAAAATGCATGCTCAGTACGATTGTAATTATTCAAATTACTGAATAGCGGTTGGTATTCGTATTCATTCGTTTCAGAGTTATATTCAAAAAAACCGTTCTCATCTTCAGAGCTATTTATCTCCCCCTGGTAACCAGCTTCCAGCTTATTAAACTCACTAAAAGGCAGCGTGTAATCAATCTTTCCGCGAAAGCTGTATGAAGGACCAAATTCAGTGGTTTTTCTACCGCTTACCTGTGCACTATCGGAAAATTCGGAGGTCAGTGTTAGTTCATCAGATTTGCGGTGTCTGTAATATAGCTCACTCATTATTTGATGACCATTATCAGCATTAAATTTATGAGTGTAATTTGAGTTTAAAGAAAAATAAGGACCTGAACGGCTTCTATCACCATTACTTAAATAATTAATTTCATCGGTATCTATACTTGTCCACTCTGTAAAGTATTTAGTAGCTAAACGCTCTCCTTCTCTGTAACCGTATCTTCCTCCAAAGGTAAGTACATCTAATTCGCCAAGTAGGAATTCAATTCCTCCACGAAATCCGTAACGTGTTCTTCCTCTTTTTATATTTGAGTTTGAATTAGAAAAGGAAGTTAATTCTTCATAATAGTAAATATTCTCTTCCATCGAGTTGCCAGGCATATAACGCTTATTATAATCTAGTCCAAAATAAGTTCTGATGTTTGAATTTTTATACTCACCTAAAAAATCTCCGCCATACTTTTCATTTAATCCTGCATTAAGATTTGCTATTCCTGCTATTCCTTCATTTTTAGATTGTTTAAGAATAACATTAATTATTCCCGCAGTTCCTTCGGGATCGTATTTAGCCGAAGGATTTGTAATTATCTCAATTGATTTAATTGTGCTTGCAGCTATTTGCTGAAGTGATTCCTGAGGATCGAGAATTGAAGGTCTTCCATCTACCAGGACTGTGAAGTTATCGCTTCCACGCAAGCTAACATTTCCTTCAATATCAACCGTGACCGAAGGAACATTTTCAAGTACATCTGTAGCATTTCCCGAAATTACTGTTTGAATCTGGCTTACATCAATAACTTTTTTATCCACCTGATAGCTAACCGGCGAGCGATTTCCTTCAACCACCACATCCCCGAGATTTACGGTAACCGGTTCAAGTTTTATTTCACCCAGATCATGATCTCGTAATTCCCTGCTAATTTCAATTTCAGTTCTCCAACTGTTGAATCCCATAAATTTAATTTCAATATAATATTTTCCGGGTCTAATTTTTTCAATTAAAAAACTGCCATCCGGATTTGTAATTGTTCCGTTAATCATTATAGTATCAATAACATTAAGCAACAATATATTTGCGTATTCAATCGGGATGGATGATGATGCATCAACTACACTTCCCTTTATTGTTCCCCCCATTCGCCTTTCCTCTCCAGGTTTTCGCTGGGGAAAAATTAAAGCAGCAATTATTACGATAAGAAGGAATACCAATAAAAAAATTTTACGCATAACGTTCGGTCTAACAAGATTTATGATTTATAAATATTTAACAAATTAAAAATTAATTTAGTTTAATTTTTGCAAATAATTTAATCTAAAAGAAATAGATTAAACTATTATTTTATTGAAGTTGTCTAAGTATTTAAATGATGTTAATTATTTCTATCGAGGCAGATATGCAAATTTATCCAATGGTTAAGTATTTAGGATTAGTCGTTATTCTATTATTTATTTCTACAATGCAATTGCAACCACAAGGGTACAGCAATTCCTATCCGATTGTGGACACAGGGCAAAATGTTACCTATGATACTCTCCTGGCAATTTCTTTTCCTCAACCAGGTGAACCATTCTACGGACAAGATGCTCAATATGATGGACTTCAATTTTCCTTCCAGAATAATAGTAATGGAACAGTTACAGATTTAAATACAGGTTTGATCTGGCAGCAATTTCTATTTGATGAAAAATTTACTTACGATGATGCATTAGCTGCTGCAGATACATTTTCTCTTAACGGATTTAATGACTGGAGATTACCTGGCATTAAAGAACTGTATTCGCTGATTGATTTTAGAGGTGTAACCGGAATTAGTGCTGTCAGTTCAATTCCTTTCATTGATACAATTTATTTTGAATTCAGATATGGTGATGAAACTTCAGGCGAGCGTTTTATTGATGCTCAATATGTTTCCAGCACTGAATATGTTGGAACTACAATGAACGGAGACTTTACTGTATTCGGAGTAAATTTTGCAGACGGAAGAATTAAAGGTTATGGAACGACTATGCCCGGAGGCTCAGATAAATTATTTGAACTTAGGTTGGTACGTGGAAATACTGATTATGGATTGAATAACTTTACTGATAACAACGATGGGACTATTACCGATAGTTCAAATGGATTAATGTGGAGCAAAACTGATAACGGAGCTGGATTAAACTGGGAAGAAGCATTAAGTTGGGTATATCAGAAAAATCAGGAAAATTATTTAGGATTTAATGATTGGCGATTACCCAATGCAAAAGAATTACAAAGTATTGTAGATTATACAAGATCACTCCAAACAACAAATTCTGCAGCAATTGATCCGCTTTTTGAAGTATCAACAATTATTGATGAAAGAGGAGATACTAACTACCCATTCTACTGGGCAAGCACTACACATGCCGATGGTCCCCCTGATCATCAATTTACTAAAGCTGTGTATGTAGCCTTTGGTGAAGCGCTTGGGTTTATGGAAACTCCACCTGGATCCGGAAACTATATTTTAATGGATGTGCACGGTGCAGGCGCTCAGCGCAGCGATCCAAAACAAGGTAATCCAAATAATTTCCCTCACGGATTTGGTCCACAGGGTGATGTTATTCGCATCTATAATTTTGTCCGTCTTGTGCGTGGTGAACTAATTTCGGATGTTGAAGAAAATCAAACAAGTTTACCAGGTAATTTTGAGTTGGAACAGAATTATCCTAATCCATTTAATCCAACAACTATAATATCATTTTCAATTCCAGTTGGAGGAAATGTATCACTTAAAATAATTAATGTTATCGGACAGGAAGTTGCTGAATTAGTGAATGAAAATTTATCTGCCGGAAGCTATTCATTCCAGTGGGATGCAACAAACCAGACGAGTGGAGTATATTTTTATAAGTTAATAACTGATTCTTATTCTGAAGTTAAGAAGATGGTTTTGCTAAAATAGGAATCGGTAAGGATTTAAAATAAAATTATTTAACCAATCCAATGTTGATGACAAACTTTTACAGCTTTATCAAGCAAATCTCTTTCAACAAGAATTGATATTCTAAAAGATGTTGTACCAACACCAAATAATTCAATATCTTTTTCACCTAAAAGATTAAGAGTTTCTTTCAGTACATTACTATTTCTATTAAATCCTTCCCCAATTATCGAAAGAGTACCAAGATTTTCATTTATATAAATTTCATGTCTCAGTTTATTTTCAAGAGTTGCTTTAATTTTTTCCCAATCGTGAACATTACTAATTGAAGTAATAAAGGAACACTTGTACCCGGAACCTTTACCTAACCCGGAAAATTGAAATTCTTTAATCGGAATTTGATGTCTCTTCAAAATAATTTATTACCCACTCAATTTTGCCAGGATTATTTACAAAAATGCGTATTATCTCTTTCTCATAAACAACCGCAAGTACATCCTGCTAATTCCTTTATAGAAACTTCTTTTATGATTGTTTCTTTTCCAGGATTGAATGTACTTCTTGCATATAAAGCTATCTTTGCTTCCTTTGCAAACTGAACAGCTTGTGCATTTAAAACTTTTGCTCCCGCTTCTGCCATTTCCTGTATTTGCTGGTAAGAAATTTCGGGAAGGTGTTTTGCATCTTTTACAATATTCGGATCGCTTGTATAGACTCCATCCACATCAGAATAAATTTCACATCGTTCCGCACTTAAAGCTGCAGCAAGCGCAACAGCGGAAGTATCAGATCCTCCCCTTCCCAAAGTAGTTATATCACGTTTGTAACTCACTCCCTGAAATCCACCAATAACAACCACTTTACCTTTTTCAAGTTCATCCTGCACACGAACAGGTCTAACCTCAATAACCTTTGCATCGTTGTGTCTGTCGTTTGTAATTATTCCTGCCTGCGATCCGGTAAGTGAAATTGCTTCAACTCCCAAATCGCTGAGTGCCATACAAAGAAGCGCCATTGTTGTTCGTTCTCCTGTACTAAGCAGCATATCCATTTCCCTGCGCGGCGGATTAGATGAAATACTTTTTGCCATTTCAATAAGTGAGTTGGTTGTTTTTCCCATAGCAGAAACCACAGCGACAACATCGTATCCTTGTTTTTTTACTGCTGAAATCATTTCAGCAATCTTCTTCAGCTTATCAACATCAGAAACACTTGTGCCGCCATATTTTTGTACGATAACCCTCATTATAGCTTTCGTAGTTCTTCCATCAATTGAGTTTTACTTTTTGTTTTATCATCAACTTTCTTTAATAATTTTGCCGGAACACCAACCATAACCGATATAGGGTTCAACATCTTTTATAACTACAGAACCGGCCGCAATTACAGCTCCTTTCCCTACCTTAATTCCTTCAAGGATAACTACGTTTGCACCAATCATTACATCATCTTCAATTATTACAGGATCAGCACTTGGAGGCTCTATAACACCTGCTAAAACTGTTCCTGCGCCAATATGACAATTGCTTCCAACAATTGCTCTTCCTCCAACTACTACGTTCATATCCAGCATTGTTTTTTCACCAATTACTGCACCGATATTAACAACGGCGCCCATCATGATTACACAGTTATCACCAATCTCAACCATATCTCTTATGATTGCTCCCGGTTCAATCCTGCAATTGTATTTTGTAAGATCAGCCATAGGAATTGCAGAGTTGCGTCGGTCAACTTCAATCCGATATTTTGCAATATGCTTTTCATTCTTCTTGATAAAACTTTCAAGTTGATAATATTCAACAAACATAATTCCGGAAACAGGTGAACCGTAAAAATCATAATTGCTAAAATCAATTTTATCCAGATCTCCCTGAAGATAAACTTTTGCAGGAGTTTTCTTTTTTGATTCAGATATTTTTTTAATTACTTCGTAAGAATCCATTTTATAAACCTAAAATTTCGAATAAATTTATTATGTCATTCTGAAGAAGTGAAACGACTGAAGAATCTTATTCAAAAGATTCTTCGCTCCTGCCTGCCGGCAGGAAGGTCGCTCAGAATGACAATTTGTTTTTATTTTTCAAAAACTACGTCTGTAAAAGTATAAAAACCATTTTCTTTTTTCATAGCAAACTCTGCAGATTTCAGAATCCCTTCCGCAAAAGTTCTGCGGGAAGTTGCACGGTGCTCAATTGAAATAACTTCTCCCAATCCCGCAAAGCTAATTGAATGATCTCCTGGAACGTTGCCTAACCTAAATGAAGATGTGTTCACTTTTTTATCTTTAAATATTTCCTGCATCATCTTTGCTGTGCCGGATGGTTTATCTTTTTTAAAACGGTGATGAGTTTCAGAAATTTCAACATCCCAGTCAGGCAGCTTTTCGCTAGCCAGTTTAGTAAGTTGAAGTAGAACCTGTATTCCAACTGAGAAGTTATAACTTTGTACAACTGGGTAAGTTTCGGATAGTTTCTTCAGCTCTTTTAGGTTAGCATCAGTTAATCCCGTGGTGGCAATTATTAATGGAACTTTAAACTGATTAACAAATTTAATGCTATCATTAAATACTTCCGGCAATGAGGCATCAATAATAATTTCCGGATCCTTTTGAATCCACACGCCGGTTAAATCATAAGCAAACACAAGCTCGTGATCTTGATCTGCAAAAACATTTACTACTTCTTTTCCCAATCTTCCTGTTGCGCCAATTAAACCGTACTTCATATCATCCTCGCGAAATTTTCATTTTATCAATTTCAACATCAAGCAACGCTTCTGCCCGCTGCGAAGTTTTAATAAGCGGAAGCCTTAGTTTGTTTTCACAAAATCCGAGTTTAGCCATAACATATTTAACCGGAGCAGGACTTGTTTCAACAAACAATGCATTCATCATACTTAAATATTTATTGCTATATTTTTGAGCCGTTGGAAGTTTTTTATTTAGCACAGAATCTGCAACCTGTTTCATCTCAGCTGGATAAGGATTTGAAAATACTGAAATTACACCATCCCCACCTAAAGCCATAATTGCAAGTGTCTGATCATCATTTCCTGATAGTACGGATAAAGTATCAGGTTTTATCGAGATAAGCTTTGCAATTTGTGAAATATCTCCGCTTGCTTCCTTTACTGCAACAACATTTTTACATTCGTTATGAATTTTAATAACAGTTTCCGGCAGAATGTTCATTCCTGTTCTGGAAGGAACGTTATAAAGAATTATAGGCAGGTTAGCTTTTTCCGAAATGAATTTATAATGCTCGAACAAACTTTCCTGCGTACCTTTATTATAATAAGGATTTACGATCAATAGTCCATCAGCTTTAAGGTCTTCTGCCTGTTTATTATTTTCAACAACTTTTTTTGTATCGTTTGAACCTGTACCAATTATAACGGGAACTTTGCCGGTTGCTTCTTCAACAACTGCAGAAATTATTTTCCTTCTTTCATCATAATTTATTACCGGCGATTCGCCAGTTGTACCAAGAACTATAAGCGCATCAATTTTATTATCTAATTGATTCCGGACAATTTTCTTAATTGAATCAAAATCAACAGACAGATCATTTTTAAATGGCGTAATTAAAGCCGTACCTACACCTTTGAACATTTCTTACCCTTTATTTATTAATATGGCTCGTTTCAGCTAAAGACTGATGAGCCTCCGGCTCAAAAATAGGAAAAAAAATGGGCTTACTCTAATATCAATAGGTTTTGTCTTCAGCACTCCAAGTTCTGTTTTCAACTTCGTCTAAAATATTTAGAATTGTAAAATGAAGGCTTAAATATTATATTTGCAGCGTTAATATGCACCCGTAGCTCAACTGGATAGAGTGTCTGACTACGGATCAGAAGGCTGAGGGTTCGAATCCTTCCGGGTGTACAAAAAGCCAGTAATTCATAATTACTGGCTTTTTTATTTATTAAAAGAGATATTAAAATCTTATTTCTATGACGAAAGAGCAAACACTATATCATTTCATCTGGATTATTATTTTTTAATTTAATATTCCAACTACAAACATCTGCGCCAGAAAATATTGATTGTTCGAAACTTATTTTATCAACTGAAAATATTGAGTTAAAAAATTCCCACATATGACCGTTACTGCAAAAACAAAACAGACTGTTATTGGAAAATATCTCGCCTTTATTTATTAGCCCACAGATGCACTTTGTTCTCTTTACTTCAATATTATTTTCATCTTCATTATAGGAAATGTATGTATTGTACTTTTTCTCTTCTCTATTCAAATTATCAAAAAAGTTTTCTACTGAATTTGAATTATTAAATATCGTTTGAGCAAATTTAACCCATGATTTCCCACAACACTTTGCACCACATTCAAACAAAACTTGTTTTGTATTTTCAGTTCCTATTTCTTCTTCCATTCTCGATAATACTGTTTCAACATATTTAGTTTGTTCTTTACTCTTCAGAGTTGAAAAATTAGAAGAATCTGATAAAATCTTAGCCATTTTATTCTCAAATCCGTTACGCCTAAGGGACTTTGTAATTCTACCAAATCTTCCAGTTTCTTGATATTTCACTAATAAATTCCTTAAATGTTGTTATGAAATATAAGCAATATGATATTTTGTAATTTTTTGTTTATTCATTTTTGCTAAGTAGAAAATTTAATAGCTTTGTTATTGAAATTAAACTAATAATGGAAGAATGATTGACTAAAGTAAAAAATAATGCAAGTGGAGTTATCTTTGATATTAAACGCTTTGCTATCCACGATGGACCTGGCATTAGAACCACCATTTTTTTTAAGGGTTGCCCATTACGCTGCTGGTGGTGCCATAATCCGGAAAGCCATAAAATTCTTCCGGAAAAATTTGATGGCTGCAATATCAGGTCAAATATTAATCATTCCATTTCTTTTAAACGAGGACGAAGTTGGAAGAGAAATTATAATTTCAGAATTGTTTAAAGAAATTGAAAAGGATGCAATTTTCTATGAAGAATCAGGAGGCGGAGTAACTTTTTCAGGTGGAGAACCAACAATGCAACCTGTTTTTCTAAAAGCAGCTTTAGAAAAATGCAAAGAAAACGAAATTCATACAACTGTTGATACAAGTGGTTATGCACCTACAAGAATTTTTAAACAAATATCTTCGCATACAGATCTATTTCTGTTTGATTTGAAAATAATGAGTAATGAACTTCATCAGAAATATACAGGTGCATCGAATGAGCTTATCCACAAAAACTTAAAGTGGCTTGATGAAAACAATCAGCAAATTTATATTAGAATTCCTGTCGTTCCTGGAATCACTGACACAAAGGAAAACATTTCTGAAACAATTAACTTTTTAATAAAACTGGAAAATATTTCGGAGATAAATTTACTTCCTTATCACAGAGCAGGAGAAGGAAAATATTTAAGATTTAAAAAGGAAAGGAAACTTTCCCATATAACACCTCCTGAAAATGGTTATATGAAAAAAATATTTGATGAGTTCAAAACTCTTCCACAGAAAATTAAAATCGGCGGATAAAATGAATGAAAGAATTAAAGCGTTGCGTGAACAGAGTTTAAATGCAGAAGCATCAATTTCCTTGGAAAGGGCGGAACTCCTTACAGAGTTTTATAAAAGCAGCGAACCAAATAAAAATTCTATCCCGGTAACACGAGCAAAAGCTTTTCAGTATCTTCTTTCAAAAAAAGTACTTTGCATTAATGAAGGCGAATTGATTGTAGGTGAAAGAGGTCCTGCGCCAAAAGCAACACCCACATATCCTGAGTTATGCACCCACAGTTTAGAAGATTTTGAAATTCTTAATTCTCGAGAAAAAGTTCCTTTCAAAGTTGATGAAGAATTAAAACATTTCAGAAGGAAATGATAATTCCTTTTTGGGATGGCACATCTATTCGCAATAAAATTCTAAATGAAATGAGTAACGAGTGGAAAGATGCGTACGAAGCAGGAATCTTTACAGAATTTATGGAACAGCGTGCTCCCGGACATACAGTTCTGGATGATAAGATTTATAAAATGGGAATGATTGATTTTATAAATGAAAATTGAAGATGAAATTAATAATCTTGATTTCTTTAATGATACTGAAGCATTGAGTAAAAGAGAAGAATTAAAAGCGATGGCAATCATCTCTGATGCGCTGATACATTTTGCAAATCGCTACTCCAAATTACTTTACCATTTATCTTCTGAAGAAAATGATAAATCAAGAAAAGATGAACTTGAAACCATGGCAGGAATTTGCGAACGAGTTCCCGCAAATGCTCCAAAAACTTTTTGGGAAGCTCTGCAATATTACTGGTTTGTTCATCTTGGAGTTATTACAGAATTAAATACCTGGGATTCATTTAATCCGGGCAGACTTGATCAGCATCTTTATCCTTTTTATAAAAGAGATATTGAATGCGGATTATTAACAGAAGAAAAAGCAAGAGAACTTCTTCAATCATTCTGGATTAAATTTAACAATCAACCAGCTCCTCCAAAAGTTGGAGTAACTGCAAAAGAAAGTAATACTTACACTGATTTTTGCCTTAATAAATCTTGGTGGTGTTAAAGAAAATGGTGAAGATGCAGTTAATGAGTTAACTTATCTTATTGCTTGATGTAATTGAAGAGATGAGATTATTACAGCCAAGTTCGATGATGCAGGTTAGCAAAAAAAATCCTGATAAATTTATAAAACGAGCTTTGAAAATTATAAAAACCGGTTATGGTCAACCATCTATTTTTAATACTGATGCAATCATTCAGGAAATGCTAAGGCAGGGTAAATCAATTGAAGATGCGCGTAACGGCGGTGCAAGCGGATGTGTCGAAACCGGTGCATTTGGAAAAGAAAGTTATATTCTTACAGGATATTTTAATCTTGTTAAAAGTTTTGGAAATCACTTTGCACAATGGAGTTGATCCAAAACCAGATAAGAAAATTGGAATTACAAACACGGTGATCCTGCAAGTATTTCAAACTTATGAAGAATTTTTTCGAAGCATATAAAAAACAATTAAATCATTTTATTGATATTAAAATAAAAGGTAACTTGATAATTGAAAGGCTTTATGCTCGAATACCTCCCTGCCCCGTTTATGTCTGTTCTAATTGATGACTGCATTACAAACGGTAAAGATTATAATGATGGCGGCGCACGTTATAATACATCTTACATCCAGGGTGTTGGGATTGGAACTATAACCGATTCTTTAACATCAATTAAGTATAATGTGTTTGATGAAAAGAAATTTACAATGACTCGAAATGCTGGAATCGTTAAAAAATAATTTTGGTGGAACTGAAAAGTTTAGAGAAACATTGTATTAAATGAAACTCCAAAATATGGCAATGATAATGATTATGCTGATAATATATTAAAAGATATCTTTGAAGCTTATTTTCGAATCAGTTGATGGAAGACCAAATACGAAAGGTGGATATTTTCAGAATCAATCTTTTGCCAACAACAAGCCATGTTTATTTCGGAAGTAAATTGGTGCAACTCCTGATGGCAGGCTTAGCAAATCTTCCTATTTCTGAAGGTATCTCCCCTGTACAGGGAGCCGATGTAAACGGACCAACTAGCTGTGTTAAAATCTGCTGCAAAGATTGATCACCTAAGAACAGGTGGAACTTTATTAAATCAAAAATTCACACCGCAGATATTTGATGATGAGGATTCTATTGATAAAATCGTTTCATTAATTCGATCTTACTTTAAAATGGATGGACATCATATACAGTTTAATGTAGTTGATGCGGAAACATTACGAGAAGCACAAGAGCATCCCGAAAATTATAGAGATTTAATTGTACGCGTTGCGGGATACAGCGATTATTTTGTTGATCTCACTCCAGAACTCCAAGAAGAGATAATTAAACGAACTGAACATATGAACTATTAGTATTACATTTTCATCAATTTCGGTGTTAAAGTATGTCTTATTTAATAGTACTTATTATCTATTTTGTTCTAATTGCGCAACTCGGATTTGCACAATTGAGGGAGGAGGATGATTCGTTAGAGAGTAGATCACCTGCACTTAATATTTCAAATGGTGTGAATTATCCAATCAGATTTGATACTATCAATCCTACTATATTTTATAATTATGATTCAAAAATATTCACCATTTACAAGCCCGATTTTAACTTAATTAGAAATAAGTTAACCTATTCAATACTGTATCAAAGAACATTTTTCTCACCGCTGAATAAACCATCTGGCACTATTGATAGATATAATTTATTTAAGGAATCGCTTCGAAACTCGCTGGCTTTAGAATATAAAAAGAGACAAAAATATGATCTTGGTGATTTTGGAAAATACTTAGGAATATCGCAACAAATTTTTGCAATTATACTCGGTATTATTTCACTCCTATAATTTTACTTCATAAAACCAACTCAATTTATTTCCAGTTTTAGCATTTTTAAAAAACTTAGTTTAAATCCTTTCATATCACACCTCATTTTTATTATATTTATTGCAGAGGGTTAATTCATAACAAATAACAAACAAAATTGAGGAGATGATATGGTTTCTATAATTTCACTTTGGTTGCCTATACTGCTTTCGGCAGCTGCAGTGTTTGTTCTTAGTTCAATCATTCATATGGTGCTTAAATATCACAACAGCGATTTTAAAGCGTTACCATCCGAGGAAGCAGTTTTGGATGACTTACGTAAGCACAACATTCCGCCTGGAGAGTATCACTTTCCTCATGCTAAAGAAATGAAGGAAATGAGTTCACCTGAATTTATTGAAAAAATGAAAAAAGGTCCCGTTGCTCTTATGACCGTACTGGAAAACGCACCACCAAAAATGGGCGGACAACTATTTTTATGGTTTGTTTTCTCTATAATCGTTGGAATTTTTGCTGCCTACATTTCGGGGCGTGCTTTAGAACCTGGTGATCACTATCTCTCTGTTTTTCGTTTTGTCGGTGTTACAGCTTTTCTTGGTTATGGTTTAGCTCTAATCCAAAACAGCATCTGGTATAAAAAGGGTTGGGCTTCAACTTTAAAATCTTTGTTTGATAGTCTGCTCTATGCTCTATTTACCGCTGGGATATTCGGGTGGCTTTGGCCGATGTAAGATATTTAGAGGATGTCACGTAGTGAATATGGCATCCTCATTAATTTCAACTCAGTTTTATTGGTAATTTTCTTATACGCTTACCTGTTGCAACAAATATAGCATTACAAACTGCTGGTGCACACGGTGGAACCCCGACTTCACCTACTCCGCCAACGCGGTAAGTGTTTTTAATATAATGAAACTCAACGGTTGGCATTTCGCTGTAAGTGAGTATTTCATAATCATTAAAATTGCTTTGCTTAACTCCACCATTCTCAATAGTAATTTCACCTTTCAGTGCAGCAGATAAAGCAAATGCTATCGAGCCTTCCATTTGAGATTCAACAAGATCAGGATTTACAACAATGCCGCAATCAATAACTGCAACAATTCTATCAATCTTTATTTTATTATCTTTTACAGTTACTTCAGCAACTTGCGCACAAAAACTATCATATCCCTTAAATAACGCAATCCCTCTTCCCTTTCCTTTTGGAAGAATCTTACCAACACCCCAACCCGATTTTTCAGCAGCAACATTTAAAACATTTTTAAGTCGTGAATCATCCTTAAGCATTTTTCTTCTGAATTCGACAGGATCAGTCATCAGCAATAAATGCCATTTCATCAATGAACGATTCGATTGCAAAAGGATTTTGAGTATTGTAAACAGAACGCAGCCACGAAATAGGCACGTGGGTTGGAATTGCTGTTCCGGCAATTTTAAAATTCGGTATTTGATATTGGATGTTATCAGTTCCCTCAAAAATATCGTATTGTGCAGGCAGCAGATTAGGTGCAAAACGCATCTGCGCAATGGATGGTGCAATTACGTGGTGAGAAAATTTAAGTGCCATTCCCTCATTATCAACTGCACCTTTTAAAACGTGCATACTGGGAGGACGGTACCAGCCGAATTTCATATCCTCTTCACGTGTCCAGGTTAGCTTTACCGGCTTACCCGATGCTTTTGAAATCTCTGCGGCCTCTACTGCAAAATCACTAACTAATCTTCTCCCGAATGCGCCACCCATCAAAGTAACGTGAACTGTCACATCATCTTCACTTACGCTAAGTGCTTTTGCAACTTCGCTTCTTACATTCTGTGGATTTTGTGATGGCGCCCAAAGTTCCGCTTTACCATTTTCAAATTTTGCAACACAATTCATCGGTTCCATTGGAGCATGAGCAATAAAAGGAACTTCATAGATAGCATTCAGTAATTTTTCGCCTTCAACCTCTTTATTAAGATCTCCTCTGCTTTGAAATTCATAACCGTCCGTTTTTGATTTTTTAACTAACTCATTATGAATATCCATAGAATTGATATTTACGTTTGGTCCTAAGTCCCATTGAATATTAAGTGCATCTCTTCCATTAAAAGCACGCCAGGTTGAATCAGCAATTACCGCCACACCATTTGAGATTTGAACAACATTTTTTACTCCGGGATAAGTTTTTGATTTAGTCGAATCAACACTTTTTACATTTCCGCCAAATGAAGGACATCGACCGACAGCCGCATATATACATTCCGGGAATTACAACATCAATTCCAAACTTTGCTCTGCCATAAATTTTATCCGGTGTATCAACTCTATGCACTCTCTTTCCAATAATCTTAAAATCTTTTGGATCTTTTAGCTTAATGCCCTTCGGAACGGGCAGCTTAGATGCTTCCTCAACGAGGTCACCGTAACTTAATTTTTCGTTATTTAGTTTATTGATAACAAAACCATTTTCAGCATCACAGTTCTCAATTGCAACATTCCATTTATTAGCTGCTGCAGTTATTAGCATTACACGTGCAGTAGCACCTGCAACTCGTAATGGTCCCCAGTTTCTTCTTATGCTTGTACTTCCGCCAGTTGTCTGGCTTCCATATTTTTGATCTGCATCCGCTTGTTCGATTAATATTTTATCCCAATCAACTTCAAGCTCTTCAGCAATAAGCATGGGTAGTGCAGTTTTAACTCCCTGCCCCATCTCTGATCTGTGAACAATAATAGTTACAACCCCATTTGAATCTATTTTCAAATAAACACTCGGTGCAAATATTTTTGGATCATCGCCAGGTTTAGCTAATAGCATTTTGTAATGGGAACATAAGATGCAAGAAATAATCCACCACCACTTAAGCCAACTACTTTTATAAAATCACGCCGTTTTATTTTGGAATTTTTTCATCACTGCCCCTCCTCGACTAATTTATCAACAGCTTTTCTAATTCTGTGATATGTTCCGCACCGGCAAAGAACCTCATTCATTGCATCATCAATTTCTTTTCTTGTTGCTTTTGGATTTTGTTCTAGCATTGCAGCCAGCGTCATTATTTGTCCAGGCTGACAATAACCGCATTGCATCACTTCTAACTCAATCCAGGTTTTAAATATTGGATGATCCTGTTTTTCAGCTAAACCTTCAATAGTTGTAATTGAATTTCCTAACAACATCTTCAACATTAAGAATACACGAACGTTCTGCTTTTCCATCAATGTGAACTATGCAATTAGCCACAAATTCCTTCTCCGCATGAATATTTTGTTCCTGTTAGCTCCAAGATTATCTCTTAGAACCCAGAGAAGCGGGGTACCGGCATCTACATCAACAATTTGTTTCTTTTCGTTTACAGTGAGAGTATATTTTGGCATGATTTATCCCGCTATTTTGTTTCGATACAATTAAAATTAAATTAAAGTTGAAGGAAGTGCAACACTTGGTAATCCAAATTGTGATAGATGGTAATCGAATATATTCGTATTGCTAAGAATGGTAAGAATAATTACTATAAGTTTTTTTGAATTAAAATGAAAATTTTCTCTTTCAAATTAAAATATATTTTTTTTATATGTTAAAAGAACAATTTCACAAGTGGTCCTCTCCAAAATACTGGCTTAAAATAAAAACCATAGATGCTCACACCGCAGGAGAACCACTAAGAATCATACTAGAAGGAGTACCTGAAATAAAGGGTAATACTATTCTTGAAAAAAGAAAATATATGAAGGAGAACCTGGATCATATAAGAACAGCATTGATGTTTGAGCCACGTGGACATGCAGATATGTATGGTGCAATTATTACAGAGCCGGAAAAAGTGGATTCGGATTTCGGAGTATTGTTTCTGCACAACGAAGGTTACAGCACAATGTGCGGACACGGAATTATTGCTTTAACAAAAGTTGCTGTTCAAACCGGAATGATTGAATTGAAAGAACCAATCACACAAATTAAAATTGATACACCCGCGGGATTAGTAACCTCGTTTGCAAAAATGAAAGATGGAAAAGTTGAATCAGTTTATTTTCATAATGTTCCTTCCTTTGTATTAACAACGAGATATTGAATTTGAGTTGTCGGTATTGGAAAAGTAAAATTTGATATTGCTTTTGGCGGAGCTTTCTACGCATTTGTAAATGCAGATGAGCTTGGAATTGAAATGAAAGAAAAAAACTTCCGTGAATTGATTAAAAAAGGTATGTCAATTAAAAATGCTGTGATGAGAAGTTTTCCGATCAAACATCCGTTTGAAGAAGACTTAAGCTTTCTTTATGGAACAATATTTTATGGTAAACCTCTCAGTGAGGATGCAGACAGCAGGAATGTTTGCATATTTGCAGAAGGTGAAGTGGATCGCAGTCCTACAGGAACGGGAGTCAGCGCAAGAATGGCTCTTCATTATGCTAAAGGTGAAATTGATTTAAATGAACAAATGATTATAGAAAGTATAATCGGTACAAAGTTTACTGGCAGTATTCATCAAACTACAAAGTTTGGCGAATATGATGCGGTAATTCCTCAAGTTGAAGGGAATGCATTCATAACAGGTAAACATGAATTTTTAATTGACCCGGAAGACCCTCTGAAAAAAGGTTTCATATTAAGGTAGGTTCCAAATAACCTTATCATCTAAATTATTGGAGTAATGATGCTCATTAAAGAAAAAGTTGAACAGGCAAAAAAACTTCTAACAGAATTTAACACCGATTGTTGGATAACCTTTGTTCGAGAAAGCGCTATAAACGGCGATCCCTCGCTTAATTTTTTGGTTCCCGCAGATCTTACCTGGCACTCTGCCATAATAATTTCTAAAGATGCTAAAGCACATGCCATAGTTGGTAAGTATGATCAGAAAACTGTTGAAGAAACCGGGGCGTATAATTCTGTGGTTGGATTTATTGAAGGAATAAAGGAACCTTTTCAATCTTATCTGAAAAAAATAAATCCGAAATCAATCGCACTTAATTATTCAGAAGGAAGTGAAATTGCGGACGGCATAACACATGGAATGTTTCTTACAATATTCAACATGCTTAAAGAGATTGGATTAGAAGACAGGATTGTATCTGCAGAGAAAATTGTATCGGCATTGCGTGGAAGAAAATCAGATTCAGAAATCGATAATATCAAATCAGCAATAAAAGTAACTGAAGAAATTTTTAATAAAGTTACTGGCTTCATCAAACCGGGAAAAACTGAGAAAGAGATTGCCACTTTTATAAAATCCGAAGTTGAAAAACAAAATCTAGATTACGCGTGGGAACCAGCGGTCTGCCCTGCTGTTTTTACAGGACCGGAAACTGAAGGCGCTCATTATGCACCAACTGATAAAAAAATTGAGCGAGGGCATGTCCTCAATATGGATTTTGGAGTGAAGTGGAATGGTTACTGTTCGGATATGCAGCGAACTTTCTACATTCTTGAGAATGATGAAACTGAAGCTCCTGAAGATGTTATGAAAGGTTTTAATACAATTGTAGATGCAATTGAATCATCAAAACAGGCAATGAAACCAGGAGTAATCGCAAAGGAGATTGATGCAATTGCCCGAAATATTGTTGTTAAAAATGGGTATGATGAATTTCCTCATGGACTTGGGCACCAGGTTGGAAGGTTTTCGCATGATGGCACTGCCCTTCTTGGTCCACCCTGGGAGAAATATGCACAGAAACCTTTTTTCCCATTAGAAGAAAGAATGATTTTTACAATTGAACCCAGGCTGGATGTTCCCGGCAGAGGCACCGCAACTATCGAGGAGATGGTTGTAGTAACAAATAACGGAGCTGATTGGCTTTCTCATCCACAAAAAGAAATAATTTTAATTAAAAAATAAAAGAAATCTTTATGAGCCTAGGAAGGAATTTACTGCTATGGTGTTCTAAAAATGAATGGTTGAAAAAGAGATTCCCTAAAATGAAATTTACCAATCGCGCCGTTAAAAAGTTTATGCCCGGTGAAACTGTGGAAGATGCAATTACAGCTACCAGGAAGCTTCTGGAAAATAATATTCCAGCAACATTTACGCATCTTGGTGAGAATATAACAACTCTTGAAGAAGCAGAAGCGAATGCACAACATTACCTTTCTCTTCTTGATAAAATAAATAACGAAAACCTGGATATTGAAATTTCACTGAAATTAACCCAAATTGGATTTGATCTTTCCTTCGATAAAACTTTTGAATTTTTTTCGCAAATAGCAGCTAAAACAAAAAGCCATAATAATTTTGTTTTTATTGATATTGAAGACAGCTCTTATGTAGATAAAACGATTGACTTCTACAAAAAGATTAAGAAGCAATACAATAATGTTGGTTTATGCTTGCAGGCTTATCTATACAGGACAATGAAAGATATTGAGCAAATGATGGATATAAATCCAGCCATCCGGCTTGTAAAAGGAGCGTATAAGGAACCTGAAACAGTTGCTTTTAAAAGTAAGAAGAAAGTAGATGAAAACTTCTTTAAAATAACTGAATTTCTTCTTGGTAAATTAAAAGAACTGAATTGTCGGTCTGCATTTGCAACTCACGATATGAACCTGGTTAAGAGAATTGAGGATGAGGGAGCACGATTGGGAATAAATAAAAGTAATATGGAATTTCATATGCTTTATGGCATTAAATCATTCGAACAGTTAAAATTAGCTGCCGATGGTTACAGAGTACGAGTTTTGATAAGCTACGGTGAAGCTTGGTTTCCATGGTATATGCGCCGACTTGCTGAGAGACCAGCAAACGTTGGTTTTATGCTAAAAAATTTATTAAGTAAATAGATCTAACTAAAGAATAAATAAAATATTATAATGAAAGAATTAAAGGGTATTATATCACCAATTACAACTCCATTTATTGATGATGAAGTCGCATTTGATAAACTTAAAAGTAATATTGAAAATTTATCCAAAATGAATCTTGCAGGATATGTTGTGCTCGGTTCTAATGGTGAGTCAGTATTTTTAACAAAAGAAGAAAAACTGAAGATGATATCCTTTATTCGGGAGCACGTTCCTTCCGAAAAAATTGTAATAGCTGGTACTGGCACAGATTCAATTAAAGAAACTATATCTTTAACGAATGAAGCAAGTAAAAATGGAGCCGATTATGCCCTCATTATTACCCCCTCCTTCTTCAAATCCGAAATGAACCACTCAACTTTTATTAATTATTACTTAGCCGTTGCTGATTCAGTGAAAATTCCTGTTATAATTTACAATGTACCTAAATTTACAAATGTGAATATTCACCCTGATACTGTTGCTGAACTTTCTGAACATAATAATATTGTGGGAATAAAAAATAGCTCAGGAGATACAGAACTAACAGCAAAATTTATTTCGAGAACTGCAAATGATTTTCACACTTTCGTTGGAACAGGTTCAGTTTTACTCCAGGGATTAAAGGATGGTGCATGCGGTGGCATCCTTGCCCTGGCAAATATTGCTCCCACAGAATGTATCAACATACAGAAACTGTTCCATCTAGGAAAAATGGAGGAAGCTGAACTATTACAGAAGAAAATGGTACCTGTAAATAAAGCAATAACAACTACCTTCGGCGTAGCAGGACTAAAAGCTGCAATGGATATGATGGGTTTATATGGTGGAAATCCAAGACTTCCTTTAAATCCGTTGGATGAGAAAGCCAAGCAAGAATTAAAAAATATTTTAATTGAAGCTTCATTAATCGAAAGCTAAATTCGTAATTGAAATCAAACATTCTACTTTTTATTACAGCAATTATCTGGGGATTCGCTTTTGTTGCCCAACGTGCGGGGATGGAATTTGTTGGTCCATTATACTTTTAATGCGATACGGTTTGCGCTTGGTGGCTCTCTCCTTAACTCCCCTTCCTGGTTCTTAATAAAAAACGGAAATTCGACTTTCAGAAAATTATTCTTATCTTAAAAATAAATACTTTATTTATGGAGGATTTGTAGCCGGTATAATTCTCTTTCTTGGTTCAACTTTTCAGCAAATCGGAATGGTTTATACAACTGCAGGCAAAGCAGGATTTATAACCGGGCTTTACATAATTTTTGTTCCACTGTTTGGTTTATTCTTAAAAAATAAAACTTCTGCTGGAACATGGATTGGTGCCATTATTGCTGTATCGGGATTATATTTCTTAAGTGTAACAGAATCATTCTCAATCGGATCTTGGTGATCATGCTTGTTTTGATTAGTGGATTTTTTTGGGCATCACATGTTTTACTCATTGGTAAAATATCTCCTAAAACTGATCCTATACAACTCGCTTTTTTCCAGTTTATTATCTGTTCATTTCTTAGTCTTATTGCTGCTGTAATTTCAGAAACAACAACAATCAATAATATTTACGATGCGTCAATCCCATATTTTGTACGCGGGATTTGTTCTGTAGGAATCGCCTATACATTGCAGGTTGTTGCACAGAAAGAAGCACATCCGGCACATGCTGCAATTATTATGAGTCTTGAAGCAGTATTTGCTTTAATTGGAGGCTGGCTTATATTGGATGAAAGCAATTCCGTTAAGAGGATTAATAGGATGTGTTTTAATGCTAACTGGGGTGTTAGTTTCTCAATTATATCGTTTGACAAAAAATAAAACTAAAATCTTAATAGTAATTAGAAGGATTATATAGATATGAAAATCATAGTTAAAAATCTTACTGGAGTTTCTCATTTCTTTTAATCAGCTATTTCTCTTCAATCCGTTGTTTGCCAAGATGATCTGAAGGAAAGAGATTTTATCATTACCCACTGTTGTTAGTGTGAAAATCATTGAGCCAGGTTCAGATTTTAAAGAAGCATTCGAAATTTTTATCGAACAACCGGTAGATCATCATAATCCGGATGGAGAAAAATTTACACAAAAGCTCTACCTGTCGCACAGGGATGAATCTTTACCGATGGTTATTGAAATGGATGGCTATATTATTAACTTACAACAGACCGGGCGAACTGGAAGAAATACTTGCATTGCAACAGGATAATTGTTGAACACAGATATTTTGGTGAATCTAAACCGGAAAGCATGGAATGGAAACATTTAACTGTTGAAAACGCCGCAGCTGATCATCATAATATTATTGAATCATTTAAAAATATTTATCAGGAAAACTGGATCGGTACAGGAATTAGTAAGGGCGGGCAATCTGCAATCTTCCATAGATACTTTTATCCGGATGATGTACTGGTAACTGTTCCTTATGTTGCACCATTAAATTTAGCAGAAGAAGATCCGCGTATCTATCACTTCCTAAGAAATGTTGGTACAAAGGAATGCCGTGAAAATATTATTCAATTTCAGCGGGAAGTTTTAATAAGAGCTGATGAGCTTATCCCGATGTTCAGGAAAAGAGCTGAAAAGAAGGGCTACACTTATTCAATCGGAAATGAAAGAATGATATTTGAATATATTGTTCTGGAATATTCCTTCGCCTTTTGGCAATGGGCAAATGACAAGTGCAGTGATATTCCACTAACAGATGCATCGAACAAAGAACTTTTAAAACACCTGGAGACAAATTCATCATTCAGTTATTTCTCTGACCAGGGACTTGAACCAATCGCTCCTTTCTTTTACCAGGCATATACTGAAATGGGATACTATGGTTACGATATTACCGACTTTAAGCATCTTCTTAAAGAAGTTAAAGAACCAACAAGTAAAATATTTTTACCTAAAAATAACAACATGGTTTTTGATTGCTCGTTGATGCATGATATTAACAAATGGGTACAAAAGCAGGGAAACAACATGCTATTTATTTATGGCGAAAATGATACCTGGTCTGCTGCCGCAGTCGAACTAACCGGAGAAACAAATTCTATAAAAATGGTTAAAGAAGGTGGATCTCATAGAACAAGAATTAACAGCTTTTCCAATGATGAAAAGGAAATAATTTATTCAACCCTGGAAGACTGGCTGGAAATAGAAATCAACCGGGAATAATTTTCATCTTCTAAATTGTTAGTAATGTAGCGCTTTAATTAAGTAATATTACCATGGTTATTAAAGATTTTTATAATAATGTAAATAGTAAAAATTATTAAACTGGAGTTAAAATGAAATTAATTTTTTTCTTTTTATTAGTTACCGGATTTTCTTTTGCACAACAGCAATCTATGCATATGGCAGGACTGGATATTGAACTTGGTATGGATAAAGAAACGATCGTAAATATGATTGATTACAGTATATACATGGAGTTAGAGGATGAAAACGGCAACATATTTCTCTCTCATAAAGGAAGTGAAAAACCCGTTGGAATTATTAATTTCAGAAATAAACGCGTTGTGAAAATCCAGAAAGATTGGGGCACTTCGTTACAAAGTGGTGTTGGTAAAGTTTTTAAAATACTTTGGAAAATATTCAGGCAGTATGGTGAGGAAACAGAAATGTTAAAAGTTATGCCTAACGAGATATTCACTCCCACTCACGAGCAGTATAGTTTGAATTTTTATTTAGATGAAAACAGGTATGTAGAAATACTTATTCAGCATAGAGTTTTAATTTTTGAAGTACTAGAAGCTACTGATACACTTTAGTGAAGGATGTTCTAAAACTTAATTGTATATAATTTAGGTTGTTAAGAGTATTTAGTTTTGAAACAACAACCATTATTAAGTTTCATTTAGATACAATAAATAAATACAGATATAGTAAAAATAAGTTAGCAATTCTTAAAAAAATAAACATTTTCACCTTTTTGTTTATTGGCATAGTGATTGAATACTATAAATTAAAAACAATTGAGGGATGTTATGGTACTCTATTTATTTATTGGTTTAATTGTTCTTGGTCTAGTAGTTTTTGTGGTATCATCTCTGATAGGCATTCAAAAGTCAAAATCGGAGATGCATGATTTAACAAATTAATTAACCTACAATTACTGTAGGTGAGGGAAAGCTAAGAAGACCGTCTATATGGCGGTCTTTTTTTTGTCTTCACCAAAAGATCTTATTATTAACAAGTATAAATCATTTAGCAATAGATGATAGAATCCTGTAATTATAATTCGTCAGAAGAAGTTTTATAAATTCTCCCATTAATATTTGTATCCTTCTTGCAATTCATAATGGGAAATGTACTTTTATTTAACAATAATAAGTTACTGCCCATAATATTGTTGTCTTGTATTTTTCTTCTCTAATCACTGTCTTAAAAAACTTCTACTATACTTCTCTTATTCTATGAGAAGCAACCTCGTTCATAATTAAATATTATTTAATAATAGGAGGCTTGCTATGAAAAATCTAATCGGCATTCTTATTTTAGGAATAGCTTTACTTATTCTCAACCAGCTGTACAGTGCAGGAAGAGAGAACATATACTGATGCAGAAATTCAGAGTTTGAGGGATGGTACTACAGATCTATGGAAAGGTGGGGATATAGAGCTTGTCAGCACTCTATATACTGATAATTGTGTTAGACATAATGCTGATATAGGCGATTCAAATGGACCTGAGGAAGTAAAAGAATTTGTTAAGTGGGTTTACAATGCTTACCCGGATTTTGAAGTTACCTTTGGTGAACCTATGAAATTTGAAGATGGATTTGCTGTGCTTTGGACTGCAACAGGAACAAATGACGGACCTTTAAATGAGAACATGCCAGCAACAGGCAAAAAAGTAGAGTTTAATGGAGTTGGTATTGTAAAAATAGAGGGTGGAAAATATGTAGAAGAATGGGTTTATTATAATCAATTGTATATATATAAACAGATGGGATATGAACTAGTACTTAAGTATAAAGATGAAGAAGAGGACGATGATGATTAGCTAACTTCAATTGATCTTATCAATTATTAAAAAGTAATCCCCTCAAGTGAGGGGATTTTTTATTCTATCAAAAAAAGTTTAATGGGGGAAAATATTATTTGAGAAACATCATTTTCTTTGAAGTAAAATTACTGCCCGATTGGAGTGTGTAAATATAAATTCCCGATGTTAATGAAGATGCATCAAAGATTACATTATATTCGCCAGAAGGTTTTTCTTCATTAATAAGCATTGCAATTTCATTTCCCAAAACATCATAAACTTTCAACGATACAAATCCCATATTCAGATATATTGAAACCAATTTTGGTGATAGGATTAAACGGATTTGGATAATTTTGGAATAACACAAAATCATCAGGTTGTCCAGATTCATTTTCTGCAATATAATTCGGATCGAATCTACTAATAGTTACGATTCCTCCATCCGGAATTACTCTACCCATTACAACCGTAGAAGTATCCATTATAAAATGATTCCAGCACATCCGTTCTGCCGCCCTGCTCAAGAAGCACATAATCCCAATGTGGTGGAACGTTTATATAAGCGGTAAGCGGATAATCATAAATTTCATCAATAAGATTATCCCCTACTTCAATTTCGATTGATTCATTATTTTGTGAAAGTACATTAAAGTAAAAACTTTCTCGTTCTTTAACATACTTTGTAATATTTACAATTGTTTCTATCCAAATCTCCTTATTGCTTCTCTTCGTATCCAACCAACTGCAAAGCGAACTTAGCCATTCATTACTTATTGGATGATGTGCACCTTCACTTAAAAGAGCATTAATTTCGCTGAAAGGAACGACTTCGTGAGCTAAATGAATTCCCCACTCTCCATTTGTAATTGAATTGCCTATCCAATCAACAAAAGCATTCAGTTCATCAAGATCATCATCAGGTGAATTCCTCGGCAAATCAAATTCTATCTGGTATGAAGAAAGAGTGATACCAATCTTTTCCGATTATTTCATAGGGATTTGGAAAATCCCCGATCGCTCTTGCAGATTCATAATAAATGCTTGCTAAAGAATCTACCAATCCATTATGAACTGCATAAGGATACGCAAATGTTATACATTTATAGTCCGCAATTCTTTCATTTATCATTTTTCTTGAGTGGTACATTTCGTAGTGCATAGTACCGGGAGTTAAAGTATCTCCAACAGTAATTGAGAAAGTGTGATCATGATTTAAAGTATGTGATCCTAATTCGTGACCTTCATTGCTCATCTCTTCAAACATTTGCCAGGTTCCGTAGCGCCATATTCCCGGCAAAGTGTCTGTTAAAAACGGTGGAAGAATATAAAACGTACCATTAAAATCATATTGGTTTAGTATTCCGCGAACATTTTCATATTGTGAAATAAACCCGTCATCAAATGAAAATGAAAAAGCAGCATTTCTATCATCTGCCCAGGTAGTAATAATTATATTTCCGTAATTGCCGGTTTTAGAAACTGAACCATCTTCATTCCCGGATGAATTTGAGTAAAGATTCTCAACAGGAAACATTGCTGCTAAAATGAAACAAAAAATAAGGTAATTTTAACAGAATTATTCAATAATAGGGTAAATTTTAATTTCAAATTAATTTTATATTTACTCTAATGTAAATACACAAAATATCTTCAAAAAACATTCCATTTATACAATTTCAAAATAGAAATAAAACCTTAACTTCAGAAATTTAGGTAGGAATTTATATCAAAAGTAAATGGAGTTTTACAACCAATAAATTATACTGGATAGCAAATAGTAAAGTTTTATTTAATCTTAATATCCTGATTGCTTCTCAATCAAATTTTTAAGTTGGAATTCGTGGCGAATTGGATGCATTACTGCGTGCTCCATCATTGCATCTATGCAGTAATCAACTCCCCAGCGGGCAGTATAAAGTTTATCTTCAAATTTTTCTGCTGGAACATCTTTCAACGGATCACTCCATTTTTCAATTAAGTGTTCAAGATAAGTATCTGCAGCTTCTTCTATTTCCTCGGCTTTGGGTTGGGACCAATTTTAGGATCAGGTAATTCTAATTTATCACACATCCAGGTCATATATCCTCTTGCAGCACGAAAAACGTGGCGAAGCAATGTTTCAAGTGATTCATAATCTTTATCTTCTGTTTCAGGAAGTTTTATGTTAATTTGTTTTGCTCTCTTCCAGGTTTTCAAAAATGATCGCAAATGTTTTTCGTGCAGCTGCACCATTGCGTAAGCACCTGAATATAAATATTTATTTGTTTCTGTTGAGATAATGACCTCCATTAATGTTTATAACATTTATATTTTTTTATTTAGTATAACGAAGTTGTTTTTGAATATACTTAAATTTTATATTCTTTTTTTATAATTTATAAATATCACTATCTTGCATTCAAGACAGTTTTCCCCAGTTCTTCGATAAATCCGCCTTCCATCCAGTATGGCCTTAAACTTCCGTTTAAATCATCCCGAAAAAAAAGATATTTACCATCTAATGTTACTAACGGACAATCACCTTGTAGTATATCTGTATTTATACCATCCAATCCGATGATATTACTTAAATCTCTGGGCTTAGTTCATCTACCATCACTTTTCCGAAAGCAGACAAATAGTTTTATAGGTTTTGAAGGTTCCCTTCTACTATAAGTCAAATAGCTGCCGTCAGGGGCAATGAACGGGCTATAATTATATCCCGAAACGTTGATCTCGGAGTTAAGGTTTTCCGGTTTGGTGTATTGCCCGTTTTCATACTTAGAGCAATAAATATCACCTGTTGTATTCCCGTCTTCTCGCGGTTTCCATGTGCCGAAATATAGGTTGCCATGTAAATCAGTAGACAGCATCCAATGGATCCCTTTTAGAGAATTCACTATTGGTGGTAATGGTTTTGGATTTGACCAGTCTTCTTCGGTTTTATTCATCATCCAGATGTTGCACTTTTGCAGTGTATTGCCTTTTTCTATCGGACGATATGAGAGAAAAAAGAACTTATTGCCATCAGGGGAAATAAAAGGAGAGTCATCCATGCCGCCCTCAACTAAAGTCGAAAAAAATGCAACCTTTGGTTTTGTCCAAATTCCATTTTCACACCTTGATTCAAATATCCCCTGTAACCTGCTGCCATAACCTTTATTCAATTGCCAATAAGCCTCTTTACCGTCTGGTGAAAAAATAATATTACTGTGGAATCCATGGTATTTGGAGTTGAAGACATTGACTGCAAATTGTTGGGCTGTTTTCCCCGGCAGCTTCTGCCCCAGGTAAGGACCTTCTAGCACCGGAAAATCAGATTGATCCCTTGTGTTTTCTTGTGCATGACACAAAGTGAATAATGTCTGAGAAAATATAACCATCACGATACAAAATTTTAAATACATAGTCACTATCCTATCCTTTCAGCCATATAACGGTTTTGTGCTTAACTCGGTTTACCCGTCTATGGCGGGCTTTCGGCTTGAGGCACATGTTATATTGCTCCTTAACGAATCCTTTGCAAGTAAACTTGCCAATGTATTATTTATTAAGGATTACCAATAACGTATAGATTATGATCATCAAACCAGAATATCCTTTCTTCTGTAAAACACATAACTTAAAATAATCAGTAAACTAGAAATCCCGAAAAAATATATCAATCGCCAGGCATCAAAGCCATAATCCGGAGAGTGTGCTTCAAGATTGATGTATTTAAAAGGAGTAAGGTAAAGGAGGAACTGAACCTCGCCAAATACCCGAATCATTACATCAAAGAAGTATGTACCCAGGACGATCCCTATTCCAATTCCTGTAATGGCTTTAGCACGCTTCATAATTACTGTTATAAAAAAGCCCAATATTCCAAATAACAAACATATCAGCAAGCCATAAGTGTGCAGGATTGTTAGAGATTTTAAATTAAATTCCCAATCTGAAACGAATCCGCAGCCAAATACACCCGTAACAAATGCCAGCAGATTAATGCCAAGTATATGAATAAAAAAAGTAAGGAGTTTGCTGGAAATAATTTGATTTCTTGATAGCGGACGGGATAATAAAAATTCAGCTGTTTTATTCTGTTCTTCTTTAGATAATAGCTTCGTACCTAGAATAATAGAATAGCATCCGGTAATAATAGGAATATAATAAACAAAATAAGTAACATAGTACCCTAACACATTATCCCATTGGTTAATGTGAAAATTAAAAGCCACCTGAAATGATTCCGGCATTATGTAATAAAAATCTGTAACCTTTGATATATTTTCCTTCATCGATGCATATATGAGAAAAGAAAAAGCAATGTATAACACAACCACAAGACTCGTTATAACAGTTCCCTTTAAATTATTTTTAAGTTCTTTCAAAAATAAATTTAAATTCATCTAGTTATCCCCTTCTCGAGAATCACTTTCATAGTAATGCATAAAGACTTCCTCTAAATCCGGTTCAGTAATGGTAATTTTTTCAACTGGCATCTGGGAAAGTTCTTTTAATAATATTGATATTTCCCCTTTATAGAGAAAGGAGGTGCTATTTTTATTTTTTTCTACTGAAATAACACCCGGTGTTTGTAATGTGATGTCATCTTTCCCTTCCTTAAGTCGGTATGTAATCCGACTTAAAAGTTTTTCTTTTAGAGAATTAATGTCATCTTCATTAACAATCCTTCCATCTTTAATAAAGGCTACTCTATGACAAAACTTCTCGACATCACTAAGAACATGTGAAGAAAAAAAGATGGTTGTGCCCTTTTCATTCTGTTCATTGAGAATATCAAAAAAATGATTTTGTATAAGCGGATCCAATCCACTGGTAGGCTCATCCAGGATAAGCAATCGGGGATTATGAATCAAACTTTGGACGACCGCTACTTTCTTTTTATTGCCCATGGATAAATCATCAATTTTTCGGGACAGATCGAGATCCAGAGCATCAACTAACTGATTAAAACGATGATCCAGTGAAATCTTGTAAAAGCGGGCAGAATATTCTATAAGTTCCTTAACGGTCATGTTCTCATAGTAATTCACTTCTGTTGGTATAAAACCAACAATTTTTTTAATTCTTGGACCGTCCTTTACGATATCATAATGAAAAATCTTCCCGCTACCACTCGTCGGAAATAATAAACTAAGAAAAAGACGAATCGTGGTAGTCTTTCCTGATCCATTGGGACCAATAAATCCAAAGATCTCACCTTCATTTATCTTCAGATTAAGATCGATTATCCCCCTGTCCTTACCATAGTACTTGGTTAGTTTATCTGTTTCTATGGCATACATATCAATCCTTTTTATTAATTACCTGGGATCGCATTAAGGTTATAATAGAATTAAACAATATTTTCAAGAGAAATACGGATTTTTCTACTGAATATGAAGAAATCAAATTATATTACCGGGCTCTGTTCATAAACTGTTTCATTTGATAAACCTGCAAAATCCCAAAGAACCGGACGCTCTTCACATACCTTGTTGCGAATTAAAGTTAACCATTTACTGGTTTGAAATATTAGCAATATAACGGCAATGCAACTAAAGCGCTGCCAAGAAAAGTAATGCAAGCATTTTTAGTGCACCCAAATTTATTTTTCAACTTTGTTAGCTAATCACACTATAACAACAAACTCTAACGAGTTACCATCTCACCAAATCTAAAAATCGCCAAATAATAATGGCGGTTGCTTTGAGTTGCTGGTTATATGGCTTTTATAATAACCAACTACGAACTTTTTTATTCATCCAATTAATTATGGTTATTCCAGCATTGAATGAATGATTTTGTTTATAGCTTTTCATCACATCTTCAATTCGATTAAATTCATTTTCATTTTCATAATAAAAATATCTTGCATCTGCATCGTATTGATGACCTTGGCTTGATGTAGGATATGGTATTTCAGCAATCTCAGAAAAATTAAATTCAAGTTAAATTTATTACACTTTTTAAAGTATCTATAAAATTAGAACAAACTGATGAATCAGAAAGATTTGTGCCACATAAATATGCAAATGAATTTTTAGGATATCTATATACAAAATGAATTAAAGGTTTTGTATTAGAAGTTTCTCTACCATCAAGAATTATTAACGAATCGGATATTAGCAAATTATACTTATCATCAAAATTATTATAGGACATTTTGATTCCATAAACACCTGTCAATTGGCCAAGTTTAATACGATCCTTTGCTGGACCTAAAGCTGTTGCACATGAACGAGATTTATCAATGCCGATAATATCTACTTCTATACTTCTATCATTTACTTTATAATCTGTTTTAATTCTATAATTGTAACAACCATATATTTTTTCTGTTTGAAGTTCAATAAATATTTGAGGGATTGAAACAGACTCGTAATTATCAAATGACTCTATAACTTTGAAATTAACTTTGCTATCTAAGGGAGATATTAATGAACCATCAGAATCAAGAATATCACAGCTTGAAAAAAAAGTTATTGTAAATGTCAGTATGTATTTAAAAATATTTTTCATACAACCTTTGTTTTTATAATTAGCTATATAACCTGGGCTTAAACTGCTTTAAAGTTGCAATATTAACCGTTTATTAATTAGTAATATCATAACTTTAAAGTAGTAATATTACTTTTGTTAAAATTTTAATTTCTCTTATTATTAGTCAAATAATATATAATTAGCCGTATATATAAAATCATCTCCGGCTACGCTTTTCCGCCAAATCAAAGCATTCCCCAGCCAGTATTGTTGTTATGCAGAAATAGGGGTTTTCGTATTTTCATATTCAAACTAATGTAATTCAGCACTAATCTCAACAATCATTTACTCTTTATTCTTTTCAGCATAATTAATAAAATGTAAATAAAAATGAAGCAGTATTCAATTACTCTCTTCATCATAATAAGAAGGAAGCGAATAAGATGTGCAAATGCTTTACTCTAACAGCACCACTAACTATTTAATCTTACAGGAGATTCACCAACCAATATTTTATTCTCAATTTCGTTTATTATTAGATCTGAATATCAAAATGAATATAATCTGTTTACTGTTTATAATTCATAATAGTTTCTAATTAGCAATCTATTGAACGAGATGTGTTGATTTAGAAAAGAATAAAATCTACATTTGAACCTAATATTTATTCAAATAGAATATAAAAATGATTCCCTTAATTAAATCTTAAACAAATTAGGAGGGAAAATGACTGATCTAAATCATCTCGATTATTACAGGCTGCCATGGAATCTTACCGATAATTCAATTTCGTGGCTTGAACCTACATCTAAATGTAATCTCTTATTGCGAAGGATGTTACCGCTTAAATGAAAAAGAAGGGCATAAATCCTTAGAGCAGGTTATAGAAGAACTTGATGTATTTGTAAAATTAAGAAAAGCAGATGGAGTATCGATTGCAGGAGGAGATCCGCTTAACGCACCCAGATATAATTGAAATTGTAAAGGAAGTTAAGAAAAGAGGAATGAAGCCGATTCTTAATACTAACGGATTGGCTTTAACAAAAGAACTTTTAGTTGAATTGAAAAAAGCAGGAGTATTTGGTTTTACATTTCATGTAGATAGCAAGCAAGGAAGACCGAATGGAAAAATAAAAATGAAGTTGAACTGAATGAATTAAGATTACATTACGCAAACATGCTGGCTGAAGCGGGAAATATTTCGTGTGCTTTTAATTCAACTGTGTATGAAGATACGATGAAGTATATACCTGCAATGGTTAAATGGGCACAGGAACATATTGATATAGTTCATGTAATGGTATTTATTCTTTACCGTGCAGTTAATAATGAAACAGTTGATTTTTATCTTGGACCAAAAAAAATTGATATGAGTGAATTGGTTTATAATGATGATCCTCCCAGCAGGACGGATATTAAAGCTCCTGAAATAGTTGAACTTTTAAGAACTGAAAATCCTGAGTTTGATCCGTGCGCTTATCTTAAACGGCTCCGAAAAACCTGATTCCTTTAAATGGCTGTTAACCGGAAGACTTGGCACAAAGAAGAAAATTTATGGTTATATGGGAAGGAAAGGAATTGAAACAGTGCAGATGTTTAACCACCTGCTCTACAATAAATACCTTGCCTATGCAAAACCAAAAGATACAAGAAAAGGCAAGTTGATGCTTGTTGATGGGCGCGTTTGATAAAAAATTAAGAAAAACATTTTTTAAGTTTTATAAAAATCCTTTAAATATTTTCAAGCGATTACATTACCAATCTGTAATGATAATTCAACCCGTGGATTTTTTTGAGGATGGCAGACAAAATATGTGTGATGGTTGTCCTGATATTACTGTATGGAATGGTCAGTTGGTTTGGTCGTGCAGTATGGAAGAACAAATGAATTTTGGGCATAACTTAAAACATATCCAAAAGAATTTATGAATTAGATCCGTTATATTATTTTTAATATATATGTGCTTTATATCACTTTAAGTCATTAGTAAAAATCATATTATTGTGCATCCAGAAAATTCAAAAGGTGTATCATTCTGATATTTAAATGTCTGATATTCATTGAGTTTTAACTAAATTTAAGTGTTTTTGCCATTAAAGAATTGGCACTTAATTTGGATAATTAAAAACTTGTTATGCTAAACATTTAGAATTTCTGCTCTTAGAGGGCAATCTAAAAAGCAGGAATTCTAAACAAAAATAATCTTAATCAGGATCACACTTATATGGTTGCATGAATATGTGATTTTGGTTACTTTACTCATTGAGGGCTTTATGATTATTGGAATAGTTATCTTTGCAATTGTAGCGGTTATTACTTTTTGGTTGATTAGTATCGCCGAATATTAAGAACGTTAATAATTATCATTCAAATATTTGGGATGCTTCTAATGGTGAATTTCATTAATTATTAACTTTAGATTATACCATCCAAAAGCTGAAAAATATTTCGCTTATCTTCCCACAAAATCCCTTATTCTATATTTCATACAACTAAGTTTTTTTATTAAATGATATTTTCTGAAGAGATATACCGTTTTATGTTTTCTGCGTTACATGAAGCAGAAAAAGCTTTAGAAGATAATGAAGTTCCAGTTGGGGCAGTGGTGGTTAAAGAAAATAAAATAATCGGTAGAGGCTATAACCAGGTTGAAAGACTTAATGATGCAACAGCTCATGCGGAAATGATAGCTCTCACTGCTGCAGCAAACCATCTTGGTGAGTGGAGACTTGGTAAATGCTCGCTTTTTGTTACACTCGAACCTTGCATTATGTGTACCGGTGCATTGCTGGCATCAAGAATAAAAACTCTTTACTTTGCAACGCACGACAATAAGTTTGGCGCTTGCGGCAGTGTTTACAATCTTGCAGACGATGGAAAGACTAACCATAAAGTAAAAGTATATACCGGCATTCATGATGAAGAAAGTAAGAGATTGCTCAATCTATTTTTTACAGATTTAAAAAATCAAAAACCCTCCTAATAAAACATCAACTTGATTAGAAATCTTTTTAATAATAAGTTTAACTTATCAAAAAAAAAAGATTTATCATGCGTTTAACATTATTCGGTGCACCCGGTGTTGGAAAAGGCACTCAGGCAAAACTTCTTTCCTCTAAATATAAAATTCCCCATATTTCAACAGGTGATATTCTAAGAAAAGCAGTAAAAGATAAAACCGAGTTAGGTATCAAAGCCCAGAAAATTATGAACAGGGGTGACCTTGTTCCAGATGATATTATGATTGGAATAATTAAAGATAGACTAAACGAAGCTGATTGTTCTAAAGGTTTTTTGCTGGATGGATATCCTAGAACAGAAGCACAGGCAGTCGCGTTCGATTTGTTACTAAAAGAACTCCACATTAATGATCTGAAAGTAATAAATATTACAGCGGAAGATGAGGAATTAGTAAACCGGCTGGGCAATAGGCGAGCCTGTAAAACATGTAATGAAATTTTTATCATTAGATGCTATTAAAGGTTTGGAAAACTGTCCTAAGTGTGGGGCTAAGGATAGTTTTTATCTTAGAGATGATGATAATGAAGATGTGATAAGAAACAGGTTAGAAGTATTTAAAGCAAATACTAAACCAGTACTGGCACACTATCAACAGAATGGGAACGTGATAAGTGTTGACGGAATTGGAAATATAGATACTGTGAGTGAGAAAATAATAATTCTACTGGAAAAGAGTTAAAGCTCTATTCTATTTTTTCTTTTAGCTTAACTTTAATGGCTCGTCCTTCTTCTAACTTAACTATCTTCTCTTTAGCTTTTTTGATTAGATCATAATTATGCGTTGCAACTAAAACCGCAGTCCCCTTTCGGTTAATTCTTTTTAGAATCTCCAAAATTTCATCTGATGTAATTGGATCTAAATTTCCGGTCGGCTCATCAGCTAAAATGAGCGAAGGTTCTTTAAGAATCGCTCTTGCAATTGCAACACGCTGCTGTTCACCGCCTGATAAATGCTCAGGATTATTTAATCTTTTATGCGAGAGTCCAACATCAGCAAGTGCATCATTAACCTTTCTCTTAATTTCTTTTGCCGGGGTTCTTGTTACGTCTAAAACATAGGCAAGATTCTGAAAAACATTTCTATCCTGCAGTAATTTGAAATCCTGGAATATAATTCCAAGCTTTCTTCTTAAAAGTGGAATTTGTCGCGGTTTAATAGTTTTTGAATCATAATCTCCAACTCTAACCATACCAGAATCCGGAAATATATTCATATAGATTAATTGAAGCAGTGTACTTTTCCCCACTCCGCTCTTTCCAATCAGGAAAGTAAATTCACCGGGATTTAAATCGAAATTTAGATCAAAAAATACTGGTTGATTTGGAAAACTGAATTCTACATTCTGAAATGATAACATTTAATATTTTGCTTTTTTTAATATAAACTGAATTCTATCTGAGTCCGGCATTACCAATCTTAAAAGTGAATGTCTCAAAGCAATCAACTACGTACAGACCTGCTTTAAATATCAAATCGAAGTAGGTTTCAAAATCATAAATTTTTTGTTCATGCACTTCCTTAACAACTTTATTATCGGCACCAGTAATATAAAATATATTTTTATGAACCTTCCTGTTTTTATAAGAATTTACTCACTCTTTTAAATGAGTAGCCACCAGTTGAACCTTCAACAGCGTGATCCTGTAAAAATTCTAAACTGTTTTTTTCCAGACTCACATCAAACGTAAAAATTCCATTATCCTCTAATAATAAACTTACCTGTTTGAACAGTGCTAATAATTTTTTCTTGCTCATAAGATAATTTACGCTATCGAATGTTGAAAAAATTAAACCATATTTTGTATCAAACGGAAGTGAGGTCATATCGCAGCAGACTTTATTCACAACATTATTAGTGTCTGATTTTAGCATTGGAAGGGAAATATCTGTAGCAATAATATCGGAGAACTCTTTGCTGAGCAGGTTTGCAATCTTACAGTTGCCTGCTCCAAGATCTAAAACTTTAGAATCTTTTCCAACAAATTCTGAGGAAATATTTTGGATATACTTTGCCCAATCCTGGGTAATTTATATCTTTCATCAATTCTTCGTAAATAAAAGATACGTTTTCGTATGCTTTAGCTTTTGCGTTACGCACCAAAACGTCTTCTGTTATTTACAATAATTTCAGCATACCTAACGGCTTGCAGCATACTCTTTTCATCAGCAATGTTTTTACCCGCTATATCGTAAGCAACTCCATGATCCGGCGAAGTACGAACGATAGGCAAACCGGCAGTGTAGTTTACTCCAAAACCTGAATTTAATATATTTGAAGGGAATTAAAACCTGGTCGTGGTACATTCCAAGAACAAAATTATAATTTGTAAAAAGTTTCTTAGCAAAAAATGCATCTGCAGGAAAAGGACCATCAATCACTAAACTTCCTGGAATAATTTTTAATTACCGGCTTAACTATTTTTTCTTCTTCAGTTCCAATCAAACCATTTTCGCCTGCATGGGGATTTAAACCCAGCAGAGCAATTCGTGGAGATTCTATAGCTAAATCTCTTTTTAACGTCCTTATTAAAACATTAATTGTGGTTTCCAATTCCTTTTTATTTAAGAACTTATGAACATTTTTTAATGGAATATGTATTGTCTGAAGAGCAACGTTCAATCTGTTGGAAAGAAAAGTCATTACATAATCTTTACTGCCAGACCATTTCGCGAACATTTCTGTTTGTCCCGGAAATTTTACTACCAGCCATATTTAATGCAGTTTTAGAAACAGGAGCAGTTATAACAGCATCTGCAATATTAGCTTTTAGAAATGAGAAGGATGTTTGTAAAGCCAGGTATGCTGCTGAACCTGATGACTTTGTAGAATACCCGATCTTCGCCCTGCAATCAGGTAATTTTATTACAGAAACTTTTGATGATGATTCGGCGGCTTCGTTGGGAGATATAACTTCAAAATCGAATTTAGGTTTAACCTGTTTAATTGATTTTTGAAAAATATTTTCCGGGCATATAAAGTAGTATTTAGATTTATTTCTGCGGAGGGTTAACCGGTTAAGAGATTTAACTACAATTTCAGGTCCTATACCATTTATGTCACCACAAGTAATAACAAACCTATTCATCATCCCTCTATTAAAGTAAAACTTCCTGTACCTTTTTTATCTACAAATACAAATTTCATATCCTGTTTGGAGTAAGTCCATGTTTCAACAACGTTACCCTCTTCATTCGAAGTTCTTTCAATTTTATCCGGTTTCCCAAAACGGATATATACCCTTCCCCTATCTGTAGCAGCTTCCATTCTCTCTTCCGATTGATACAAACTCATTTGCAGCGTAATCAATTCTTGAATAATATTCTTGCATAATCGGATTGAAAACAGTTTCAGGTGATGGATCGTATTGCGCCCAATACTCTTTTAAGACTTCCGGATATTCCTCTTCATCCTTCTCAAGCATATCTGCAATCACCTGGTCATTCTCAATAAATTCAAGTAACTCTATTGCAATTTCAGGATCTCTTAATGAAAAAGGTTTATTTGCCCAAAACACAATTCGATTAAATTCGGCATCAACTTCTTCACCGGTTTTACTAACATTTATTTTAAAACCGGTCCTTCATTCAGGTTTTCATTAATTCCAGGTAGTATAAAATTTCTTGTAACAGTTAAATTCATCTTCTTCTGTAATAACAATCCTG
This sequence comes from uncultured Ignavibacteriales bacterium, assembly GCA_963764825.1. Taxonomy (GTDB): domain Bacteria; phylum Bacteroidota; class Ignavibacteria; order Ignavibacteriales; family Ignavibacteriaceae; genus JAZGGS01. The sequence goes on along the minus strand of CAVXUA010000016.1, from coordinate 212,372 downwards.
GAATCACAATTAAAGATGTTTAGTTTTGAATCGAAGTAATCAGTTATTACACTATTGAAAACTGTATCAGTTTTGTTTGTTATGGTTACAAATAATTTTTCTGTTTCCAAGTCACTTACCGGAATAAGTAAATCATAACTTTCAGGACTGAATGGAATGCTTCCACCAAAATTGGATATTATCATCACTTTTTGTTCGCCGCAATAATAGTCTCCGGAATTTAATATGATTGGATTGTAAATTTGTGTTTTTATAAAATTTTCCAGGGAAATCTCTTCCGGTTTAAGCGGCACTTCTCTTTGTGAATTCAAATCAGTAATAACAGGAATGAGCCGATAGAAATTGCCGGGTATATTAAACTTTAAGAATCCTTGCAGGTAATTAGAATTTGAATTTGTAAGATTGAAATCATCAACAACTACCTTACTCTCCTTTGTATCACGTTCAATCATTTCAGCGCTGCTATCGCTTAGTTCAACCATCACCCTTAAATTTGCATTATACTCTTTTCCGGATCTTACAAATACCAATCTGTTGTAAGGAATTCTGTAAGTATAATATAAAAAGTTTGAACTATCGGAATCAGGAATTACTAAAACCTGTGAGTTGAATGCAGGACCATTTGTATGGTGCCCCCACTCCGGTTTTTTTTGCTTTGGCTGTGAATGTAATGAAGCTATAATAAGCAGCGAGAGTAATACTGTTTTCTTCACAAATTTATCTTTTTTTAGAGAAATATTATGCAGATAATTTAATTTATCAATGCTATTGTTACGGTACTACTTTCCCTGGTATAACTCTATACATTTATTCAATAAATACAAACAGCTATACTAGCTGTTCATATTATTTAAGAAGTCTTTATTGGTTTTTGTACCTCTTATCTTATCAAGCAGGAATTCAATTGCTTCAATAGGACTAAAGTCACTAATAATTTTTCTAAGAATCCAAATCTTGGCCAGTTCATCTTCCTTTATAAGTAAGTCTTCTCTTCTTGTTCCCGATCTGTTAACATCGATTGCCGGGTAGACTCTTCTATCACTTAAATCACGGTTCAGAACTAATTCCATGTTACCGGTTCCTTTAAATTCTTCGAAGATAACATCATCCATCCTGCTGCCCGTATCAATAAGTGCTGTAGCAATAATGGTTAAGCTGCCTCCATCTTCAGTATTTCTTGCTGCTCCAAAGAATCTTTTAGGTTTATGCAATGCGTTGGAATCAACACCACCCGAAAGAATTCTACCGCTATGAGGAACAACAATGTTATGAGCTCTTGCCAACCTTGTAATACTATCAAGCAGAATAACAACATCCTCATTTGCCTCCACCAGCCTTTTTGCTTTTTCAATCACCATATTTGCAACCTGCACATGTCGTTCAGGCGGTTCATCAAAAGTTGAGCTTATAACATCACCAGTTACCTGATCTTTCCATATCTGTTACTTCTTCAGGTCTCTCATCAATAAGCAAGACAATTAGTTTGATATCCGGCTGGTTCCTTGTAATCGAGTTAGCAAGTTTTTGCAGCAAAATTGTTTTTCCACTTTTTGGTGGAGAAACAATAAGTCCTCTCTGCCCTTTTCCAATAGGTGCAAGCATATCGATAATTCTCATAGAGTACTCACCAGGTGCCGATTCCAAAGGTATTTTTTTAGTTGGATAAACGGGAATAAGATTATCAAATAATGTTCTTCCCCTTATACCTTCCGGCGCAAGCCCGTTAACTGCTTCAACCCTAAGCAGAGCAAAAAATCTTTCGCCTTCTTTAGGAGGTCTAACCTGCCCGCTTACAAAATCACCGGTTCTTAAACTGAACTTTTTAATCTGTGAAGGGGAAACATAAATATCATCAGGTGAAGGTAAATAGTTATAATCTGATGAGCGCAAGAAACCATAACCATCGGGCAATGTTTCAAGTACCCCTTTTGAAAAAGTGAGCCCATCTTTTGCAGTTTGAGCTTCAAGAATTTTGAAGATTAGATCTTGTTTACGAAAATCGCTGTAACCTTCTATTTTAAGGTTCTTAGCTAATTCGTTAAGTTCAACGATCTTTTTTGATTTCAGTTCAGAAATGTCCATCGGCATGGTGTTAGTCCTAATTATTAATTACGGTTGTTAAATGATTTTTTTATTAATGAATTATTCTATTCCGGTCTTTTTTAACCTGATACAGATTATGGGGTAATAATTAATTTCTTAATTTATTGCTTATTTGATGATAGGAACAAGAGGTATATCTAAACATAAGTCTAATAATAAATAATGTCAAGTAATATTAACCGTCATACCAGCTTTAATATTACCAAGCAAGTATATGCTGCCAAGCACTACAAGGCATTCTTCGGGTTCCTTATTTACAAAGTTTGTTACAAATTCTACCGGCTCTCTCTCAATAACTACATCAATTCCCAACCGCTTGCATTCAGTATTTATCGATTTAATTTTTGCAGAACGTTCATAATCAATTTCGGTAATATGTATTTCATCAAAGCAAATGCTTAGCTTTTCAAGCATTATTCCTATCGCTTTATCCTGCATCGCACCAAAAAGGAGCACTTTTTTTCTGTAGTTATCATATTCATTTTTAAATTCTGAAATAAAGTTCTCAACTCCTTCTGGATTATGAGCAGCATCAAAAATGATTGTTGGGCTTTTATGAAAATACTCATACCTACCTTGAAGACCAGTATTTATTAACTGTATTCTCAATTCCTCTTATTATTTGCTCTTGGTTAATATGCGGGAAAGAATTAGAAATTACCAGTGCAGCTAAAGAAGCATTATATTTTTGATAATTACCTTTCACAGGTATTTTAATTTCTTCAAGGTTTATTAACTTGTTCATCAAATTAAGTTTATTCTCTTTCTCATCTACAAAATCTGTTATCTTAAAAAGTTCGCAATTTTCTTTTTCACATTTTTCCTTAACTACTCTCTCAGCTTCACCGGCAACCTCCCAGTAAAAACTTTTACCCCTGATTTAATAATTGCAGCTTTTTCAGCAGCTATCTGTTCAAGCTTTTCACCAAGTATATTTGTATGCTCATAGCTTATTGAAGTAATTACAACAGCTAAGGGTGAAAGAACATTTGTAGCATCCAATCTTCCGCCTAAACCAGTTTCGATAACACATACATCAACTTCTTCTTCGCTAAAATATTTAAATGCAAGTGCTGTAGTAACTTCAAAAAATGTTAGTTGATGTTCATCTATATAAGCTTCGTGCTTCAGTTACAAAATCAGATATAAACTCATCACTAACCTGTATCCCATTTATAACAACCCGCTCATTGAACTTTATAAAATGAGGAGAGGTGTACAAGCCGGTTCTGTAACCGCTCTCCTGCAAAATACTTGCAATAAACGAAGCAGTACTTCCCTTTCCGTTTGATCCTGCAATGTGAATAGTTTTAAGTGACTTTTGCGGGTTTCCTAAATATTCAAGAAATTAATCGTATTTTCTAAACCAAGTTTTACACCAAAGTTATGAAGAGCAAAAAGTTTTTTTAAAGCTGAATCAGTATCCATTCTTAATCTAAATTATATGATGCTGTTAAGTCTGATATTTTATCTATTCCTGTTTTTACACAGTATTCTTCAAGCTGATTTAATTATTTTTCCGGAAGCAGATGGATCGATAAAATTTAATGTGCCAATTTGAATGGCAGTTGAACCTGCAATCATAAATTCAACTACATCTTTCCAATCCATTATTCCGCCAATGCCGATAATCGGAATATCAACACTCCGGGAAATTTCTAAAACTTTTGCAATTGCAATTGGTTTAATTGCAGGACCCGATAAACCACCCGTAATATTATGAATTTTTGGTTTACGTGTATTGATATTAAACGAGGTTCCTACAAGAGTGTTTATTGCAGATACTGCATCTGCCCCATTTTCTTTAGCAGCTTTTGCAAAATCAGCAATTTTAGAAACATTTGGCGAAAGTTTTATAATTATGGCTTAGCAGTTTCTGAACGAACCAGTTCAGTTATTCTTTGCAACTGATTTTACATCATTGCCAAATATTAGTCCTCCCTCTTTTACGTTTGGGCAGGAAACATTAATTTCAAATGCTTTAATAACTTCTTCATCTTTTAAGATTCTTACACACTCAATATATTCTTCAATAGTGCTTGCAGCAATGTTGCAAATTAAAGGAACATCATACTTTTTAAGAAAAGGAATTTTATCTTTTATAAAAGCTTCAACACCAACGTTTGCCAGACCAATTGCGTTTAGCATTCCAGCTGGTGTTTCAACAATCCTTTGCGGGGGATTACCTTTACGCGGTTTTAAGCTAAGTGATTTTGTAACGATTCCACCAAGTTTATTTAAATCTGGTGAATTCAGATATTTCATTGCCATATCCTACAGTACCTGAAGCAAGCATAACAGGATTTTTTAATTCCAGCGATCCTATTTTGACTGATAGATCTATCTTGCTCATAAAATTACATCGTTAATATTAAAAACAGGTCCGTCTTTACAAACTAAATGATATTTACCTTCCTCTTCTGCTGATTCAATTGGGCAGCCCTGGCAAAGACCAAAACCGCAAGCCATTGCGCACTCAGTTGATACTTCACAGTTAAAATTGTGTTTGTTGCAAAAAATCCTTGAGTGCTCTAAACATTGGTGTAGGACCGCAGGCAAATATTTTTATTTTTTTAGATTTTATTACATCCATGTTTTCATTCAGCAGATCAACTACATTTCCTTTAATTCCTTCTGATCCATCATCTGTTGCAGTATGAATATTTTCCATTCCGTAAGTGATTACTTCTTTGTGTGTCCTTCCGCCAATAAAACTTAATATTTCTTTTTTACCTTTAAGCATTCTTTGAAGAAAAGGAAAAGGAGCTGCTCCTAATCCGCCGCCAACCATAACAGCGGTATCGTAATCATCATCCAAATTAAATCCATTACCAAGTGGTCCAAGAATATCAACAGGCGCACCTTTTGGTTTGTGCGCCAGTATGCTTGTTCCTTCACCCATAATATTAAACATTAACAGAAGATGTTCTCCATCAACATCACATACACTAAAAGGTCTGCGGAGCAGCGGGTATGGCTTATCAGTAACCCTAATGTTGAGGAACTGACCTGGTTTAATACTAGAAGTTATTTCAGGGGAATGAACCTTAAGCAGAAAAATACTATGGTCGAGTTCTATTGTATCTTCAACAGGTGCTTGTACTAAAAGCAAAAATATACCTTAAATAAATAATTCAATAAGTGTAAATGTAATTTTAACGATGTGCCCAGGGCAGGTATTTTTAATAATTTATAATCTAAAATCTTTTAATTACTGGACAAAAATTAACATATATTAAAATAATATCAAAACAGTCGAATTAATTTTAATTCAACAGTTCCTAATCCTTTTCATTTTCAATTGAAGTGATTTTATCCAGCCGCCGCTGATGTCTTCCACCTGCAAAATTTGTAGAGAACCAAACTTCAATTATGGTTTTAATAGTTTCTTCACCAAGTGATTTTGCACCAAGCACCAAAACATTTGCATCATTATGTTCGCGGGCACTTTTAGCTGAAAAAGCATTGTAACAGGTTGCAGCTCTTATTCCCTTAATTTTATTTGCTGTTATCGAAGATGGAATTCCTGTGGCATCTAAAATTATCCCAACATCAGCATTACCGGTTGCAACTTTTAGCGCAACTGCTTTTGCAAAATCCGGGTAATCGCAGGATTTTTCATCAAATGTTCCTTCATCATTTAATTGGAATCCGCGCTCACCCAAATATTTTACAAGAATATTCTTCATCTTAAAACCGGTATGATCGCTTCCAATCGATATCCTTCTGCTTCTTGAGGTTGAGTTCTGATCACCAAAAAAGGGTTATTTGCCGAAGATTCCTTTTCAATAATAGTCATCCTGTTAGTTCTAATCATATCTTTGGCAAGCGGTGTAACAACAGTATCTTTGCTAATTACAATTACGTTCCTCCCCTCCTTAACAATTTTTTTTACATCATTTTCTGTAATAAGTTTTTTCATTTAGAGTGAACTTTAAATGTAATCATCCAGTTTATTAAACTTGAGGTAATCTATAACTTTTTTAACATCCTGCGAGTTATCTCTTCTGCAAATAAGCAAGGAATCTTTACTATTAATTACTATAATATTATCCACACCTATAACTGCAGTAAATTTATCCGGTGAATAAATATAGGAATCACTTGAAAGTTCGGTGTAAGTTTTTCCAACCTTAACATTTCCTTCATCATCCTTTTCACTTAGCTGGTAAACTGCCTCCCAGCTTCCAACATCGCTCCAGGCAAAATTACCCTTAACAAGAAAAACATTTTTTGAATGTTCCATCACGCCATAATCAATTGAGATCTTTTTTAGCTGCCCGTAAACATTGCTAAGAGTTTCATCAAATTTTGGTGTTCCAATATCTTTTTTAATTATCTGCAAACCTTCAAAAAGTTCAGGCATATATTCTTTAATTTCATTCAGGATAGCATCTGTCCGCCAAATAAACATTCCACTGTTCCAGAAGAAGTCGCCGCTTTTTACAAATCGTACTGCAGTTGCATAGTTTGGTTTTTCTGCAAAAGTATAAGACTTTATAAAAGTGATCCTTTACTTTCGTTTCATCAATCTGAATATAACCGTAGCCGGTTTCCGGCTGCGAAGGGGTTATACCTATAGTTACAAGTCCTTTCGATTCATTTGCATATTCTGCAGCTCTTAATAATGTTTGATGGAACTCCTCTGTTTCTCTTATAATATGATCTGCAGGAAGCACCAAAGTTATAGCATCTTCGTTCTTGCTTTGAACAATTACAGCAGCCAGCCCAACACAGGCAGCTGTGTTTCTACCAAACGGTTCTTCAATAATATTTTTCACGGGAATAGAAGGAAGTTGCTCTTGTATCTCCTGTTTTTGAATTTTATTTGTAATGATAATAATATTTTCCGGCTCGATTAATCCTTTTAACCTTTCCACAGTATCCTGTATCATTGTGTTTTCGCCGAAGATCTTGATTAATTGCTTGGGAGTTTTCTTTTTACTTCTTGGCCAAAACCTGGAACCAACGCCTCCTGCCATAATAACTGCATATAGTTTCATTTACCTAACTCTTTCTTTACTAATTAATTGAATTTTTTTACCAAAACCTTCAGCTTTTTTAAGATAATTTGTAATATCCACTTCTTTCCCTTTTATAATTGCAACTATAACTATAAGGCACGCACGTATTTCTTCAACCACGTTTGTGGAAGACCGAAGGTTTCCAGCTTTAATAAACTGTAATGCCATGGAAATTGTGCTGTGCATATTTGCGATTATATCAAAACCAATCTTTTCAGAAATTGATGCATTCCTGTTCATTACATTTGCGTACTTTATAATTTCCTCATTATTTATTTTGCCAAGCGCAATATTTCCAAGCAACGCATCAACCGATTTGATTGGTGCTAGTATTGTCTCTTCAAAATCATGATAAGCTTCGTCTTCATCACTATCATCTTCCATAATAAATTCTGCTTTAAGTGCTTCACTCTCCTTTATAACAAGGTCCTCCGGATCAGCTTCTCTTTTAGATAAATCAACATCAATTTCTTTTTCCTCTTGTACCTCTTCTCAGTTTCTCCTTTTAAAACTTTAAGCGCAGCTTTAAAAGAATCGGGATTTACTGTTTCCAGCAAGTGGTTAAGATCTCTAATAAGATACTGACTGTGCTCTTTGAATTTTTCAGAGATTTTAAAAAAATCAACTTTACCCTGCGTAAGGAAATTATGTATTTCATTAAGACGGATGGCAAAAGTAGAGAGCTGCGTAATTTTTTTCATCTCCAATATATCATTTGCAATATCATCAGAATGTTGAATTGCCTCACGAAGCAGTGCAACAACTTCAATCTGCTGTGAGTTTAACCTCAAATTATTCGAAGCAGCAGTTAAACTCTGGATAATATATTGTTTTGCTAAATCCACTATATCTACTCTACAAACTTGTCTTAAATAAATAATAGATTAAAAAAAGAATTTTTTAGGAATGAATGAGTAAATATCACATTTGGGTAATACATTAACATCATTCGTTTTTTGTAGTTAAAATATATAAGATAATCAATTTGATAATCAATTTGAAATTGTTGGGAGGATATGAATCAATTGGCACGAAATAATGACCAGGCACCTTCGAAGAGATATAGCCATAGGTGCTTGGCACTCTCTATGAGAATATTAAATATATTATTTAAATTATGTTCTCCAGTTTAGTACACCGCTGGTAACAATTGTGTGAAGTCTACTGACCAGCAACTTTTAGACTGCCCAACTTTACTTTATATTAATAATTTTTCATACAAACTTTTAACTTTTCTTGACATTACTTTTTAGTAGTGTTAATTTTCACGCAATATTTTTTGAAATTATGCTTACAGAATTCGGTAAAGTATTCGTCTTTATTCTAACTGCAGTCTTTTTGTGATCGTTGCCCTTGTTGTAGCAAAGTTCATCAGACCTGCCCGCCCGACTCGTGAAAAATTAACCACATACGAGTGCGGCGAAAACCCTGAGGGTTCTCCCTGGGTTAAATTCAATATTAGGTTTTACGTTGTAGCCCTTATCTTCTTAATTTTTGATGTGGAAGTTGTCCTGCTAATTCCCTGGGCACTGGTATATAAAAATTTTGGATTTATCGGTTACCTGGTTGGTGCAATATTCTTAATTCTGTTAGGATTAGGAATGGCTTATGAATGGAGAAAAGGTGATCTTGAATGGGTTCGCCCAAAAATTAAGGAACCGGTAATTACAAAATCGCCTCCCGACAAACAAGAAAAAGAAAATTTAACCCTGGTTAATTAGAGAATATATGAATTTATCAGATCAGCATTTTACAGATGATAATATTATAATTACTAAAGTTGAAGACCTGTTTAACTGGGCACGCCTATCATCACTGTGGCAGGTTGGTTTTGGATTGGCTTGCTGTGCAATTGAAATGATGGCAACATCTGCATCACATTATGATTTTGACCGCTTTGGTGTAATTCCCCGTCCTTCACCACGCCAATCTGATGTAATTATTATTTCCGGCACAGTAACCCTTAAAATGGCAATCAGGATTAAAAGATTATACGAACAGATGCCTGATCCAAAATATGTTATTTCTATGGGTAGCTGCTCAAATTGTGGCGGACCTTACTGGGAGCACGGTTACCATGTATTAAATGGTGTTGACAGGGTTATACCTGTTGATGTATTTGTACCCGGATGCCCTCCTCGCCCGGAAGCACTGCTGGAAGGACTTTAAGCTTCAGGAAAAAATAAGAAATGAATCTTTTGGTGATAAGAACGTATGAAACGAACATGTAAAAATACTTACATAGTAAAAGTTGATTATATGCTTGTTCCATCTGACAAAAAAAATAAATTATAAACAAATGAAATCCGCTGAAGAAATATTTAACATATTAAAAGAAAAATTTCCTGGTTCTGTTACAGAATTGGTTACCGATAAACCGGTTGAACCGTTTATTGAAGTCAAGTCCGCTTGAGATTGATAAGATCTGCACCTTCCTTTTAGAAAGTGAAGAATTTAAATTCGATTCGTTGATGAACCTTTCCGGTGTTGATGATGCCAATGGTGAAAAAGAGAAAGATGAAAAGGGATTTGATACAATTAAAGGAGGAACACTAAGCGTTTGGTATCATCTTGAATCGATTGAATTAAAACATAAAATTACACTTAAAGTTTCAACAGAAAGAGAAAATCCTGAAGTTGCTTCTGTAGCAGAAATATGGAGAAGCTCTGACTGGCACGAACGCGAAGCTTTTGATCTGTATGGAATTAAGTTTTTAAATCATCCTGATTTAAGAAGAATATTAATGCCTTACGATTGGGAAGCAGGCCATCCATTAAGAAAAGATTATAAGAACCCTGAATTTTACCAGGGTATGAAAGTACCGATTAAAGGATTATTAGCTGAATGGCACTTAAGACAGAAGAAATGATTTTGAATATGGGACCCCAGCATCCTTCCACACATGGCGTGTTGAGGTTGGAGCTTAAGCTGGAAGGTGAAATTATTTCTGATGTTATTCCTCACATAGGCTACCTGCATAGATGTTTTGAAAAACATGCCGAAGCTATGACTTACCCGCAGGTTATTCCTTATACGGACAGGATGGACTATCTTGCTGCTATGTACAATGAATTTGGGTATGCTCTTGCAGTTGAAAGATTGATGGGAATTGAAGTTCCTGAAAGAGTTGAATATATCCGCGTTATTATGGGAGAACTTCAGCGGATTGCCTCTCACCTTGTAGCTCTTGGGTACTTATGGTGCAGATATTGGCGCTTTCACACCTTTTCTTTATTGTTTTAGAGATAGAGAAAAAATTCTTCATCTTTTTGAAATTACCTGCGGTGCACGGCTTTTATATAATTATATATGGATTGGTGGCGTTTCTCATGATCTTCATCCTGATTTTATAAGACTAACAAGAGAGTTTATAAAAGAATTCAAACCAAATATTAAAGAGTTAAATGATCTTCTTTCCTATAACCAGATTTTTATTGATAGAACTGCAAACGTAGCTCCTCTTCCAAAAGAAACCGCAATTAATTTTGGGATTACAGGACCCAACTTGCGCGCAAGCGGTGTTAAATGGGATCTCAGGAGAGATGATCCATATTCAGTTTATGATAAGTTTGATTATGAAATACCTGTTGGATCAGGTGAAAGAGGAAAAACAGGTGATTGCTGGGACCGCTATATTATTAGAGTTCGCGAAATGGAGGAGAGCTTAAAAATAATAGAACAAGCAATCGAACAAATTCCTGATGGCGATGTTACTTCAGCAATTCCTAAAAGAGTTAAACCGCCTGTCGGACAAATATATACTAGAGTTGAAAATCCACGCGGTGAACTTGGTTATTTTATTATTAGCGATGGTTCTCTAAATCCTTACAGGATAAAAGTTCGTGCACCTTCATTTGTAAATCTTTCTATTATGGGTGAGTTGTGCAAAGGATGGATGGTTGCAGATGTAGTGGCAATTTTGGGAAGTATCGATATCGTTTTAGGAGAGATTGACAGATGATATACGATTGGCTTTTCGAAATAACCGGCAGTGAATTATTAGCAGCTTTTATACAAAGTTGGCTACCTCTTTTACTTTTCATTCTTCCGTTTGTTTTGGTTGCTGTACTGGCTGAACGAAAAGTATCCGCACATATGCAAGACCGGCTTGGACCGATGCGTGTTGGCTATCATGGTATTCTTCAAACTATAGCTGATCTTATAAAACTTCTGCAAAAAGAAGATATTACAGCTTCCGCGAATGATAAGAAACTTTTTAACCTCGCTCCCCTGCTGGTTTTTGCAGGAAGCTACGCCGCATTTGCAGCAATCCCATTTTCAGGTGCGTTTATCGGTTCTCAGATAGAACTTGGATTAATATACATAGTTGCCGTTACCGGGTTGGTTGTTGCTGGAATATTAATGGCTGGCTGGGCTTCAAATAATAAGTACTCACTTTTAGGTGCAATGAGGGCTGCTGCGCAGATTATTAGCTACGAAATTCCTACACTGCTGATAATACTTACTGTTATAATGGTAACTGGCACAGTTAACCTTCATACTTTAAGTGAAATGCAAACTGGCTACTTCTGGAATTGGATGATACTTGGCGGTCCTGAATTCGGTTTACAGAAATTCTTACTTATTCCATTTATGATGATGGGATTTCTTATAATTTTTATAAGCATGCTTGCAGAAGTAAACAGAACACCATTCGATATTCCGGAAGCAGAATCAGAACTTGTATCAGGTTTTCACACTGAGTATTCCGGGATGAAGTTTGCTATGTTCTTCCTTGCAGAGTATGCAAATATGTTTGCTGTTTCTGCAATAATTGCAGTCTTATTTTTCGGCGGTTTCCAATCTCCTTTTGGTTATCTTGGTAATTCTCTTGATTTGCAATGGCTTATTCCTTTCGAACAGTTTTTCTGGTTCACGGTAAAAGGTTTACTCTTTATATTTTTACAAATGTGGCTGCGATGGACTCTTCCAAGATTCAGGGTTGATCAACTAATGGCATTTTGCTGGAAGTATATGATACCGTTTGCATTTGTAATTTTAATAATTGTTGGATTGATCACAGTATTATAGAATGATAAATTATTTACAAAGATTCTGGGGCGGGCTGTTTACGATTTTAATCGGGATGAGAGTTACGTTTAAACATATGTTTGTTCCTGCTGTAACCATACAATACCCTACTGTTAGACCAGAACTTCCCGAACGTGAGCGCAACCGTCTTTATGTTAATATGGATGACTGCATTGGGTGCGATCAATGTTCACGTGCATGCCCTGTTTCGTGTATTGATATTGAAACTGTAAAATCAATTCCCGGCGAAGATCTTGGTATAACTTCTAATGGGAAAAAGAAAGCACTGTGGGTAACAAAATTCGATATTGATATTGCGAAATGCTGCTATTGCGAATTATGTGTTTTTCCATGTCCTACAGATTGTATTTATATGACGGACGTTTATGAATTTTCTGAATTCGAAAGAAGCAAATTGATTTACGATTTTGTAACATTAAGCACAAGATGAAATAGCAGAAAAGAAGAAAAACTTCGAAGAGATGCAAGCAAAAAAGGAAGCTGACAAAGCAGCTGCAGCTAAAAAAGCCGCTGAAGAAAAAGCAGCTAAAAAAGATGAACCGGAAAAAAAGCCAGATAGTGAAAAGGAAGAAAAGTAAATGGGCGTTTACGAAATAATATTTTATCTGTTTGCTGCAGTTACACTTGTTTCAGCAGTATTCGTTGTTACAAGCAGGAATATTGTGCGCGCAGCTTTTAACCTGCTATTTACCTTCTTTGGTGTTGCTGGAATTTATGTGCTGCTCGGGGCAGACTTTGTAGCAATCGTTCAGTTAATAGTATACGTTGGCGGAATACTTATACTTTTAATCTTCGGTGTTATGATAACAAATAAAATAACAGAAGTTGATATTAAAACCGGAACTATTCATACTCTTCCTGCTGCAATTGGAGTTGGTCTGTTCACAGGAATTGTTGGCGCAGTTGTTCTTAACACTGAATGGAGAGTTGTTGATTCGGAGATGCCTGCAATCAACTCTTACAACACTTGGCACTATGCTGATAACCGAGTATGTTCTGATTTTTGAACTACTTGGAATTTTACTATTGATTGCACTAATCGGTGCAGCTTCAATGGCGAGAAAATAATTATGTTAGAAATAAGTTTAACACATTTTTTAGTTGTTAGTTCTATCCTCTTCTGCCTTGGCATTTATGGTGTTGTTACGAGGAAGAATGCCGTTATGGTACTTATGGGTATTGAGCTGATACTTAACGCATCAAATATTAATTTTATTGCCTTTGCACGCTACGGTAATTTTGGTTTGCAAGGACAGATGGTTGCACTGTTTGTAATTGTACTTGCAGCAGCAGAAGCTGCTATTGCGCTTGCAATAGTTTTAAATGTTTATAAAACATTTGTAAATATTAATGTTGATGAATTAGACACTTTAAGAGATTGATTTAATGAGCGAATCCTTACTGGTAACATATTCTCTTCTTATTTTATTCCTGCCGCTGCTCGGTTTTATTGTAACCTTGCTGCTTGGAAAGAAAATTCCAAAGATTTTTATTTTTGAGAACCTTGTGATGCTCATCTCACTGGTTTTATCGGGAATTCTCCTGTTTGCTAAATTAACTTCTTTTGCAGATACAGCGATAACCTCAGAGTTTGTCTGGATTGATTTTGGAAACGTTCCTGTAATAGGTTCAATAACAATCACGCTCGGTATTCTTTTAGATGATATAAGCACTATTGATGATTGTTGTTGTAATGCTTATTAGTTTCCTTGTTCATCTTTTCTCTGTTGATTATATGAAAGGTGATATAAGATATAACAGGTATTTTGCATACCTTGGTCTTTTCACTTTTTCGATGGCAGGAATTGTAATAACCAGTAACATGCTGATGATGTATATCTTCTGGGAATTAGTTGGAATTTCATCTTACCTGTTGATTGGATTCTGGTATGAGAAAAAATCTGCTTCCGATGCGGGTAAAAAAGCATTTATAGTTAACCGAATTGGTGATATTGGAATGCTTGCAGGAATTCTAATTCTGTTTACAACATATCAAACATTTACCTTCCAGGATATTTTTGGAGAGATTGCAAAGGGTAATCTTCCTTTTAACAGCGGTTTCTGGCTAACTGTTACAGGAATATTAATTTTCTGCCGGAGCTATAGGAAAATCTGCTCAATTCCCTCTTCATGTTTGGCTTCCGGATGCAATGGAAGGTCCTACTCCTGTTAGCGCTCTTATTCATGCAGCTACAATGGTTGCAGCCGGTGTTTATTTAGTTGTAAGAATTTTCGGAATACTTACTGCCGATGCCATGTTGTTCATTGCAGCAATTGGTGCGTTGTCTGCATTCATTCCAGCTACAATTGCGTTAACGCAAAATGATATTAAAAAAGTTTTAGCTTATTCAACCATCTCGCAACTTGGTTACATGGTTTTAGCTCTTGGAGTTGGTGCTTATAAGTTTGCATTCTTTCATCTTATAACTCATGCATTCTTTTAAAGCTTGTTTATTTTTAGGTTCCGGTTCTGTTATTCATGCAATGCACCATGAGCAGGATATAAATAATATGGGAGGACTTCGTAAGAAGATGCCGATTACTTATGCCACTTTCCTTATTTCCTCTCTGGCTATATCCGGTATTCCTCTTACATCAGGATTTTTAAGTAAGGATGGTATTCTTTCTGGGACTTTTGCATTCGGTTCGCTTACAGGACATTGGCTTTTCCCCGCAGTTGGATTTTTTGTAGCATTGTTAACTGCCTTCTATATGTTCCGGCTAGTTATTTTAACTTTCCATGGAGAACCAAAAAATAAAGAAAAATATGATGCATGCACATGAATCTGGTTTTAAAATGGCATTTCCGTTAGTTGTGCTTGCGGGTCTTTCATTTTTTATTTGGTACACTCCAAATCCAATTGATGCTGAAGCTGGTTGGTTTTATTCCGATTGGATTGAAACTCCAGTACTGTCACACACCGGAAAGTGAAAGATTTGATTTTATGAGAGCAGATATTGTTGGTACAGAACCAGGTGAAAACGGAGTTATGTATTCACAAAAATATACTAATGCACTGCATCATTCTCATGGAACTGCTGTAATTTTATCACTATTAGTTGCGATATCCGGAATTCTTCTCGCATTTGTTATGTATCAATGGAAAAAGATTAGTGCAGATAAACTTGCGGAGAGGTTCAAACCACTCTATAAATTCTCTTTGAACAAATGGTATTTCGATGAATTTTATGATAAAACTTTTGTTGCCGGCACACTTGGATTAGCACGGTTCCTTGCTAAATTCGATCTTAAAGTAATAGATGGAATTGTTGACGGCAAGCGCTACTGTTACAAAAGCTTTTTCAAGGTTTGCAGGTAAGTTTGATAACATTGTAGTTGACGGGTTTGTAAACTTAATGGCTTATTTAAGCGGGTTTATCGGTTTATTATTCAGGAGATTTCAGACAGGTAAAGTGCAAACCTACCTTGTACTGGTTGTATTTTCATTAGTGATTTTATTGTTTTTATTTAAATCTATATAAGTTTTTGAAACTATCAGGTAGATAAATGGACTTTCCAATATTAACTTTTATAACATTCCTCCCAATTCTTGGGATGATATTGATCCTCTTCCTGCCAAATAACAAAGTGCAGATGATAAAAAACATCACTTTGTTTGCAACTGGAATGCAGGTAATCCTTTCGGTTATTCTTCTAACTGCATTCGATTACTCCCTTGGCGGTATAAATGACCCAAGCTTCTTTCCAGTTTGTTGAAAAATTCAGATGGATTAATATTGAGGGATTTCCCTGGATCGGTACAATTAAAATAGATTATTTTATGGGCGTTGATGGTTTAAGCACACCGCTCATTCTCTTAACTTCTATTGTAATGTTAATTGCAACTTTATCTTCCTGGAATATTAGCAAATCAATTAAAGGTTACTTTGCATTATTTTTACTGCTCGATACCGGGATGATGGGTGTGTTTGTTTCGCTTGATTTCTTCCTCTTCTTTGTATTCTGGGAAATTATGCTGCTCCCTATGTACTTCCTTATCGGTATTTGGGGCGGTCCACGAAGAGAATATGCAGCTATCAAGTTCTTCCTCTATACGCTCTTTGGAAGTATTTTTATTTTGCTTGTAATGATAGGGTTATACTTTAGCACAACCGAAACTCTGATTGACGGTTCTAAAGTATTTACTTTTAATATTCTTTCGATGATGGATACTGCTAATTTTACTACAGATGGAATTCTTTCACCACTGAATCCGGATAACCTAAGATTTATAGCTTACATTGGATTGTTCGCAGGTTTCGCCATCAAAATTCCAATGTTCCCGTTCCATACCTGGTTACCAGATGCACATGTTGAAGCACCAACTCCAATAAGTGTTATTCTTGCAGGTGTTCTGCTGAAATTGGGTATTTACGGAATCCTTCGTCTCAACTATCCCATATTTCCTGAAATCACACTGCAGCTTGCGTGGTACATTGGTTTGTTTGGAATGATAAATATTATTTACGGTGCTTTAACTGCAATGGCACAGAGGGACTTTAAGAAGCTTATCGCTTACTCCTCTATTTCGCATATGGGTTATTGCCTGCTTGGAATTGCCTCGCTTAACACGTTGGGAATATCGGGAGCGATTCTCCAGATGTTCAACCATGGTACAATTACTGCTATGCTCTTCCTTATTGTTGGAGTACTTTACGACAGAACTCATACAAGAAATCTTGATGATTTTGGAGGAATTGCTACACAGATGCCTGCTTATACCGGCTTTGTTATGGTTGCATTCTTTGCCGCAATCGGTTTACCAGGTTTAAGCGGATTTATTTCTGAAGCTTTTGTATTCCTTGGTGCTTTTGGCGAACCAACAATCAGAGTTATAACTATTATATCTACACTTGGAATTTTATTGGGTGCAGGATATATGCTCTGGACAATGCAAAGAGTTTACCTTGGTCAGTTAAAAGATAAATGGTCTTCTCTAAAAGATCTTGATGTAAGAGAATATTTAATGTTTATTCCATTAACTGCAATAATAATTTTCCTTGGTGTTTATCCATCAGCAATGCTGGATATTATGACCTCATCAGTAAATCAAATGGTTAAGTTTATGCAGGATGCACAGGCATTCTATAGTTCCTTAGGTGGTTTTTAATAAAAAGTAAGTAGAATAAATTGAATATTGAAATTCTTTCTTCCAGTCTCGAATTTATAAAACCGGAAATAGCTCTTTCGCTTACGCTGGTTCTTAGTTGTTGTAATCGATTTGATTATGGGCAAGAACAAAACTCTGCTTCCCTATGTTACATTACTTGGATTGTTGATAACCGGTTACTTTGTTGCGGAACAATTCGGGATGAGCGCGTATGCATTTGTTACACCTCCTTCTAATGCCGGAATGCTTTCTGTTGATGCCTTTGGTGCATTCTTTAAAATGATTGTAGTTATTTCAACATTATTCATTGTTCTATTTTCACTTACTTCTTCAGAAATAATTGGGTGTGAAGATAGGCATGGTGAGTATTATACTTTAATGCTTGGAATGGTATTGGGAATGTTCTTAATGTCTTCCGCCACAGATTTAATTTTAATTTATCTTTCAGTTGAACTTCTGTCACTATCATCTTATGTGCTTGCAGGATTTGTAAAAACTAGAGATCGTAGTTCCGAAGCATCTTTAAAATATATTATTTATGGCGGAGTTGCCTCCGGAATTATGCTTTTTGGAATTTCAATTATTTTTGGATTAACCGGAAACACAAACCTTTTCTTATAAATGCTGTCCTCCAGGCAGAGCAGCTTGGCGGTTTCACTTTTATCTTTGCCGGAATTCTAGTACTTGGTGGAATAGGATTTAAAGTTTCCATAGCTCCTTTCCATTTCTGGACTCCCGATGTTTATGAAGGAGCACCTATTACCATTACTGCATTTCTTTCCGTTGCAAGTAAAGCTGCCGGTTTTGCATTATTATAAGATTTATTAAGATAACTTTCATTCGAAACGATAACAGCCGATGGGTATTGGCTATTATTGAATGTAATTGATTGGCAGAGTATTCTTGTAATGCTTGCTATTCTTACAATGTCAATTGGTAATTTTACTGCTCTCTGGCAGGATAACTTAAAACGAATGTTAGCTTATTCAAGTATTGCACACGCAGGTTATCTGTTGCTTGCTGTTGCTGTTTTATCTAACGAAGGACTTGTTGCAGTTTTATTCTACTTTGCAGTTTATCTTTTTATGAATCTTGGTGCATTCTTTGTTGTAATGTTAATTGCAAATAAAATCGGAAGTGAAGATATTGATGATTATAAAGGTCTCGGTTCATCAATTCCATTTTTAGGTGTAGCACTTTCAATCTTTTTATTTCTTTAGCAGGTTTTCCCCCTACTGCTGGATTTATTGGTAAGTTTATATTTTTATTGCACTTGTTGATGCAAATATGATTGTAGCTGCAATTATTGCATTACTGAATACTGTTGTTGCTTATTATTATTATGTGCGCGTTCTTAAAAATCTATACCTTGTAAAAGTTGAAACAGAAAAAGAAGTTATTAAATTCTCTCCTGCAAATATTATTATTGTTTTACTTCTGCTTATTCCAGTTTTTGTTTTTGGTATTTACTTCACTCCGCTTGTAGATCTTGCAAAAGCTTCCATCACGATGATAGGGTTCTAAATTTTGATTTGTTATTAATTGAAGAATTTTTTAGTTTAATATCAGACTAATTTAGTCTTATTATATTATGCTAAAATTATCAAAAAAGACAGAATATGCGTTGATGGCAGCCAAATATATGGCGCTCAATAATTCATCAGGATATTCCACAGCAAAGGAAATTTCCACCAGTTATAATATTCCTCACCAGCTTGTGGCAAAAGTTCTGCAAGCCATGGCTAAAAACGATATTGCCGTTTCAGCCAAAGGTGTTAATGGTGGATTTATTCTTGCTAAAGAACCTGCAGAAATTACACTAAGCGATATTATAAGAGCAATTGAAACTAATTATCATATTGTAGATTGCTTTAATGAAAACGGAACAGATGATGAATGTTCAAAATTCGATTGCTGCAAGATTAAAGATCCGCTTGCAGAAATTCAAAAAAAGATAGATAAAATATTTTTGTGAAACTTCACTTAAACAAATTTTATAATTAATATATAAAACGAGAGATAAAATGTCAAAAAATAATTCACAGGTTTTGAATACATTAAAAAATAATGATGAAATACTTCTTAAATTTCTTAAAGCAAAGTTCCCGGTTTTTCACAATTCAAATTTTTTCTTTCAGAGATTTTCAATATGGAATAAGAAGCTTTCTTGAAAAGAAAGATATTTTTATTACTTATAAAGAATCTGAAAACCTTGCTAACGATATTGCCGAGCATTTTACAGGCAAAGGAATTTTTCAGAGAGTAAACAACCAGGGCTGGAAAGTTAATTATCCAGAATTTGCTGCTGTTGAAGCGGGCGATCCTTTTAAAAAAATCATTTTACAACAAAGTTATAAGGGAATAATAATGTCAGAAGTTATTAAAGAGAATGAAATAAATGTAACCGAAAAAGCGGTGAAAGAAATAAAACGAATAATGAGAGAAAATAAAGTGCCGGAAGGTTACGGACTTAAGAATAGGAGTGAGCGGTGGCGGCTGTTCAGGTATGCACTTACACACTTGGCTTTGATGAAAAAGCCAATGAGGGTGATGCTGTAATTGAAGCTGATTCAATTAATATTTTCGTTGATGGAAAAAGCTTGTTTCATATAACAGGAATTGAACTCGATTTTTCGGATGGTCTTACAGGAAAAGGATTCGAATTTAAAAATCCAAATGCAACTCGCACCTGCGGCTGCGGTGAATCTTTTGGTGTGTAATATAATTATCATTCAGGATTAAAATGAAAAGAAGAAAATTTATTTATTCGTTGGGAGCTATCTCAGCTCTATCTTATATAAATCCGCTGGCAAATAATTTTAACTAAACTATCAAACAATAAATAATAGGAGTAAATTAACAATGGGAAAATTCGAATTACCCGCATTACCTTATGCGTATGATGCATTGGAACCATATATTGATAAAATGACGATGGAAATTCATCATACAAAACATCATAATGGTTATGTAACAAAACTTAACGGAGCAGTTGAAGGAACTGATCTTGCAGGAAAAACACTTGAAGAAATGTTCGGTAAAATATCAAGCTTACCTGTTGCTGTAAGAAATAATGGCGGCGGTCACTTCAATCATTCTCTCTTCTGGAGTGTTATGAAGAAAAATGGCGGCGGCGCTCCTGATGGCGCTTTAGGTGATGCTATAAATGCTGCTTTCGGATCGTTGGATACTTTTAAAGGTAAATTCAGCGATGCGGCTGCTACAAGATTTGGTTCCGGATGGGCATGGTTAGTTAAACAGGATGGAAAACTGCTTGTTACTTCTACACCTAACCAGGATAATCCTTTAATGGATGTTGCAGATGTAAAAGGTACACCAATTCTTGGGCTGGATGTTTGGGAACATGCTTATTACCTGAAATACCAGAACAGGAGACCTGATTATATTGAAAACTGGTGGAACGTTATAAACTGGGAAGAAGTAGCAAAAAGATTTAGTGAAGCAAAATAATTTCTTTCGCTTAAAATCTTTATTTTTCTAAAAAGAAGCAGTCTTAAACTTGATTGCTTCTTTTTTATTTTATATTGTCTGAAAATGCCTAACCTATTTAATAAATAGTTGGTCATCTATAGATAACATTATAGTAACAATAATTACTTCATTAATACCATCTTCTTAGTTTCAATAAAATTACCAGCTTTTAGTTGGTAAAAATATATTCCACTGGTTAACTCATTTCCGTTAAATTCTATCTCATAACTTCCTGCAGGTTTTTCTTCGTTAACTAGAGTTGCTGCTTCGTTTCCCACTATATCATAAATTTTAATTGTGATAAAACTTAATTCTGGGATTTGGTATTTTATCACTGCCGTAGGATTGAATGGATTAGGGAAATTCTGTTCTAAGGAAAATTCTGTTGGGATTCCAACAACAGCTTCAACAATTTCAGAGTATTCAGACGAACCATCAAGATCAATCTGTTTTAGACGATACTGATAATTACCACTTGGAACATTATCATCAATGAATGAATAATATTGAAATTCTGTAGTCGTGCCAACACCTTCAACAAATCCAATCTGCTCCCACTTATCAATATTTTTTCTTTCAATTTCAAATCCAAAATTATTTATCTCTGTAGCAGTAATCCAGGAAAGTTGAACTTCATCTTCAATAACATCTGCCGAAAAACTAACCAACTCAACCGGAATTCCGCCATTATTGGTATGAAGTATAATCCCATTATCTCCGACAATCCATCCAACTTGATCATCAATAAATTGAACTGAGTACAGATTTGATGAAGTACCGCTAAATTGATCTTCCCAAGTGTTTCCGCCATCAGTAGAATGGATAATTGTTCCATTGTAACCTACACTCCAACCAACACTATAATCAAGAAAATCTATATCCCTCAAAGCCTGTGAAGTACCACTTTGTACAATCTCCCACGTGATACCCCCATCAATACTTTTAGCGATCTGACCTTGTGCAGCAGACAACCATCCGGCCTGTAGATCAAGAAATACTGTAGAATATACTCTTTCAACTACTGGAAGGCTGGTTGAAGTCCAAGTGTCTCCTCCATCTGTAGTTTTAAACATTCCAAAAAGAGGATCTCCAGCGGTCCAACCAATATTATTATCTATAAAGAAAACCGGCCATAGCCAACCGCCTTGAGTATTGGGAAATTGCTGTAACCAGGTATTGCCTCCATTGGTTGTATGAAATGCAATTCCACTACTACCAACTACCCATCCATTGTTTTCATCATAAAAATGTATTGAATGAAATGTATAATCTTGAATGCTCAACTGTACATTCCAACTCTCTCCGCCATCTGTTGTGTGAATTATACTTCCGTGTCTATTTGGAGCAAATTCATAGAGTACAGCCCATCCGACTGAAGAATCAATAAAAAATATGGAGTGGATGTCATCAAGCGTCCCAATATTTTTCGAATTCCAGTTAGTACCACCATTTGTTGTTTTTAATATAGTACCGTCATATCCTCCAGCCCATCCAACATTTTCATTTATAAAATGAAGGGTAAGCAATCTTTTATCAGAACCCGATGTTTGTTGCATCCATTGTGCATTGATTGTATTAATGAAAAAGAGAAAGGCTAAAATAGCTACAACAAAGAAGTGAAATAAACTCTTCATAACATCCTCATTTAGATAATCACCTAAATTTTGTATTAAACCTCTGGAAATATGATTATGGTAAGGATAGACTAGAATGTTAAATAATCCGTTCCACAACCTCCTCTGAAGGTATAAAAAACATTTTTATACTAATTAATGTGCGATAATATTAGATTAGAGTCAAGAAAAATAAACTTAGCAAATGACAAGTAATGAATTATAATAATCTAACTATATTTCTTTTTGCTCATTTCTTCAATATAGTTCTTTACAATTCTTTGATGTTTTTTCAATAACTACTCTTTTGGCATCATTTATTAATTTTTTATTTTAAATTACAGTTATGAAAAAGATTATTCCCATATTTCCATTGATAACGGTAATATTTCCAAACTCTAAATTCCCTCTTCACATTTTTGAAGAAAGATATAAAAAACTTATTAACAGAATTCTTGATGAAAAATCTGGTTTTGGTGTTGTGCCGTATATACACGATAAAGTTGGAGAGATAGGAGTTTATGTTGAAGTTAAAGATATAACAAAGCGTTATTCATCGGGTGAGTTAGATATTGTAGTAACAGGAACAGATAGATTTTTTAGAAAGTCTCTTAATATTCACAAAGACGGATATTACATTTCCGATGTTGAAAAATATACGGATGTTACTTCCGATATAAGCCAATCACTTATTGACAAGTTAAAATTAAGATTTACAGAACTGCTGCAAAAAGCAAATTATGAGCTGGATGAATCGTTCTGGAAAAAACTGGAAACTGCTCAAATTAAATCTTTTAAGATTGCAGAAAAATCAGGGTTAACAATAATCCAGCAGCAGGATCTTTTATTATTGCAGGATGAAAATAAACGATTGAATTATTTAATTAATCATTTTGATGCGTTGGAAAACAGGTTGGAAGGTGAATTATCAAAACAAGATATTATTCTTGGTAATGGATATTTAAATGAATAAAATTATTAGGCAATAAAAAAGGGATGAACAAAAGCTCATCCCTAAAATTATATAAATAACTAAAATTATTCTTAACTATATTTTTCTTTCACGCTTATTCTGTTTATAGCTCTTTTTAATGCAATTGCTGCTCTTTCTTCATCAACATCTTCTTCCTTTTTTCTTTTCAGTCTTTCCTCTGCCCTTTCCTTAGCTTTCTCTGCACGATCTATATCAATCTGGTCAACCGGTTCAATTGAATCTGCAAGTACAAGCACTTTATTATCACTAACTTCAACTGTACCGCCCGAAGTGGAAAAGTAAGCAGGTTCATTACCTGATTTTACTGTTATAACTCCAACATCAAACGTACTGATTAATGGGGCGTGATTTTTTAAGATCTGAAAACTACCCATTGTTCCCGGAATAGTAACGGATTCAATTTCTTCATTAAAAATAGGTTTATCAGGTGTAACAATTTCCAAATTTAATTCAGCCATTTTTAAGCCATTTTCTTAGCTTTTTCAACAGCTTCTTCAATTCCACCAACATAAAGGAATGCCTGTTCAGGCAAATCATCGTATTCGCCATCAATAATTCCTTTAAAACCACTAATTGTATCTTCAAGCTTAACATATTTTCCAGGTACACCAAACTGTTCTGCAACGTGGAAAGGCTGGCTTAAAAATCTTTGAATTCTTCGTGCACGTCTTACAATAACTTTATCTTCATCCGAAAGTTCATCCATACCAAGAATATTTATAATATCCTGAAGATCTTTATAGTGCTGAAGAATTTCTTTGCAATTTTTTGCAACATCATAATGCTCTTGTCCTAAAATTCCAGGCTCCAATATTCTTGAAGTTGAATCCAGAGGATCAACTGCAGGATAAATTCCAAGTTCTGAAATTTGCCTGCTTAATACTGTTGTTGCATCAAGGTGAGAGAATACTGCAGCAGGAGCAGGATCAGTTAAGTCATCAGCAGGAACATAAATTGCCTGAACAGATGTAATTGATCCTTTATCTGTTGAAGTAATTCTTTCCTGCAACGCAGCCATTTCAGTTGCAAGGTTTGGCTGGTAACCAACTGCAGAAGGCATTCGGCCAAGCAGTGCACTAACTTCTGAACCGGCTTGAGTAAAACGGAAAATATTATCAATAAAAAGAAGAATATCTCTTTCCTCTTCATCTCTAAAATATTCTGCAACTGTTAAACCTGTTAAACCAACTCTTAATCTAGCGCCGGGTGGTTCGTTCATCTGACCAAACACGAGCGCAGTTTTTTCAAGCACACCTGATTCCTTCATTTCCAACCAGAGATCATTTCCTTCACGGGTTCTTTCTCCCACACCGGCAAAAACAGAATAACCACCATGCTGTGAAGCAATGTTATTGATTAGTTCCATGATTATTACAGTTTTACCAACTCCGGCACCACCAAATAAACCAGTCTTTCCACCTTTTGAGTATGGTTCAATAAGATCAATAACTTTTAAACCGGTTTCAAACATTTCATTTTGTGTAGAAAGGTTTTTGAAAGCCGGAGCGGGTCTGTGTATAGGATATCTCTTTTTAGATTTAATTTCACCAAGCCCGTCAATTGGATCACCAATAACGCTTATTAATCTGCCTAAAGTTTCTGGACCAACTGGAATTGAAATAGGTTCTCCTGTATCAAAAGCTTCCATTCCTCTTACCAAACCATCAGTAGAATCCATTGCTACAGCTCGCACCCTGTCTTCACCTAAATGCTGCTGCACTTCCACGATAAGATCCTGCTCAACGCCTTCTGTGGTTGTACGAGGGATTCTGATTGCACTGTAAATTTCAGGAAGGTGCCCTTCTTCAAATTCTATATCTACTACAGGTCCAATAACCTGGATTATTTTGCCACTTACTTCAGCCATTCCATTTCCTTGAAAATAATGAAAATTAGAAATATAAAATTATGAGAATTCTTGCTCTTTTACAAATTTTTAGATGAAAAACGAATGATAAATTGTTATTAATTTATAGGAAAAGATACAATTATTTAAAAAGCTGCAAAAATTTCTACTTAAGCTAAATGAGCATTAAAAGTAACTTTTTACTTAAGGAGTATTAGCTTTTTTGAATCTGAAAAATTTGGTGTTATCAGTCGGTAAATGTACAACCCACTTGGTAAATCAGAGCCATTGAATTCAACTTTTACTAAGTAATAATATTAATATTTTTGTTTAGAAGAGTAATCTTGCATGCTTATCGAGCATGATACGAACTACGAACCAGTGGTGCAGACTCAACAATTTTAAACCCAATTTCAACCCTTCTGTTTTGTATATAGCAAATTCTTCAGGTGTTACAAACCTATCTACGGGTAAATGCTGTTTTGTTGGTTGAAGATATTGCCCGATGGTAAGAATATCACAACCGTGGTTTACCAAATGCTTCATCAATTCTAAAACTTCTTCAAAAGTTTCACCTATTCCAACCATAATCCCACTTTTGGTCTTTAATCTTTTACTTTGAACCACTTAATCAGATTTAGACTACGTTCATACTTTGCCTGGGGTCTTACTGCGTGATACAATCTCTCAACAGTTTCAAGGTTATGGTTTAGAATATCCGGAGGATTCTGCATGATTATTTCGAAGGCATTTATTCACCTTTAAAATCGGAATTAATATTTCAACCGTGCAATCAGGTTTTTCTAGTCTAAGCAATCGCACGCATTCTTTAAAAATATTTGCTCCTCCATCTTTAAGTTCATCCCTGTTTACGGATGTTATTACCGCATGCCTTAAATCAAGTTCTTTAATGGAATCAACAACCCTGCGTGGTTCATCCAAATCCAATTCTGTAGGAATACCAAGTTTTACATTGCAAAAGCCACAGGATCGTGTACAAATATCTCCAAGGATCATAAATGTTGCAGTTCTGTTATTCCAGCACTCTGCCATATTGGGGCAGCGTGCTTCTTCGCAAACAGTATTAAGTTTTTTCTCTTTTATTAAACTCGTACATCCCCGTAGTTATCTCCGGTTGGCAACTTTACCTTTAACCAGTCAGGTCTTTTTCCTAACGGTACTTTGGTTTTTTCTAGAGTTTCCTTGTATTCTTTTTGATGTTTGTTAATCATATTGATGCGGGGTTAAAACTTTCCAGTGTATCTTTAAGATGTTTAATAAACAAACCGCCGAGCATACCATCTACCAGACGGTGATCGTGTGAAAGTGTAAGAGCCATAATTGGT
Organism: uncultured Ignavibacteriales bacterium; assembly: GCA_963764825.1. Taxonomy (GTDB): domain Bacteria; phylum Bacteroidota; class Ignavibacteria; order Ignavibacteriales; family Ignavibacteriaceae; genus JAZGGS01. The sequence continues at coordinate 185,790 of CAVXUA010000016.1, read as the reverse complement.
TTAATAGCTATTGAATCAGAACCATCTACGTTTACTACAACCGGTTTTTTAGTTACAGCACCAACACCAAGTATTGCAACTTCGGGTTGGTTAATAATTGGAGTTCCAAATACTGCACCGAATACACCAAAGTTAGTAATTGTAAATGTTCCACCTGTGACTTCATCAGGAAGAAGTTTTTTATTTCGTGTTCTTGTGCGATATCGGAAATCGCTTTTGCTAGACCCACAATATTTAAATGTTCAGCTCCTTTAATATTAGGAACGATAAGCCCTGTAGGTTCAACAGCAACTGCAATACCCAAATTTATAAAATTCTTTTGTAGAATTGTTTTTCCTTCTATGCTGGAATTTACTAGCGGGTATGCTTTTAATGCTTTAACACAGGCATGAGCAATGAAAGCCATGTAAGTTAGCTTAACACTCGATTTCTGCAAATATTCATCTTTATTCTGTTCAATAAAGTTGTGGATCTTTGTCATATCTACTTCAATAAGTTCATTAACGTGGACAGAGGTATCACGGCTTGCAATCATATGTTCCATAATTTTCAGCCGGATATTGTCCATCGGGATTCGCTCAATTCCTTCAGAGCTTACTGTTGCCGATGTTCGAGGAGAAGTTACAGTTCCTGGTGCCGCTCCACGATTTTTAATATAAAATAAAATATCCTTTTTGCTTATTCTTCCACTCATGCCTGTTCCACTGATTGAGCCAAGTTCATTTAAATTTATATTCTCCTTCTGCGCAATACTAACGACCAAAGGTGAATAAAAAGATGATCCATCCTTTTTAATTTTCTCTCTCTGAACTTGTTTTAGGGTGGTAAAGTTATCATGCATTTGAACCGGCTTTTCAATTTGTTCAGCTTTTTCAATTGCTTTAGATGGCTGAGTTACTACCTGATTGCCTGTTGATATTTTTGCCACTATAGTTCCAACATCAACGGTTTCCTGTTCACCAATTAAGATCTCTGCAATTATTCCTTTAACGGGACAAGGAACTTCTGTATCAACTTTATCGGTGCTTATCTCGAATAAAGTTTCATCTTTTCCAATTTTATCACCAACTCTTTTATACCATTTAATAATGGTTCCCTCCATAACCGATTCACCCATCTTAGGCATTTCTATCTCAATCAAATCTCCTGAAGCATTTATTTTCTGATCTTCTAAAATTTCTTTTTCCTTTTGTGATTCAGTAATTGCTACATCAGCATCCTTAACAGCTTCACCGTTTGAATCAATCACCGCAACTACAGTTCCTACTTCTACTGTTTCACCTTCATTAAATTTTATCTCCTTCAAAACACCAGCAGCAGGTGAAGGAATTTCGGTATCAACTTTATCAGTACTTATTTCAAATATTATTTCATCCAGTTTAACAGCATCACCAACACCCTTGTGCCATTTGATGATTGTACCTTCATTAATACTTTCGCCCATTTTGGGCATTACTATTTCCATTCTTTATTTCCTTCAGGAAAAACTGAGGAGGAGGCGAAGAAAAATGCGCCTTTACCCGGTTGATGCCTATTTATTTGTTTCTAAAGTTTTTTATTATTGAATTTAATTCGTTGATTATTTCAAATATTTTTTTCTTTTAGTTCATTTTCCTTATCCGGATTATATATTTTAATCTGGATGATGCGATGAACTGGCTGATTAGTTCGAATGAGCTACCTCTGGAAATTTTATAGAATCTCGTTTTGTCCCTTGCTTCAAATCTACCAAATCCTTCGGCGATGTTGTGTGAAATTGAGTTAACTGCTCGCTTCATATCGCTTACAATTATAAATTTCTCGTCAGCCGGAAAGGATTTAAGAGTGTCGTAAACTACCACTAAAAGCTCAATAGCTTTTTGGTAAACAGGCATCTTTGTAAAATCTTCATATTTCATTCAACAATTCCAAATAAACTGAAATTAATCAGATTAATCTAATAATTTACTCCATCCAAACTCTTCGCCTTAGCCTTAAATTAGCCTTTCTATTAGTACTCAATTAATTCTTTAATACCATTTAAAATTTGCTGCCTGCCAGGTAAAACTTCATTTTCAAGTATTGGTGCGTAAGGTATGTGAGAATCTTTAGCAGCTACGCGTTTTATAGGTCCATCCAGGTATTGGAAACAGTTATCAGATATTCGTGCTAATATTTCCCCTCCGAAGCCACCGGTAAGAGTATCTTCATGAATTACTATTACCTTGTTTGTTTTTCTTACAGAATTAAAAATTGTTTCTTCATCGAGTGGAATAATTGTTCGAATATCTATAACTTCAACCGAGTACCCAAATTCATCCTGTAATTTTTTTGCAGCCATATAAGAATCCCAAACGGAAATTCCATAAGTAATAACCGATATATCAGTTCCTTCATTAACAACTTTAGCTTTACCGAAAGGAATTAAATAATTTTCATCGGGTTCGGGTGCAGTTGCAAAACTCTGCCTGTACAAGCCTTTATGCTCACAAAAAATTACCGGATCGTTAATTCTGCAAGCTGTTTTTAGTAGACCTTTTGCATCAATAGCATTGCTTGGATAAGCAATAAATATTCCAGGAATGTGAGCAAATATCGATTCAATATTCTGGCTGTGGCAAATTCGCCATGAATGTAACCGCCGACAGCAACCCTTGTTACAACAGGAGAAGACCATGCATTGTTAGACCTATAACGCATAGAAGCTGTTTCATTTTTCATTTGCTGAAATGCTGGCCAAATGTAATCACCAAATTGAATTTCAACAACAGGCTTTAAGCCTGCTAAAGCCATCCCGGTTGCAACACCCATAATACTTGCTTCAGCTAAAGGAGAATTGAAAACCCGATCATCACCAAAAGTTGTAGAGAGACCTTTTGTTGCAGTGAACACTCCTCCCTTTTTTTCAGCAATGTCTTCACCAAAAATATACATGTTATCATTCTTATTCATTTCTTCATGCAGCGCATGATTGATTGCATCAACCATTACTATTTTTTGTCCTGCAGGTTCCGTTAATTCGTAATCAAGATTATCCTTTAAACCACTTTCATCAAAAATATTCTTATCTGCATCTTCCGGTTCAGGATCTGGTGCAAGGGATGCTCTATCGGCAGCCTCATCAACTTCAGTATTTATTTCTTGTTTTATAATATCAATATCATTTTCATTTATAATATTTTTCTTAAGAAGATATTTTAAATTTTTCTATTGGATCGTTTATAATTTCTTCTTCCAATTCATCTTTATCCCTGTATTTTCTCTGGTCATCTGAAGATGAATGTGAATGAAGCCATATAACTTCTGCTTCAATTAGTGCAGGTCCTTTCCACTTTTTATATATTCAATTGCTTCTTTGACTTTATTGTATGATTCGAAAAAATCAGTCCCATCAATTGTCATCCTTTTAAGCGAATGATACCCACTCATCATTTCTGAAATTGATGAACCTTTTCCACCAGTTTGTTTTTCTACAGGAACTGAAATTGCATATTTATTATTCTGAATTACGAAAAGTACTGGTAGTTTTTCTCTGCTTGCCCAGTTTACAGCTTCGTGGAACTCTCCCTGGCTTGGTGTTCCTTCGCCGCTGCTTACATAGGAAATATTTTTCATTTTTTCTACACTTGCAAGAGCTTACCACTGCATGTAAAAATTGTGTACCTGTAGGACTCGATTGAGAAGGATGTTCCACGTGTCATTCCAAAGTGAACAGGAAACTGCTTTCCACCGCTTGCAGGATCTGTTGCTTTGGCAAAGGTTCCTAAAAATACTTCTTCCGAAGTCATACCCGCAGTTAGAACATTCCAAGATCTCTGTAATAAGGAAATATCCAATCTTTTTGTGGATCAAGCTGTAAACCGATTGCAACCTGTATAGCTTCGTGACCCGCAGCAGCAATATGGAAAAAAGTTTTTCCCTGCTTTAACAATCTCATTGCTTTTTCATCAATCGACCCGAGCGAAGCATTATTTTTAGAATATCCACTAGATCTGATTTATTAAAATCCATCAACTCAGTTCCACCATTAGTTTTTTTATCTTTTCCGCCGAAGGTTTGCTATTTTTTTTTTTTTTTTTTTTTGGCTTTCTTTTGTATCCGTATTATTCGGTTTACTCTTTGCCATATATTTCCTTTTATTACTCATCATAATTTTAGAATAATAATTTCTTCAGGTTCTTTTTTTGCCTTTGAATATTCAAATTCTTCAACAAATTTTTTTAATATAATTGATTTAACTTCATTACTATCTATTGTTTTACCCAGTTCATTTTGCAATGATGTAACACTTTTTATCTTTAATACCACATGGAATAATTCCATTAAACAAAGAAAGATCTGTATTAACATTAAAGCAAAACCATGCATTGTAATCCACCTGCTTACTTTAATTCCTATTGCCGCAATTTTTTTATCATTTAACCCAAACACCGGTAAACTCCTTATTTCTGTCTGCATCTATGTTATATTCTGCCAAGTTTTAATTATTACTTCTTCAAGTGCTGGTAAATATTTATGTGTATCTTTCTGCCATCTTGTTAATTAATAATCGGGTAATAAACAATTTGCCTGGTCGTGATATGTAATATCTCCACCACGATCTATATCGTAAACAGATATTTTATTTCGATCGATGAACTTATTTTGCGCAATTAAATTGTTATGATCTGCTGTTTTACCAAGAGTATAAGTATGAGGATGCTCCAGTAATAAAAGAGTATCTTCAATTTCATTCTTATTCTTAAATCAAATAGCTCCTTTGAAGATCCCAGGCATTGTGATAATTAATGTCCTAAATCGAAATATGTTAGTTTTTTTTTCATATAAATTATTCTCGAAATTAAAAATTTGTGTCAAAATAAGTTGTTATTTATTTGAGCCCCTATTCAGCCCGATTTAATTTCGCAAAGACCGCTGAGAAAAAATTCTTTTTGTTCCCTAGTATTAAATATGTATAGCTTCCCCATAAGCGTTGCAGCCGCCTCCATTATCGATTCAGATAAAGTAGGATGAGCATGGACAGTTTTTATAATTGATTCGCCGGTGGCTTCAAGCGAGCGTGCAAGAGCCACTTCGGCAATTAGTTCGGTTGCTTCAGAACCAATGATGTGCCCGCCTAAAATTTCACCATACTTGCATCAAAATTAGTTTTACAAATCCATCTCTTTCTCCAACTGCAAATGCTTTTCCGCTTGCCATAAACGGAAACTTGCCTACTTTTATTTCGTAGCCAATTTCTTTTGCTTTCGGTTCAGTTATCCCACGCTAGCAACTTGTGGATGGCAGTATGTACAACCGGGAATATTATTATAATCTATTGCAGGATTATTTATTCCTTTTATTGGTTCAACACAATATAATCCCTCTGCAGAAGCTACATGCGCAAGCCAGGGCGGACCAATTACATCTCCAATCGCAAATATTCCAGGTATGCTTGTTACATAAGTTTCTTTATTAACTTTTATGTGATCTTTGAAAAGATCAACTCCCATTTTTCTAAACCAAAACCTGTTACATTTCCTGAAACACCTATTGCGTTAAGTACTCTCTCTGCTGTTAATTTTTTAGTTTCACCATTTCTTTTAACAGTAATTTCAACTTTGTTTCCTTTTACTACAGCTTTTTCAACTGTGCCGGTAAGAGTTTCAATTTTGTTTTTCTGAAAATCCTTGCAAGTTCTTAGAAATATCTTCATCTTCAATGGGAAGTATGTTATCAAGCATTTCGATAACTGTAACTTTAGTTCCAAAAACTGAATAAAAATATGCAAACTCAATTCCAATAGCCCCTGCTCCCACGATGATCATCTCTTTTGGAATTTTAGGTAAAATCATTGCTTCGGTACTTGTAATAATATTTTTTCTATCAACTGGAATTGCAGAAATAGATTTTGGTGATGCACCAGTAGCAATAATTATTTTATCAGCTTTAATCTTTCTGTTTTTTTACCATCTTCATTAAAAATTTCAATCTGATTTTTAGATATAAATTTACCTACCGCGTACTCGATCAATTTTATTCTTCTTTATCAGCATCTCAACATTTTTAGTGATCTTGTCTGATATTCCCCTGCTTCTCTGGATTATCTTCTCAAAATCAAAGCTTAATTCTTTTGCAAAATTCCAAATTCTTCGCCATGATTTTTTTCCGCATCATAGATTTCTGCATTTTTTAGAAGAGCTTTTGTAGGAATACAACCCCAGTTAAGGCAAATTCCACCAAGGTTGTCTTTATCAATTATTACGTTTTAAACCAAGTTGTGCAGCACGGATTGCAGCAACATATCCACCTGGACCGCCTCCTAAATAGCTATATCGTATTGTTTTTCCATAATTTAACTGTTCAGATAATCTTTTTTGAATGGCAAATATAGTTAAGAGAATGTAGAAATGAAATATAAAAATGCTATTTTCTGACTTGGGGGTCAGAAATTGACTAATTCTGGAGAGGTAACAAATATTTATTATCAACTGTTCCGATTTTAGCATGGTTTAGCACTGAGTGGATTGTTGCATGGAATCACGAAACAATGCATTATTTTCATTTAATACCTTACTGCCTGCCCTTCAATCGGCATAGATGTATGAATTTGTAATTTGCCATTTACCGTTAATTTTTTCGAGCACTCCTGTGTTGTTATTCCGTCAAAGGTTTAACTCTCCCCTTCCGACTCAACAGACCAATTAACCTTCATATAGAACCAGGCAATCTCACCATCAGAACAAAGTTTAAGAATTTTATCCCGCACGAGAGTTTCACCACATCAAAAGTTCCGTAAGCTCTCTTTGGCATCACCCATCGACACTTTATCAACCCATAATTCATTCTTGTCGGTTCCAATAATTGTTATATCAGGTTTATCGGAAAAACAGGAAAGAAGCATATCAAATCTTTTTCTTCGTGGGCTTTAACAAAATTATCAAGAAGTGTCATCACCTGCTCTCTTTCTTCTTCAAGATTAACATCTGTTTGATCTGAACAGGAAATTAACGAAAATAAAAGCACTGATAAGAATAAACAGTATACAGTTTCATAACTTCCTCTGTAAAAATTATCAATATGTTTAATCATTTTCATCTTAATTATAGATCAGTAAGATTATTAAGAGGAATAAGAAATATTAAGATTTACTATAAACTAACTTTTTTTTTATTATAATCAAGTTAGTTTGCTGAAGGGCGATACTTGCTAATTGCTAAATTGTGGTGGTTGGAAAGAGTCATCAATCACTTGAAGACTCTTTTCTTAGTGGTATAAGAATAATTTGGATTTATAGAACTAAAAAGAATAATTAAACCCAACCATTACCCTAGGTAAAATTTTTGGTTGATTAACAGAATCATCAGCATCTTCGTATGTATAATCTTCACGGGGATTGATGTTTTCTCCATCGGGACTGTAAGCTGTATCGTGTCCCATAATAGTACCGGAAAAATAATAATCAGCTCCGGCAGTAATCACCAGATCAAAATTAGAACCGAGTGCAAAGTAACTTTCCAAGCCTCCGCGCCTATCCCCATTGATCAGAGAAAAATGATATCAAAGAATTCATTTCCTCCGATAAATTTAAAATTCGCAGTAAACATTGAGTACCGAACACCTGCAAATAGAAAAGATTTTTGAATTGAGAATAACTTTATATTGTACAGCAGATCCATCCTAAAATCCCATATCTACCTTCCGGGATTCCGTTGGTTGCATTGTTAATAAAGATCTTCCTTGCTCTGCGGTTTACCGGCATCGGTGGAAGTGTAACCAATACCAAAGCGGGCAGATAAAGGAAAACTTTTCGCGAAGTTTGAAATGGTTCCACTTAACTGTAATCCAAATCCTCCGTTATAACCTGTCACCATACCAGCGTAAAAACGCGGACCGGAAATGAAATTGTTATTGTATGATTGGGAATATAAACTCCCTGAAAGAGAAATGAGAAAAAGAATTGAAACAAAAATTCTTGCTGCGCATACTAACTCCTATAACTGTTAAGTATTAACTTTTAAACAAATAGTAAGCTTCGCAACCCCAAAAACTATCAATCATTTGTTTAATGTTAACAAATTTTATGAATTATTCCAATATATTAATCGTTTACAATTCTCAATATAAGATTTTGAAAGTTTCTTTTCATATATAACTAAACTGCAAATTATCTCAAGGAAATCACACTATATACGCAAATATTAAGCCATTTAATATTTACAGTTTATAAGATAATTTTTCAGAAATTTAAATCAGTAAGTAAAAATCAAAATAAAATTATAATCGAACAGGCACATTATGTCAGAACTGCCAAAAAAATTAAAGAATTTATGGAAGAACATCCGGCAATTGCAACTGCTTACGAATCTCTTGGAACAGCCGTTCATGCGGGTGGACCACTTGATGATAAAACCAGGGCACTTATTAAACTGGGAATATCCACTGGTGCCAGATTAGAGGGAGCCCTGCACTCACATGCCAAGAGCGTCCCTTGAAGCCGGAGTAACAAAAGATGAAATGCGGCATGCTATTATTCTGGCTATTCCAACAATCGGACTCCCTTCAACAATGGCTGCATTAACCTGGCTGGAAGATATTATTAGTAACGATAAGAATTATTCAAATTAATACTTTGTCATAACCGAAGAAAATCAGGTTGAAAATTCTGCCAGGACTGCTCACATTGATCAGGTTGCAGTATGGAAAATCACAGCTCTCTGGGCATTCAGCGAAGCAGCGTTGGGTGGGATCCTTCACGCATTTAAAGTTCCGATGAGAGGTATTTTTATAGGCGGTTCGGCTGCAATTCTTATCTCCCTTATCGCATATTTTTCCGACCGAAAAAGGAACTATGTTAAAAGCTACATTGCTTGTAATTCTTAATTAAAGGAATTGTTAGTCCTCATACCCCTCTTACTGCTTACTTTGCAGTTTTTCTACAGGGAATTTTAGGAGAAGTACTTTTTTTTAGGAAAAGATTTTTCAAAATATCTGCATTATTAATGGGAATACTTACTTTACTCTTTTCCTCATTGCAAAAGATTTTTATCCTTACACTTGTTTTTGGAAATACGCTTTGGGAATCAATCGATCAGTTTGCAAGCTTTGTGATTAATAAATTTATAGTACAGGAAAATGTTGTTGATTTCAGATTCAGCTATTTTTTGGTTGGTTTATACCTCGGTCTTCATGTATCTGTTGGAGTATTGGTTGGGTTGTTTGCAGGTAAACTCCCCTTCTGGATTGGGGATGTAATACAAGATGATAAATTAGAAATTACTTCTTTTAATAATACAAAACCCGAGTGAGCAAAGAAGAATAAAGGAAAGCGTAAACGATGGTGGCAAAGACTTTCTGGAATTATCTTTATTTCATTTGTTGTTATTATGGTTGTTCTTTCTTATATCTACCCTGAACTTGGATCGAGCAAGGCTGCAGAAGTTTTATTTATGGCTTTACGTGCTTTGTTTATTATGATAATTTGGTATTCCATAGTTGGCCCTTTTGCGCTAAAATATTTACGAAAATTCTTAAAGAAAAAAGAAAGTCTTTACGCATCTGAAAATAGTAAGATAGTTGATTCATTTCCACATCTCCGGTCACTCGTTTCCTACTGCTGGAAAATTTCATCATCCGAAAAAGGTTATAGTAAATTAAAGTCCTTCTTAATCTATCTAGTTTCCTTCCTCTTGTAACAGAATATAATGATAAGTAAAATTCATCATAGATTTTAAAGGTGTGCTAAATCTATTTTCATCTTACCGCCTATTACCAATTTAGGATTAAAATCTATAATCCTGAATAATGTAATTGCCACAAAGCAATTATTCCTACGCAATAAATAACTTCACTTATGTAATCCTAATAATCGAGAACAATAACTCACTCCATTCTTAATCCTGAAAATCATTTTACCAAAAAAATCTACTTTTTCAATATAAATCTACATTTTCAATTGGCAGATTAATTGGTAATAACGGTTATCAATAATCATAAAACACACATGAATATAGACAGTAGATATTACGAACCACTTTTTACAATAAGCACAGCGGCAAATTTGTTAAACATTTCTGTTCAAACGCTTCGATTATATGAAAAGGAAGGATTAGTTCTCCCATTTAAAAAATCTTCTAAGCACCGCCTTTATTCTAAAGCTGATATTGAACGAATTGAATGTGTAAGACGTGCAATTACTGAGAAGAAGATAAGCATTAATGGAATACTCACAATGTATTCGCTTATTCCCTGCTGGGATATTGTTAATTGTTCTGAAGAAAACCGGGGCAATTGCCAGGCGTATGCAGGTCATTCACAACCTTGCTGGTCTTTTCAGCATCCCGGTGCAATCTGCGAAAATAAAACCTGCAGAGAATGTAATGTTTATAAAATTTTTGTCGATTGTGAAAAAATTAAAGACTCCATAAAAAATATTTCGAGGATTGTATGAACTCCCTCTCGAGAAGAAGATTTTTAAAAATATCCGGGGCAACAATTGCAACCGCAGCAGCAGTTACCGGTTCGGCTAAAACAATTTTTAAAGGGGTTGATGAGGTAAATAAGAAATCAGTAAAAGGTATACAAAAAATTCCTACTTACTGCGATTTATGCTTTTGGAAATGCGGAACTATCGCTTATTTAAAAGATGGGAAACTTTGGAAGCTTGAAGGCAATCCTGATGATCCGTTAAGTAACGGAAGACTATGCCCGCGAGGCACCGGCGGTGTTAGCGCACATTTCAATAATGAAAGATTAAAATCTCCCTTAATAAGAAAAAGCAGCAGGGGAAAAGAAGAATGGGTTGAAGTAACCTGGGGCGAAGCTTTTGATTACATAGCTGAAAAGATGCAAAAGATAAAAAAACTGTACGGACCCGAATCTATGGCGCTCTTTAGCCATGGTGTAGGAGGTCATTTTTCAAGCATACGCTAAAAGCTTTTGGATCAAGAAATATTGCCGCACCATCCTTTGCACAATGCCGGGGACCAAGAGAAGTTGGCTTTGAGCTTACTTATGGAGATATAGTAGGATCTCCTGAAAGAACTGATATTAAAAACAGTAAATGTCTTGTGCTCATTGGCTCTCATCTCGGCGAAAATATGCACAACACGCAGGTTCAGGAATTTGCCGAAGCGATTGGAAAGGGTTCATCAATTATTGTTGTTGATCCGAGATTTTCTGTAGCAGCGGGTAAAGCAAAATATTATCTGCCAATAAAACCGGGCACTGATATCGCTCTCCTTCTTGCCTGGATGAATATAATTGTAAAAGAAAAACTTTATGATATTGATTATGTAGAAAAGTATGGATTCGGTTTCGAGCAGTTTGCTGCATCAATATCTAAATACACACCTGAATGGGCTTATCCAGAAACAGGAATTGAACCGGAAGTAATCAGAACCACTGCAAAGGAGATGGCTCGTTATAAACCTGCAACTTTAGTTCATCCCGGCAGACATACAAATTGGTACGGCGATGATGCACAACGTAGCAGGGCTATAGCATTGTTAAATGCCCTTCTGGGAAGTTGGGGAAGAAAAGGTGGATTTTATTTCCCTTCAAAATTTGATGTGCCAAATTATCCATATCCATCCTACCCTCATGCAAAAAAAGAAACTGTTGATAATCCCGATAAAAAATATCCGTTTGCAACAGGAGAACTAATTTCAACAGGTATTCGCGAAGCTACAATTACAGGTAAGCCATACCCAATAAAAGGTTGGCTTATATATGCAACAAACTTAATGCAATCTCTTCCAAACAAGGATGAAACAATTGAAGCTATTCAGAACCTCGATCTGCTGGTTGTTGTTGATGTTGTGCCAAGTGAAATCGCTGGTTGGGCTGATGTTGTTCTTCCTGAATCAACTTACCTTGAAAGATATGATGATCTTAATAATGCATCTTTCAGGCAGAATTTTGTATCAATTCGCCAACCCGTAGTTGAAGCTCCTGGAGATCAAAAACCAAATTGGTGGATGGCAAAAAAACTTGCAGAAAAACTTGGTCTTGGGGCATACTATCCCTGGAATAAGATTGAAGAATACCTTGATACCCGATTAAAGGGTGCTGGATTAAGTTTGGAAGAATTAAAACAAAAGGGCGTAGTTACCGGAAACTTAGAGCCGCTATATATTGAAGATGGAATTGAACCTGAATTTTATACCCCCTCTGGAAAAATTGAATTTTATTCCACCCAACTTGCTGAAGCTGGTTTCGATCCCGTTCCAAAATATGTTAAACCTGATGAACCACCTCCCGGATATTTCAGATTTAATTTTTGGAAGAGCTCCTGTTCATACGTTCAGCAAAACTCAATCCTATCCCCTGCTTCAAAATTTAATGGATGAAAATGAAGTATGGGTAAATGCAAATGTTGCAAATAGGTATGGATTGAAAAACGGTGAATATATTAAGCTCAAAAACAGTGATGGAGTTATAAGTAACAAAATAAAAGTTAGAGCAACAGAAAGAATACGAACAGATTGTGTTTACATGGTTCATGGTTTTGGTCAAACATCAAAACAATTAAGAAGCACATTTAACAAAGGTGCAAGCGATTCACAGCTAATTACTCAGTACAAAACAGACCCCTTAATGGGTGGAACAGGAATGAATGTGAACTTTGTAACTTTTGAGTGGGAGATGTAAGATGGCAAGATACGGAATGGTAATAGACACTAAAAAATGTGTTGGCTGCATGGATTGTGTTGTTGCCTGCGAAACGGAAAATAATGTGCCTGAAGGTTATTGCCGGGATTGGATAAAAACCGAAGCCAAAGGAACTTTCCCAACTATTGAATTGGAAATAAGAACTGAAAGATGCAACCATTGCGAAAACCCTCCTTGTGTTTACTGCTGCCCAACAGGTGCAAGCCATGTTCACGATGTTGGAGGAGTTATATTGGTTAATCACGATGAATGTATTGGGTGCAGAGCATGTTTGGCTTCCTGCCCTTATGATGCAAGGTTCATTCATCCCGAAGGCTATGCAGATAAATGTACGTTCTGTATTCACAGGGTTGAAAAGGGAGAAGATCCTGCTTGTGTTTCGGTTTGCCCAACACACTGTATGTACTTTGGTGATCTCGATGATCCGAACAGCCAAGTAAGCAAGCTGCTGCAATCAAGGAAGAATCATGCTTTAATTCCTGAAGCAGGAACGAAACCACAAATATTTTATTTAACCTGAGAACTTTTATATGAATGAAATAACAACAACCCGCAGCAATCACTTAATAGATCCTATTTTCCACGCATGGGGATGGGAAATTCCTGTTTATCTTATTCCTGGGCGGAATGGTTGCAGGTATGATGATAATCTCCGGCTACTTTCTCTTTAGCGGAAGATATAAAGAAACAAATTGCTCTTGTTATTATCTGCCAAGAATGAGTTTTATACTGCTCAGCTTAGGAATGTTAGCTCTCTTTTTGGATTTAGAACACAAAGCATTTGTTTGGAGGTTATATACTACATTCGAAATTACTTCCCCATGTCGTGGGGTTCGTGGATTTTAATACTTGTATATCCTGTGCTTCTTGCAAATATGCTAATGAAAATTCCATCTTACTTTAGTGAAAAATTTCGGTTCATTTGGAATCTTTCTTCAAAATTACAGCAGCGCCCAGTGTTTATAAAAAATATTGGTGTGCTAAATATGATTTTGGGTGCAATGCTGGGAATGTACACGGGAATATTACTAAGTTCACTTGGAGCAAGACCATTATGGAGTACATCAATTCTTTGGATGTTATTTTTGATTTCCGGATTATCTGGCGCCGCGGCATTCATTCATCTTATAGCAAAAAATAAAGGTGAAAGAGAACTGCTTGCAAAGGCTGATAATGGATTTTTAGTAATCGAACTATTCGTAATTGTCTCATGCTAATCGGATTCATAACTTCAACTCAAGTTCATATTGACGCTGCTTTCTTGCTGATCGATGGTCCTTTTGCTTCATCATTCTGGGTTTTTGTAATTGCGTTGGGAATTGTAATCCCACTGATCATCCAGCTATTGGCAGTTAATCATAAAATACAACATACTCCGGTTGCCCCAATTATGGTAATAGTTGGAGGACTGATACTACGTTTTGTTATTGTTGCTGCAGGACAGTACAGCAGCTGGTTTTAAATATATTACTGAACGGAGAAATAAATGACCAACATAAAAAAATGGTTCTCCCATCATCTTGAAGATAATGCTCGTGAAGGAGAACTGTTTCCAAAATTTTATTGGAATCCCTACCTGGTTGGAATAGGTTTGGGAATTGTGCTGCTGGCATCTTTTGTAATAATGGGGAGAGGATTCGGTGCATCAGGCGCATTATCAACTTTAGTTTCAGTTGTCGTTAATACAGTGGCTCCTGAGCATACAGCCAACAACAATTTTTACAATGGCTACCTTGGTGATGGCTCGGTAAGTCCTTTTAAAGATTGGCTTGTATTCTTAGTTATAGGTGTATTCATAGGTGGTTTCTTTTCCGGAGCTTTGGCAGGAAGAAATAAAATGATGGTGGAAAAAGGACCTAACATTTCAACTAAAGGTAGATTAACCTATGCATTCATTGGCGGAACGCTTATGGGTTTTGGTGCAAAAATGGCACGCGGATGTACAAGCGGACAAGGTTTAACCGGCGGCGCAATGCTTAGTGTTGGCGGCTGGGCATTTATGCTAATGGTATTTGCCGGAGCTTATGCAATGGCTTATTTTGTAAGGAGGCAATGGATATGACAGCACCATTTTTTAAATTCGGTTATTTTAGTGATGAGGTAAGTTTGGTAATGGCTTTCATCATCGGAATTGGTTTTGGATTCTTTCTAGAAAGGGGAGGATTTGGCAGTGCACGATTATTGGCTGCACAATTTTATTTTACCGATATGCGCGTTTTCAAAGTTATGTTTACCGCAATAGTAACTGCAATGATTGGTGTGTTTTATTTATCCTGGATTGGCTGGGTTGATATTTCTTTAATCTATTACGGTAATACTTATTTACTTGCACAAATATTTGGGTGGATTGATACTCGGTGTTGGGTTTGTTATAGGCGGCTACTGCCCTGGAACATCTGCTGTTTCAATTGCAACTGGTAGAATTGATGGGATAATTTATGCGCTTGGTGGATTTTTTGGGATATTTATTTTTGGTGAATCTTATCCATTGATTGAAGGATTTGTAAATGGTAATTATATGGGTTTAATTAATATCCCTCAGCTTCTAAATATTAATTATGGTTTAATAGTATTCATAGTTATACTTTTAGCAATAGGTGGATTTACTGCTGCTGAATGGGGTGAAAGATCTATGGCAAAGAAAAAAGCATCGGAGAGTTAAAATGCTTAGAACAATTTGTAAAATTACCAATTAGAAAAAGAGTTGGAATACTGGCTATCATTCTTGGCTTTATTGCAATATTTGCAGGAAGTCCTTACGATAAAAGCACAACGCGTGTTAACATAAAAGAGCTGGCAACTGTTTCTTTAGAAGAGAATCACAATATTAATGCTAATGATTTAGCTGATTGGATTATTAAAGGAAAGTATGATTATCGTTTAGTTGATTTAAGAAATGCAGAAGATTATTTAGAATATAGTATTCCTGGTTCTGAAAATATCGCAATATCCAACCTGTTTGATTCCGAACTAATGAGAAACGAAAAAATAATTCTTTATTCAGATAATGAAGCGATTGCATCACAGGGATGGTTTTTGTTAAAAGCAGATAATTTCAAAAACATCTATATACTAGACGGCGGATTGACCAATTGGAAGGATCAGGTGTTGTTTCCAAAGCTTTCTTTAAATCCAACCAAAGAAGAATTAGCTCTATTCGAAAAGAAAAAAGAAGTAAGCAAATTCTTTGGCGGGCAGCCGCAAATTGGAGGAGAAGAACTGATAAAAAATGAAATTGCCAAAATTAACAGCTCCGCCGAAAGTAAATATCACAACAAAACGAAAGAAAAAATCCCGCGAAGGTTGTTAATAAATACGGATTAGTTTTCCTCTTTTATACAAAATTTTTATAAGCTGATCCATAGCAGGATCGATTCTTATATAAATTTATTCTATTCGAATTTTGTTTATCCGATTCTTTTTATTGTAAACACTTGCCAATATTTATCATCTCTCAACAATTAGAAAATGTCATTTCCTAATTCTCAAGAATGAAAATCTATTAGTCGAATAATTGCCAAAATCTAACAAATAGTTAATATTAACTAATGGCAGGAATGTTGATATTAACTGGTATAATCTTTTTATCAATAAAAAAATGAATAAGAATATTTCAACAGAACCTAATTACACTATAAGCACGGCAGCAAGATTGCTTGGCATTTCTATACCTACGTTAAGAATGTATGAGAAAGAAGGATTGATTCTTCCATTTAAATCTAACGGAAATCAACGGCGCTATTCTGATATGGATCTGGAAAGAATACGCTGCATAAGAAAAGCAATAAATGAAGATAAAATTGGGATTGAAGGAATAAGAAGAATGCTGGCTTTAATCCCCTGCTGGGCAATTGTTAATTGTACGGAAAAAGACAGACAAAATTGCGAAGCATTTGATAGCTATACAAAACCTTGCTGGACTTACAAGCATAAAAATAATTATGTGAAGGAATAGATTGTTTTAGCTGTGAAGTTTACAACAGCTTTGGTGATTGTGGAAGCATTAAAGAAAAACTTAAAGAACTAATTAAACCAACTCAATAAAACGATTAGGAATTAGCAGGTAACAGGATGAAAAAATTATTAATACTTGGAGCTGGAACAGCAGGCACCATGATGCTGAACAAACTCCATAGTGCACTTGATAAAGAAGAATGGCAGATTACAATTGTTGATCAGCACGAAACGCATTATTACCAACCCGGATTTCTTTTTATTCCATTCGGTATTTACACTTGTAAAGATGTAATAAAACCAAAAAGAGATTTCTTTCCGGCAGGTGTTAATGTTATACAATCTGAGATTGACAAAATTGAGCCCGAGAAAAACAGGGTTTTGCTTAACAATAACCAGGTAGTTGGTTACGATCAATTAATAATTGCAACTGGCGCAAAGATAAATCCTGAAGAAACAGAAGGAATGAAAGGCGAATTGTGGCAAAAAAATGTTTTTGATTTCTATACAATTGAAGGCGCTTGTGCATTGCGGCAATTCTTCAAATACTGGGAAGGCGGAAAACTCGTAATTCATATAACAGAAATGCCTATCAAATGCCCCGTTGCACCGTTAGAATTTGCATTTCTGGCAGATTCATACTTTACTGAAAAAGGAATTCGAGATAAAGTTGATATTGAATTTGTAACTCCTCTTGATGGTGCATTTACAAAACCCAAAGCTTCTGCAATTCTTGGTGATTTTCTAAATAAGAAAAATATTAAACTTACAACTGAATTTGGAATTGCAAGAGTTGATAATGAAAATAAAACAATAGTTAACTGGGAAGAAGATGAAATTCCATTCGATGTTCTTGTTACAATACCTACCAATATGGGCGATGATGCAATTGAGCGAAGTGGATATGGGTGATGAATTTAATTTTATCCCAACAGATAACCAAACTCTTAAAGCTGAAGGATTATGATAACATTTTTGTAATCGGTGATGCAACCAATCTTCCAAGTTCCAAAGCAGGTTCGGTTGCACATTTCCAGGCAGATATACTATATGAAAACTTTCTATGAGTCTATTGAAGAACGGGAACCGAAAGCAAAGTTCGATGGGCACGCAAACTGCTTTATCGAATCAGGTTTTGGCAAAGGAATTTTAATTGATTTTAATTACGATACCGAACCTCTTCCCGGTAAATTCCCGCTTCCGGGTGTTGGTCCTTTTTCACTTCTGGAAGAAACAAAAATGAATCATTACGGAAAAATTATGTTCCGCTGGATGTACTGGAACTTCCTTGTAAAAGGACTTGAATTGCCAATTGAATCGCATATGTCTATGGCTGGAAAGAGAGCATAATATGGAAGATAAAATCATGCAAACTCAAATTGATGAAATAAATCGTAAGCTAGATTTAGTACTCGATGAAATTGAACATCAGAAAAAGCACCGAAGAGAAATGGATGATTTAAAAGATGATTTGATGAGAGTTGGAACAGATCTTTATTCTACTGCAGTTAACAGAACTTGAAGAAGTACACGATCATTTACAAACCGGTGATATTCTTCATCTTGGAAAAAAGCTTTTAAGAAATGTTAACACGATGAATAAAATGTTGATCAACTGGAAAGTGCTAAAGATTTCCTTGAAGATGCTTCACCGCTTGTGCGCGAATCAGTTATAGATTTTATGTCTAAAATGGATGAGTTTGACCGGAAAGGATATTTCCAGTTTTTCAAAGAGTTACAAAATGTTATGGATAATGTTGTAACCTCGTTTACTGTTGAAGATGTAAAAGCACTTGGGGATAACGTTGTTACAATACTCAATACTGTAAAAAGTCTTACACAACCCGATATGCTGCATGCAATCAACAACGCAGTTTCAGTTTATAATAAACTTGATATAGAAATAGAAGAAAATGTTTCTTACTTCCAGTTATTCAAACGGATGAACACCAAGGAAATGAGAAACGGCATTGCATTCGGTATTAAATTCTTAAAAAGTTTAGCCGAACAACAATATACAAATAACCCTTAAACAATTAAACAAAGCACAATCAAACTAAGTAGGAGTAAAAAAATGGAAACTGTAGAATTATTAGGTAAACAAGTAGCCCTTGATGAAGATGGAAATCTAAAAAACATGTCTGACTGGGATAAAGAAATTGCAGTTGAGATTGCAAAGCAAGAAGGAATTGACGAACTAACCGATCGCCATTGGATTGTGATTGATTTTATGCGCAACGAATATGAAAAAAAAGGAGACGCACCATCAATAAGAAAATTAACTAAAGGAAAGCGGAGTTGATACAAAAGAATTATATAAACTCTTTCCCAAAAGGACCTGCAAAAAAAGCTGCAAAAATTGCTGGATTACCAAAACCTAAAGGATGTATTTAATCATAAATAAAATTTTATTTAAGGAGTATTAAAATGGCTGAACCAATTGAAAAAGTATCAATTGTAGTTTCAAAAGGATCGCTCGAAGGTATTTATCCAGGCTTATAATGGCTAACGGCGCAAGAATGGAAGGTATTGAAGCAACTTTATTCTTTACTTTCTTTGGGTTAGATGCAATTATTGATAAACGAATGGATAGACTAAGTGTTGCAACAGTTGGTAACACTGCAATGAGAATGCCCGGTGGTATTAAGATGCCTACCTGGTTAGGCGCAATTCCCGGAATGTCCAGATTTGCTACAACAATGATGAAAAAAGAAATGGAAAAAATAGATATTCCGCCCGTTCGTGAATTTATTGAAATGATAAGCGATGCAGGCGGTGAACTCTATGCCTGCAAGGCAACTGTGGACATGTTCCATTTAACAAAAAATGATTTTTGCCCCCAGATGAAAGAAATTATCTCTGTGGGTGAATTCTATGAAAAATCTGCTGGCGCAGAAATTATTTTCACTTAATTAAAATATACTATAACAAATTAACAAGGGGTTTATACCATGATACGGAATAAACTAAAATCGCTCTTACTTACTTTACTTGTGGTAACTGCATTTTCAACAAGTGTATTTGCTACAGATGGTTATTTCAGACACGGATACGGCATCAGATATTCTGCTTTAGCAGGTTCTGGTGTGGCTGTATCATTAAGTTCACTTGGTGCAATAACGAACCCGGCTGGCATCGTATTCATCAACAACCGGTTTGATGTGAACATTTCCTACTTTAGTCCTGCAAGAGAATACACTGTAACCGGTAATCCCTCTATGATGCAGGGAACCTTTGGTCTTGCACCCGGAACAATCGAAAGTGATAAATCATCATTTTTCTTCCCTACACTCGGTGCTAATTGGGGATTAAGTTCAAATATGGCTATAGGCTTAGTTATATATGGTAATGGTGGAATGAATACTGATTATCCAACAATGACATTTGGCGATCAAAATTCACCTGGCACAGGTGTAAACCTTGAACAGCTTTTTGGCGGAGTCACTTTTGGAATGGAAATTACCGAAGGTCATGCTTTAGCTGTACAAGGACTTTTTGGCTGGCAAAGGTTCTCAGCACAAGGTTTGTTTAATTTTTCAGGATTTTCAAGCGATCCTGCTAGTTTAACAGGAAACACAAAAAGCACTTCAACCGGTTTTGGTTTTAAAGTCGGCTACCAGGGTCAGTTTGGTAAGATGATAAGATTCGGTGCGGCATACCAGAGCAAAATTAATATGAGTGAATTCGACGAATATAAAGGATTATATGCCGAACAAGGCGATTTTGATGTTCCGGCAAACTGGCAAGCTGGTATAGCTGTTATGCCATGCGAAGCTTTAACAATCCTGCTTGATGTACAACAAATTCTTTACAGCGGTGTTAAATCAATTGCAAATCCAATGGATGTGGTAAACAACTCCCCTGCTCTTCCTAATGGTTCACCAAATCCAAACTTCAACCCTTTAGGTGATGATGACGGTTGGGGATTTGGCTGGGAAGATATGACAATTGTTAAATTTGGTTTGATGTATAATCTTCCTGAAGCGTGGATACTTTATGGTGGATACTCTTACGGAAAACAACCTATTCCTGAGAGTGAAGTAATGTTCAATATTCTAGCTCCTGCTGTGGTAGAACATCACATAACTCTTGGTCTTTCAAAAACGATTAACAAATCTCACGAACTTATGATTGCATTTATGTATGCGCCAAAAGGAAGTGTTGTTGGGCCAAATCCGCTGGAAGTACCTAATCAGCAGACTATAGAATTAAATATGAGCCAGTTCCAGATTGATATTGGTTATGGCTTTAGCATTCTGTAAATATGATTGATTCTTAAGGGCATCATCATGGTGCCCTTTTTTTATATTTAAATTAAAATCACGGGAATAAAAATGAATAGGATAATAACTCTGCTGCTCATTCTGCTCTTTACATCTATTTCGTTTGCTAATGAGTGGGATATTGAGCATGGAATATACATGTTAACGGTAAAAAATATCCAGGGGGATATTAATGAAATTAATACCGCTGTAATAAGTAATCTAAAATCTGCTGGATTTAATATTATTGGTGAGAGAGATGTTACAACACCGGATAATGTTAGAGAAGATGGAGACGATATTTGCGGATTCAAAGGAAAACTTATAGTCTTTTCGAGCGATGAATATGTGAAAACCCTAACCTCGTTTGGTAATAAATATCTTGCAGCATCTTTTCTGCGCGTTGGAATCCATCAAACTAATGAAGGAATACAGATAATTATTGCTGATCCGGAAACTATAAACAGGATTGTTTTTAATGATCTAAATGATGAACAGTATAAAGATGCCATTAGCAAAACACTACCATTTAAAACGAAGATAATAACCGCACTTCATAAAGTTAACAGTGGTACAAAAGTAAATGAAGTAAGAGAACCTAAGAGAACAGCTGAAGAACTTCGTGATGCTGACAGAGATATGTTTATGATGGTTGGTCCCATGACGTTTTTCGATGATGAAGATCAGTTCCCTATTATTTATTCGGAGGAGAATAGCAAAGGTTCGGCTGGAATAGAAGAGCTGAAACAAAAAATGTTCAACAACATAAAAAGTTTTAAACCCAACCAGGATGATAAAGAATACAGGTGGACGAAAAACCCGGCAGAAGATCTGAAGTGGAAAGTTGTTGGAGAAGTTTATTCGCCTGATAATAATGCAGTAATGTTTGGATTAACAAGGAACCGTACTGAAGCAGTTTCGTTTTATATTGTTGGTGATGAAACAGATGAAAATAAATGCCCGGGATTAGATCATCTTACAGCTTTCCCAATTGAAGTGTTGCTGATCCAGGATGGAGATAAAATTAATGTTCACAGTTGTAGAGAAATGTTCAGAATGGATATGTACTTCTGGGATGCCGGAATGGCTGCATTTATGGATCATATGGGAATGCCCGGAATGCTTGATGAATCAATCTACCTTGCACTCTTTGGAAAAGAAAAAGAATAAATTTCTTCCCCCAATTATAATAAAAAAGGTCTGTCTTTTTAGAAGATGGACCTTTTTTCAATTAATACATCTCATCTGTATTTCTCAAATTGATCAAGTTCATCCAGGTTTGTTAGTGCATCCTTATTATCAACCAGCTCTCCGTTAACAATTTTACCGACGACAATATCTACTTCTTTTCACACTAATAGAATCAAAAGAAAAATTGATCCATCCATCGAGTATCAAAACAATTGATGAATCAAAAAAAGTAAAAATTACAATCCAAATCCATTTTTTACTATGGATCATTTTTAGAAAAACTACAAATGGTTGGCAGAATGCAATACTCTCTTTGGTGTAAAATTTGTGCATTATTGAGCAATATTAGTCGAGATAATTTAAGAGGAATTGCCATGAAAAAATTGGTCTTCGTTCTCTTGTTGCTACTTACATCGTATGTTTCTGCTAATCCGCATTTCACTATTGGAAGCAATCGATACTACACCTATTTAGCATATCCACACGACATACTGTATTGGCCAAACAGAGCTATTTTCTCCCATTTCTATCCGCAGACTTTGCCATGGCAGGGACATGTAACAAATCTCAGCCAAAGACCGAATGATGCTTACATAAGCAATTACAACTACTTTGATTTCCCTGTGCCTAGTGGTTATACAGGTGATCCAAATGATATCAATTCCTTTATGAGAGCTTCGTCTTATGTCTACCAAAACAGGTTCAGTGTTGGTGGAATATGGAATTTTGGTGATTGGGGTAAGGCTTACCTGGAACTGGGTACCACCCAAATAGAAATGGAACAGCGGGTTGAAGGCGTCGTACGTAATAACGAAACAATGGAGCTGATCCCTGTATCTTCACGAACGGATGGTTTAAGAAGCTCATACAATTTTCACTTCATTTACGCGAACTATCTCTTTGGCAACCCTTTTGGATTCAGCGCAAAATATCAGACCAAAAACATCGAAGCTCCGGAATCGGAAATCAGGTTTACAAAGAATGGTCAAGAGACAGTATCAAATCATCTTACCTGGGGATGGACTACAACTCCCTGTGCACATATCTTCGAGACGTCCAGCCAGAATTTCGATGCCTGGTTCCTCAATGATTACACGCTCTATTCAGGAGGACAGCTTGATCTGCAGATGAGCTATGAATTCGAAGATCACAAATCGGCTGTGCGCTATAGAACCAGGAAAGAGAGTGGACAAACCTATTACTGGCAAAGCAGCTTGCCGGATTCAATACCCGGCGCGAATTTCAGCGGGTCATATATCACCGACGATAGGTACGAAGATGAAATAGCTGATGACCTGATACGTGCTTATTCAAAGATACGCTTCTGGAAAATTGGTGATGCCGATCTGGGTCTGTTGTTTTTCCTGCAATATGCTGATCGCGACAATAACAGGATTAGTACGGTCGAACAAGCTAATAGTGAGCCTCTAAGAAGCGACTCGGAGAATGAATATACCATTGAGGTAAATCCCTGGCTGAATTATAAATTCGGAAATAGTTATTTCGATTTCGGACTGCTGATGGAGTTTTCCATGATCGATATGAATAATACATCTCCCCGGTGGAACGGTTCAATTGGAGCAACAGAAAACGGAGTCATCAGAAGTTCTCAACCCTATGAACGCGGATTTACACCTACGTGGGAGTCCTTTTCGCAGGGCACATATACTTTTTTCGCTACAGGATTTGAGGCATCCACATCCATCAACATAAGCGGACGCTTTTCGGCTCTCGCATCAGTTCTGCTCTTGCGTAAATACAGTTTCATAACCAAAGAATACGGCAGTTCAGCAGTTCCAGAAGGTGGTAGTGAATACGTCTTCACCTCAACTCATACAAGGAACGATTACAAGAATGAAACATGGATGACAGGATACGTCGGGCTTGCTTATGGCTGGGGACCACTGCAGTTGATTGCAACGATGCATCTTCCACTTGCGTATTTGCTTGAAAAGAATACCGAACTTACAGACAATAGCACTACACTCGTTGACTTAACACAGAGGAATGTTTGGGCTGTGCAGCAACCAGTTAGCTTTAGACTACTTCTGGTTGTTGGTTTGGAAAGATAAGCAGTCGGTTCGGTTAACCGTTGCTGCAAATATTTTTACCAGCACTTCATTGTCTTTGGGGTTTGTTTTTCTATCTCTTTGAGTTTGGAAATCCATCCCATTGGGAGAAGAAATTCCGTTAGTCTTAATTAAGTGTATTGCTTTTAAAAATATTCAACAGTCTTTTATACTTTGTTACTGTGTTCTATAGTTATTACTACTTTTCCCCGAGCGTGTCCTTCTTCAAGATAACGTATAGCTTCAGGAACTTCACTTAAAGTATAATTACGGTCAATAACAGGTTTGATCTTTCCGGATTCAAGAAGCTCCTTCAGAAAATCCAGATCTTTTTTGTTTGGTTTCGCCGTCCCTAACCCAACGATTTTCTTGTTCCCTATCATTGAAACTGATGGACCGAGGAACATATGCTGAAACATTCGAGACAAGGATGAAAATCCAATGATGACACAAAGCCCATTAGGATTTAATGCACGCTTAAGATCAGTGACGGAACGATTTGCAACATTATCAATTATCAGATCAAACTTCTGCGCAGTGTTGGTGAAATCTTCTTTAGTATAATCAATAACTTTGTCTGCTCCAATAGATTGTACAAGATCCATATTCCTCGTACTGCATACTCCGGTAACTTCAGCTCCGAAATATTTTGCAAGTTGAACTGCAAACGTCCCCACACCACCCGATGCACCATTAATTAAAACTTTTTGACCGGACTGAATGTTTCCTTTGTCGCGAAGACCCTGGAGTGCACTCATTGCGGCCACTGATATGCTTGCACCTTCTTCAAAAGAAATATTAGCCGGTTTCAGTACCAAGCTCTTTTCAGTAACGCACACATATTCGGCAAAAGCTCCACCCCAACCGCAAGCTCCGAATACTTCATCGCCAAGACGAAACTCTTGTATATTTTTGCCAACTGCTTCAACTTTTCCTGCAATGTCGATTCCGGGAATTATATTTTTTGGTTTGGTCAATCCGAAAACTAATCGGGCAAATTTTGGTTCTCCTCTTATCATATGCCAGTCTGCGGGGTTTGCAGATGCAGCAATAACTTTTACCAGTACTTCATTTTCTTTAGGAGCTGGTTTTTCAACTTCTTTAAGCTGAAGAACTTCCGGTGAGCCGTATTTTGTGTATACAATCGCTTTCATAAGTAATCATCCAAAGTTATTACTATTTTCCCTTTGTGTTTCCCTTCACCAAAATACCGAATAGCTTCAGGTACTTCATTTAACTTGTAAGGTCCATCTATCACAGGTTTGATTTTACCTGCTTCAAAAAGTTCGTTGATGTAATCTAAATCCTTGTTAGGTTTTAGTGCAACAATGCTGATGCTCTTTTTATTGAAGCGACGTATTAGTGGCCCCAGAAAAAAAGCCTGGAGGAGTCGGGATGTAGTCCCGCCAACAGTTACATATCTACCGTTGGGCCCTAGTGAACGTAAATAATCGAAAGTAGAGCGATTTGTCTTGGCGTCCAGGATCAAGTCGTAACGCAGCCCATTTTTAGTAAAATCCTCTTTCCTATAATCAATTACATGATCAAAACCGATCGACTTCATCATGTTAAGCTTGTCACCAGTATCCACTCCTGTTATTTCAACACTATATAACTTAGCGATTTGTAAACCAAACGTACCAAAACCTCCACCTGCTCCATTAATCAAAATCTTCTGTTCTTTTTGAACCTTTCCAATATCAATTAGTCCCTGAACTGCCAGCATCGCTGCATGCGGGATAGATGCAGCTTGTTCAAAGCTCATCTTACCGGGCTTGAGTATTAAGGCCTTTTCATTGATGCAAATATATTCTGCAAAACTGCCAAAACCATATCCTGAAATATCTCCATATACTGCATCTTCTACCTTAAATAACGTAGCGTTTGTGCCGAGCGCTTCAATAGTACCAGCCAGTTCCATCCCTGGTATTTTTTTCTTTGGTTTAATAATACCAAACATTAAACGATACAGATAAGGCTTACCTCTAACCATACTCCAATCGTAATCGTTAACTGCTGTGGCAAAAACTTTTACCAGCACTTCATTTTCTTTGGGTGCTGGTTTTTCAACTTCTTTGAGTTGAAGAACTTCCGGCGGTCCGTATTGTGTGTATGTGATTGCTTTCATAAGAAATTTATGATCGGGTTGAGTTGTGGGTTATGTAGCAATTTTTATTTTAGATTAAGATCAACAACTAGTTTTTTACCCTTATCTGTTATAGCATAATCAGTAATTGTTGGGTGACAAGCTAAACCCACTTTAAATGGATTTTCCTGTTTAACAGAAACTAAGTCTAATTTTAATAATGTATTAGCTAAACATGGTAAAGTTGAAGTAATATCGTGCTGAGAAGCTAGCAATAATACTTCATAAGAAGCACTACCAATTAGGTTTCTAAATAAATCTTTTTTAACCTGTTTAACTTTTCTAGTCCTTTTTGAGTCTTCTTTATATTCAGTTAAATCATCATGGCAAACCTTACAAATTCTAATCAAATTATAATATTCGGAAATAGACGAATCATTATTAATATGATGATCTGTGAATGGTTTTTCGGTTAACTCAAATATTCCACATAATGGACATCTATTTAGTATTTCTGCCTTTAATAGTGATCTAATATAGTCAGATATTGCTTGTCTTTTTTTCATTACATCTATCTATTCAATAAACTTCAAAATCGTGAACTTTTTCAGCAATCATCTTTCTACCAATTTGGCCAGGTATTATGTGATCATAAACCCTCACATATATTCTATAATTACCAATTGGCCAATTTTCAGTAGACCATTTGAATGTAGATTTTATATTTACTTTTCCGTGCAATTTACCTGGTGATGTATGATCAATATTATTTAAAGTACTCTTATCCCAGTTCCATGTGGTCCATTTTGATTCTAAATGCTGAATATAATTGTCAAAAAATCCATTTCTTAGATAACCATTAAATTGAACTAAGGTTTTATATTCATCACCTTGTTTAATCCGCTTAGGGGTTATTCTTGAATAAAATATATTCTCTATAATTGATTCGAGAAGATAAGAAATGAGTTCATTATAACATTTCCGAAAGTTGGCAGCTTCCTTTCTTTTATTAGATTTATGTGGATCATACCTAAATGGTAGATCCATTTGGTCATTAATAAAACCCTTTAAGTGATTTATTATAGATTTATCAACAATCGGGAATATTTTCAAATTTTTAGCTTTTGCATATCCAATTTCTTGGTTAACCCATTGGTTCTGGATAGAACTAGAGCTAATTATCGGTATAATAAAATGTGATGTATTAATGCCATTAATAACTTTATCTGAAAGTGGAACTAGAGGAGCATGACTTTTTGAGACAATAATTGGATGAAATGATTTTTTAGCTTTATCTATGGCTTTGCTGAGTGCTTCCATCTTTTTCTTATCTTTATCAGTATAACTAATAAAGAAATTAATACTCATTTTAATTAACCTCGAATTATATTAAATGGATTATTTTTTCTTATAACGGCGCTGCCAATAAGCGGCGCCCCAGAAAAGCAGTGCCACTTAAAAAGCAAATACCATTAATTACACAAGAAACTTATACCTGTTCAGGGAGAGAATCAAGGAAAGTTTGTATTACAATTTTCAAATTTATAGTTGAGGATAACGAAATTACAGTAAGACATAGGCGGGATTTTGGCAGTTCCCTTTATATTTAGATTTTTTTCTTTGAGTATTTATAGAATTGTTTGAGTGAATCCGGATTTGCAAGTGCATCTTTATTTTCAACTACTTCTCCGTTCACAATTTTAGTAACAGCCATTTCAACTTTTTTTCCACTAATCGTGTGTGGAATTTCATCCACCTGGTAAATACCAGATGGAATATGCCGTGGTGTTGCGTTATTTCTTATCTTCAATTTTATTTGGTTAATTAATTTGTTCTCAAGTTTTATTCCCTCTTTTAGTACCACAAATAGCAATACTTCAACATCGCCATTATTCTTTTTACCTATAACTACGCTGTCAGTTACTTCATCCATTGCCTCAACAATCCTGTAAATTTCGGCAGTTCCAATTCTTACACCACCCGGGTTTAACGTTGCATCCGATCTTCCATAAACTACAACTCCACCAGAGTCAGTTATCTTTATAAAATCTCCATGCGCCCAAACGCCGGGAAATTTATCAAAGTAAGCATCATTATATTTTTTATCATTCTTGTCATTCCAGAAATAAACCGGCATTGAAGGAAATGGTTCTGTACAGACCAATTCTCCCTTTTCGCCCTTCACACATTCACCCTTTTCATTAAAAGATTCCACCTTCATTCCTAATCCCCTGCACTGTATTTCTTCAGAAAAAACTGGTAGTAGAGGATTACCTAACATAAAGCAGGAGACAATATCTGTTCCACCGGAAATTGATGATAGCTGAAGATCCTTTTTAACATTATTATAGACCCAGTTAAAATTTTCAGCTGTAAGTGGTGAACCGGTTGAAAGAATTGATTGCAAAGACGTGAGATTGAATTGATCCTTTGGGATCAAACCAGATTTTTGGCATGATGTAAGATATTTCGGACTTGTTCCAAAAACAGTTATTCCAATTTCTTCAATTTTTTCCCACAAATATCCGGGCTCCGGGTACATAGGATTACCATCGTATAAAAACAAGGTTGCTCCCACTTGAAGTGAGCTAACCAGCCAGTTCCACATCATCCATCCGCAGGTTGTAAAATAAGTTATTACATCGTCTCTTTTAAATTTGTATGAAGAACATGCTCTTTATAATGTTGTAACAGAACTCCACCCGCACCGTGCACCATACACTTTGGCAGACCAGTTGTCCCCGAAGAATACATTATATAAACAGGATGATCGAATGGTGTTTGTTCAAAAGATATTTTAGTTGAAGAATAATCAAGCATTTCGTTGAGATATAAGAACTTATCCTCTTCTTCCTCAAAATTATTCTTAGTAGAAGAGTTCGTAGTAAAATCATTAAATTCCTGAATGAGAACTACGTTTTGTATTTCAGGTATTCTCCCAGCAATTTCTCCAATCTTTTTTCTGCAATCTATATGTTTTCCATTATACTGATAGTTTTCTAGTGCGAATAATACTTTCGGTTTTATCTGCCCAAATCTGTCTAACACACCCTGTATTCCAAAATCAGGGGAGCACGAAGACCAGGTTGCACCAAGACTTGTAACCGCAAGCATAGCAATTATTGTTTCAGGAATATTTGTTACGAATCCTGCCACCCTATCCCCATTTTTAATGCCAAGCTTTTTTAATCCGGCACTGCATTGAGCCACCAGTTTATTTAGATCGGAATATGTGAGCGTAACATCTGGTTTATCTTCTCTGCTGCCGATAATGGCAATTTTATCATCGTTAAATCGTAATAGATTTTCCGCAAAATTTAGTTTTGCCCCGGAAAACCAATTAGCGCCGGGCATTATTCTTTCATCTAATATGGTATGGTAACTTTTTGAGTGAATTAAACCAGAAAACTTCCATATAGATTCCCAGAAATTTTCAATCTCTTTTACAGACCAATCGTAAAGTTCATGGTAATTATTGAATAAAAGATCATACTCTTCGTTAAGATATTTAATATAGGATTGAAGATTAGAGTTTTCAATTCGTTCTTGTGTGGGAATCCAGAGAGGTTTTTTATGTTCTGCCATTGCTTAGGTAGTTAATGGTAGTGTTAGAAATTAAAACTAAATTAGTCCGGCGTAGAGAGCTGCTTTCCATGCAAAATCAATATCCCCGTTTTCAAGAGCACATTTTGCTGATAATTCTATAAAAGTTTTTTTCCGGTCAGTATCTTTCAATTCTAAAATTATTGCCGCCTGGAGCATCTTTATACAATCTTTATCTTTTTGAAATTTTTCAAATGATTCAACAGTTGCTTCAAATGTATCTATATCATTTTCTAATAGTTCTCTAATAAAAATTTCTACATCTTTTTTAGATGGAATTTCTTCAACATTTGCTAATCTTGCAAGATTATTTGCGTTATATATTTCAGAATGTTTGATATGCTCTGGAAGCAGATCGTATCCTATACACTTTTTACCAATTGGTTTTTCAACTTCAAAAACTCCCAAAGAAGAACGCGAATAGTAATTAGCGGACATTCTGCTAACCAAATCAATTTTTACCGGGTCAATTATTCCATCACGAAGAATATCATTATCTACATGAAATTTAACCACTTCGCAAATTGCCATGTTTGCTGATCCACCTTCCTGCCCGTAGCTATTCATCTCTTTTAGCATGCATTCCATCTGGAAAGGTGATTCTTTAACGCGTTTTGGTTTTACAATTTCAGAATCGATAGGTGTTAATCCACTTTTAATAAATTCATCTACATCAGGTGGATATTCAGTTGATGATAAACTTACCTGTTCAACCATCTCGTAATTAACAGATTGAACAACGCATTCTTTTGTGGCAACAAGGTTATTGTATGTATCTTTTAAGCTTCCATCTCTCCCCTTCCTATTGGGAGAGAAGGCGATAAGTGGAGGATTTGCACCAAACGCATTGAAAAAAGAAAAAGGTGATAAATTGTTACTTCCGCTTTCAGAAATTGTTGAAACTAAAGCAATTGGTCTTGGAACGACACCCCCAAGCAATAATTTATGAACTTCGGGAACTGATAAATCTTTTGGATCGAAGTGCTGCATTAAATTTTCTTTTTCTTTGCTAAGATTGATCTTTCCTTTTTCGCTCTAACAAACTTGTTTTTCAGAACACCCAAACCGGTAATTTCCAATTCCATTTCATCTCCGTCTTTAATCCAGATTGGTGTGAACTCTTCACCTTTTGCTTTTGCTTCGAGAGTCCAAGTTCCATTAAGCTCAAGGTAACAGCCGGTTCCTACAGTTCCTGAACCAATAACATCCCCGGGAAGTAAACGAACACCGTAAGACGCTCTTTCAATAATTTCAGCAAATGTCCAGTTCATATCTTTCATATTTCCATTGGAAACAAGCTTGCCGTTATGCTTTGCAGTCATTCTTAAATCATATTTATTCCCGGCAGGAGTTTCAATTTTATACTGTTCCAATTCATCGGGGGTAACCAGCCAGGGACCAATTATTGTCGCAAAGTCTTTTCCCTTAGCAGGACCTAAGTTTAATTTCATTTCTTCCATCTGTAAAACTCTTGCTGATAGATCATTCATTATCATATACCCGGCGATGTAAGAGTCTGCATCTTTTGCTGAAATATTCTTTCCTCTTTTACCAATCACAACTGAAGCTTCAAGTTCAAAATCTAATTTCTGGAAATGATCTTCTTCAACTCTAACTTCCCCTTCACCATAAATAGCATTATGATTTGTAAAATAGAAAACCGGGAAACTGATCAAATTCAGGAATCATTTCTACACCGCGGTTTCTTCTTGCCGTTGCAACATGCTGCCTGAATGCATAACCATCTCTGCAGGAAGTAGGTTTCGGAACCGGCGCAAGTAACTTTAAGTTCGGGTCATCTACAAAGGAGGATATCTTCCCTTCTTTAATTGCATTCTCTACTTTTTTTGCCTGCTGCATCATCTCTTCCCCACCTCGCAGGAATCTTCTCATAGTCTTGGGAATTTCCATTCCCATTCCCGCAGCGCATTCAGTTAAGTTATAAATCTTACCGTCAACAAAAATTCCTAATCTATCTTTCTTCTTAATCGTGTATGAAACTAACTTCATTGTTTAATCCTTACAAGCTTTTAATTTTAAGTGATTATATATAAAACTAATTTACTCTTCAAGCCAGGATTGGCTATAATCTTCAACCATCGTTTTTTTAACATTCATTGTTACTTTTAGTGGTTGGAATGTATCAACCATAACAGCATATTCCTGAGTTTCTTTTTTCCCGATTGATTCTTCGGTCTTACCAGGCTGCGGTCCGTGAGGAATTCCCATAGGATGCAAAGTTATAGAACCTTCCTTAATTCCTTTACGCGACATAAAATCGCCATGAACATAATAAAGCACTTCATCGCTATCAACATTAGAATGATAGTATGGAGCAGGAATTGAATGCGGATGAAAATCGAACAAACGCGGGACAAAATTGCAAACAACAAAATGCTGAGTATTAAAGAGCAGGTGAGACGGCGGCGGTAAATGTATCTGTGCTACTTTTGGTGAGTAGTCTTTAATATTAAAGATATATGGATAAAGAAAGCCATCCCAACCAACAACATCAAAAGGATGATGAGGCACTGTAAACTTGAATAACCTTTTATTAACTTTTAATAAAAGATCAAACTCACCCTTTTCATCAAAAGGTTCCACATATTGCGGAACTTTGAAATCTCTTTCGTAATAAGGAGCATCTTCTGTAAGCTGCCCGTATTCATTCCTGAAATGGCGCGGGATATCAAATGGTGTTGATGATTCCACGATAAACAATTTTGCATTTTCATAACTATCAAACTTTAATTGATACGTTGTTCCTTTTGGTACAATGATGTAATCCCATTGTTTAAAAGGAAGTTTACCATATTCTGATAAGAAATTCCCCGCTCCCATAATGAACAAATAAAAGCTCATGTGCGTAACTGTTTCGGTAGAAAAAATCAGCATCTTTTGTAGGATGAGCCGTTGAAAGTACACAGTTATCATTTTTTAAAAATTCATTGCGGGAATTAAAAAAATCACCCTCGCTTTTTTTCTTATCAGTAAAAAAATGATAATATTGTAATGGAGCATCATCCCACCCATTCGATTTATCTGGAGCTACTTCCCCAATCTTCTTAACCTTTGTAGGCATATAAATATGATACTTGTTGGAATAAATTCCTGAGAATCCTTTTGTACTAAACAATTCTTCCCTGTACAAAGATTTGCCATCTTCTTTATAAAATGTTGTATGCCGCTTTGGTGGAACTTTACCAAGCTTAACATAAAATGGCATATATAACCTCCATCAATCTCGAATTAATGATAACAAAACACATAAATAAAAACTATTTGTCTAACGATCCTCTTGATGCCTGGTCTCTTTCAATCGATTCAAAAAGGGCTTGAAAATTCCCCTGTCCAAATCCCTGCGCACCCTTTCTTCTTTGAATAATTTCATAAAAGAAAGTTGGTCTGTCGCCAATAGGTTTAGTAAATAGCTGCAGCAGGTAACCTTCTCCTTCCAGGTCGCACAAGATGCCGTATTTTCTAAGTTCATCGATATCTTCGGTAACCTTCATTCCTTTTTCTTTTAACATATCAAAATAAGTATCGGGCACTGTTAGAAATTCAACACCGTTGGCGCGCAAGGCTGAAATTGTTTTAATAATATCTTTTGTAATTAAAGCAATGTGCTGAATTCCCGAACCAAGATACTCATCAATGTATTCTTCAATCTGAGATTTTTTTAGTCCATCATAAGGTTCATTAATTGGATTTTTAACTGCAGGTCCATCGGTTGATCTAACAACTTTAGAAAGAAGAGCAGAATATTGAGTGGAAATATCACCAGGACCGAAATCTATAAAAGTTTCAAAGTTTAAACTTTTATTAAGATAATTTGCCCACAAGTTCATTTCATTTGTGCGTACATTTCCTACGATATGGTCTATTGCCTGCAGACCGGTTTCTTCAGCTTTAATTTCTATTTGCTGAATCGGTTTGCCGAAACCGGGTTTAAATATGCCGTTGTAGTTTTCCCTGTTGATAAAAACTATTTCAGCATCATCATAAAGTTTTATTGCAGCTTCTTCAATGTAACCGTTCTCATCTTCAAATTTTTCAAGACTTCGCGAAGGTATAGCACCATTTTCAACAGCACCTTCATAAGCAATCTTTACATCCTTTACTTTTAACGACCAGCGTTTTACTCCGTCACCGTGTTTTTCAACAAAAGATGAAATTTCATAGCGGCTTGGATTTATTGCAGAAGTAATTACTAATCGCAAATTATTTTTTTCGAGATAGTAAGATACTTTTCCTTTAACACCTGTTTCAGGTCCAAGATATCCTACAATATTCAATCCTAAAGCTTTTGCATGCCAGTAAGCCCACATTTTTGCAGAACCTACATAAAATTCAGCATAGTCGTATCCAAGTAGTCCCAATTTATCTGACATTAAATTCTCCTTAAATAAATAAAATAAGTTTTAATGTTTGGAGGTGAAAACCACAATTACATTCTAACTGTGTAAAGATAAGAAGTTTTTGGGGATTTAAAAACCAATTGAAATTTCTCTCATTTGATCGAATCCAGCAGCATAAAACTATTTTCTTTAGATATGGTCACCTTATCGAAATTTTTATCCGGGAAGGCACATTTATTTCGGAGAGGACAGATGAAGCAAAGCGGTTTTTGTGCTTTGCAAATTTCTCTTCCTAATCGTATTAAGTTTGTGTGGAATTGATGAGCAGTATTTGGAGGTAAATTTCCATTTAGACTGTTAAATGTTTTGTCCGGCGAAGAGGTGTTTACCAACCCTATCCTGTTTAATGTACGATGAACGTGCGTATCAACAGGACAAATGTTTCGATCAAGGGAAAAAAGCAAAACACAACTTGCAGTTTTAATTCCAATTCCTTTGTAAGACGTTAACTCATCCAGGATTTCTTTATCCTCAAGTTTTTTAATATGGTTCAAACTAATCTTACCATTGCTCTTTAATAAACCGCTTAAGAGATTTTTAATAGCTGCTGATTTTTGCTTTCCCAAACCTGCAACCTTTATTAATTTTTCAATTGATGGTTGAGTAAGACGTGCTACGTCTTCCCATTTTATATATTTTTCTTTAAGATTCTTAAACGCCTTGTAAGAATTTTTATCATTTGTATTTTGCGAAAGAATTGTTGCAATTAAAAGGTCAACCGGATCTGGGAGCTTTTTGCTTCTTGGTGGAATCCCGAAGTGCTCTAATAAGTAGTTTATTTATCGTATTTATTTTTCTTTTCATAAAAGAGGATTTTTATTCTTAGTAAAGATACTCTCTATAAATCATATAATAAATATTTATCTTTACAGTAATTCTTAATCGATTATTCGAATATATTTAATTTATAGCTGGAGTTATATAATGGGCACACTGGTAATTAGCATTTCCGGCATTAGGGGAATTGTAGGAGATGGATTGGATCCGCAATCGTTAATAAAATATTTAACTGTTTATGCAGACTTTATAGGTAAAGGGAAAGTGGTAGTTGGAAGAGATTCCAGAATTACTGGCGAGATGGTTGAAAATATTGTTTCAGGAACTTTGATGGCAAAAGGAATTGATGTTGTTGATATAGGAATTTGCCCCACTCCAACGGTACAATTCACTGTAAAAGAATTAAAAGCGAACGGTGGTATTGCAATTTCTGCAAGTCATAATCCAAATGAATGGAATGCATTAAAATTATTGAACAGCACAGGACAGTTTATGAGTCCTGAAGAACATAACGAAATGATAAACAAACTTAATACAACAAATGCTGAATTTAGTAAGTGGAACAAAGTTGGTAAGAAAATATTCTTATAATGAGGGAATAAAGAATCACGTTAAAGCTGTGATGAATTTAAAAGTTATAGATGTGAATGCGATTGCTAAAAGAAAATTTAAAGTGGTAGCTGATTGTGTGAATGGCGCAGGGAGCTTATGTAGTCCCGGATATGTTAAGAGAATTTGGCTGCGAAGTTGTTGAAATGAACTGCGAAAAAACAGGAATCTTTCCGCGTAATCCGGAACCGCTTCCTGAAAACTTAACCGAAACAATGAAAGCTGTTGTAGAAACAAAAGCAGATTTAGGAATTGTTGTTGATCCTGATGTTGATCGACTTGTTTTAATAACTGATAAAGGAGAACCATTTGTTGAGGAAAACACCATAACACAGGTAGTGAAATTTATTCTATCAAAGCAACCAGGCGATGTTGTGAGTGAATCTTTCAACAACCCGCGCAGTAGATGATGTAGCTGCTAAGTTTGGTGGAACGGTTCATCGCTCTGCAGTTGGAGAAGCAAACGTTGTTGAAAAAGATGAAGGAAGTTAACGCTGTGATTGGGGGAGAAGGAAGCGGTGGTGTAATTTATCCTGAACTCCATTACGGAAGAGATGCGCTTGTTGGAATTGCTTTAACCCTGCAGCATTTAACAGAGTTTGGAGGAACTCTTTCCGAACTGAAGAATTCCCTTCCCTCTTACTTTATTGAAAAAAGAAAGATAGATCTCCCGGATATTGATACAGATAAAATAATGGAATCATTAAAAACAGAATTTAAGAATGAATCCGTTAATACAGATGACGGTTTGAGAATTGATTTTGAAGATCACTGGGTTCATTTTCGTAAATCGAATACTGAACCAATTATAAGAATTATTACTGAAGGAAAATCAAAGCAAGCTGCAGTTAAATTGATTGATAAATATCTAACAAAGATTAAATCTCTGATTAATAATAGCTAATATAATTTTTCTCTTTTCTGAATATAATTTAGAAGAGCTTTATCAAAAGGATCTGAAGTTTCGATAAGATTATAATCGATATTTGAATTAAGACATTCAGTTTTTATTTTTGAAGTGAACTCAGTCATTGCATCTTTGTAAGCTTTCTGTAATTGGTATGGCTGGGTAGTCATCTCATCCTCAGTTTCCAGGTCTTTAAATATCGCATCCTTCCCAAAGGCAAATGATCTTTCAAGCGGATCGAGTACCTGGAAAACAATTACTTCATTCTTTTTGTAACTAAAGTGTTTAACAGCTTTCAGCACAGAATCAATATCATCAAAGAGATCTGAGATTATAATAACTAACCCTCTTCGGCTGATCTTTTCAGCTATTTCATTTAAGCAATTCGCAGTGTTGGTTTTTTGTGATGCTTTTGCATTCGCAAGAATTTTCAATATTTCACGAAGGTAAGTGCGGTTGGCTTTAGGAGGCAGATATTTAACAATATTTTCAGCATATAAAGATAATCCTGCAGCATCCTGTTGATGTATCATCAAATAGCTTAGTGCAGCCGCAAGCGTTGAAGCATATTCAATTTTAGTAATGTTACCCGGTGAATTGAATTTCATCGAGTTGCTTATATCCAGCAGTATAAAACTTTGCAGGTTCGTTTCTTCTTCATACTGCTTTATAAAAAACTTTTCAGTCTTCCCGTAAACTTTCCAATCAACATCTTTAAGATTATCGCCCTGCATGTATGGTCGGTGCTGGGCAAATTCAACGCTGAATCCATGGTAAGGGCTTTTGTGAAGCCCTACCATAAATCCTTCTACAACTAATCTTGCTTTAAGTTCTAATGAATTGAGTTTTGAAACGAATGCCGGTTCGAGGAAATTTTTATAATCCTGCTGAAGCCGGGACATTATTCTTCTTTTGCAATATTTTTCTGGAGAATCTCTTCAGGGGTTAAGCCCATGTTATCAAGTTCTTCCTTTGCCGAAGCTGCAAGTTCATGTTCAGGAAAAGTTTCCATAAAAAGATTGTAGGTTTCTGTAGCTTCATTATACATATTTAATTCATTTGCCAAAACAAAACCAGCCATGAACAAACCCATTGGTGCAAATTCACTTTCAGGGTAATCATCATAAATTTGTCTGAATAACTTTGCGGCTTCTTGCAATGATTCAGTTTCGGAAATGTTTTTAACCAGTTTATTCTGGTAAATTGAAGCAAGATTTGTGAGTGCTTCCGGGGCAGTTTTGCTATCCGGGTATTCTTTTAATAGCTGCTCATACGAAACTACTGCTTCAGGTATTTTTCCTTCCTCAGTATTCGTCTTTGCTTCGTTAAATAATTCTTCATCCGATTTTTTACTGCTGCAGCTTAAAAATACAAATGCAATTAGTATTAAAGATAGTGCTGATTTCATTACCATTCCGTTTTGTTGAAAATAAGTGAAGCAAATTATGAAATATGAATTGAACTAGCAATGGATGGATTTATCAATGAATTTAATTGGTAAATAAAAAAGCCCGAAACAGTCTCCAGTTTCGGGCCAATTTAAGGAACAATAATTTTACTTGGTAAGAATCATCTTCTTAACGTTTGTAAAGTTAGTTCCGTCTATTCCTGTAGCTTCTATTCTGTAGAAGTAAACACCACTATTTAACTTGCAGCATTAAAATCCACATTGTGTGATCCTGCTACAAGATCAGTACTAATCAATGTTGCAACTTCCTGTCCAAGTATATCAAATATCTTCAAGCTAACTTTAGAATCTACTGCTAAGCTGAAGTTTATCTTTGTACTTGGATTGAATGGGTTTGGATAGTTCTGCTCTAATGCAAATACATCAGGAACAGTAACATCAACTTCAATAGTATCAGAATATTCAAATGTACCATCAAAATCTACTTGTTTTAATCTGTATGAATAGGTTCCTTCGTTAACTGAAGCATCTGTAAATGAATAGCTGTGTGTTCAGAAGAAGTTCCAAATCCAGCAACATAGCCAATATTCTGGAAACCATTACCTGAATTTCTTTCTATCTCAAATCCCTGGTTGTTGGTTTCTGTAGCTGTTGTCCAGTTAAAGGTTACATTGTTTTCATTAACAGAAGCTATAAATGAAGTTAATTCAACTGGGACTATACCGTCAACACAAACATCATCAATATACCAGAAATCAATTTGGAATGAGTTACCCAAGAGAAGAATCCAAACTGGAAATTATCATCGCCGGTACATGGGACAGTAACAAGTTCCGGACCAACATTTCCAGGAGGATCAACAACTGACCATATAGTTGTCCAGGTAGCGCCACCGTCAATTGTATTAGCGCACCAACTGTTAAGCCTGCGCCAAAATAATCAACGAAATGTTGGAAACTTATAGTAGTAATAAGCAACCACCACTTGGTAATACAGGAGACATAATATATGAATCACCGGTAAATGCTGGTGACCAGGAGAATCTTATTTCTCCCGCTGCAGCACCAGCAGCATTATTGGTTGATTGCCATGACCAGTTGCCAATTCCCAAAAGGACCAACTTCTGTCCAAGCTGCAATATCAGTATCAAACCCATCTTCTAATAAACCACAACTGCCGCCTGCTGAACCTACAGAGCCCTAGAGAGCATATTGCAAAACTGGTTTTATGCCACCGCCAATTGCGCTGCCTTCTGCAGTTGCCCAAGTTAAAGAATGCACCGGTTGCAAAGAAATCAGTACCATCTCTGTTAATAACTCGGAATGAATCAATCATCACATTGAGTTAGACCAGAAGAACTGACCTTCAGGGGCGAATGGCATATTAACCATAAGTTAAACCAATGATGTCCTTCAGGAAGAACCATTGGAGTAGATAAAGCAACAGTAAATATAGGACCAGGACCTGACAGTCAGAGTACAAGATCACTATAAAATACTGTACCAGGCATACCACCAGGACCATCATCCAAATAAATATTTACATCTAAAGGCACATAAAACACCAGGAACAGTATATGTTCCTACTATATAAAAAGTATCAACTGTCCATACTTTACCAGCAGGAACAGTAAAATCATCAGCAGATTCGTCCAGCAGCCCTAAGAAATCAGGGAATACTGTAGAAGGTGATCCATTAGTGCCAGGATTTCCTGTCTGATCAACAAAAAGGACTGCAGCAGAATTTTCAATAGCTCCATTGTTAGCGGTACCAGCACTTGTACTCTCCAAGTTCCTGTGCAAAACTGGTAAGTGAAAATGCCATTACAGCAAATAAACATAAAGAGACTGTGATTACTCTCTTCATAAAACGACCTCCGTTTTTAATTAGTGAATTGTGTTAGTTAGTTAGTTAAGAATTTAAATTAAATCTTCTATACAAAAAGATATGTAAACCTAAATGCCTCACATTTGAACTGTAGAATAAATAAAAATTAGAAATAATGCAAGTATTTGCGAGAATATAGTTTTGGATTTTAAAAATTTTGTTTCAAAAAAATCCCTTATCTGTTACAATATTCTGCAATACCCTGAATTGAAACGAAAAATAATAGGATTCATTCTCTCAAACAATATTTATTACTTCTTCTATTATTTTTTTGTAAAAAAAAGCACCGGCTCATATTTCAAAACCGGTGCTTTATAAAGCGGTGGTTAACTAAACTTACTTGGTAAGAATCATCTTCTTAACGTTTGTAAAGTTAGTTCCGTCTATTCCTGTAGCTTCAATTCTGTAGAAATAAACACCACTATTTAGTAGTGAAGCATTAAAATCTACATTGTGTGATCCTGCTACAAGATTAGTATTTACTAAATTTGCAACTTCCTGTCCAAGTATATCAAATACCTTCAAGCTAACTTTAGAATCCACAGCTATGCTGAAGTCTATTCTTGTACTTGGGTTGAATGGGTTTGGATAGTTCTGCTCTAAAGCAAATACATCAGGTATTGTAACATCAACTTCAATAGCATCTGAATACTCAAATGTACCATCAAGATCTACTTGCTTTAACCTGTAGGAATAAGTTCCAACCTGGCGTCTACTGACATCGTGTAAGTATGAAGTATTACGTTGAGGTTGTAGTAGCTTGTTCCATGACCATCAATACAATCCAAACCATTTCATAATCATTTCCGCTATTCTTGCTGTGATTTCAAATCCCGGAATTGTTTAGCTTCTGAAGCTGTTGCCCAATTTAATGTAACATCATTTTCATTAACAGCAGCTGTAAATGAATGCTTCCAACTCAACAGGTACTATGTAACATACCATTAACATCATCAACATACCAGAAGTCAATTTGGAAGGAATCACCCGAATAGAAGAATCCAAGCTGGAAGTTAGCATCTCCTGCTACAGGTACCAGTTCAACATGCTCTAGGTCCAACATTTCCAGGAGGATCAACAACATGCCCAAATAGTTGTCCAGGTAGCACCAGCCGTCAGCTGTATAAGCAGCATCCAACTGATCAACCCGGCACCAAAATAGTCAACGAAATGGTTCGAAACTAACGGAAAGACTTTAGACCGGCACTTGGTATTACAGGAGACATAATGTAAGAGTCACCAACAAATGATGGGGTCCAGGAGAATTGCAATTCGCCTGCAGCTAGCGCCGGCAGCACTATTGGATGACTGCCATGACCAGTTGGTCAATCCCAAAGGACCAACTATTGTCCATTGTGAAATATCGCTTGGAAATTCATCAGTAAATAGACAGACTATATTCGGATCATCCATTGTTGTAAATGTCCAGGTTGGGCCTGAGGTTCCGCAAGTATCGTTTTTACAAACTACTCTCCAGCCGTAGGTAGTACTGTAATCTAAAGGTTCAACCGGAGCCAGTGAGAATGAAGTGATTGGAGTTCCATCATAAACCTGAACCATGCTACCTACTTCACCAAAGTAAAGTTCTACAGCGGTTGTACCAGTGCCATTGTCCCAAGTAGCAGTGTTTCCATTTATTGGAACGTCAATAGTACCTGTCGGTGGACTTGGATTAGATGGTGCGCCAACTGGGCATGGTGGACCACATGATCCCGAAACAGCAAATGAACAAAACTCATCGGTTATTGTAGTAACAGTTGTAAAATTACCTGAAGCAAGGTCAACAGTTCCTAATAGTCCCGTTGCAGAATATGCTGCAAACCACATTACACCGGTAGCCGGATCAAAATCCGCATCCTGGCAGAAGTTAATATCAATAAGCAGTGGGCCAATAGAAGTACCCACACCAGTTACGGGATCAATACTCCACAGATCATCTGTTACTAAATCAGCTGAGAAAATATTACCAGCACAATCAACAGCAATAGTAATCAATCCTGATTGCCCAATAACCCCTACAAGTGTAGCTGCACCAGTAAATACGTCTAAAGTATAAAGTTCTGATGAGGTAATATTGGTTGTACCCAGGTACATGATATTATTAGTTTCATCGTAACCTACTCCAGTAATAAGTCTGCCCACCAGTTATACCGGTAATAGTGGCAACAAAAGAAAATGCACCTGTAACAATATCAATACTGATTAAATCAGTATTATTTTGAGTTCCGTAGTATACACCTCCAGGTCCAAAATCAGCACCCTGCACTAAAGCCGGGTCTCCTGAACCTATTGGACCAACAATTGTTCCGCCAGGAAGATCAAATTCAGTTAGTGTATTATTGGCACTTGCATTAGTTCCATAAGCAGCTGTTTGTAGATTAAGAGGGACTTCATCTATTTTAACAGCCTTATCATGTTTCTGTTCCAGTTGGGCTGGAGCAATGCCTAAAGAATGCTCTTGTGCAACTGTTGTAAAAGCTAATCCCAACAGTAAACACCAGAAAAAGGTATGAAAAAGAAATCTTCTTTTCATGAAAGGACCTCCTATATATAATGATTGTTAGATTGGTTAATTAGCACCAATTCTTGATTACATTACACAGAATAAGCGCAATTTTTAGTTCAATAATAAGTTAGAATATTTAATATCTGAATGATAATAGTGCCCTCTATAATTCTATAAGGAAAAATAAATATGTTTTCAACAAAATAGCAAGTTTTTGAACTGCTATAAAAAAAATAATCCCAACAAGTGTTTTCTTAGAGGAATGCTATAACCTCATTAAAAATAAATATTTATGATGATTTATAATAAGAATATTCTAATTATTTAATTGGTCATTTTTTTTCATCGATGCTTTTTCTGCATTACTTCTGAACTTAATCAATTTTTTGTTA
The DNA here is from genome assembly GCA_963764825.1 of uncultured Ignavibacteriales bacterium. Classification (GTDB taxonomy): domain Bacteria; phylum Bacteroidota; class Ignavibacteria; order Ignavibacteriales; family Ignavibacteriaceae; genus JAZGGS01. Next base: position 143,091 of record CAVXUA010000016.1, on the reverse strand, counting down.
ATTGATTCATCAATTAAACTTAAAAAACTTACAGCTAGTAGTGCAGAGTTCTTTCCTCCATTTATTCCCACTGTTGCAACAGGAACTCCAGGCGGCATTTGTACAATTGATAGAAGTGAATCTATTCCGTCCAAAGATCTGCTGGATACCGGAACACCTATAACCGGAAGTGTAGTATGCGCGGCAGTAACACCGGGAAGATGTGCAGCGCCGCCTGCAGCAGCAATAATTACTTTCAGTCCTCTTTCAATTGCAGTCTTTGAATATTTCGCATGCTGGTTTGGTGTTCTATGAGCCGAGAGTATTTTTACTTCGTATGGAATATTAAATTCATCAAGTATTGAAAAGCAGGTTCCATTACTTTTAAATCGGAATCCCTGCCCATAATAATCCCAACTATAGGATTTTTCTTTTTCATTTTGGTTCTCTCTGTTTTTTTAGTTATAAGCTTTTCCAATTAATCCTTTTAAATGTAAATCCATTAGATTGAAGAATTACTGCACCTTCTTTATCGGTTCTTAAAATTTCAGAACCAGTTTTTTCAATCCTGTTTAATACATTACTTGCAGGATGACCATAACTGTTATTAATCCCTGCACTTATTAAACTTATATTAGGTGAAACATAATTTAAGAACTCAACTGATGTACTCGATTCGTTGCCATGACGACCAACTTTTAAAACATCCGAATCTAAAAACTTCTTATAAACCGAAGTGTAAATATATTCTGTTTCCTTTCCCGCATCTCCTGTAAAAATAATACTACTATTACCATAGACTATTTTAATGATTCCACTTTTTTCATTTGAAGATATGTTCTCCCCCGAAAAATAATTATTGTTATTAAGAATATATACTTTTGAATTACCTGTTTGTAAAGCTTGAGTATTATAATATGAAACAGGAATCTTAAATATGTTTTAAGAATTTTTCAAACTTAATATCTTTAATTGATGATGTGTCAATATCAGGTTTATAAATCTCGTTAATTTTATCATTCAGGATAAGTGAAATAAATCCAGCATAATGATCTGTATCAATATGCGATACAATTCCGTAATCAATTTTATTTATACCAAGATACTCCATTAACGGCATTACAACCCTCTCACCATTATCGAAATTCATAGTAACATTACCAGCATCAATAAGCGCGGTTTTGTTATTCGGGAATTTTACTAGGAAAGAATCACCTTGCCCCACATCAATCATAATAATACTTAATCTATTTTCAGCGAGTAATTCTTCATCATCTATAGAAGAAATAAAATAGATGTTTATTATTGATAGGGAAATAATTATAACTGCAGCAGTAACTGAACGAAGCCTCGGCAAATAATAAATCATTACGATAAGAAAGAAGTAAAAGATAAATACATCTAAGATAGAATATCTTCTTATAACAACATGTAAAATTCCAGGTTGCCGGTGAAAGCAATCAGCTTGAAGAGAAGTGAAGTAATAAGTTCATTTGCCATAGCATAGTACGCAGCAATAATGGGAGAGATCATCCTTATAATTAGAGTGAAAAGTGCAATGCCAATTATTACTCCTATAGCCGGAATAACAAGAAGATTTGTTAACAAAGCAATAACCGAGATCTTACCGAAATAAATAAGTGTTAAAGGCAACGTTCCAAGGTGCGCACTAAGTCAGACGCCCATAAACAGAATTATATATCTCAGTATCTTATTTTCAATATGCAATTTCTTTATCCATTTTTCAATCAGAGGGAAAATAGCTCCTATGGCGAGTACAGCAGAAAACGAAAGTTGAAATCCGGGTAGGAATATTTCATTTGGATTGATCAAAAGTAAAATCAGTGCAGCAATTGCCAGTGAGTTAAAAATATTAGTACTTCGGTTAGTAGAAAAGCCAACAATAATTACAATTGCCATTATAGTTGCCCTAAAAACCGATGGCGGCACAGCAGTTATTAACATAAAAATAAGAAAACCTGCAATTGTTAAAATTGAACGAAGGATAATATTAAATCTTCCGAAAAGGAAATAAAAAATAATTGCGATATAACCAACGTGTAAACCAGAAACTGCTAAGACATGAATAACACCCGAATTAATAAACTGTGTCTTTGTTTCGTAATCAATTTCACCCCTATCGGCAAGCAGTAATCCTCTAAGCAATGCAGCATTTTCTTTCGAGTGTAGTTCGGTAAACTTGTCATCTATGAATTTCCTTACCTGGAATATTAAATCAGTGAAAAAATCCGTCCGCCTATTGCGGAATGAAATATCACTTTTCTGATTAACATATAAAATTCCTGTGATGCTTTTAGAGAATAAATAATTATTATAATCAAACTCCCCTGGATTTCGTTGATCTCTTCCTTTGTGGTACGTTCCGCTAACTGCTATTGCATTTCCCGGATGAAGATCTGAGTAAAGTTCTTCCAGGTTTTCACTGGTATCTTTTACATTACAAAGAAAAGTTAACTTATCTTTTACAAAAAATGTTTCTGATCTGATTGAATCGGCAGAAATGTAAAAAATTATTTTATCTGAACGTTGAAGTTCGATTTTTTTAACCTTGCCATAAGCGGTTACGTTATCTTCGCTATAAATATTATCAAAAAAAGGATTTTGCTTAATTGAGTTTAATTCAGCATAATAATTACCGAGCGAAATAATAAGTAGTAAAACCACAAAACTGAGCAAGAATTTTAATTTAGTAAATAACTTGTAATGCTTTGCAATGAAGAAAAATAAAATTGAAAATATAATGAGGATTATAATTATTAAAATGTTTACCGCAAAGAATTCATTAAGCAGAGTCCCAAGTATAAGAGCTATTGCAATTTTTATTACAGGATAATCTTTCATTTGCAAAACTTTATTATTGCAGGTTTTATATCGATTATACTTTTCACTGATTTGAAAATATATTCCGAATTTTTACCAGCAGCAATGGTTAAAGAAGGATTTAAAGTGTGAGTTTTAACAGATAGATCTTCAAGGTTTCCGTGATCGGAACATATTATAAGTGTGGTTTTCTTATAATCCATTTCATCAAGCAAAGTAAAAAGAAACTGATCAAGTTCGCTGTAAAATTTATCAAACTCATCTGCTAATCTCCAGTGCCCAAGATGATCAGTTAGATAATATTCATATAGTGTAAACTTATTTTTTGATGCAATACGTAACAATCGTCTTGCAGCGGTTTTAGGTTTTATAACAGGTAATTTATAACCTAATTTTTTGTTCCATCTTTCGTTAGTCAATTCCGCCGTTAAGGCTTTTCCATTTCTAACATCGCTTACAGTGTTAAACTTGATACCTGCACGCTTATTCGTTAATGTTGTTGTGCTTAACCTCGATCTGCCTGAGTTGATATAATCGAAAAAAACTTTTGGGTAAGCGTTTGCAAAAAAACTACCTCCGTTATTTTTGTAATGTAAAAGAATATTTTTTTTCAATAGAACAGGAACTGTAGTAGAAAAAGGATAAGGACCATAATGTTTGCCTGCAAATTTTGGAGCGTTGAATCCGCAGAATAGTGCAACCTGCCCTGTTCCGCTTTGAGGTAAACCACTAACACCAAGTGTTGCATCTGCTGGAAACAGAAAAATATTTTCTTTTTTGATTACAGGTTTTTCTAAAGAAGGAATAGTTCCAAATATTTTTTCAAAAGTTTTAAATCCATATTTAAAGAAAGGATTGAATTCAAAATCCCTCTTACCGATTCCAACACCATCCAGGAAAACCATTAATATAGAATTCACTTACAAATTCTCACAACATTAATATTTGCTCGTTAGTTAATCAGTCTGAATCAATGATAACAGTTACAGGACCATAATTAACCAGGTCAATATCCATCATTGCTCCGAAGATTCCAGTCTTAACATTTTGTTCACCCAGGTTTTGTTTCATTCGTTTAATGAAACTTTCGTACAAAGGAATTGCATCATCCGGTTCAGCAGCATCTGTAAAACTGGGGCGGTTCCCTTTTGCAGTTTCTCCGTAAAGTGTAAACTGTGAGATAATCATCACTTCTCCGTTAATATCCTTTACCGAAATATTCATCTTATCATTTTCATCTTGAAAAATTCTTAGGTTGCTGCATTTATCTGCAACAAAGTTTACATCATTCTTCATTATCACCAATTTTAATTCCCAGCAGTATGAGCAAACCTTTTTCAATTTGTGCAGCGTAATTTTCTTTTTCAACAATAACAGATGCTTTACTTACGCGTTGCACAACTGCTTTCAATTTAACACTCCATAAATTATTCTTTCAATATTCAAATAATCTTTATTGATTTTTATTTCATTTATTCCATTTGCTTCCATAATTTCTTTCACTTTGATGTGCTGATTTTCACTTAGTTCAAAATATATTTTACCACCGGGTTTCAACAATTGCTTTGCTCTTTCGGAAATAACTTTATAAAATTTAAAGCCATCTGAAAAATCAGTAACAGCAAAATCAGGTTCAAAATATTTAATCTCATTCTGCAGAGTAGCGAACTTTTCTTCCGAGACATAAGGTGGATTGGAAACAATTATATCCATTTTTGGTAAATCTGAAAGGTCATCAGTAATAATATCTTTTCTATAGAATTCAGTTTTACTTGTTACTCCGTTAGCATCCGCATTTTCCATAGAAATTTTTAACGCATCTTTGCTGATGTCAGTTCCAAAAACCTTACAATTAGAAATTTTAACAGCAAGAGCAATTGAAATGTTACCACTGCCGCATCCTATATCCAGTATATTTATTTCTTCTTCCTTTTTGACTTGTTTAATTACAGTATCAACTAAAATTTCAGTTTCAGCTCGTGGAATAAGTACCGAGGGATTAACTTTTATTTCTATTCCATAAAATTCAACCGAACCGGTAATGTATTGAAGAGGTTCAAACTTAACTCTTCGTTTAAGATAATTCCTATACTTTTCCTGCTCATCATCACTTAAAGGTTTATCAAATGCAAGGTAGAGATCCAACCGCTTGCAATTAAGAATTGATGAAAGTAATAACTCGGCGTTAATTTCGTGATGATTCGATTTCATGCTTTTGCAAATAATCTGTGGATAATTTAATGATTCTAAAACTGTTAACATTGTAAATTTTGAAATAAAGATATGAACTAATTTAGTAAAAGGGCAGCTTAATCTGTAAGGAATAAATAGATTATAAATCCAAAATTTATTTGCATTGCAACAAAAGTTACACCGCTTATTACATCAAACTGGTTTGTTTGATCTAGAAGTTACGATCGCGGGTAATTATGTACTCATCAAATTTTTTATCTGCTTCTAATTTAAAGTAAGCAGTGCTCGCACCTAGTACGACTGCTGATCCAACTAATACTTTAAACATTGTTCCTTCGAAAAAACTTTCTTTTTTTTCTTCGCCAATTAATCAAGTGTTATTTTCTGCAAAGAATATATCTCATCAGGTAAAACTTCTTTAGCTAAGTATCCCGGTTTTTGCAGGTAAACTTTTCCAAGATCATCAGGAATTAAAAGGGAGTAAATCCAATCAATGAATCTTTATTGAATACAGAAACATTTTGTGGTTCAGTATTTAATAAAACTTCGAACAAATTATAATAAGTTTTATTTCATTACAATCAGTAATATGCAAGGTATCTGTAAATGAACGGGCATCCCACCTGTCACTATTTTCATTAACAGTTATAACATAGTCTCCATTTTCCAGCTTAATGCTGAATCTGCTGCCAACGCCAACGGAGATATTATTTATAAAAATCTCCACATATTCTACATCCGACTCAATCATTAATTCTGCAACACAATCCTGTGGATAATATTCAGCGTTGAATAGGAAGAAAAGTAAAAAAATGAAGTATATTTTATTCAATAAATTCATAAGCACTTAAATTTCCATTATCATATCCTATAAAAAGAATTTCCTTGTAGTAAACAGGAGAATATTTAGCTCTTCCATCCAGGTAAAAATCTTTAATTATGCTTCCATCTGTTTTATCAACTAAATGAAATGAGAAAAATACATCGGGAACAACTATCCTATTTTCAGTTAATAGTGGAGTTGTGTTGAGTACTCCGCGAAATTTTGTTTTCCAGTTTAGTTTACCATCAATTCTGTTTAATGAAAATAAGTATCCCGCAAGATTACCGAATACAACATTTTCATTATCTACAGCCGGAGTCATTATAATTCTTGCATCCGCTTTCAAATTCCCAAATCAGCTTTCCATCCTTAAGATTTATCGCATATAGCGTACCGTTATTATCACCTATATAAATTACTTTTTCAACAATTGTAAATCCGCCGTAAAAGATGCCGCCTATTTTGTTTTCATAAATAGAAATGTCTGTTGAATTATCAACTAATTATTTCACCATTGTCGTTTCCGAAAATAAAATTGTTATTTCAATGATTAGGAGAACTGAAAGTCGAACTTTTGTGATTGTTTCCCAAACTTTATTCCCTTGAAATCAATTTTAAAAGTATCCTTTTTCTGTCTTAAAAATAACTCCATCTTCAACTTCAATCATTTCATTGAGCACTCTTCCCGCAATTCAATAAGTTCTAATTCTTTTCCTGCAAATAATCGTAATAAACCAGTTCTGTATAATTTTCATTTTCCCGTGCAACAGGAAAAATCACAAATGATTAAAAGGAATTGGAGTAGAATATATCGCTCCTTTATATATTTCAATTTTCCCAGTTGTTTTCCGTAATCAATATTAAGCAATAAATTCTGCCGGATAAGATCATTTATAAAAACAAAATTATCTAAATTGATACTGATGAATTTGGAAAGCTTCCGTGCATATCTGATTTTCCCATAAAGATTAGTGAATCCGATAAATTAACAGGTACATAAAATTCTCTTGAAGGAGTTTTTCCAAACATTTGGAAAGGTTCTATCATCTTCTAACGCAGTATATTTTATTATCGATTTTGCGCAGCCGGAATAAAAAGAAGTAAGTGATATAAAAAATATTATATTTACCTTTAAAAGTCCCATCCGAAAAAGAATTGGTAAAATAACCCTTTCTGAAATTCTGTAAAATCATTTTCAATTCTCTTACCTATATCATATCGCAATGTTAATACACCGAATAAGTTAATCCTGAATCCAAAGCCGACAGAACCCAAAGTTGTTATATATTTATCATCCCAGGCACTTCCCATATCATAAAAAACAGCACCTCTTATTCCCCAAAAACCTAAAGCAAAAAACGGAAACTTTATTGCGATCTGTTCAATTATCGGAAAGCGAAATTCCAGCGATGAGAGCCATATTTTTTCGCCTCTGATTGCAAATCTTGGCCAGCCTCTCAAATCCCAGCTACCGCCGATGAAAAATCTACGTGCCTCTTTTCCTTGATTGTAAAATGCTGCTGCCCGGAATGCAAGCAATGTTGTTAAGCCAAATCTTTGATAATACCTGTAATCACCTATCACGGTAAAGTAATTTACATTGCTGTATTTAATATCGCTTGTATAACCTAACAATACCAGTGCACGTATACCGTCAATCGGACCCGTAGGACCCCAAATGAATTATCCATTACCCAGCCGAGCGAATTTGTAAAAAGTAAAGCCTTTCTTTCAACAACATCAGGAATCACTTCCTTATTTGAATTTCGAACTGTTGCAGTTGCTTCAATCCGTTGAAATTTTGAAATCGGATAACTGAGTAAAAAAGAACCTCCAAAACTTCTTTCATAAAAGAATTCATCAGGATCAGTTATATCATAATCTCTTCCGCTTAAATGAAAAATTCCGTAACCGTAATTGACTCTGTCTCCAAAATTGACTTTTTGAAGATCACATTAAAGCTTTTGAAAATATCACTTTGAACTGAAGCGCTGTTATAAATTAGAAATGAATACCTGTCATCTCCTAGTAAATCGCTTACAGATAATACAGCACCTCCTCTGGTTCCAAAAACCGGATCGGTAGCTACAACACTTTGAGCAAAATCCAGCGAATACTCTTTTTCATATTCAACTTTTTTTCTCTCAGAAGGTAGCTGAAGCAAATCCGCTTTCCATAGTCCGGACAGTTTCTATTTCCATTTGAATTATCTAAAGTATAATTTTATTTCCAGTCTATTATTTAGTAAATAGATCGAATGAAAAATTTTCAAATCCTGAAAAAGTAATGTTTGCTGAATCAATATAACATTGGATTGTAAACACTGGAAATAAAACTAGATATTTTTTTAATATATGTTTCAAATTCTTATGTTCTCATTGGGAATTCGTATAAATTACGAACACCATCCAGCTCGGAAGTAAACAAAAGTCTCTTTTTATCCGGCGATAAAACGGGAGAAAAAGTATTTGCCTCTAAATAAGTAATATATTTAATTTAATGATTATTTAATATCAGAAAAGAGATTATATTTTTTTTGCATATTTCCCCCGGTTCTGTCAGATGCAAAAAGTATTTGATGATCAGTTATCCCAAATGCGGGATCTTTATCATCGTAATAATCATTTGTAATTCGGTAAAATTCATCATCAATAAATCGAAAATGAATATATCCTGAAATCCTTTTCTATCAACAGCATTGAATACAACTCTGTTTCCGTTTGATGAAAATTTTGGGGAAGAAATATTAGACAAGTTCATCGTTCTTGAAAAGTTTTAACAACGCTTCTTCATAAACCGAATAGAAATGAATTGCATCTGAGCCCCCTTTTTTGGTAACGAATGCAAGTAATCCTTCTTTTGAAATGTCAATGATGCTGGAATAGATGAAATGATTCAAATTCTTCAGTTTTCCCCCACGCAATCAGTTCAGGATAATCAAAGTTTAGATATTCAGGGCTAATTTCAATTCTGTATAGTGAAGAATAACCATCCCTGTTTGCTAAAAAATATAAATATTTTTGTCGCTCTATTCAAAATAAACAGGTGAAAAATTAAAACCCTCTTCAGTGATTCTTTAACGAGCCAAATTCCGTGGGATAACTATCTTCCATCAGTGGAAAATATTTTTTTCTCAGATAATAATGCCATTCGGTATCAATTTGTTCATAATGATTTTGAAATGTGTGTTCAATTACCTGATTGAAATTAGTATACATCCAAAAATTATCAAGCAACAGCAGCAACTTTTTCTTCACCATATTTTTCCGCTGCAAATTCAAGAAAACTTTGTCCTTCCTTATACATCAAAAGGAACCATAAATTCTGTTTATATCCTTCAGACCTACGAAATAATTATTCAATCACCGCATCGCGGAGCAGCATTTCAGCCTGTGCATCAACTTCGGTTGAATAATATTCCGCTAATCCCTTCAACAAACCATAATGGAGGCATATTGGTTTGTTGGAATACGATGGTCTCTCAAAACACGATAAATTTTATTTGTCATAAATACATGAACAAGCTCGTGGCGAATGACATGTCTGAAATCATACAGACGAACCATTAGAGGGAAGAACTACACGACCTTTTAAAAATTCGAAAAATCCACCAACACCTTCCGGAATTAAACCGGGGGTTGTATTTGTCTGTTGAAAATCAATTGTAGTATTGTAGAAAATAATGGCACGCGGCGGGTTACAATATGATTCAATTCTAACTTTTAGTTCATCATAAATCTCTTCAGCATAGAATGCACCAATCTCGGCTATCTTCCCCATTTCACCGTAGTAATAAATATCAAAGTGTTCAGTTCGAAGAATTTTCCAATCAAATTCTTCATACTGAACTTTATTCCTTCCAAAAAAGAAAAACTGAGCCAGGGTTTGATGCATTTAATATAAACAGAAGCAGTAAGTGAAAATAAGGTATTTGTTTCGACCTGAAGAAGAATTCGAATAAAACTGATAGTAATAAAATTCATTTTCAAGCAACATATTAAATAAATAATTTTTAAGCAAGCCGGTTTTTCATTCATGTATAAAATCAATTTCCGAAGGATCATGACCACGCAATACAGCCAGGTAAAAGATTATCCAATCGCACAAATAAATCAAATCCATAATCGTACCTTCGCTGTTTTTTTCACTTGCTTTTATATTTATTATTTCAACCGCTTTGGAGTTGCAATCTCCTGGTAATCTCAAAATAGCGTTTTTTTATTTGCGGATGGTAGTCAGGATCTAATAAAATAATTACTTAGTATTATAATTTTTTTTCGTTCAAATGTTTCCCAACCGATTATCTCATTATGGTTCATTTCAGGAATAGCATGTTGGAAAGCGTGCACTTTTGAATTTTCATTCAGCTGGCATTTGAACCTGTAGCCCGCAGACGAAGTAATTTGAAGCTGAATAAATTACAGGTAATAAATCCGAGTAAGTTCTTATGCAATTGAGAACAGAATTTATTTCTTCAAGCGAATACTCTTCACCTCTTCTTTTTCCATGAGTTAAACTAATTTGCCTTAACAATTTATCCTGGTTTTCAATAAGTTCCTAAGTTCTTGAACAAATTTAAGCAGCGAAAAGAAACTTAAACCAAGTGCATAGCGTGGCTGATAACCGGATGTAATATTTATACAGCATAATTTTTTTTCATCACAAATTTTTTAACTTGTCCCCCGGAAGTAATTGCAAGCAATTTTACATTTTCATTTTAATGCTTCTTCAAAAACAGGAAATTGTTTCTTCAGTATTACCCGAATAGGATGAAATGATAACGAGCCAATTTTCATCTACAACAATCCGGGAGTGAGTAGCTCTCGGTTAACTATAAAAGGAACTTTAAGTTCATCTGCTAAATAGTTTGCATGCAAATCTCCGCTGATAGCTGATCCGCCCATACCTGCAATCAATACAAGTTGTATTTAAATTCTGCAAATTCATCAAACCGAATTCATTATTCCATGCATATTCAATTTGCTTATAAGAATCTACCAAAACCTGAAACTGGTTTTGAAATCATAATTTTATCTTTAATTTTCCATAAATATTCATATGCATTTATATAATATGGCGGGTTCTGGTAATTTTGTTATCAGCAAAAAACTTTTGAACTTTCTTTGAATTTCTTCTTCGGTTATAAATTTCAAGACATTTATCAGCAAGCTCTTTGTGCGTTTATAACTCGAAGTTTCTGATAATTCTTTTTGCATAAGGAATTGTTGCTGGCGATATACTCAATTCTTCAATCCCAAACCTATTAATCAGCGGCATAGCCAAGGTATCAGCTGCCATTTCACCACAAATGCTTAACCGGAGTTTCAGATTTTTCCGCGTCATTTAATAATATACTTCAGGTGCGTAATTACAACCGGGCTGAATTCCTGGTAAAGATTTGAAACAAATCGTTTCCCCGGTCAACTGCCATTAGGTATTGGATAAGATCGTTCGTCCCGATACTTAAAAAATCAATCTCTTCGCAAATTCTTTTGTCAGCATTGCAGCTACAGTGGCACTTCTACCATTATTCCTATTTTATTTCATTATCGAAGAGCGATCTTTTCTTCTTTGAGTTCATGCTTACATTCTTACAATATTTTTTTGATTCGCGGACTTCATCTAATGTTGAAACCATCGGGAGCATTAATTTTATGTTTTTATTTATACTTGCTCTTAAGACTAGCCCGGACCTGAGTTTTATAAGAGAGCAGGATTTTCAAGAAGCAGCCTGATTCCTCTTAATCCCAAAAATGGATTCGGTTCCTGATAATCTAAAAATCTAAATTTGTCTCCTCCAATATCATAAGCCCTGATAGTAATTGAGTTGGGGTATATTCTAGATGATAATTTTGAATAGATAACTTCCTGTTCCTCTTCGGTCGGAAATTCTCCTGTTTCATTAAGAATTTGCTCAGAACGGTATAAGCCAATTCCTTCTGCACCACTTGTAATAACCAGGTCGATCTCACCAGTTACATCTACGTTTGCAAGAAGTCTAATACCTTGCCATCTTTTGTAATAGCTGGCTTGTCCTGTAATTCTTCAAGTCCTTTCTGAAGTTCAACAAGTTTGTCATGCTTTTTACTGAAAAATTTTATCTGTTCCTTAGAAGGATTTAATAAAATATAACCGTGGAATCCATCGACTATTACTTTATCTCCATCTTTAATCTGCTCTGTTGCGTTGTGTGTGCCTACAACGGCAGGAATGTTAAGCGAACGTGAAATGATTGCTGCATGGGAGGTTAATCCACCATGATCTGTAACAAATGCCAAGACTTTATTTCGCGAAAGCAGCAAAGTATCAGCCGGTGTAAGTGATTCAGTAACAACAATTATATCCTGCTGAATTTTCGATTCCCATCGCTTCTTTTGCAGGTTCCTTATAATCCTTTGTTTAATATCTTCAATATCCTGCGCACGTTCTTTCATATAAGATTCGTGTGAAAGGATCATCTTCGCCTGGTATTTGGATATTTCATCATCAACAATATATTCCGGCTGTTTTTTTTCTTCCTCAATTCTCTTAATAATATTTTCTATTAATATCGGATCATCTAGGATCATAATCTGGGCTTCGAAAATTGCTGCACGAACATCATCCATTTTTTCACGTGCAATTGCAAATACCTTAGTTAATTCTTTTTTAGATTTTGCAAGTGCTTCAATAAGATCTTGCTTGGCTTTTTCAACATCAGTTATGTCTGCTTTGCTTACTTCAAGCTTTTCTTTAGTTACCAGATAAGCCTCAGCAATTACAATACCGGGAGCGGCTGCAATTCCAGTAATCCTATTTTCAGATTTTCGATATATTTCTTGTAAATGATTTCACAATTCGTTAAATCCTTTTTCAAAGTACTCAACAATTTCATTTGCTGCCTGCTCCTCATCCTCGCCATCAAAACTAAGTAAAAGTTCAGATCCTTCTTCGGCAGCAAGAGTCATTACACCAATAATACTTTTACCATTAATATTCATTCCATCGCGCGAAATATAAAATTCACATTTATATTTAGCAGCCATTTTAACAATTGTGGCCGCAGGTCTGGTATGAAGCCCGGCTTTATTAATAATTTGTATTTTCTTCTCTATCATTACCTCGTTCTTTTTATAAGTGCATCGGCTAACCAGTAAAATACTTTTTGATTTTCATCATTCAAAATTTTAAGCGAACTCAATGCCCTGTTTGTGTAAGATTTTATCGCCTTTTCTGCCTGATCAAGCACGCCTAATTTTATATAAAGCTCTTTAATTTTTTTTACCTGATTCCATCTGATACCTTCATTTACAATAACTTTTTTAAGAATTCTCTTATCCTCTCCCTTAGCATTTTCAAAAGCTTTTAGGAATAAGTAGGTTTTTTTACCTTCCACCAGGTCGCCCCCAATAGATTTTCCAAAAACGTTTTCATCAGCCGTTATATCAAGTAAGTCATCCTGTATCTGGAATGCTATTCCAAGATTTAACCCATACTTGCTTAAAGATTGAATTTGCTCTTTATTTCCTCCTCCAAGCAATGCGCCAACGTTGCAGCACATTTCGGACATTGCTGCAGTCTTCTTTTTGATCATGGTAAGGTAATCATTTATTGTTATGTTTTTTTTCGATTCAAAATCTGTATCCATACTTTGTCCTTCACAAACTTCTACCAGACCGCGTGTAAAAGACTGAATTACGTTTTTAGCATTACCATTACAATCTTTCAGCAGGTACTCATAAGCAACTGAAAGAAGACTATCGCCGGTTAGAATAGCTGTATTAGGATTATATTTTTTATGAAGCGTAAGTCTTCCGCGTCTTTTATCGGCGTTATCCATAATATCATCATGCACAAGAGTAAAATTATGCAGCAGTTCCACCGCCACTGCTGCATTATAAGCCTGGTTAAAATTGCCACCCACAGCTTTAGCAGAAAGCAATACAAGCAATGGTCTTAATCTCTTCCCTTTACTGTTAATTATATAAGCACCCGGTTCGTAAAGTGAAGCCGGCTTCCTGTTTTTCAATGCATTCTGAAGACGAGTATCAATTTTTCTTCTTTCCCTATCGTAGATTGTTTTGAATATTTTTTGATCATTAACCATCAATAGAGTAATTCCTTTCTTATAAGTTTATCTTTTCTTAAACCTTTTATTGATTCGGAACCGGTTAAAAACATTATTCTTTTTATATCTTCAAACCAATTATTAATTAAATTCTTCACCCCTTCGCTTCCATTCAGATCAATTTCCTTTAAGATGATTCTTGCCGACGCAACCAAATCAGCTCCGAGCGCAAATGCTTTTGCAGCTTCAATACCCGAGTTAATTCCTCCGGAACCGATTAAAGTAAAATCATATTTGTTTTTCAATTTAAAGATTTCTTTTATACAAAATGAAGTTGGCAATCCCCAATCCCAAAAAACATTTTTATCATCGGAATTATTTCTTAAGATTTCTACACCTGCCCAGCTAGTGCCTCCGGCACCGGCTACATCAATACCTTCTACTCCTGTTCCTAATAACTTTTCTGCTGCTTGTGGTGAAATTCCAGCACCAACCTCTTTAACAATTACCGGAACGCTTATTTGCTGAACTAATTTATTGATTCGTTTTAATAATCCTTTAAAATTCGGATTGCCTTCTGGTTGTAACAATTCCTGCAATGGATTTACATGAATTACAAGTGCATCTGCTTCAATCATATCGATCATTAATCTAAAAGGAGCCAACGATTTATATTTTACAACTTCCGCTGCTCCAATGTTTGCAAGAACCGGCACTGTTGGTGCATTTTTACGTATTATTTTATAAGAACTACTATGTTTTTCATCCTCAATTGCTTGACGCTGGCTGCCAACACCGATTGGAATATTTAATTCCTGTGCGGCAATTGCCAATTCTGCATTAATACTTTTTGCCTTAACAGTTCCCCCTGTCATGCAAGAAATCAAAAAAGGATAATTAATTTTTTTTCTTAAAAATTCTGTTTTGAAATTTATTTTTTCAATTTCAACTTCTGTTATTGCATAGTGATAAAAGTCATAAAACTCAAAGCCGGTACTTTTATTTCTAAATGCTACTTTATCGTTAAGCAAAGATCCAAATGTTCTTTTTTACGTTTTGATGTATTGCTTTTATTCGAGCTCATAAATGATTGAAAAGTATGAAATTAAGTGTAAAGAAAGATATTAAATTTTACTCTAAAAAACTTTTTTTCTGATTCAGTAAACCATAAAGAATATTTTGAGATACAAGTATTACATAACCGTGACATTTCTATGACAAATAAAAAATTTATTTAAAATAAGTTAGCAACAGATAATATGTAATCAATAAGATGAAAACAGATTTTAAAAATAAAGTGGTAGTAATCACTGGTGGATCTGGTGGAATTGGGTCAGAAACGGCAAAAATATTTCATCAAAATGGAGCCAAAGTTGTTATTATTTCCAGAAATCCAAATAAACAATATCTTAATAAAAAAATACAGGATGATAATATATTTTATCTGGCATATGATTTACAAAAAGCGAAAAGCTGGCAAAAAGCTTTAAAACAGATTCTCGGAAAGTTCAAACGAATTGATATTCTGATTAATTGTTTGGGGATTTTGATTCCGGGCTCCTTTGAAAAACTTAATCAATCAGCAGTATTACGAATGATAGATACTAACATTTGCTCAATCATAATCTCGACAAAAAAGGTTTTAGCTATAATGAGTAAACAAGAATCAGGAATCATCATTAACATAGGATCTCTGGGTGGTATAGTACCAATGCCACACGAATCTGTTTATTGTGCAACAAAGTTCGCATTACGAGGATTTACTTTATCATTAGCCGAAGAATTAAGAGGATCAAATATAGATATCTGTTTGATTTCTCCAGGCCCGGTAAAAACGAACCTGCTCGATATTGAAGCTAAAGATGATTATTCCACCATTACATTTATAAATAATCCTAATCGAACCTAAAAAAGTTGCCAGAGTAATAGTAAAAGCATCACTTAAGCCAAAAAGAGAAATTATTCTACCTGGAAGTATGAGTTTTGGTTCTAAACTGATTGGGGCGTTCCCGGGAATTTTTACACTTTTATTTCCGATCGTAAATGTACTAGGTTCAAAAAAGTTAATGAATTATAAAAAAGAATATTCAATTGTATCATAAGATAAAGTTGAGGATTTAAATGTATTTTCAATCGAGTTTAAATCAGTACAAAATATTTTCATTAAGATTTATTGTCGCATACTTAATAACAATGAGACCATACCTGATGTTTGTTTCAGGTATAACCGGAATTGTTGCAATGTCATTTTCTCACGATCTTACTTTTATAAGTGGATTCATAATATTTCAAGCTACTTTTCTATCATACGGCTTTGGTCAGGCACTTACAGATTGTTTTCAAATTGATACTGACTCAATATCATCACCTTATCGACCATTAACGCAGGGATATGTACGTCGTGAACATTTCTTAGCATTAAGTTGCATTGGACTTATTTATTGTGTCGGTATTCTAACATATTATAATTCAATCAATTTGCTTTTAGGAATTATTGCAGGATTGGGGTTAGCAACTTATACCACATTTAAAAGGAAATGGTGGGCTGGCCCATTTTATAACTCCTGGATAGTAAGCGTCCTTTTCCTGATGAGCTTATTTGCTTCAACCACTATTAGTTTTTATAAGATTAATCTAAGAATCGGACTCACTTTAGTTGCAGTCTTTTTTGGATATTCCAACTTTGTTCTTGTTGGATATTATAAGGATATAGAAGCGGATGAACAAACAGGATATAATACTCTACCAGTAGTATTCGGGAGAAAAACATCGACAATGATTAGTAACGTATTTGCTTCGTTTGCAGTTTTTGCAACAATAATGATATTCTTTATTACGGCAGCTCAAACCGAATTCATTCAACTAATTCCCGCAGCTGCATTTCTAATGGCTGCAGTAATTTCAACGTTATACACACAATGGCAACTTCGTCAGGTTATGTATGATGAAGAAGCATATAAAGCTGTTTCACCCTCTGTACATAGTTATTTACTTACACTTTCTTCCATCACTACGATGAATAAACCAAGCTGGTCAATTTTTGCTCTGCTGTTTTATATGGTATTTATTGCAGTTATGAATCTTCGACCAACAAAATCTCAAATTTAGGTGTAACATGTTTATTTTATTAAATAGTAAAGCCGGCGGCGGAAATGCTTTGAAGAAATGGAATACCATCAAAAATCAAATTGATATTGGAACTGCTACCATACATTACTCTAAAGGTATTTATACACTGAAAGATAAAATTATTGAAGCAATAAATACTGGAGAAACAAATTTTATTATAGCCGGAGGAGACGGAACTATTAATTTATTTTTAAATCTTCTAATACTAGCTGTGGAACCTGATGTAATTAAGGAAATTAAAATTGGGGCAATTGGTTTCGGTTCCAGTAACTATTTTCACAAACCGTTAGCCCAGGATTCAATGGTTAAAAACATTCCCACAAAGATTAATTTTAAGAATGCTGCACTTAGAGATGTAGGATGTATTTCTTACCATTCCGGCAATCATCTTCTTAAAAGATATTTTTTAATAAATGCAAGTATTGGAGTCACGGCAGAGGCAAATTATTACTTCAACAGCTCAGGCTTCATAATAAGAGCGTTAAAAAAAATAAGCACCAGATCTGCAATTAATTATTCTGCTCTCCATACAATTATTAAAGATAAAAGCATTGAACTAAAAATAACCGATTCAAATAATAAAATTAAACAACAGAAACTCGCTAATCTTGCTATTACCAAGAGCCCACACATCGCAGGTGACATTACTATGGATTATCCTTACAGTTACCAGGATGGTTTATTCAACATCTATTTTTTAGATCTGAAAAGTAAAATTGAACTGATAAAATTATTAAATCGTTTACAGTCGAAAAATATAGATGCCTCAAATGTATTCGGTACTATGCAATCCCCTTATCTTTTGATTGAAGCTGAAAAATCATTTAAAGTTGAATTTGATGGGGAAGTAATTATAACTGATCGTGCCGAATTTTCAATTTTGCATAAAGGGATAAGAATATGCTTGAACTAAATAGAGTAAACGAAAATCAGCTGATAGAAAATATAACCAGATACTATCATCGTTCACCATTACAAATGAACAAAGTTCATGAAAGTGATTCAGAAATTCTAAATATTAATTACAATAATGATGAGCATCTAGTCATAACAACGGATTCGATTGTTGAAGAAATTGAATTTGGTATTTATAAAGATCCGTATTTAATCGGATGGATGATAGTAATGGTTAACATGAGTGATCTTGCCGCTGTAGGAGCTTCTCCCATAGGCATTTTAATTTCAGAAGTGCTTTCTGAAAATTTAGATGAAGCTTACTTAACCAACCTCCATAAAGGAATAAATGATGCTTGTGAGAGATGTAATACATACGTCATAGGTGGTGATACAAACTTTGGCAGACAGCTTTTTCTTACAGGTACTGCATTGGGTAAAGTAAAGAATAGAAATACTCTTTAACGAGAGTCGGATGTAACCCGGGAGATTTAATTTACTCGACCGGCAAATTTGGAATTGGTAATGCATTTGCGCTTTCACAATTGGTAGGCACAAATCACAAGACAGACTTTATGCCTGTTGCAAAATTAAAAATCGCCAAGTTTATCAGTAGCATTGCTAACTCTTGTATAGATACGAGTGATGGAGTTATTGCTTCATTAGATCAACTTATGCGACTAAATAATGTTGGAATACACCTCGACCCGAATTTATGTACCAAACTTGACACAAAATCAAAATCAATTATGTTCGAATTAAATCTTCCTAAATGGCTTCTACTTGCAGGACAACATGGTGAGTTCGAGCTTATTTTTACTGTTCCACCTCAGTTGGTAGAATCACTTAATAAATCAGCTTCTAAGCACTTGTTTAATGTATTTAGAATTGGAAAAGTTCGGAAGCAGAAAGGATTATTTTCAAATTTTCATAATAGACTAGTTGAGCTTCCAACAACTAAAATCCGGAATCTAACAGATTCATCAAATTTTGATCTCAACCAATATTTAAAAGCATTGCTAGAGATTGATGCCTCCTTAAAATAAGTTTCTTTTTACATAATCCTGACAAATTTATTACAATTCCCTGACAAATAACTATTAATTCTTAATTTAAATTAACACCAGAAATAATGAATAAATAAATACAAAGAACAGGTATAACAATGTTACTGGAAAATGATTCTCGAGGCGGTGAAAATTTTGATCTGAAAGATGTTTTAATTCAGGGTAGGAAGATGAAATTAAGACAAAGAACCAAATTTTTTAGTGCATTTTTAAAGGATTAATGTTAAACAAGCAAATGCAACATTTAAGGTGTGTTTCAAGTGCGGCAGATCGCGAGGTTGAAGTAATTGATAATTACACGAGTGAACTAAAGAAAATGTTAATGTTCGGGTCAAACAACTACTTGGGACTGGCAAATCATCCTAAAGTAAAAGAGTATGTTATTAAAGTTATAAAGGAATATGGTGTGGGGATTGGGGGACCCCCACTCTTAAACGGTTATACAAATCTCCATCGTGAACTTGAAGAAAGACTTGCTCATTTAAAGGGAGATGAAGATTCTTTAATATTTTCCAGCGGTTATGGCGCCAATGTTGGTCTTGTAACTGCATTAACAGGAAATAAAGATTTGATAATATATGATTCTCACAGTCACGCATCTTTTTATGACGGAATAAAGATGTCCGGAACCCCATCCATTTACTTTAGACATAATGATGTTGACCATCTTGACCAGCTATTATATAAGAACAAGAATGAAAATTCTAATAATATATATGTTGGTTTAGAAGGTGTTTATTCTATGGATGGCGATATAGCGCCCCTGGATAAAATAAAAGATTTATGCAATAAGTATGATGCAATATTAATAATAGATGATGCACATGGTAGTGGAGTTATGGGGAAGAAGGGTTACGGAACAGCCGAACATTTCGGATTGCACGGAAACATTGATATAACAATGGGTACGTTTAGCAAAACTTTTGCTGTTTCGGGTGGTTTTGTAACTGCCTCAAAAGAAGTAATAAATTATTTAAGATTTTTTGCCAGATCTTACATGTTTTCTGCTTCAATTCCACCAACAATTGTTGCGTCAGTACTAGCCGGTATGGAAATAATGGAAAATGAACCGCAGTATCTAATAGCACTAAGAGAAAACATCAATTATACAGCTAATAAAATGAGAGAGATTGGTCTTCCTCATAATTCTATCACACCAATTTTTCCTATTAATGTACCGAAGAAATGAATATTAGGGAAATGTCACTCAAGTTTCACAATAGAGGAATATTCGTGAATTCAATTGAATATCCTGCAGTGCCAAAATCACAAGAAAGATTCCGGATAAGTATAATGGCAACTCACACGAAAGAAGATATTGATCGATTATTTTCTGTCTTTGAAGAAATATGGGATGAATATTCTATCAATCATAATTCGGTAAAAGGCAATTTCTTGATCTCAGCAAATAAAAAATCAGCAATGATTAATTAGTAATGCATTTTAATAATATTAAAAGAGATAAATAGTGAATAAGAAAAAACTCTTGATAATAGTATTATTCCAAAATCTGATGGATGAAGAACCTTATTATGCACGTAACCCGGCTCCGCCTTTACCAGGGATATTACTTGCAGGCACTAACACCCTCCGATAGTAGATGTTGAAGTTTTACACGAAATGGTCCGACCAATCGATTATAAAACAGATGCTGGATTTTATCGCTATAAGCTTTATGGATTATCATATCCGTTACACGCTTTCCGAAGTCGCATGCTCGATTTCACACGTTAGGTAAAACCGTTATTGGCGGTGGTAAATATGCATCAACATTTCCGGAAATGAAGTAATAGCTACATTTCGATTCAATTTTGGTAGGTGAAGCTCAAAAAATCTGGCCTAAAATGGTATATGACATGGTAAATGGAACTCTTCAGCCTCAATACAACGACATGATTCAACTTTCGGTTCCCATCACTAGAATAATTTACCGCCTCCCCGTTATGATCTTGTAGAAAAAAAGTTTTCAGTTCCGATAGTCACTGAAACCATCCGCGGTGATGTCCACATCCTCATGTACATATTGTCAATTAAATATAAAAGCCAACACCATATAGGATGCGACCAGTAAATGACGTAATCAACCGATTTGAAAGAATACTGAAGGTCTACCCTTTTATAAACGTAAGATGGCAATGATTTTTGATAATAATTTTTGTGGAAATTTATAATATGCAAAAAATATGCTTAGCGAAATCTCAAAATTGAAATTCTGGGCAGTTGGCATCCAATTCAGTATTGAATGTTTAAGGGATGATGAGTTCGTTGAGTTATTATCAAAATGCAAATTGCAGAATGGCATTTGTTGGGATGGAATCGTTAAACAGTAGTAGTCTCAATTCTGTTAAAAAGAAACAGAATAAAGTTGAGGAGTATAGAGAAGTTTTCGATCAACTGCATCGAAGAGGAATTTTAACTTTTACAAAACTTATGTTTGCATTCGATAAAGACGCAAACGAATATTACGAGACACTTCCGCAAAAACTGGATGAAGTGGGCGTAAGTGTTATTCTTCCGTCCATTTCTATTCCAATATACGGAACGCCATTTTACAATAAAGCTAAGGCTGAAGGAAGACTGTTGGATAATAATATTCTTCTTTATGAAGGCGTTAATTGTGTATTCCAAGATATAATCTGTGCGAGAGGAAATTTATGATGCTTATCAAGATTATTTAAAAACTTATATTCCTGAATAATACTTTATAGGCTGTTAATATGTATTTCAAGCGATCAGATCAGGAATCAATTCCCCAATTTATTCTGAAAATTATTATTACAACAATTATTTATTACAAACTTTCAATTTTTCAAAAGCATCATGCCAATGCACGAGTTTTCAAAAAACTGAAATCGAGAGGGGAAAAACAAACAAAAAAAACTAAATTATTTGATATAAAAGAAGCAGCTATACTGATTAATAATCAATAAATCAGATCCTTAAGAAAGTTGATTAAGATATTCCCTTTAAAAATTTATAGCCTAGGCCCCATGCACAGTTTTTATATGAATCGGCTTCGATGGATCTTCCTCAATTTTCTTTCTTAAAACAAGTATAAAATTATCTACTGTTCGTGTGGATGGGAAGATTATCATAACCCCAAACATCGTCCAATAATTTTGTTCGTTCAATTACCTGGCCTTCGCACTGAATAAAATATTTTAGAACTTTAAATTCCATGTTTGAAAGTTCCAATGGTTTTTTATTCTTAGTTGCTTCTTGGTTTTTAAAATTTATATAAATGTTTCCAAAGGAACATTCCTCAATTTCGGACTTTATAACCGAGTTTCTTCTCAATAATGCTTTTATTCGTGCATGTAATTCTCTAACGCTAAAAGGTTTAGTTACATAATCATCTGCTCCAAGTTCAAGCCCCAGCACTTTATCCATTTCTTCTTTTTTACTTGTTAGCATAAGAATTGGTGTACTTATACCTTCCTTTCTAAGATCTTTGCAAATATCCATTCCGTTTTTTCCTGGAAGCATCAGGTCTAGTATAATAAGATCGGTGTATTCAATTTTTGCTTTTTCATAACCTTCCTGTCCATCGGAACTTGATGAAACTTCATAGTGCTCTTCTTCCAATGATGCTTCAAGCCCTGTAAGAATGGCCGGGTCGTCTTCAATTACCAATATTTTTTCATCCTTTTCTCCATTGGTTTTGATTAATCAAAAATTATATTTGTAAAACTGCACTTTATAAAATCACAGGGTCCTTGATGTTTTTAAAATTACATTCCCCCATTTCTTCAAAATCAATATTTACTTTACTTTTAACCGCCCGATAAACACTACTCGGAGATATAGACAGAGCCCGCAGGTGTTTTGTCCTGTATGCGAGCAGCAACATTTAAAACATCACCTTTTAATTTTTCCTCGAATTCAACCACATCTCCAAGATGAATACCAATTCTGACCTCAATTCGTTTCTTATTGGATTTAGTTTTATTATAATTTTTTAGTTTCTCTTGAATATCGATAGAACATCTTATGGCATTCAAAGCACTTTCAAATGAAATCAAAAAGGAATCGCCGGCAGTTTCAACCACGTTGCCATGATGCTCTTTAGCCGTGTTTCTTAATATTTCATTATGTGTTTTTAAAAGCCGTAATGCAAAATCTTCATCCCTATGCATTTTTTTCGAATATTCTTTCATATCTGAAAACATTATCGAAAGAAGCTTCCTCCTGGGTTCATTTTCAGCACTTGATGAAGATAATAGCTTATCTTCCCTTTCTATTCTTCTTAAATTTGTCCGTACTCTGGCAAGTACTTCTCTTGTATCAAAAGGCTTTATAATATAATCATCGGCACCCGCTTCCAAACCTACAATCTTATCAACTTGTTCAGATCGAGATGTTAACATAATAATGGGATTAAAATATTTTTGTTCCCGTAACTTTCGGCAAATATCAAAACCACTTAACGATGGGAGATTTATATCAAGTAATATTAAGTCGGGACTTTGGCTAATAGCTATTTGTAATCCTTTAGCACCGTCTTCGCTGGTTAGCACGTTATAGTTCTCTGTTTTAAATAATTCTTCTAAACCAAGAAGAATAGCAGGATCGTCTTCAATTACCAATATCTTTCTCATCTATTTCTCTCATTGGGAATAATAAAGTAAATTTGCTGCCTTTACCACGTCGTTTTTACAATTACTTCCCCTTGGTGCGCATCCATTATGTGTTTTACAATTGCGAGCCCTAAACCGGTACCTTCAGCTTTAACCAACCTGGTATCTTTTGTACGAAAGAAAGGATCGAAAATATTTTCCACATCTTCATCGGCTATACCCGCTCCCTCATCTTTAACATCAATTACTGCGTAACCATTTTGATTCAGTGTGGTAATTTTTGTTTTTGTTTTTACTGGAGAATATTTTATTGCGTTTGATAAGAGATTAAGCACTGCTTCTTCAACTGCATCCGGATCGCCTTTTATTATTAGTTTTTCATTACAAATTTCTTTCTTCAACAAAATTTTAGAAATCTTAAACTGGTATTCAACAGATCTTACCGCTCGCTCTACAATATCGTTAAGTGATACTGAGATGAATTCGTAAGTTTTTATACCTTTTTCAATTTTTGCAAAATCCAATACATTATCTATAAGCCTGCGTAACCTTTCACTTTCGCCTTCAATAATATGTAAGTACTCGCTCGATTTTTCTAAAGGAATATTTTTTTTACTTTGCAGTAATTCTGAAAACATTTTAATAGAGGTAAGTGGAGTTTTAAGTTCGTGTGTTACGCTGGAAACAAAATAAGATTTCATTTTGTTCAGTTCTTCCAGCCGTTCCGATTCAAGCTGCTCACGAATTAGTTCTTCCTGTAGTTGAATTCTGTCTATTGTTAAAGCGGCTGTTGATGAAACACTGTTAAGCAAATCAATATCTTCTTTAAAAGATCTCGCTTCCGATTTTTTCTCTCCCAGCACTATAAATCCATGAACCTGACCTGAAGGCGATTTAACAGGGAATATAAGCGCCATACCCCAACGTTTAAAAACCTTGAGATCGGCTGATTCGACTGTTACATCTCTCTCAACTAAGTCATCTAAAGCTATTGGCAGAGAAAAATCTGTTTTCAGTTTTTCTGCTTCTAACTTGATACTCCTGTTTTTTAAAAAATCATAACCTTTTTGTGCAAGTATTACAATCCTGCTATCAGATTTACGAAGAATAAAAAATGCAATTTTATGAACCGGAATTAATTTATCTGTTAATGCGACGATTTTATCAGCTAAAGATTGGACATCATTCGAGTCTTTAATATCCGCAATAAATTTTATCTGCTCCTCACGATAGTTGTACTCAAGCCGGAAGAATTTTTTATCTACGAATTTCTGGATGATATTTTTAAGCGGTTGTAGCAATATTGCAACCAGCAGAGCTGTTATAACTGAAGGGATGGCTGGGTTAACATCACTTACAAATAGTGTGATGATTGAAGTTAATCCTATGTATACCAATATAATTATTGCCAGGATAATTGAGTAGACTACACTGCGCTTTATAATTACATCAATATCCATAAACTGGTGTTTTACTATTGCAATTCCAAAAGTGACCGGCACAGCTATAAGGAAAAGTAATGCAACAGCTTCAGGCAAAAGACTATGACCTAATAAAAAAATCGGTAATATCCAGAAAATAATAAAGCTGAGCGGTCCGATGAAGAACCCGAGAAGAAGCCATTTTAGTTTCTGCCGATCCTGCAGTGTTTTTGAAAGCGTGTAGGCACGGATACAAATTGTGATTGCCATGATTACACAAGTCATAACAAAAATTCTAAAAACTGAATTATAATACCACACATAATTTTTCATCTGTTCTACGTTACCACCTACCGTTGATGTTAAAAATAAGTATGATAAAATAATTGCATTAACAATACCAATTAAATAAAGCAGAGATAACAGTTTTTTACTTCCGGGTATTGGTTTTCCTGTAAAAGTGGTTGTAAGACTAATAAAAAAAACAGGCATAAAGTTGTATGCGAATAACCAGATAATCCTGTTTACATAACCATAATCCAGCGGCAGAGCAACATAATTTCCACCAGTCATTATAATAACAATACCCAAACCAAGACTTGCCAGGTGAAACATTGTAGCCGAAATATTATCTGGTGCTTTTATCCTAACAAATATTGCCAATGATATAAAAACGAAGCCAACTATCACAATCATTAGCAGATCGAAGAAGGAATAATAATTAACTAATCTTACATAAAACTGTTCTACTTTACCTTTCTTAACCAGTTCCACGGATAGAATATCACCAAGATTTTTTCCATCAAGATATAGTTCTACCTCTTCCCATCCTGCGAAGGAATATCCTTCAATTGTAGATATTGTATCACCTACAGCAAAAGTATCTTCAGTATCTAAGACTTTATAAATAACATGATATGAGCCGGTTGTTGAGGTGCTGAAAGGAAGGTCGGCTTTTAAAGAAATAAGATGTAATCCAACAAAACAGAGCAGTATAACAACTACATCTATAATAAGAAGTGCGATTTTATTTTTGATGACACCAACCATTCAAAAAACCATGTTCTTATTATTATTTCCCTCAATAAAGGAAAATCAAGAAACGATGTGTTAAATCATATCTAAATTACGCCAAGATTATTTTAAGTGCAATAAAAATCAGGTATTTAGTTGTTATAGCAAATATCTGAAACAGGAAAGAAGAAATTTACTGTTGATATGTTGCGTATAAAAAACTAATGGCCGATTCTAAAACATAACAATTTCATTATGGAAATTAAGCTGGTTTACTTTCACTTCTCCACGAACAGAGTTAACCAGCTTAATTTCTTCTGCATTTATTAAATCTTCTAAATAGATGACCTTTTCTTTTGAATTATCATGGTTTATGAAATGGCTGCGATAAACTCCATTCAGTATTCCGCTTGTTATCGGAGGAGTGAACCAACTACTCCCCTTTCGTAAAAAGATATTAGTAATACTTCCTTCTGTTACTACGTTTTTTTCGTTTAAGAAGATTACATCAAAAAATCCTTTAGCAGTATATTTTTGATATTCATCATCATACAATTCTCTGTTTGAAGTTTTAAAGTATTGGAATTTGTTTTGAGAATTAATTTTATTTTTAGAAATAATTACTTTAACATAATCGGGATGAGATGTCAAATCAAAAGATTCAATTTTAACTCTCCCCCATTTATTTAAAACTAATTTGATCTTATATTTTTTCTGCGAATTAAGTTCTGCAATTTTATCATCAATATGTTTTCTAATCTTCTTTTCATTAAAATTAAAGAGGAAGAATTCTGCAGCTAATTTTAAACGATTAAGATGTTCTTCGAGGAATATAACATTTTCATTTTCACAGAGCATTGCTTCAAAAAGTTCAAAATAGTTTTCCGATCTTGTTAAAAAATTACTTTTAAGCAAAGTTTCTTCGTACTCTTTTCGCGGATCGCTATCCCACACAATTCCTGCTCCAATTCCCAATTCCCCAATGCCGCTTTTTTTGTTTACAGTAAGAGTTCTTATAGCAACGTTAAAATTTGTTCCACCTTTATCAAATAATCCTATCGCACCGGTATAGATTCCTCTCTCCTGGTTTTCAAGCTCATTAATAATTTCCATAGTTCTAATTTTTGGTGCACCTGTAATTGAACCGCAAGGGAAAATATTTTTTATGATAGTTCCGAGTGTTGTTCCGTTTTTCAATATAGCTGTAATTGTACTTACCATCTGGTATAATGATTCATATTTTTCAATTGAAAATAGATGTGGTACTGAAACAGAACCATACTCAGCTATTCTACCGAGATCATTTCTTATTAGGTCAACTATCATAACATTCTCTGCACGGTTTTTTTTGCTTTTAACCAATTCCTGTCTTTTTACTAAATCAGTTTCATGATCAAACCCCCTTTCAATTGTTCCCTTCATAGGTCTCGACGAAATTTCATTTCCTTTTACAGAAAAGAACTTTTCTGGTGAGAGTGAAATTATAAAGTTATCATCATCATTAATAAATACCGAGTATTTCCCGGATTGATTAAATAGCAAATGCTGAAAAAAAGATGAGTAAGAACCTGAAAAATTAAATTTTCCTTTAACCGTGTAGTTTACCTGGTAAGTATCTCCTTCTCTAATATAGTTTTTTATTTTTTTAATGTTCTCTTCAAACTTTTTCGGTGAAGTGTTTAGATTAAAATCTGTAATGCTGTATTTGCTAATATCATCTGCATTAAATTCAATATCATCAGATTTCAGTCGAATAATATTTTTATCATCAAAGAAAAAAAAGTGGATTGGTTTTTTTCCTTCGACGGTTAAATATTTCTCCAATTTCTTTTCAAATAAATAACCTGCTTCATAGTTAATTAAAGAGTAACCGGTTAACCCTTTTTTCAGGTATTTATCAATTTGGTTAAAAGATTTGTTAATATCTTTCTTTTTAGAAACGGTAATTAATTCAATTGGGTTGAGGAATAAATGAGAATAACTATTAGGATAAAGTGGAGGTGTAAAAAAAAACGCAGAGTGGTGTTTCGCTTCAACTTGCTCTATTATTTCACTTAATTTCATCTTTTCACTAAAATGAATTTTGATTTACGAACTGCAAATGTAAGCAAGAAACTTTAAGAACATGAATAATCCCACGCAGAACTGGAAAACAACCAGGGAGTAAAAAAGATATTATCTAAAAAAATCCGAAACAATCGAGCTCTACTTAACCCGGGGTTTATAATAATTACTTGCCTAAATGGTTATATTTAAAATGTTCATTTCTTTGACTAAGCTTAACTCTATGGGAACAACTTTAGATGAAAATTAAGTTATTTGTAAAAAATTTATTTAGCTTATATTCCTTTGGAGTAAAGTTAATACCACTTTTTAGTAGGAACAACAATAGGATTTTATAATGGAGAAGCAATCACATAAAGCTTCGCAGGCAACTTATAAAAGACCACGAGCATGGGAAAAAGTTTACCAATGGCATATTGGGCAGGTGCCGGATAGCGATCCATCCAAGAAGAGTGCAATTTTTGTCGTACACGGAATGGGAAAACAGAGCTGGGCAGAAACTGCTGCAGAATTGCGTGTTAATATGGAAGACACTTTAGAAGAGCTACTTGATGAAAATAAAAAGTGGGAAAATCTTCCTGCTTCATTTATTCAGGAAGGTTACTGGGCAGACTATGATGATTTCAAAGAAAATTTTAAAGAGGAATGGAACCGACTGGAAAAAACAAACCATCCATTTTTTGAAAAGCTGTGGAGTGCAAGGAGCATTTCTAAAGTTAAAACATTTGCGTGGGTTTTTAAGCAACTACTGCGTCTTCCTTTCTATCCAAGCGTTGTAAAACACGAAACTTCTTTAGCCTGGCTGGTCTATTTCTTACTCTTCTTTGCAGCTCCTCCGCTGTTTGTAATAATTTTCTTATTATTTCCATCCGTTATGTCCCAGGTTTTTAATGATGTAAGAATTTACTGCTCACCCCGCGGTATGGTTGAGCGTGCAATTGTACAGCGGATTGATTACAGGATTGGTGAAGCATTTCTAAAACTTATCGGGCTCAATTGGGATTTCCGCCCGCTTCAAGCTGAAAAAAAATATAAAGTGGATAAAAAACCATATGAATTTGACCGGGTTTTTTGGGTAGCGCACAGTCTTGGCTCTGTAATTAGTTATAATGTGCTATCAGATATATTTGCTCGTGCTGATGATCTTGCACAAAATGGTGATGTAATACAGAAAGAAGGAGTTAATAAGTTCTGGGAATCTTTACAGCGTTTTATAACAATTGGATCTCCATTAGATAAAATTGCAGTCTTGTTTAGTTTGGATGACAAGAAAGTTCTACGCCCCTGGCCGCGCAGAATGTTTTTAGAAGATGAGGAAGAAAAGCGAGAAGCAAATAGCGGCTTCAAAAACTTTTTACAAAACTGGTGGATAAACTATTATCATTTCCTCGATCCGGTTTCAGGAGCACTTTCCAACGATATCATTTGTCCGGCAAACCAGAAGCCTAACAATTATCATTTAAAAAATCTATTCCGTCTTCCCGGTCTTGCACACGTTGCTTACTGGAAAGATAAAATGTTTTTAAGCTACCTGCTTTCCAGATTTTTTGGAAAAGAAAGAGTTACACATAAGCGAAAAAAAGTATTTCATCCAATTATTTTAGCGCTTATTGCCTCAACTGCTTATCTTATTTGGTTGATGCTTATTGGAAGTTTATTGTACAGTATCTGGAAACTTTTTCTTTTGATTTAAAATAATATCGTAGTTATTATATTTTTATTCATATAATCGGTGATTCAACAATCAATTTAATTTTTAAAGAATAATTAAAAGGATACAACCTGATGAATAATAATTTTACAAAACATATTTATAGATTATTATTTTCGCTCTTTCTGCTTACTGTTATTAATCCGGGAGCTCGGTTAAATGCACAGGATACATTTTCTATTGTGGCAGTGGATACGAATTACAGGAGAAATAGGCAGTGCCGGGGCATCCTGCGTTGGTCCTTTCGGAGGAGTTGGGGCTTTTATTCTTAGCGATGTAATTGAAGGCATTGGCGGAATACATACACAGGCATATTACCTTGCAGCTAATCAGGTAAATGCACATAATAAAATGTTAGAAGGTCTCTCTCCCCAGGAAATAATTGACTGGTTAGTGGCAAATGATGCACAAGGTAATCCAACTATTCGTCAGTATGGTATTGTTGACTTGACAAGAAACGGCGAAAGTGCATCTTATACAGGCGTAAATTGTGATGATTATAAAAATCATGTTACAGGTCCGGGTTATGCAATACAGGGAAATATTTTATTGGGCCAGGTTATAATAGATACAATGCAGTACGCTTTTCTTAATACAAGTGGGCCACTAGCAGATAGGTTAATGAAAACTCTTACAGGCAGCCAAGATAATTGGAGCTGATACAAGGTGTGCTGTTCGCGGAACTTCATCTCAATCTTCCTTTATTAAAGTGGTAAGAATAGGCGATGATAATACACCATACTTGGAAGAATTTGTTCCAGATTCGCCATTAATGTTGATCCTATAGATCTTCTCCAGGTTAAATTTGATTCCTGGAAGGATTCATTATTCACAAGCGTCGATCCGTTTCTTTCAGCTGCAGTGCCAAATCCGGATTCGATTCTAGCTAACGGTGTTTCACAATCGATATTAACTATTAGTCCTAAAAATAATTCTGATACCTTATTGGCAAGCGGTCTTAACAATAATGCTATCAAATACCGGACTTGGAATTTTAGGAACAGTTACTGATTTGGGAGATGGCAATTACGAGGCTACAATAACTGCTCCATCAACTCCAGGGATAGATAGCATTTCGATAGTTGTAATTAACAATTCGGATACAGTTTCTCTCGCAACCATTCCGTTGATCACTTATTTGAATGCTACCTCGGTTGGAGAAAATGGTTTTAAAATACCTAGAGCAATTTATTCTGTTTCAAAATTTTCCAAATCCCGTTTAATCCAACCACCAATATTGCATTTAAAATTACGGAATCCAGGTTTGTAATTTTAAAGGTTTTTGATTTATTGGGTAATGAAGTAGCGATTTTAGTTGATAAAGAAATGCAAGCGGGTACTTATGAGGTTGAATTTTCGATGCTGCGGAATTAACAAGCGGATTATACTTTTACCGTTTACTAGTTGGAGAATTTTACAGATACAAAAAAATTACTTCTACTTCGATAGAGTAGAAAATAATTCTCAACGATTTATTATCTTCAAATTATTGTAATTTTAAGTATAACATTTTCAAAAAACCAAGCGGGAGCCAAAAATGAAAAATTTATTATTACTTATATTTTCTTCTTATATTCTCAACTTTCTCTTCTTGCCCAGCCAGTCTTATGTTAATGGGGATGATTACATCAATATTAATATGGGAATGACACTTGAACAGGTTGAAGAAGTTTTAGGAGTTGAAGGAACTCTCGATACTACAGTTATTTACATTTGGCCGGATAACAACCTGCAAGCTGAATGGACTGAAGGTAAATTATCATCTTACAGTTCATACAAACCAATGTTCGAAGGAAAAAATGGTTATGAACTCCTAAAAGAAGCGTGCTCGGGTTCTGATGGTCCTATGACTAACTTTCTCAGTTATGAAGAAGTTGCAGAACTTATTGGAACAGAAGGTGAAAAACCAGATTGGGTACGTTATATATGGTGGGTTGATGAGTATCAGAAAATAAAGGTATCTTTTAGAGATGGTAAGTCATTCAGCGCATCTAAGTTTTAATTTTTTATTCTTATTTGATGTATCCATTTAAGTGATCATTAATTCAAATTGTGCAAATGATTACTTTTTACTATAATTAAAGTAATTTTATGCTTTGTTATTATACGCTATGAAGGAACCTGGTAACGAAAAAAATATTACACTAAACAGGAAAGCAAGACATGAGTACAGCATTCTGCAAACCTGGGAAGCGGGATTGGTTCTTGTTGGTACGGAAGTTAAATCGCTCCGACAGGGAAAAGCAAACCTTGTGGATAGCTATGGTAAAATAGTTGCTGGAGAAGTATGGCTTGTTAATTGTCACATAAGCGAATACACGCAGGGAAACATTAACAACCACGTACCGAAACGGGATAGAAAGCTTTTACTTAGTAAGAGTGAGATAAGAAAGATGATTGGCAAAACCACGGAAAAAGGATTAACTTTAATTCCTTTAAGATTATACTTTAAAAATGGCAAAGCAAAAGTTGAACTTGCACTTGCAAAGGGTAAAAAGGTTTATGATAAACGAAAAGATATTGCTAAAAGAGATTTCCAGAGAGATGAAGAAAGAAAAATTAAATATTAAGAAATTCATAGTTCTAAATGAACAAGAATTAAATTTCCTGCCATCAATGAACAGATGGACCTCATAAGAAGAGGTGCAAATGAGATCATTCCTGAAGAAGAACTGGTTAAAAAGCTTGAGCGTTCTTTAAAAGATGGAAAACCCCTTAACATTAAACTTGGCTGCGATCCCAGCCGTCCCGATCTTCATATCGGGCATTCTGTTGTATTAAGAAAGCTTGCACAGTTCCAGTCACTCGGTCACCAGGCAATTTTAATTGTTGGCGATTTTACCGGTATGATTGGCGATCCATCCGGAAGAAGTGCAACCCGCCCTGCCCTTAACTTTGAACAGACCACGAGAACATGGTGAAAGCTATTTTAATCAAGCATCTAAAATTCTTAGATAGAGAAAAAACACAGATTGTTTATAACTCAGATTGGCTGAGCAAAATGAATTTTGAGGAAGTTATTAAACTTGCTTCAAAATATACTGTTGCGCGAATGATTGAGCGGGATGATTTTGAAAAAAGATTTAAAACCGGTGAACCAATTAGTATTCATGAATTTCTTTACCCGCTTGCGCAGGCAATGGATTCAGTTGCAATTAAAAGTGATGTTGAACTTGGAGGAACAGATCAAAAATTTAATCTTCTTGTTGGCAGGGATATACAGCGCGAGTACGGACTGGAACCACAAATAATATTAACAATGCCGCTGTTAGTTGGAACAGAAGGCACAGAAAAGATGAGCAAATCTTACGATAATTATATTGGAATTTCCGAGCCGCCGAGAGATATGTACGGTAAAACACTTTCAATTCCCGATGACCTGATTTACGTATATTACACTCTTGCTACAGATGTTCCTGCAGAAGAACTTAAGGAAATAAAAGCGAAACTGGATAACCCGGAAATAAATCCGCGTGATATTAAAAGAAATCTGGCAAGAACTTTTGTTAGAATGTATCACAGCGAAAAAGATGCACAGTTTGCAGAGGCAGAGTTTGATAAAATCTTTATAAAGAAAGAAGTGCCTGATAATATTCCTGAGTTTAAGATTATTGAAGATGAAATGAATATTGTAGATTTAATCTTGAAGGTTGGTTTTTCCGGTTCTAAAGGTGAAGCAAAAAGGTTGGTAAACCAAAGCGGAGTTTCAATTGATGGTAGAAAAGATATTTGGATACTAATAAAGAAATTAAAATTAAATTGGAATGGTTCTAAAAGTTGGTAAAAGAAAATTTGGAAAATTAATAAATAATTTAGTAAAACAGGAATAAGAATTTGTATCTGCCAAAAAAAATATTTTTTACAAAAGGAGTTGGAACAAGCAAAGAATATTTAACTTCTTTTGAACTTGCATTACGCAGCGCCCACATAGAAATGTGCAACCTTGTAACTGTCAGCAGTATTTACCCCGTTAACTGTAAACGAATACCCATTGAAGAAGGATTAAAAGAAATCCAACCAGGACAAATTATTCATGCTGTAATGGCACGTAATTCAACAAAGGAGCCAAACAGGATGATTGCTGCATCTATTGGTGTTGCACTCCCCACTGATAAAAATACCTATGGTTATTTATCAGAACATCATCCGCACGGGCAAACAGCAAAAGTAGCCGGTGAATATGCTGAAGATCTTGCAGCCACAATGCTAGCTACAACTCTGGGTGTTGATTTCGATCCTGATCACGATTGGAATGAAAGAGAAGATGTTTATAAAATGTCAGGCAAGATTGTAAAATCCTTCAACGTCACTCAATCTGCAGTGGGTAATAAAAATGGTTTATGGTCAACGGTAATTGCTGCTGCTATTTTACTGCCTTAAAAATTTATTTCAACAATACCATCTTCTTAGTTTCAACAAAATTACCTACACGCACTTGATAAAAATATATCCCGCTTGTTAATTGTAAATTGCTAATTGTGAATTCAACCTCATACTCCCCTGCAGGTTTTTCTTCGTTAACAAGTGTTGCAACTTCTCTTCCCAACAGATCATAAACTTTAAGTGTAACAAAACTTAATTCTTGCCTGCCGGCAGGCAGGTCTGGTATTTGATATTTAATTGTTGTACTTGGATTAAAAGGATTTGGATAATTTTGAGAGAGTGAAAATGCTATGGGAAGTTGATAATCTTCATTTTGTAAATCAGTTGTTATTCCTCCGCCATCCTTTGTATGTAAAATGGTCCCTTGTCTTCCAACTATCCATCCATTATATCGATCTGTAAAGTAAAGAGAGGTAAGCCAATTTGTAGTTCCACTTATCTGGAATCGCCAATCATCTCCGCCATCAGTTGTTTTAAGAATTTTGCCTAACCAACTCACTGCCCAGCCTGTCATCTGGTCAACAAAGAAAACATCATACAGGTGATTTGTTGTCCTGCTATTTTGTATTATCCAATCATCACCACCATTTGTTGTATTGAAAATCTTACCATAAGATCCGACTATCCAGCCCATATTAGCGTCAACAAAATCGATTGAGAGCAGTTGGTTATCAGGAATAGTACTTTTAATAAACCAACTTTCACCCCCATTTATTGTCTTATAAATTGTACTGTTATCAAAATCGATTCCATTTACCCATCCGGTATCAATGCTAATAAAATCCAATGAAAATAGATAATCAGATGTATTTAGCGTTATCCACCAATTGCTACCACCATTTGTAGTTTTAAGTACGTAATTTTCTGAATTTGAATATCCTCCTGCCACCCAACCCGTATCTTCATTTAAAAAATAGATGGAGTTCCAAGGAACATCGACAGCTGGTGTTTTTTCTTCCCAGCTCTCTCCACTATCGGTTGTTTTTATAATAACATTTGGATACCTACCAGCAATCCAGCCGGTATTGTTATTCACAAAATGAGCAGCCGTAAAATGTTTATAAGAACCAGTTCCCTTGACATTCCAGATGTACCCTGAATTTGTAGTTGATAATACATTCTGATAGCCAATAACCCATCCTGTAACACTATCTGTAAATTGAGTATATATAAAATCATCATACAATCCAGATTGAATTATCCAATTTTCTCCTTCATTAGTAGTTTTCAGGATTGAACCCTCTGAACCTATAATCCAACCATTATTACTGTTTACAAAACTAAGGGAATTAAGAAATTCAATTCCCGCATAAAATATATTTTCCCAATTATCACCACCATCTGTCGTGTGCAAAACGAATCCACCCATTCCAACTGCCCACCCCTTGCTACTATCTGTGAAATGAATGGAATTTAGCGTATAGGTTGCGTTATTTTGCTGTTCTGTCCAATTCATTCCACCATCACTGGTTCTAAGTATCAATCCACCTCCAGATTCCATTCCTGCAATCCAGCCATTATTATCATCTGTAAAGTAAATTGATTCTAACCTAACTTGCCCCATAAATTGGTTAATCCAATTTACTCCACCATCAGTAGTTCGCAGAATTATGCAATCGTAAAAATCTCTTCCTATTGCCCAGCCATTTATACTACTATTAAAGCAAACTGATTTTAAATCAAAACTAGTTCCACTTACCTGATTCAACCAATCTTCACCTCCATTTGTAGTATGCAAAATTGTACCATTATCCCCAACGGCCCAGCCATTACTACTATCAGTAAAGTACACAGAATTAAAATCATCAGTCAATCCACTTATTTGATTGGACCAGTTACTCCCTCCACTTGTTGTATACAATATGAGTCCGTCATCTCCCAAAATCCAACCAGTACTCCCATCAATAAAATGCACTGATCTTAAATCTAAATTTGTTCCACTAGATTGTTCTATCCAGTCAGTTCCTCCGTTTCCAGTGAAGAGTATTAAGCCATCATCTCCCACAATCCACCCATTTATGCTATCAACACAAAACACGGAGTTTAGTTGATGAGGAATCAGATTATTTTGTGAAAACCATCCATCTTGTGCATTTATTGGCAGATAAGTTAAGAGGAGGGATAAACCGAGGATGATGAATTGCGATTTCATAATTAACCTCTTAGGAAGTTAACTATAAACTTAGAAAATTATGAGATGAGAGTAAATACTATTTGCGTGATAATAAACCAAGAATGATGGATTAGAAGTGCAAAAAATAATCCAACCAGCATCGGTTCAATTTCATTTAATAGTGGTGTGCTAGCAAACTCTGTTCTTAAAAAATACCAAATTGTGCTTGTAAACAAAGCGGTAATCATTTCAATTAAAATAAATTTATTCTCAATCCTTATTTTTGGATAGTAAGCGCTTATAACAGGAAGTATAATTGCTGGAATAAAAAGCGAACCTATCGTGTACCATATTTCAATTACGGATGGAATTAAGTAAGCAAGAAGAATTGCAAGCAGACCGGATATTATTAAACCAATAATCGTATAAGTTTTTAATTTCTTTTCATCGTGCTGTGGATTTAATTCTGAAAATAAAATCTCTGCCGATTGTTGTTCCGCTTAAAAATAAAAAGCTGTTTAATGTTGAAAGTATTGTTGCAAAAAGTGCTGCATAAAAAACTCCTTTTAAACCAACCGGTAAAACTTGTTCGGCAAGTAAGGGAAATGCAAGAACGGGATTTACTAAATCTGGTAAAACCGCTTTTGAAAATAAACCGGTTGCAGTTGTTAGAAAATCGAACAGCGCCCAAAAGAATATTGAAATGATAATACCTTTTACTGCAACGTTTCCAGTTTTAGCTGCATAACATCTTTGATGAAATCCTGGATCTGCGAATGTCCATAATGCAATCAAAAACCAGATGATGATAAAAGTGGGAGACATTCCTCCAGTAATATTAAGATGATTTTCAGGAAGAGAGGATGAAAGAAATTCATACTGAGCCGAATGAATCCGACAGAAAATATTACAATAAGAATAAATCCTATGAACATCACAAAAAACTGCAAAGCATCAGCATAAACATTTGCCCTGAATCCGCCTTTAATTAAATACGCAACGGAAATAATTAAAGAAATGAATAAGTGATAACACAATATTAATATCGAGCAGTAAAGAGAGTAAACTTGCGCTCATAAGTAAATAGGGAGCTGGAGAAACGAGAACGAAAACTATGATTGCAGAAAGCAGACCAACTTTTTTTCCGTAAACTTCTGTTAGTTTATCCGGAATTGTAAAGAGTGATGCTTTCCTTATTTTTTTTGCAAAGAAGAGTGCAAAGAGCAAAGCAAAAATGTAGTAAGGAAATCCTTGTGTGAACCAGCTAACAAGTCCGTAACGATAAGTAAACTCCCCTACTCCTAATATCCCGCCGTACCATGTGGAAACAGTTGTAAGGACAAATAAAAACAAACCAAC
This sequence comes from uncultured Ignavibacteriales bacterium, assembly GCA_963764825.1. Classification (GTDB taxonomy): domain Bacteria; phylum Bacteroidota; class Ignavibacteria; order Ignavibacteriales; family Ignavibacteriaceae; genus JAZGGS01. The sequence continues at coordinate 105,476 of CAVXUA010000016.1, read as the reverse complement.
TTTACGTCCTGATAAAAGATAATCTTCCGCATCACTTCCTGTTTTTCTTCCTGTATAAAATCCTATAAATAAAATAGAAGCGAAGAAAAGCAGGATTATTAATAATATCAGTCGAAGCTAAAAGAGATCATGCTTTCTCATTGTGTTAAAATCTCTGATTACAAAAATCACTCCGTTGGAAATTGATTAATTGCACGAATTTGAAGTTGCAATATTGCTTGTGCTTTCTTTTTCACCAAAAGGAAGTGAAATATTTTTTAAAGGATATTTTAATCCTTTTGAAGTAATTTTTGTTTTCTTATCAAATCCATAAAGTGAAATTGTCTCACCTTTAAATGTTTTCAATTCCATGTTTCCTGTATAAGGCTTTAAGATAGGAATTTTCTGCAACTAACGAAATATTTATTTGATTAAAGAACTTTAAGTACATATTCCAAGATTACAGAAAGTATGATCCAAACGGTTACCAGTAACTCCAACTAACAGCGCTTCTTTAAATTTATTTTTTATAGCAAACTTCAAACATTTCTCAACATCAGTATCATTCTGTCTTTTATATTAATTATTGTTGATTTATTTTAAATTTATTCAAAACAACTTTATCTGCTAGAATCAAGATCGCCAATTATGTAATCAGGAATTAAATCCAATTTTAAAGCAGAATTTGCACCGCCATCTGCACAGATCAATGTTTCAAATCCATTCTTTTGAAAGAAAGTAATTATATTTTTTCGTGGTGGTTTACCGTTTGCCAGTATTATACATTTTCTTCATATTAAAACCTAAAGTCCTACCTGAATTCCAGCCAACCAGTTTCTTTCTGCTGCTGGAAAAAATTCTTTACCAATTGCATACGCTGAATACAAGTTATCAAAAATATTATTTACCTGTAAATAAACTTTCCAGGGAGTTTGCGAATTAATTAATGGAAATTCATAGCTTGCAAAAAAATCTGAAACAAAATATGCTTCGTTTACATTATCTGCGTAATCTATAAAGCCAGGAAATTGTTGAAGATAATTTTCAAGTTCATTATCGTAGTTATCAGAAAAGAATTCTCCAACGTACTTACCTGTTAATCTAAAATATAAACCATGATCTTTATAAGCAACGCCCAGGTTTGCAAGAAAATCAGGGAAGCCACTTATTCTGTTTCCATCAAGTTCAATAAAATTATCCGCATCGATAAAAAACTTTCCTTCTTCAATTGTGTTGCGGCTTACCGTAGCATTTCCAAATAATTCAATCCTGTCATCTAAAAGTTTAATAATCGCGCTGAGTTCTACTCCGAGATGAACTGTTTTATCCACGTTGCCTGTAATCGGCTGCCCGAATCTATCAACCTGTCCCTTTTTAACTATTTCATCATTAAACAACATATAGAAAAAGTTCAAAGTAAATGAGTAATCTTCATCATTAACTGAAGCACCAATTTCAAAATCATTCATCGTTTCAGGTTTGGTTAGAGGTTTTTCAAAATTATATGTTCCATCAGGATTAAGCTCAAACTGCGGAACTTCACCTGCGCTTGATTCTGCAGCATCATAATATTCTTTCAACCTGGGCTCGCGCGAAACTCTTGCAAAAGAAAAATATAAATTAAACTGCTCTGCATGTTTATAGTTTATTCCTACTCTCGGATTTAAGAATAGATTATCTACACTAAATTCGTTTTCTAAATATTTTTCACCGTTCAGTTTATAGTTATGATAAGCTAGCTGCAGTTCTCCAAGAACATTAAATATTATCATTTAAATTGTAAGATTCATGAACAAAGGCGCTTGCAATATCTTTCCCTCCGCGGTAAAAGTAATATTTGTAATCTTTTGTAACACCTGGAGGAAGATTCTCAGCATAATTTATACTTCCCCAGTGAATTGAATTATGTTTTCTTAATTCGGCACCAAAAAATAACATACCATTTTCATGTTCAAGACTAAAGCGCGGGATCCATCCATATTGTGTATTTTCAACCTTTGCCCTTATTAGTGCGTTAGTTGGAACAAAGCTTGTATCAAATCCATTTTCTCTTAACCTAAAATAATCATCGTAAAATACAGACCATGAAGCATCGTAATCAAAAAAGCCATCTCCCAGCAGAATAAAAAGAGCTGAGTTGAATTTTAAATTATTACTTACCTGCCAATCATTTAATAATTCAAAATGAGGCTGCGAAAAATTTTCAATCTCTTCAGGTTTTCTATCAAGCGTATTAGTGTAATCGTTTTCATCAGCTTCCCAATAAGAATAATTTGCTCTCGAAGAATTTTATCTTTTACTGCAAATTTTGCTACTCCCGTGTAGCCTAATCCATCAGAAATTGGTCCTCCATAAAAATTAATCTGTGTTGTAAAATTCTTATCGTACCTTACTGCGGAAAGATAGTAGGAATTAAAATCGACCCAGGTAAGATTTTTATAACCTGAGCTCATTATCTTTCCAAGCTTCGCATAAACAGAATACTTATTATCGATTAATCCACTTGAAAAAGCGGCAGAATATTTTTTTGTAACATAAGAACCATACGATGCAGAAAGTTCCAGCTTTGGTTTATTAGAAAATGATGAGGTAATAAGATTTATCGATCCACCGATTGCTGGATAACCGAACACTCCTGAGCCAGCCCCTCTTTGAACCTGGATCAACTCTGTGCTGGCAAGGAGATCGGGAAAATCTAACCAGTAAACATTATGATCTTCAGGATCGTTTTGTGGAATTCCGTTAATTGAAACTGTAATTCTTCTTTGATCAAACCCGCGAATACTTAAATAATTATAACCAATTCCGTTCCCGCTCTCTGAATAAAAAGTAGTTGATGGAAGATCGCTCAGGTATTTTGGAATATCATAAGCAGTGTAATTCTTTTCAATATCTTTTTGCTTTATCTGATCAAAAGCCAGCGGCGTAATTCCCTGCTTTCCAACAGTTGCTTCAACAAGTACAGTTTGTGAAGAAATAATTTTACTATCAAGATAGAAAAGATAAAAAACGCCTCCATCAGAAGTTGGAGTTGATGGGATATTACTTAGTTCAGTAATTGTGATACTTCTTGTTTCAAATCCAACATAGCTGATAATTAATTTATCGGATGGTTTTAATTCAGCAAAAAGTTTGAACTCACCATTTTTATCTGTGGTAGTGCCCTTAGTGGTTTCAGATATCAGCGTAATATTTGCATCCTGCAAACTGCTGCTGGTTTCGTCTGTCAACTACTTTCCCCCGGATTATAATCTGCTGAGCAATAGCAGAAAAATTTAAACATAAAAAAAGAACGATTAAGATTTTCATTTCTTACCTCTCAAAAAATAAAAAAGCCGTTGGATAACGGCTAAAATCAAAAACGCTCTTAGCCCGTTTCCCTACGCTGGCATTATCCAGATCAGGTTAAAGGGTATTATCTCAGTCATCCCAAGGTTTGGGTAAACACCCCTAACGGCTTAACAAAATTATATGTAAAAAGAACTAGTTAAATTTCTCAACAAAATTAAAAAACATTAAAACAAAATCAAATGACTTTTAATTTCTGACCTGCTTTAATATTATTATTTGATAGTTTATTAAGTGATTTAAGTTTTTGTATTGTTGTGTTATACTTTTTGGCAATCGAATAAAGCGATTCTCCCCTGCTTACAAGATGATATTTTGAATTATTCCCGGAAGTATTATTCTTAGTATCTTTTTTAATTTTAAGCTGCTTACCGGCAATGATCTTGTTACCGGAAATGTTATTCCATTCTCTTAATGAAGCAATCGAAACTTTGTACTTTTCAGCTATCTGGCTAAGTGTTTCTCCTCTTTTTACAGTGTGATAAGTAGAACCGCTGGATGTTTTCTTTGTTGTAGTATTTGTTTTACTTGAACTAGTATAAATCTTTATAGTTTTACCTGCAATTATTTTATTGCCGGAAATATTATTCCATTTTCTTAAATCGGATACGGAAACGTTATGCGTCTCCGCAATCTGTCCTATTGAATCACCTTTTTTAATTTTATAATTAACTACTTTCCCGGTTTTGTTGGTTGTTGTATTCCCGGTAGGATTTGTATTAGGGCCAGCATTTGAATAAATCTTTAAAGTTTTACCGGCAATTATTTTATTGCTGGATAAATTGTTCCATTTTTTAAGATTGGCGACCGATACTTTATACTTTTCTGCAATCTGCCCAATTGCATCACCTTTCTTTATCTTATAATAACTAACATTCGATTCATTACCGGAATTGTTTTCAACAACTGATGTAACAGGATCGTCGGAATAAATTTTTAGTGTTTGCCCGGCAATTATCTTGTTGCTCCTTAAACCATTCCATTTTCTTATCATCCTTGTGGTAACATCGTACATCTCGGCTATTTCACCAATCGTATCACCGCGTCTAACTTTGTACCTGTAAAGATTGCTGTTCGGGTTAGTCCTTGTATTTTCTGTTGAAGTGTAACCTGAAGAGCCATCTGTATAAATTTTTAATCTCTTACCGGCTATTATTTTATTGCCCGACATATTATTCCACTGTTTAATTGCCGCAATACTTACGCCGTATTTTCTAGAGATGTAACCAAGGTTTTGCCCTCTTTGAATCTTATGATATAAAAATGTTTCATTCGATTCATCAGTATTAAGGTTCGGGGCTTTCTCTTCTATCTTTGTTCTTTTATCAATGCTTGCATAATAATCTTTATTATCTTCAGGCACATAAACAGATAAATCCTGTCCTACCATTATTGTAGTTGTGTAAGGAATGTTATTCCAGTTTCTCACATCACTTACCCTAACATTAAACATATCGGCAATACCAAGTAAGCTGTCATCTTTCTTCACTTTATAGCTAACTGCTACTAAGCCAGTTGGAATTAAGGGAGTTACAGTGCCTACAATTTCCATCTGCTCTTCAAGATTTTCAGTAACCACATCAGTTTCATTTACATCTTCATTTGAAGTTATAAGTGTTTGCTCTGTTTTTATATCGTTAGTTTCCCCGTTTAATGTATTGTATGGAGAAACATAATTTTCATCTGTTTTGTTTACATCTTCTTCCGCAAGAATAACATCTGTATTGTATGAATAATTATTTTCTTCAGGATTAACAAGCACTGGAATTCTTAAATGAACTCCTGTATACAATTTAGATTTAGTTGAAATATTATTTGCATCTGCAAGATCGTAAACCGTTATACCATAATTTCCTGCAATTTTTGTAAGATTTTCGCCTTTCTTCACACTATGAACAAGATAAGTTCTACGTGCAGATTCGGGAATATTTTTTATAAGCTCTGCAAACTGTTCCATCGAACCTTTAGGAATTTTTAAGCGGGTAACCGCCTTCAAATTCAGGAGGTGTGCTAAGCTGGGTTAATTCAGGATTTAAACTTTTTAATGTTTCAAGATCTGTGGAAGCACAGCCGGAAAGAAATTCTAGATCGATTGCTCCGGGAACTTTATAAACCTCATACTCATCCGGTTTTTCTAATTGATAATCTGTAAACCCGTACGCTTCCGGATCCATTGCAATCATGCAAACTGCAATATATTGTGGTACGTAGTTTCTTGTTTCGCGCGGAAGATATTTTCTTATTCCCCAAAAAGTATATTTACCAGATTTGCGAATTGCTCTTTTAACTCTACCTTCGCCTGAATTGTATGCAGCCAGCACAAGGTACCAATCGCCCAAAGAATCGTAAAGATCCTTCATATGTTTAGCTGCGGCTCGTGTTGATTTTAAAGGATCTCTTCTTTCATCAAAATAAAAACCTGTTTTCAGGTCATACAGTTTTCCTGTAGATTTAATAAACTGCCATAACCCAACAGCGCTTGCCCATGAACGAGCAGTAGGATTAAGTCCGCTCTCCATCATACTTAAATAAACAAGCTGGCGCGGAATTCCTTCTTCATAAAATATTTTTGTCATCATCGGAAAGTACTTGCCGGAACGTTCCAGCCAGCTTTCCATAACATGGCTTGCTTTGCCGCTAAAGTAGGTAAGATATTGTTCTACATATTCATTTACTTCAAGTGGAATTTCAGCAGGAATAATATTTGTGTTTTCGATCTCAACATCATCAAGCAAATCTATTTGCGGAACAGATTCTTTAAGCCATTCATCAAGAGCCGCAAAGGATAGACCTTCCGGAAGTTCAGGCAACCCATCAACAAATCCTTTATAATCTTCCTTTATTGCTGTTCCCAGTTCGAGATAAGCCTCATTATCATCAATACCGGGATAGTAGCTTAAATTGGTAATAATCCTCAACGCAGATTCATAGTTTTCAACCGCTTCTTTAATACTGTTGGCCTCCTGTTTGTTAAGAGCAGAAATGTAGTGCTGCCTTGCCTGTTCAAGCATTTCAGTAACAATACCGCTGCGGTTAAATATCTGGGGTGGTTTCTTTTTTGGTAATTTCTTTATTACCGCTGCAGGAAAAGAATAAAAATAAAGAAATAATAGCAATAACAAATCTTCATAGGAACACACTCATAAATATTATCAAATTATTATTTCACTGTTAATTTAAGATTTGTAATCATTTTTATCAAGTGATAAATTAAATAAATTCCATAACCGATTATTTTTTAAGAAGTTAGAATTTCTATAAAGGAATATTACCGTGTTTCTTCTTAGGATTCGTATCAACTTTCGTGCGAAGCAGATTAAATGCATTTACAAGCTTTATTTTAGTATCCCGCGGTGCAATTACATCATCTACGTAACCTCTTTCGGCAGTAATGTAAGGATTTGCAAATTTTTCTATATACTCTGCCAGTTTTTTCTCAACTTCTTTTTCAGGATCTTTTGCTTTTGCAATTTCTTTTTTAAAGATGATTTCCACTGCGCCTTTTGGTCCCATTACAGCAATTTCTGCTGAAGGCCAGGCATAATTAAAATCTCCGCGTATGTGTTTTGAGTTCATCACATCGTAAGCGCCGCCGTATGCTTTGCGTGTAATAACTGTTACTTTCGGAACCGTTGCTTCACTAAATGCGAACAAGAAGTTTTGCACCATGGCGGATTATACCATTCCATTCCTGCTCTGTTCCAGGTAAGAAACCGGGAACATCAACAAGCACAAGCATTGGAATATTAAATGCATCACAGAATCTTACAAACCTTGCAGCTTTAGTTGATGAATTTATATCAAGCACTCCAGCTAAAACCTGTGGTTGATTAGCAATTATGCCAACTGCCATTCCTCCTAAATGAGCAAACCCGCAGATAATATTTTCTGCATAGTTTGCATGAACTTCAAAAAAATCATTATCATCTACAAGAAGATTTATCACTTCCTTCATATCGTATGGTTTATTTGGATTATCAGGAATGATATCGTCCAAGCTTTAGGTTCTACTTCAAGTTTACTAAAATCAAATTCTTTTTCTGGAGATTTATCCCTGTAATTAAGCGGAAGAAACCCGATAAGTTTTTTTACATTTAGAAGAGTTTCAATTTCATTATCAAAAGCAAAATGTGCAACACCGCTTTTTGAAGAGTGAGTTTCTGCTCCTCCAAGGTCTTCAAAACTAACATCTTCGTGGGTTACGGTTTTTACGACATTAGGACCCGTAACAAACATATGGCTTGTTTTCTTCACCATAAAAATAAAATCGGTTATTGCGGGCGAGTAAACAGCACCGCCTGCACAGGGACCAAGTACAACAGAAATTTGCGGCACAACGCCGGAAGCCAGAGTATTAAGTAAAAAGATATCTGCATAACCGCCAAGCGAAACAACACCTTCCTGTATACGTGCACCGCCGGAATCATTCAATCCAACAACGGGTATTCCGGCTTTCATTGCCATATTCATAACTTTAACAATTTTTTCTGCATGCGCCTCGGAAAGTGAGCCACCGAACACTGTAAAATCCTGGCTGAAAAGTGCAATTGGTCTACCATCAATTTTTGCAAAACCGGTTACAACGCCGTCGCCAGGATAATTCTGTTTATCCAAGCCAAAATCTTTTGCACGGTGTTTTACAAACATATCGAGTTCATCAAAACTGCCTTCATCCACAAGCAGTTCAATTCTTTCGCGTGCAGTTAGCTTTCCTTTATCGTGCTGGCTTTTTATTCTTTTTTCGCCGCCGCCAAGTTTAGCAGTTTCTCTTAAATCGGATAGTTTTTTTAGTTTCTTTTCCATTTTAATTGATCCCTGGGGAATGGACACTTAAAAATATTTTTACACTTAGTAAAGATAGGAATGAATTGGTTTTAGGAACAGTAAATTTTTGAAAAATATCTCTCATCTTTTCATACAAGAAAAGGATTATTTTTCATCTCGTGGCTGATTGTACTCGGTTCTCCGTGACCGGGATAAATTTTTACATCGCCCGGAAGCGTAAAAAGTTTCGTTTCGATTGAACTGATCAAACGGTTGTAATCGCCGCCCCACAAATCTGTTCTGCCAATCCCTTCCTTAAAAAGTACATCACCGGTTATGCAAATTTTATCTTCTTCAAAATAGATGCAATATTCACCTGGTGTGTGCCCGGGAGTGAAGAGAAATTTTATTTTTTCCCCACCAAGCTGCAATTCCTTTTCTTCAGTGATGAATCCATCTGGTTTTGGCGGCTCCTTATATTCTAAGCTAAACGCGGCTGCCTGTACGTGCCCTTTTTGAAGCAGCGGAACATCTTTTTCAGGCACTAAATATTGAGGGTTATATTTTTCCTTAACAAAATTACAACCTAAAATATGATCTATATGGCAATGAGTATTTATTAAGTATTTAATTTTAAGATTCATTCTTTGAAATGAAATCTTCAAGTAACTCTTCTTCTGATAAGCTGGATGTTCCGGGATCGATAACAGCAGCTTCCTTTGTTTCTTCATCCCAAACTACAAAAGTGTTTTCTGAAAACAAGTTAAATACAAATGTCTCAATTTTTATCATCGAAATAACTACTTTCTAAAATTTCGTTTAATTCTTTTAAAAGAATTTTTAGTATAAAGATTATAATTGTCTTTCGTTTCTTCCAGCGAATCTCCTCCAAATTTTAGCAGGAAGTGTTTTGCGATAACCCACGCAAGCATACTTTCCGCAATTATCGAGCAAGCTGGAACAGCTACAAAATCACTTCTTTCATGTCGCGCAACAGTTTTTTTCATTTTGCTTAGATCAATAGTATCTAGAGGATTGGATAATGTAGCAATCGGTTTCATAGCCGCGGTAAGAATAATCGGCATCCCGTTTGTAATTCCCCCTTCAACTCCTCCTGCCCTGTTTGTTTTACGAGAGAAGTTTTCACCTTTAATAATAATTTCGTCATGAACCTCCGAACCAAAAGATTCAGCACTTGTAAAACCGTTTCCAATTTCAACACCTTTAACTGCGTTGATAGAAATAATTGATGAAGCAATATCAGCATCAATTTTTCTGTCGTAATGCATAAAGCTGCCAAGTCCTGCAGGCAAACCGGTTGCAGCAACTGCAAAGGTTCCGCCAAGTGAATCACCTTTTTTCTTTGCAAGTTTAATTTTATTGATGATCTTTTTTTCCTGCTCTGCTTCCAAAACTCTTACAGAACTTAGATCAGCATTAGAAGATATGCGCACAACATCCAGTTTATTAGAAGATGAATTGTTGAGCAGTTTCTCTTTGTAATTTGTTTTTGCATAAACACCGCCGATGCTTTCAACATAACTGCCAACGGCAATTCCAAATTCTTCCAGTAATCTTCGTGCAACCGTTCCTGCAGCAACGCGCGCAGCAGTTTCCCTGGCACTCGATCTTTCAATCGAATTTCTTATATCATCAAAATTATATTTAGTTGTACCGGTAAGATCTGCATGACCGGGACGGGGAATTGCAACTTTTTTAATTGAGGAAGATTTTTTCTCAGTATCGAGTATCCCCTCCAGTTTTTCCAATCATTATTTTTTATAAGAACTGATATTGGTGAGCCAAGAGTTTTACCGAATCTTATTCCGCTTAAAATTTCAACCTCATCCGATTCAATTTTCATCCGCCCGCTTCTTCCGTAACCGGCTTGTCTTCTTTTAAGATGAAAATCGAAATAATCTTTTTTCAGAGGAAGATTTGACGGAAATCCTTCGATGATGGAAGTAAGTGCTTTACCGTGCGATTCACCTGCGGTTAGAAATCTTATCATATAAGTGAGTTTTTTTATTTCAAATATAAAAAAACGTCCCGATAAAATCGGGACGTTTTATTTTTAAAATATGAATATCTAATCTATTCCGGAATTTCTAATCCAATAAACCTTGTATTTCCCTGGTTATCAATAACTTTTATAAGTAATGCAGAACCTTTTTTTGCTTTAATCATTGCAGAAAGGTCCTCAACATTCTTAACAGGAGTTTTATCTGCTTCAACAATAACCAGCCCGGTAAACAGTCTCTGGTCTTCTGAACGGCTGAACGCTCTCACGTCAGTAATAATAACTCCATTTTCAACATCGAAATCAGTGCGTTCCTTATCAGTAAGGTTTTTAACTGTTAAACCTATTCCATCAAACGAAGCAGTTGAAGATGATGATTCTTCACTGCTTTCTTCATTTGTATTATTGGATGTCGGTTCAATAGATGCTTCGGTATCTCTTTTCTTTAAAGTTATTTCTCTTTCTATCTCTTCACCATCCCTGAACAAAGTAAGAGTTACAATCGTACCTACTGTTTTGGCTGCCACGTAACTTTGCAATTCATTAGGCCTGTTTACTTCTCTTTCATCAATTTTAAGGATCACATCACCAGCTTTTAAATCAGATTCGGATGCTGCGCCGCCCTCAACTATACCCTGGATAATAATTCCTCTTGGTTTATCCATCCCGAGTGATTTTGCAATAGCGTTATCTACTTCGCCAATATTCACTCCTATGTAACCTCTACTAACTTTACCGTGGGCAATTAAATCTTTAGCCACAGCTTTAGCAAGATTGATGGGAATAGCAAACCCATAACCTATATAAGTGCCACCTCCACCTGATGCAATTGCAGAGTTTACACCGATAACTGAACCGGAAAGATCTACAAGCGCACCGCCGCTGTTACCAGGGTTAATAGCTGCGTCCGTTTGAATAAAATTCTCAACACCGTAGCTATCACGAATTAATCCAAGCTGTCCTCTGCCAATTGCACTAACAATTCCGGCTGTCACTGTTGAAGAAAGTGAGAGTGGATTACCGATTGCCATTACCCATTGCCCAACTTTAAGATTATCAGAATCACCTAAGTACGCTACAGGAAGATTCCCGGCATCGATCTTTATAACAGCAAGATCTGTTAATGGATCGGTTCCAATTACTGTTGCATCAAATCTTCTTTTATCATATAAACCTACTGATACTTTACTTGCATTCTCTACAACATGGTTATTTGTAATAATATATCCATCTTCGGAGATTATTATTCCACTGCCGGAACCTCTCTGTTCCTGCGGCATATCTTTAAATGGGAAAAAGAACCAATCGCCGTGCGGGTTTTCTCTTTCCGAAACAACCGAAATCTGAACGATGGTTGGTGTAACAGTTTCAGCTACTTCTATAAACGACTGGCTAAAGGATGATGCATCGGCATCCAGGTTCACGGGCGGTTCTTTTGCACCAAGATTAACATCCGCTAAGCTCGGTCTTACAAGTCCGAATCCTGAAACCAGTACTGCACCAAACAATACTCCGATTATTAAAAGTGAAGCTGCTCCAATTATTCCTTTGGCTTTCATTACATTTCCTCCGATATTTTATTTTCATATTAACTGAACATTAAAAAAGTATCAACTGTTATCGCTTCACCTCTCAATTTACTATTTGTAAAGATTGAATTCCCTTAAAATCCGGGACGTGATATTTAAGATGTCTTTCAAGCAGACTGTTCGCATCATCAACAGCTTTATCACTGAAATTATCAGCGATTATGTTTGCTTTTAGACAACTAAGATATTGAAAAAGTTCCAAATTAATTTCATAAAAATCAACCTCTTCTTTTGTGCATTTACCGCATATCAAACCTTTTTCAAAATTATAGTACATACTTAAACTGGAAAAATCTGCCCCATTGCAAACCGCACACCTTTCTATCTGGAATTCATAACCAATTTCTTTTAGGAAGAATAAAAAGAATCTTCCGAAACTTATTTCCGGTTTTTCGTTTGATAAATTTATCCGGGATAAGATTCTAACAACTCCCTTGAAAACCTGCTTGTTCACCTCACGCTCTGCCATAAGGTTTTTAACAAGTTCAATCACTGCATAAGCAAATTTAAGTTTTTGCAGATCATTTTTTAATGACGGAAAATGTGTTAAGATTTCTGCACTTGATAAAAGTTGAATATCTCTTGAATCTTTTTTATAAAAAATTACCTGCAAGTGGTTAAGTGGATCTACGAGTGACCCGAATTTAGATTTGGGAGATCGTCCGCCTTTAACGATCACTGATATTCTACCATAATCTTCAGTAAATAAATCCGCAATTATGCTGGAATCACCATAGGCAAGCTTGCTAAGTACTACAGCTTCGGTTTCAATTATTTCGCTCATCGCATAAAATTGTAAGGAAAGGTGAACACTCCTTCTTCTGTAATAATTCCCTTGATTAAGTGTGATGGTGTAACATCAAAAGCCGGAGTGAATGCATCAAATTCTTCCAGAGTAAATCTATTTCCATTTAAAGTAATAACTTCTTTTTTATCGCGGTATTCTATAATAATTTCGGAACCGGATGCTATATTTTGATCAATCGTTGTTGATGGAGCTGCGATATAAAACGGAATGTTATGAAAATTAGCAAGTATTGCAAGGGAATAAGTACCTATTTTATTTGCTGAATCTCCATTAAGAGCTATTCTATCTGCTCCGGTAATTACAAGATCAACTTTGTTCTGCTTCATAAGTTCAGCGGCAGAAGAATCAGTTTGAACCGCAAAGGGAATACCGCTTTTACTCAATTCGAAGGCAGTAAGGCGTGAACCCTGAAGCAACGGGCGAGTTTCATCTGCATAAACGAATTCCACCAGGTCGTTTTCAAATCCGGTTTTAATAACGCTGAATGCAGTTCCATCACCGCCTGTGGCAAGCTTGCCGGTATTGCAGTGAGTTAACACTTTAGATTTTTTTTCAAAAATACTTAATCCGTTTCTTCCAATTTTGCTGCAATACTCTACATCTTTTTGATGAATTTCTTTTGCTTTCTTTAATAGGGCCTCGTAAAAATCGTTTGAATGATTTATTGAAGTGTAAACTTTTCTTAACTCGTTTAGGGCAAAAAATAAATTAACAGCAGTTGGTCTAGTTGATTCTAATCTTTTAAATGCTTTTTCAAAACTTTCATCCTGATTTTCTTTTCCTTTTAACGCTAATGCCAATCCGTAAGCAGCCATAATTCCAATCAGCGGGGCACCGCGAACTTCAAGACGCTCTATTGCAACAGCTATCCGTTCGTAATCATCAGTTTCAATATAATTTTCTTCTAAAGGAAGTTTGGTCTGATCCAGGTAGATCAGCTTATCACCCTGGAATTTTACTGAGAAGTATTTATTCTGTTTCATCGAACCTGGATAAATTCATGAATTCTCTAAATCTATCTTGAATTCGTAAGTAAGAAAGATCTTCCAAAGCTTTTGTGCTGAATTTTTCAACGCAAAATGAAGCCATTGTACTGCCATAAATAACTGCACGTTTCATGTTTTCTGGTGAAAGATCGCGAGTTTTATAAAGATAGCCGATAAAGCCGCCGGCAAAGGAATCACCTGCTCCGGTAGGGTCATAAATTATTTCCATCGGGATAAGCAGGAGCAGAAAAAATTGTATCATCTCCAAAAAGCATTGCACCGTGTTCACCCTTTTTGATGATCAGGAATTCAGGTCCCATTTCACGGATTAATTTTGCAGCTTTAATAAGATTTGGTTCGTTTGAAAGCAAGCGTGCTTCCGAATCGTTAATGATGAGAACATTTACACGTTTAAGAAGCTTTACCAGTTCATCCTTCATTCCTTCAATCCAGTAATTCATGGTGTCGCAAACTACTAATTGTGTGTTATCCATCTGGTCTAACACTTTTAGCTGAAGCGTTGGAGCAATATTACCAAGACAAAGATATTTTGATTTTTTATAATTATCCGGAATAACAGGATTAAACTTTTCAAAAACATTTAAATCTGTAAAAAGTGTATCTCTAACATTTAAATCATAGTGATATTTGCCTCCCCAGCGGAAAGTTTTTCCTCCTTCAATTATTTGAAGTCCTTCCACATCAATATTATGCTCACCTAAAAGATTATATATTCTTTAGGATAGTCACTTCCAACTACTCCAACCACTTGAACCGGTCCGGAAAAATAACTTGCCGCTAATGAAATATAATTCGCCGATCCGCCGAGTGCGGCATCAACTTTATCAAATGGAGTCTCAACTGAATCTAAAGCGAGTGATCCAACAACGAGCAATCCCAAGTTTTTCTCCGGTTTTTTGGTTAAAAACGAATATGAAAAATAATTAAAATGATGTTGAATGCATAATTAAAACGAGTTGATTATTCTACCTTTATTTCTACAAAATGGAAGAAACTTTTTTCATTTAAGAAGTATTCTTGATAATGTCAACAGCATCCCTCTGGCCAGGCCATGCAAGTAGTTTTTTTGCCTCATCTTTACCGACCCATTTATATTTTGTATGTTCCCTGCTTAAAACCACATTCGGTTTTGCTTCCACTCTTGCAGCAAAAACAGGAAGTAAGCAAATGTATTCATTTTTCGGTTCGTAAAAGGGATTAATTGTTGGAGCAACCCATAATTGAACTGGTATTAAACCGGTTTCCTCTTTTATTTCGCGCAAAGCTGTTTGATGGGCTTTCTCCTTCTCTTCAATTTTACCAGTTACCATTTGCCATATTCCAGGATAAATTTGGTTATTTGATCGCTTCAATAATAAGAATTCAATTCCATCCCCTGTTTCCCGAAAAATGTGTGCTTCGATCATTGTAGAAACAATATTCATTTATAAATTTTATTTTGTTAGGAAATCTTATTGATTAAAATATATTTTTTATGTGCATGCATTATGCATGAATGCATTATTTTAGAAATACGCTCTCGCTTCTGCCCGTGCAGTATGGATCACTCTTCCACCTCCCTGCGCTCTGCCATCATAACTAATTGTGGTCTGCAGGAATGAAGCAAGACGGTAATCAAAATTTAATCTCCAGAAATAATTTTTACCAAGCTGGTTTCCGCTAAGTATTTCAAAAGGAATAAAATTTTCAGTTGTGTTTGCATTCAATTCAGTCCGTTCAACTTCAAATCTCAATCTACCTGTTCCGGCAAAGGACAAATTAAATCTTATAACCTGGGAATTCAAATCTATTACTGTTGGAGTTTCTGGAAGGTTATCCTCGCTCTTTCCAACCTTAAATTTAAATCCAACCTCAATATTTCTTTCTGGTCTGTAAGAGAAATCGGAAGTAATATTATTATTTGTTACAATCCTGCTTCGTGTAGATGCTTCAGGTGCAGTTACATTATCTTTCAGATTAACAAAATCAGTTTGATTGCTAAGCTCTTTCACCATCCTGAATTTTATTCTTACACTCCTTTCGCGGTTGTACCCTTTTTCATTACCTGTATTAAACTCATTCATGGAAAACCTTTGAGCATACCGGAAACGGAACGATAGCTCCTGCTGATTTTCATTTATGAAAAGATCCTGCTGCAAAAAATTGGAACCTCGAATTGTTACACCTTCCTTTTGAAAAAAACTGAACTGCATCAGGTATATTTTGGAAAGATCTTCCTCCCGCGTTACTTCTTCAATTCTCCAAACTGTTTCACTCGATAAAGGTTTTAATATGGCTCCGGGTAAAGAATTCCTGGAAAATATATCTGCATATTTTATTTTCCAACGGGTATTGGTTTTGAAATCGATAACAGGAAACAATTCATCGGATGGAATTGTTACAATGATATAATCTCCATCATACAATGTTGGCTCAAATTCCGATTCATCTGCAACACCGTTTCCATTAAGATCACCGAGGTACCTGTAATTACCTGTTCCTTGTTCCACTTTAATAAAAACTTTTTCCAGCTTTGCCTGCTTTTGTGTAGATACTTCATAAAACAAATCACCGTTTAAAACCGGCTCCCAAAAATTAAATTTTGATTGTGACCTAATCAGGATTTGTTCGGTATCTAATAATCCTTTTTCCTTAAATGGATCTGTAAATTTTTTATCCCTAATAGCAAAGTTTAGCGAGGTATTAACTTCTTTAATTCCACGGTATGCAAGATCGTAAATTTGTGCTTTTGCTATTGCTTCTTTAACCATAAGTCCGTTAAGAGGAAGGTAATCATCCCTATGCGAATACTTTGCTGAAAATTTTAATCCTTCAAGATCAATCAATTCTATATAAGGATTGAGTTCATAATATTCTAAACTGCCCGATAAAAGTGAATCTTTACTGCTTTGTTGATCCTTTTTATTTTCTGCAAGAAAATTAAACCCTGGTTTTAGTTTCCACAGAATATAATTTACATCGCCGGACTGTCTTATCCATCTACTTAACCTTGATAGATTTTTTGTATTAACAAAATCGAAGTTATAGTTTAGGTTATATTTTTTATTATCAGAAAATTTTATGATGTTATTGAACCTATCAGACTTAAAATTCTCCCCTCTTCTTAAAAAACCAGCTGAGGTAGTAAGGTTCAGTTCATCAACAGGGATAAGATTTAATCGAACTTCCCTGAACTGTTCATCCTCTTTTTCCGGCGAACCGGAAGTATTATAGTCCCTGTTGAACTCCACTTCATTAAATCTATCGGTGGAAGTGAATTTTTTATTAATGAATCTATCTTTGTAGGAAAAACCAATTTTACCAAGATTTATCGAACCGATTTTTACTTCGGAGGGATCAATCCGCAAAGCTATTTTAGTAGCATAACCATAATTATCGCCATCATTAAGATCCGAAAACCTGTTCTTATCCCATAAGCTTCCAGAATATTCTAAATCTATATGAACTTTTTCCAGCGGAGAGTAAGAAGCAGTAACATTTCCAATCTGCTTAAGCTGCGGAATTGGTAAAAGGATAACGGGCAGATACGCTCCCTGCCCAATTCCAACAAAACGAAAATTTCCCAATGCTTCTCTTGCATAATCGCCGCTCCCTTCTGCAATATAACTGAAAGAAACATTATAAATTGCTAGTGAATCGCCAGGGTTATAAATGTAATAAGTGAATGGCTCATTATTAATTAATGTATCCACTGCCTGATAAATTCCTTTTCTTACACCAAGCGAATCTTCTTCGGCAAGTGAGACACCCGATTTGAAAGCTTTAACCGGGTCATCACCTGCTTCCGAAATTATTCTTTTATCTTCTTCGGATAGTAAAATATCTACCGGAGCATTCGGGTCATCACCTTCCTGCAGATATTGAATACCAAACTTTAATTTATCATTAAAAAAGTTTGCTGTAATTCCGCTGCCTAAAAAATTTCTAGAATACCTGCGGTCCGTGTATTCAAAATCTACGGCTATACGGCTTGCGTTTGTAATTAATTTTTTTGGGGTGAAAGTTATTGTAGCGTTTGCATATTCAATTATGTAATCGTTATTCTGACCGCGTTTCATTTCAATACCATCAAGATAAACTTTTTCAGTTCCGGCAATTACAATTATGAACTTTTCACCATTCAGCCCGGTTAACTGGTAAGGGCCCTGCACGCCATCGAGCCCATTGAAATTATTTGTATTAAACTTTCCCCTGGAAGTTGCAATAGCACCATAACCGGTAAAATCAGATATTTTAAAACTGCCCATCAATCCCTGCAGTTTCCGGTTGATAACCCCAAACTCTCCGTTCCGGTTACTAAGCTGGTAATCTCCAAATGTGCCAACAGCATTTGGATGTTTAACCTGTATAAAAACCTTATCAATCTCTTCAAGCCGTTCAGTATTTCCCTCCGGCTGAATTGGTGTGTTCTGATCGGAAAGTGCAGCAACAATTTCAATATTTTCTGATAACCTTCCGGATAATTGAAGTCTTAATCCACTGTTAAGTGAAAAATCTTTAGTGGTTCCAACCGTAAATCCCCTTATTAGTGTACCGCTTTTTTGCATTCCTTCACCAAAAATACTTTCAGGAGTAAATCCGGAGCCTTCAACTTCAACTACCCTAACAGTATCACCATATTTTTCGTTGTAGCGGATTACAAGACTCCGCTTTTTATATTCCTTTTGAAGTGATAGGTTAACTCCCTGGTAAGTAACCAGCAATGTATCAAAAAGGGAATAAGGAAGAGTATCGGATAAAGTAAACGAAGCTGTTGCGTATAAAAACTGGTAATCTGTAAAACGCTTTAACACAGAATCTCTTAGAGTAATAGTTTCAGAAAATGGAATGATAGCTACACCGGAAATTGAATAACTATTTTCGAAATTGATCGGAATACTATCTGTAACAGTAACAGTATTATATTTGTTCTGTGGAAATAGAACCGCAGAGAAAATCATAACACTTAGTATCAATAAAATTAAATTATAAGCCGGTTTCAAACGAGGAAAATGTTTTATGAGTTTGCAATCTAAATTTATAAACTACTTATTTCAAGTCTATATAGATAGCAGGAAAGAAAATGAGGGGTGATTATCCTAATCGCATCGTAATGTGATATAAAAATAAGAAATCTCTGTCATTTCTTCTACCATATAATTAAAATACCACTGAAGAATTTCTCTTACTATTTCATTATCTTTGATTTCAGAGGGTCCCACTAATTTGTTTTTGATTTATAAAATTTATTTAATTTAAATTAAACATTCAGGAGCTTCTCTTTATTACCCGCCACTGGCGTGGCTTATTTTCAACTAAGAATAAATATACACCAAAAAATATCTCAATAGTATTCATTAATAAATGTGAAAAAAAATCATAACTTAATATTGGAATTAAAAATTACATAGGAGGCTGCTATGAAATCATTTTTTTATTTTCTACCAATTGCTGTCATAGGATGTTGCATAACATTCAACGGCAACGCTTTTGGTCAATATGCTCAGCAGTGGTCAATTCTGTACCAAAAAGCGGGAGCCATTATGCCCCCAACCGTAGTGAAGATGCAGGCTGTTGGTGAACACATATATGTATTAGGCACTGTACAGGGTGAGAATCTAGCTGAGGAAGATTTCCTGCTCTTGAAACTTGACCGATCAGGGAACACCGTTTGGGAGCAAACCTACGCTGGTCCGGGGAACTATCATGACGTACCTGCTGACATGGCTTTCGATAACGTGGGCAACATCTATGTTACCGGACTAAGTTACCAATCTCCTGTTGGTGTTGATGCTTCTGATTACTGGACGATGAAGTACAGTCCTGACGGTTCGGTGCTGTGGACTGCTACACATACCAGTGAACCTGGTCATGGCGATGAACCTTGTGGAATTGAAGTGTGGAACAACATGGTCTTTGTTTCCGGTAAGAGTGTTCATGTGGCCGGACCTGCAACGGCCGAGGATTATCACTCTGAAGTGTACAACGCCAGCACGGGAAAGCGCATTTGGAAGCACTCCTGGAACGGTGCCGGAGGGGACAGGCGCAATTATCCAAACGACATGACACTCGATGTAAGCGGCAACATGATCGTTGTAGGAAGAAGTACGCATCCTAACGATGACTATAGTATTGTCCGCTACAAGTGGGACACGGTTTATGTGAGCTTAGATTCGATTCAGATTGTGCTCGTTCTTGATTGGGAACGATACTTCAATGGAAGCGGTGATGAACGTGATTATGCTTACGCGGTTGTGACGGACAACGCCGGTGATATCTACGTTACGGGAGAAAGCTGGTCGAGCGAAGGGCTGCAAGACATTACCACCGTGAAGTATGACAAATTCGGCAACTTGAAATGGTCGCATAGCTTGAACGGCACTAACAACAACCGTGATCTTCCCATCGGCATCAACTTGACAGCGAGGAATATGTGATCGTGACAGGATACCTCTGGAACCTTGATTCTGCCCAGGACTACTGCACAATCAAGTACGCACCCGATGGAGAATTAGTCTGGACTACTGCTTGGCGGAACACACAAGCACAAACGAATTTTCCGAAGGATTTTGTTTTGGATACAGAAGATAACATCTACATCACTGGGGACAAGATGAGCCAGATGTATGTCCGTAAACTCAACAAGGAAGGCAATCTCACGTGGGAGAGTTTTGTTGTTGACGATGATGGTCAGCAGATACTCGGCGAAGGTCAAGCTATTACGGTTGATGATGAAGGCAACATTTACATAGCAGGCATCAACGTGCGCAACATGTTGCAGCTCACGATCACTAAATTCAAGAAATAGCCTAACTGGTCATCAAGGGTGCTTCATAGTAAACGAACGGGGTATCACCTATTAGGATGAGCTCTTAAAACGCGGGCGCAACCAGAAGGTCGCGAAGAACAACTCCGCCAAAGAAGCTAATAAGATCAATGCGGAAGGGCTTCATCTTCTTCGGGGTAATTCAAACTGATGCAAATATTCCTTATTTTATTGTATAAATTTTAACCTATTAAATAGAACCAATAGTGGTTTGGTATTGTTTTTTCTTGATCCAGTTCTTCTCTGAATCTAGAAGAAATATACCACTTAATAATTTTGATCTATTAGTAACTGACAGCTTATATATTAGAGTTTTCCGATGGCAAAATCTGGTAAGGAAAATAATTTTAAGATTTACTTACGTATCCTTTCCTATCTCAAACCTTATATAAAAGAGATGGTATTGGTTTTTCTCCTTAGCCTAGCCTTTATTGTTTCCAGCACACTCTCTATGTGGTTGATTGCACCGGTTGTTACTACATTTTTTAGTGAAGAACCGGTTCAGCAAGTGGAGCATGTTGAGGATTCATCCTCAGATGAGTTAACACCGGAGGGAACACTTAATCTCAACGAGTGGTTGAAAACTAAAGTAGATGAATTTATTCCGAGAGGCGACCGATTTGCTACACTAAAATGGCTCTGCATTTTCATTTTTGTAGCCTTCCTGCTTAAAAATCTTTTCAAGTTCCTGGAAAATTTTTGGATAACCTACGTTGAGCAGAGGGTTGTTAAAGATTTGCGCGAAGAGGTTTACGATAGTATCATCCGGCAAGACCTTGGATTTTTCCACAAGCATAAAACCGGTGGATTAATATCAAACCTTACAAATGACATTAACCAGCTAAACGTTGCTCTCAACCGCAGCGTTACCAAGGCAATCCGGGATCCGCTGATGATAGTAATCTACCTGGTAATCCTGTACAACATCAGCTGGCAAATTACCCTTATTGCTATAACTGTTTTACCAATAACCGGTTTTGTTATTCGTAAAATTGGAATGAGTTTGAAACGACGGAGTACCAGGGTGCAGGAACGTATTGCGGATATAACTACTCTCCTCCAGGAAACCATTTCAGGTATAAAAGTAGTTAAAGCTTTTGCAATGGAAAAATATGAAAGCAATAAATTTCATAAAAAAACCAGCGAACATTTTCGTTCTATTGTAAAACAGGTTAGGATGTGGCGGCTCGCCAGCCCTCTGTCGGAAACCATTGGAGCAAGCATTATCTCGGTTGTTATATGGTATGGTGGTAACCTTGTTTTGCAGGGTGGTACACTTACTTCGGAAGATTTTATACGATTCCTTGTTATCCTTTTTGCATTGATGGAACCGGTTAAAAGTATCGGAGAACTAAATTCTGATATTCAGATTTCTATCGCTTCAGGTAAACGTACATTTGATATTTTAGATACGCCAAGAACTGTTATTGAAAAACCAAACGCTCTAAAGAAAACAGATTTTACAAGCGGGATAGTTTACGAAAACGTTTCTTTCAGTTACGAACAGGAAGGTAAATTAGTTTTAAATGAAATCAACCTGAATGTAAATAAAAACCAGAAAATTGCTTTTGTTGGAAGCAGCGGCGCGGGTAAAACAACACTCGTAAATTTACTTCCGCGTTTCTATGATGCTTCCCGAGGAGCAGTAAAGATAGATGGTGTTGATGTAAAAGATATAACACTTTCAGACCTTCGGGGTCTAATCGGTATTGTAACGCAGGAAGTGATTCTTTTTAATGATACCGTTGCAAATAATATTGCATACGGTATGTCAGGTTATTCACTGGATAAGATTGAAAAAGTCGCACATCTTGCAAACGCCCATGAGTTTATAAAAGATATGCCGAAAAAGTATGACACGATTATCGGCGAACGTGGTATGATGCTATCAGGCGGGCAACGGCAGCGTATTTCTATTGCAAGAGCAATATTAAAAAATCCGCCGATACTTATTTTTGATGAAGCAACTTCTTCGCTTGATTCTGAATCTGAATCTCTTATCCAGCAGGCAATAGAAAACCTGATGAAAGACCGCACAGTTTTTATGATAGCCCACCGGCTATCTTCCATTGTTAATTCCGATAGGATTATTGTTCTTGAAGATGGAAAGATAGTTGATGAAGGAACAAACGATGAGCTACAGCAGCGCTCCGGGCGTTACCGCCAGCTTTACGAATTACAGTTTAATACCTGATCAGGAAGATGAGCATTAGTAAAAAACTCGAAGCAGGTTTAAAGAATTTCACTTCGTCAATCCTGAATTTTTTCCTTAAGCAGCCACAGATTATTCTTACCCACCATACTCGCGCATACTATTTCTTCGATATGGGCATCTGGGCGATATGATTCTTTCACTCCCGCTCTTCCGTGCAGCTCGTGCAAAATATCCTGATGTACAAATTGATGTAATTGTGATCCGAAAAATGCAAATCCTCTTGAGGAAAATCCTATTGTTGATAATGTTTACTTCTACGAGAAAAATTTCTTTAAGATTATCTTATTAATTTTTAAACTTCGCAAAAAAAATTATACCTACATCTGTAACCTGGTAGCATATCCTTCTTTTACATTTGGAATTCTTGCACGGTTAATTGGACCGAAAGCTGCGCGTGCAGGAGGCGACCAGGAGCAATTCAATTCGTTTTATAACCGGATAGTTGATCTGCCTCCCAAGATGGAAACACACATGCTTAAACGGCTCTTTATTTTATCTTCAGATATTACCGGCGAAGAAATATCGCACATTGAAACACCGTGGATAACAATAGATAAACTTGTTGAAGAAAAAGCGAACATCTTTATTAAAAAAATATCTTCACAAGTAGGTTCAAAAAATCCGCGCTTTGTGCTTGTAAATTCATCCGCAGGCTTGGAACGGCGTGAATGGCAGCAGGAAAAGTACATTGAATTTTTACAAACAGCCGTAAACAGATATAAAAACCAAATTGATTGTTGGGCTATTATTACAGATCCTAAAAAACCCGAACAAGCGGTGCAAATAGTTGAGAAGTTAAATCATATTTCTGTTGTACAGGTTCCTGTCAGAATGATTTCCGTGTTTTGATGGCTTTGATGCGGAGAAGCAAATTAATCATTACACCCGATACTTCATTTTCGCATGCAGCTTCTGCGATGGGCACACCTGTTTTAAATTTGATGATTGGAGAGAATGTAATTACGTGGGCACCCTATGGTGTGAAATATAAAATTGTATCATCAGATGATCCGCTTACTCTAAAAGAATTACCCGTTGAGAAAGTCCTTCAAGGATTGAATGAATTGTTAGAGATGATTCCCTTAATCTAACGGTTCAGAAGATTCTGATGATGGAGATATTAGTGTTTTTACTTGTTATATTTTTTAAGATACCCAACAGATTGTTTAATTAACTCCTTTAAAATCTTAATATCTATATCTTCAATTTTATTTATATAGAGGCAGCCTTTACTCGTTTTAAACTTTCCTAATTTTTTTAATAAATCATGATACTTTGAGAAGCCTGACATTATATAAAGAGTTAGGCTTTGCTTACGCGGAGAAAATCCAGTTACGAACCAATCCCCTTCTCTACCACTTGCATACCTGTAATGATAACTTCCAAACCCGATAATACTTGTTCCCCACATTTCGGGATCAGCTTTAGTAATTTGTTTCATCAATTTCAAAACTGTATAACTATCTTCTCTTTTCTTTTCATCTTTCACGCTATCCAAAAACTTTTCTACACTTGCTTTGTTCTTTTTTGTTTTTAGTTCTGCCATTGTTAAAAATTTATTTATTAGTAATAAGTGAGTTAATTAAAAATCACAATCGTTTTTTTAATTCGCCCTCCAGCATACTGCAAGGAATGAATGTGGGCTTTTTGGTAATATCAATTTTAAGTTCATCTGCTGTTACCTGATAACTTCCTTCAATTACACCAACAGGAGTGGGTAAAGAAAAAGTTCCTTCATTTTCATCACCGTTAAACTTACCGCCTTCCTGTTCAATTTTTGTTTTAACTTTTTTATTGTTTCTACAGGATTAGTTTCAATTTTAAATTGGAAAGAACACTCTGCCATACTTCTTCCGGTATTAGTTTACTATTAATTAGAAATGCCATTATCTCAAAAATATATTATTTCTAATATAAAGTTGATTTGAATTAAGAATAATGATTAAATATATGATTGAATTTATAAAGGTTAATATAAGTATGTTGTATATCCGTAAGCATGGCATTTACTCGTACCTCAGTGCTTCAATCGGATCTAGGTTAGCAGCTTTATAAGCGGGATAGGTTCCAAAATAATTCCAACCATTACACAAAGTGAAATACCAATCATTACCCAATCAATAGGGAATCGCAGCTTGAGCATTAAGAAAACTTCCGGCAAAGTTACCAATACCAATTCCAATAAGAATTCCTACCAATCCCCCAAATAAACACAATATAATTGCTTCAATTAAAAACTGCATAAGTATACTGCTCCTGCGTGCACCAATTGCTTTTCTAATACCAATTTCACGCGTTCGTTCAGTAACTGAAACCAGCATAATATTCATAATTCCAACTCCTGCAGCAAGTAATGCAATAAGCGATACAACCAGTGCTCCAAGTTTAATTGGTTCGGTTATGTCATTTACCATGCTTATTAAAGATGCATTACTAAAGATTGAAAAATCATCATCTTCACCGGCTTTTACTTTTCTTATTTTTCTAAAATGCCCTATCGCAGCTTCAATAACTTCTTCATACTCTTCAGAACTATTATGCAGTTACCATAATATTTACACTTGTACTGTACTTGCCGTAAAATGACTGCCAGGTAGTAATCGGAATTACTACAAAATTATCATTGGATTGCCCGAACATTGTTGGTTGTCTTTCGAATACGCCGATTACTCTTAATGGTTTTCCATCAACCCTAACTGTTTGTCCAAGTGGATTCATATTGGGAAAAATTTTTTCAACAACATCCTGTACCAAGAATACATGTATAGGTAGAATTTTGAATATCGCTCTCCCTTAAATCACGTCCATATTCAACTTTCCAGTTATTTGTTCTTACACCATCGATGGTTTGACCTGATACACTAATGTTCGGATTGGTGTCTCTATTCCCAAACCGAATCACTTTGCCGAATTGCCATTGCTCAGCACCAACATATTTTGCTTTGGTTAGCACTTCCTTTAATTTTTTTGCTTCATCAATTGTAATATCTTTTCTGTTTCTCCAGCTTCTATCGGTGCCCGGATCCTCTTCCCTGTGTTCGATCAAATTTTTCAATCTGGAATGTATTTTTATTCAGCATTGAAAGCCCACCCTCAATACTACTTTGAAGCATCGTTATAATAGTCATTATAACAATGATGGAGAATATTCCTACCACCACACCGAGTATTGTTAAAGAAGTGCGAAGCTTATTGTTTAATATCGATTGAAACGAAATGGAAAAAAGTTGATCAATTCTCATTTATTCATACCTCAATGCTTCTATAGGATCAAGATTGGCTGCTTTGTACGCGGGATAAGTCCCGAAAATGATTCCAACTAAAACACAAAGTGATATTCCTATTATTACCCAATCAACAGGAATTGCAGCTTGTGCACTAAGAAAACTTCCGGCAAGGTTACCAATACCAATTCCAATAATTATTCCTACCACACCTCCAATAAAACATAAAATAATTGCTTCAATAAGAAATTGGATAAGGATGCTATTTCTTCTTGCGCCAATTGCTTTTCTAATTCCAATTTCGCGCGTTCTTTCAGTAACTGAAACCAGCATAATGTTCATAATTCCAACTCCTGCCGCGAGCAATGCAATTACTGATACCACTAACGCTCCGATTTTTATCGGGTCAGTTATTTCATTTACCTGAGTAATCAAGGATTCATTACTGAAGATAGAAAAATCATCCGGTTCTCCGGGTTCTACCTTTCTGATTTTTCTGAAATGACCAATTGCGGCATCAATCACATCCTCGGTATTCTTCTGTATTATGTGCTGTGACCATAATATGTGCACTGTTTTTATATTTACCATACATAGATTGCCATGTAGTAATTGGAATCAAAACACCATTGTCATTACTTTCACCAAACATTTCCGGTTGTTTTTCCAGATACTCCAATTACTCTTAAATGGTCTGGTTATCCACCCTTACTGTTTTTCCAATAGGATTGATATTTGGAAAAAGTTTTTCAACAACATCTTACCCAATAATGCAAACATCCGTGGAATTCTGAATATCACTTTCTCTAAAATCTCGTCCATATTCAACATTAAAATCATTAGTACGCATTGCATCCACTGTTTGTCCGCCAATATACATATTTGGATTGGTTTCCTTGTTGCCAAATTTTATAACTTTCCCGGATTGCCATTGTTCAGCTCCTACATATTTAGCCTGAGTAAGTACTTTCTTTAATCTGTATGCTTCTTCAACCGTAATATTTTTGCGATTTCTCTGGCTCCTATCCCGGCCATGAGTCTGAATTGCATCAAACTTTTGAATTTGGAATGTATTCTTATTAAGCATTGCGAGCCCGCCTTCAATACTATTCTGTAGCATGGTAATGATAGTCATAATCACAATGATAGAAAAAATACCTACCACCACACCAAGGATAGTTAAACTAGTACGAAGTTTGTTGTTTAAAACTGATTGAAAAGAGATTGCAAATAGTTGATCAATTCTCATTTACTCATACCTTAAAGCTTCAACAGGATCTAATTTGGCAGCCATATATGCAGGTGCTATTCCTGATACTATTCCGGTAATAAGTGCAACCACAATTGCTATAATCACCGCATCAATTTGTACTGATGTTGGAATAAATTGGTTTATCATCATACTTAATAGTACTGCGGCGAGTAATCCAGCTACACCTCCCATCAGACATATTGTAGAAGATTCCATTAAAAATTGTGCAAGTATGGTTCTGCGTTTTGCACCAATGGCTTTTCTTATACCAATTTCCCTTGTTCTTTCTCTAACAGAAACGAACATAATATTCATAATTCCTATAGCACCAACAAAAAGAGAAAGACCAGTTATAAATAATCCTGCAATTTGAATAACACCAACTACAGAATTGTATTGCTCCATTAATGCTTCTTGCTGGTTAATCGAAAAATCATTCTCTTCATCATACCTTAATCCGCGCACAATTCTCATAACTCCTATGGCTTCCGCCTTAGTATCTTCTAATAAACTGGGATGGGGCGCTCTTACATTAATTGTAACCGTTCCCCTGTGCATAGACTGAAAATTTTTAAATATCGTTCCAATTGGAACAAACACCTGGTTATCAGGATTAAAGGGACCTAAAATTGTACTTCCCTGTTCGGATAGAACTCCAACGATTCTATAATTTGCTCCACCTATCTTTACAGTCTTATCCATTGCATCACCGCGAGGGAATAACTCTTTGGCAACCTCACTTCCGAGTACTGCAACCTGGCGCGAAGAATTACTTTCAACTTCACTATAAAATCGGCCATGATCAAAGGTAAAATTTGTTGTCTTAACATAATCTGATGATGATCCAGTTAAAAAAACTCCTTCAACTCTCCTATCACCATATTTAACAGTTTGATTTGAATTTATTACCGGGGCTACGGCAAGAGGAAGTTTTGCCAAATTCTTAAACTTTTCAAAGTCTGCCATATCAATATTTTTTCGATTTCTCATCCTCCACCAGTCGGTATTTGAAAACCACTCCCATTTACTGACATAGAGCACGTCAGAACCAAGTGCACTTATTCCCCTCTGGAATGAATTATCAATTCCCTTAATAGCGGTAGACATTAAAACAACAACAGTAATTCCTATAAAAATGCCAAGCATTGTTAATATTGATCTTATTTTGTTTGCCCTGAGTGCACGAAGCGCAATTAGCAAACCTTCTTTTAATTCGAATAAGAAATTTCTCATGGTAAAAAACTTTTTGTTTTTCTCAAAAATATTTAAAGATGGCAAAATTTCAACGCATTAATTTATTCCGCTGAAGATTTTACCTTGCGAGTAAATCTTTTTTCAACCCTTTCATCTTGTTCAACCAGACCATCTTTTAATCTTATAATGCGGGCAGCATGTTCGGCAATATATTCTTCGTGGGTAACAAGAATAATTGTGTTTCCCTTGTCATGGATCTCTTCAAGAACCTGCATAATTTCCTCACCGGTTTTTGAATCTAGATTACCTGTTGGTTCGTCTGCCAATATTATAGAAGGATTAGAAACCAAAGCTCGTGCAATTGCAACTCTTTGTCTTTGCCCGCCGGAAAGTTCATTTGGTTTGTGATGCATTCTATCTCCCAGTCCAACATCATTTAATGCCTGTTTTGCTTTTTCTCTTCTCTCAGAATATGGAAGTCCTGCATAAACTAATGGTAACTCAACATTATGAAGCGCATCAGAACGGGTCAAAAGATTAAATGTTTGAAAAACAAAACCGATTTCTTTGTTACGAATCTTTGCCAATTCGTTATCAGTCATTTCGCTAACACTTACTCCCGTAAAATCATACTTACCGGAAGTTGGTGTATCCAGGCAGCCAAGCATATTCATTAATGTTGACTTACCGGAGCCGGAGGGACCCATAATAGCAACGTATTCGTTTTTATCAATTTTTAACGAAACATCCCTGAGTGCATGCACTTTTTCCAGACCCATCTGGTAAATTTTAGCTATATGTTCTATATTTATTATGTTCATGTTTTATTCCGGTTTGCTTAGTTATTTTCTTCTTCACTATTTCTACGAGAACCTTTTTTCTCTTCAACTCTTACCTTGGTACCATCCTCCAGCTCCCTTGAAATAACTCTGTAACTTCCCGAAACAACTTCTTCACCGCCCTCAAGACCTTCTTTAATTTCCAGGTAGTTGTCATCGCTTATACCGGCGTCAACTTGCACAATTTTCGATTTACCGTTATCAAAGAGGAATACAACTTCCTTCGGTTCTTCACGTTTTCCATTCTTCTCCATTACTTTTATTATTTCCTGTTTCTGTTGAATCGGAGGATTTTCTTCCGGAAGATCTGTACGAACAGTTACGCTTTGAATTGGTACGCTAACTACATCGTAAACGGTTTCGGTTTCAATATCAGCATTACAAGACATTCCGGGTCTTAATTTCGGATCAACATCAATAAGTTTAACCTTTACTTCAAAATTTACAACCTGTTCCTGTGTACCAAAACCAGTTGATTGAGCACTGTTGCCAATCTGGGAAACAATCCCTTTAAATTCTTCATCACTAAAAGCATCAACACTAACAAGTGCAGTATCTCCAACCGAAACAAGCACTACATCATTTTCATCTACTTCAACAACTGCTTCCATGTTCGAAAGATCAGCAACCGTCATAATGTTTGTTCCCTGGCTAAAACCGCTACCAAGAACGCGTTCACTAAGTTCAACATTTAGCTGTGTAATTGTTCCATCCATAGGTGAAGATATTCTGGTTTTATAAAGTGTCTCAAGCACTTCTCTTAATTGTGCCTTACTTTGCAGTACATTAGCATCTGCTGCATCATAAGATGCTTTTGAAGTTAGGAAATTGCTTTCCGCTGTTTCAAGTTCCGAATCGCTTGCTAATCCTTTGCTATGAAGTTCTTTCATACGGTTGTATTCAAGAGTTACACGGTTTAGCTCTGCTTGTCTTATCTGAAGATTAGCTTCTGAAGATTTTAGATTTGCTTCCAGCCGTTCCCTTTGTGCCTGGTATTGATCTCCTTTAATTTTTATTAAGAGATCACCTTTCTTTACAAAATCTCCTTCCTTAACCGGTAAAGAAATTATTTCACCGGTAACCTCGGGCGTAATAACTACTTTAAATTCCGGATCGATAATACCTGTAGCAGTTACTGTCTGGGTGATATCTCTTTTTTCAACCTTTTCCGTTTGAATTAGAATTATATCTTCTTTACCTCCGCCAACAAAAACAATAACAATCAGCAGTATAACCAGCAATCCGATTCCGCCGAAGATGAATAGTTTTTTCTTTGATTTTTTCACGTTATTCTTTGCCATCGATTTAATCTCCTATGATTAAAATTTTATTCATACATTGTAATATCTAAAACACCAAGATTATATTTAAGCTGCTCGCTAAGAACTATATAAGCAAACTGTGCATTTATCAGATCGGTTAAAGCTGTTGTGTACTGTGAATTAGCAATCAATACATCCAGCAATTTACCTGAACCGAGACTATATCTTTCTTCCTCTATTTTCAAATTTTCTCCAGCCGCGGCAACGTTATTTTCGCTAACATTCAATCCCTTAAGAGCCGCTTGAAGATCAAGGAAGGTTGACCGTAATTCTCTTTTTATATTTCTCTCAAGATCACTTAGCTCAATTTCACTGTTCATTGCGTCAACTTCAGCAAATTGTACTCTATTGGAAACAGACCAACCAAGAAATATTGGAATGTTAAGTGAGAGACCAACTGAAAACCGTCTTGAATTTTCGAGTTCAGAAATCTTACTACCAAGCCAGCTTACGCTACCCGTAGCAGATAATGACGGCCAATGCCCGGATTGCGCAATAGTGATTCCATTTAGCGAGCTTTCTAAATTCAACTCAGCGCTTTTGTAGTCTTTTCTTTGTTTCAATGCCTGGTTAACAAGTTCAGTTATATTCTCAAAATCTTCAATAAAATCTGTATCTAATATTTTTAGTTCTTCCTCGGTCAGCTCCTAAGAGAAATTCATAATCTTCCAGAACATCCACTCCCAGGTAAAAGAGTAAATCATTTTCAGCGGATTCCATCCTGTTATTGGTTGTAATTATTTCCAATTCAGCATTACCGGTGGCAACTTCCTGCTGGTAAACATCGGCAAGAGTTGCAGCGCCCAGTTTATTTCTTTCGCGAATTGTTTCAAGATTCTTTTCGTTCCATTTAAGGTTATCCTGTTTTACGTCTAATAGCTTCATTGAATTAATTATATCGTAATAAAGGAACATAGTCTGAAAAATAATATCCTGTTTTAGTCTATCTAAAGAAAGTTTTGCAGATTCCAGGTTTTTTTCACTTTGCGATAAGGTTGCGAAATTTGCAAGACCGTCAAACAACGTCCAGCCGCTGCTAAATCCTGCACTATAATCTCTTGATTCAGTAGATACGCTTAAGAGAGGTACGCCCCCAACTGTTTGTGTAAGCACACCGTCAACATCTGAACGGCTCCAATTCCAGTTTGCCCCGGCATTTAAAGTTGGTAAAAAATTACCCCACGCACTTTGCACGCGTGGATCCAAAAGTTTCAAGATTGTTTTGGTTTTTCTGCAAAGTTGAATTTTTATGAAGGGCAATTCGAATTGCATCTTTAAGAGTTAGTTGCTGCTGTGCAAAAGATGTTGCTGATATTGTTATTAAGATTAAAACAGTTACGATGATACGCATTATTCTCTCCATTTTATTAAAACCCTTATAGCTAATATTATTAGACAAATTGAATTGGTAACTTGTTACACAAATAGCTGATAAAGTAAAATATTTTTAGTATTAAGTTAAACAACAATACAAAAATATTATTTAACTGATAGTTAAATTAAATTACTTTATAAACGGTGATATTTTTACATATATGGCAAATAAATTCGCCCATAAATCAATTGCTTGATTTCTAAACGGATTTTACTTTATATTGTTTCAGTCATTTTCAAATAAATCCAAGGGATTCTGGTGTTAAAAAAAACTTCAAAATACTCTTTCTTCATTTTGATAATTGTGCTGATCTCTTCAATGGCTTTGCCGCAAAGTTCATTGCTAGCACAAACCAATCTTAGAATTTATGAAGATATTGGCGGAGGAAGCGGAACAACTTCAACTAGTGGTGATTCCGATAACTCATTTGTATATATAGCTGGAGGTCTTCTTATTGCCGGAGTAATTGCTTATGCTTTATTTATTAAAAAAGATAATAAATCAGAAGAAGTAACTGACTCCACACAAGCACTCAATATTTTAAATCCTACTGGTAATGAGTTTTATTCCAGCAATATTGAAAAGGAAATTACTGCTGCAAAAGAGCGTTTTCCTGTAGATATTTTGTTGGGTATAAAAAGAGAAGATGCTTTTATTTCTGATAAGACTTATATAATGGGTGTCTCGGTAAGATTTTAATAGCGATTTATTTCGTAAGTAAAAATTAAGTGCAGCTTAATTATTCAAAAAGTCGCCTTTTATCTTTAAAAGATATTGATACGCTTCTTCATAATTGTTGCCAATTTTTCCATCAAGAATTGCATCTTCAATTGCTTGTTTTATTTCCCCAACTTTTTTTGAAGGTTTAAGTTTACACACTTCCATAATGGTTTCACCCTTAACCGGAGATTGGAATGCGCGCAGTTCATCCTTCTCCTGAACCATCAAAACCCTTTTCATTACCCGGTCATAATTACTAAGATACTTGCTCACTTTAGAAGGATTTTTACTTGTAATATCTGCCCTGCACAAAGTTATCAGTTCTTCAAGATCATCGTCCGCAGACACGATCAATCTTCTAACCGCAGAATCTGTAACCTCTTCACTTACAAGTGCAATTGGTCTTAAATGAAGGCGAATCATTTTTTCAATGTAATCAAGTTTATTCATAGGAAGTTTCATTCTTCTGAAAATTCGTTTCATCATCCTTGCGCCAATTTCATCATGCCCGTGGAATGTCCAGCCTGTTCCCTCTACAAACTTTTTCGTTTGTGGTTTTGCGATATCGTGTACCAGCGCTGCAAATCGTAACCAAACATTCTCCGATTTTTCGGCAGTGTTATCAACAACTTTGCAGGTATGTAAAAAAACATCTTTGTGATGATAATCTTTCCGTTGTTCAACTCCGCTCATCTTTGCAATTTCTGGAAAAACAATATCCATAACTCCTGAATTAAATAGCAATTCTAATCCAACTGAAGGCTTTGGTGAACCGAGTATTTTAAAGAATTCATCAGTAATTCTTTCCTGCGATACAATCTCCAATCTTTCCTTAAGTTTTTCTGCTGCTTTTATAACTCCACCATCAACTGTAAAATCCAATTGTGAAGCAAACCGGAATGCCCGCATTATTCTTAAAGGATCATCATCAAATGTAATTAAGGGATCGAGCGGAGTTTTGATGATCTTATTCTCTAAATCTTCCAGTCCGTTAAATGTATCTACAAGTTCACCGTAATTTTTTTTGTTAATTGAAACTGCAAGTGTATTAATTGTAAAATCCCGCCGGCTAATATCATCCTTGAATGAACCTGCTGCAACATCAGGTTTACGGCTGGTTTTGTTGTATGATTCCTTACGCGCTCCAACAAATTCAAAATTATTATCGTGGTAACGGAAATGAGCAGTACCAAAATTTTTATAGATAACAATATCCTTTATCCCAAATGCAGTTGCTAAAGAAGAAGCATATTTCGGTCCGTCGCCAACAACTAAAAAATCAATGTCGTCTCGCTTTCTTTTTAAAAGAATATCCCTAATAAATCCACCAACAATGTAAGTATCTACCCCCAATTGCTCAGCTACTTCTGAGGCGGACTTCAGAAAATCATATTTTTTTAATTCATCACTTAAATTCATTTTAATATTCTTCACATTTTTCATTCCGCAATTTTCATTTTCGCCAGCATACTATCTGAATTTGTATAAAACCATTCAGCTTTGTTATAGTTCTCTTCTAAGATATTAAGAAAATGGGCATCCTCTCTATATCTCATAGAAAGTCCTGCCATCTTCCTGGCTAATATAAAATCGAAGTTTTTCATCATATATTTTGATAAAACAAACGTTCCATAGCTGCTGTGATAATCGTTAACAATTAATCTTTTTTCAAATTGCTTAAGAAATATATCGTAATCCTCCTGTAATATTCCTGCTAAACTAATTAGAACAGGAAATGAATAATAATAGTATTCTTCATTATTCAATTCCTTTAATATAAAATATTTATCAAAATCACTGCCTGTTAAATATTTAAATAATCTTTCCGGTTCTTCAGATAATTTCATTCTCAAATCTGAAATGTATTTTAGCCTTCTATTCGGATTTTTATCTGCTAAATCAGAATAAATAATTTTTGCTTCTTCAAAGTTTTTATTCTCGGTTTTAAGATCAGCTAACTTTAACAAAAGGTTGTACGCATAACTTGTTTCTTCAAACCTAGATATTTTATCAGAAATCAATTCAATAGCAAAAGCAAGTGAATCAATTTTTTCAAAGCATAAAACCAAACCAAGCAAAGCGCTGTAGTTATCTGATCTTTCCAATAAATCTGTAAAAGTGATCCGTGCTCCCTCAATATTGTTACTGTTATACATCTTCCAGCCCTCATTCAGTCTATCGGAGATATACCTTGGACAGACTTTATAAAATATAGCTTTTCTTCCAAAATAATAATGGGCTTTGTCCTCTGTCAGCGGTAATTCAAAGCTTTCAAGAAACGAATAATAATCGCTAACTACTTCCTCTAATTGAACATCGTAACTGCTTTCAAAATGATTGGTTGTGTAGTATTTTTTAATCTTGGTAATACCATATTTTTCTATAAGATACCTGATAAAAGAACCTGAGTAAATGTAACCCAAACTTGAGGTACTTGAAAAAAAGTTCAATCCTGCTAATATTGATGAAATATTAACTTTGTAATTATTATTATATGCCAATGCTGCAAGAAAGTGGATTTCATTATCATCATAGGAATTATCAGCAGCTTCTGCAATTCCCTCGATCAATGCAGGATTAAATCCGGCAGCTACCTTAAATATTCCTACTCCAAAATCAGCAGAAACGCAGTGCGCAAGCTCATGCTTAAGTGTGTGCTCCCAACTATCCATTGATATATAAATATTGTTTAACCAAGGTTTTGCAACATCAGCATTACCGGAACCAAAAAGAGCTTTTTTCTGAGCGTTGTTTCTAAAAATAAATGATTGGATTTGTTCCTTCTGTTCAACCTGATAAAACAATTCAAGTTGTTGAAGATAATACTCCTGGTTAAGTGCTATAAGTTTTAACTCTTCTTGCTGGATGGTTCTATCCGTATGAATAATAAAAT
Organism: uncultured Ignavibacteriales bacterium; assembly: GCA_963764825.1. Lineage (GTDB taxonomy): Bacteria > Bacteroidota > Ignavibacteria > Ignavibacteriales > Ignavibacteriaceae > JAZGGS01. The sequence goes on along the minus strand of CAVXUA010000016.1, from coordinate 70,122 downwards.
TTTCAGTCTCAAGTGTTACAGATAACTCACTACATAATCTCCCATATGTTGTACTGTAACCTAGATGCGGAGAGAAATAATAGAATATTCCGGAAATAAGTAACACCACAAAAATTATTTTTTTATTAGCTCCTCTTTTCTCCTTAATTCGCTTCCCTAACACAAGGAGGATAATCCCAAAGAACATAATATTGATGAAACGATAAATAAATAATTTTGAACTTACTGATAATCCCTCATCATATATGGTGCCCGGGAAATAACCATAAACCGGATTAAAGAAATATACTTGTGGATTTAAATAAAGCTCAAAGAAAGTTATTGATAGAATACCAAGATAAATTAAACTAACAATTAAAGTTTGAAACCGACTAAATGTATTCATTGCAATTACTGCTAATGCCCCGCCGACTATTACAGAAGGAACAGTTAAAACTAAGTAGAATAGAACACCATCATAAAATGAACAGAATCCTACAAAAAAAGAATTGCCGACTGAAATAAGAAACGGAATAATTAAAAACAATAAGTATGCTTTAAATAATCTAAAAGGTTCCGGTTTTTCATCCTGTGTAGAGAACTTTTTAAAATATGATATAGAATAAATAGCAGAAAGGAAGGATAATAGAAGCGCATTAATTGCAGCAAACTCATATCCAAAAACATTAGTAAGAGGGAATTGCAGTAAAGCAAGGTTTATCACTGCAATGATTAATAGGATTACCAGAAGATAATAATTCTCTTTAATAAATTTCATCATTATTAAAGCAGCTAATATTCTTTACTTTCAATTCGTTTGTATCCTTGCACCAAGATCTTGGAGCTTTTCCTCTATCCTCTGGTATCCCCTATCCAGGTGATATACTCTCAGAACCTCAGTTGTACCTTCAGCAGCAAGTCCTGCTAATACCAGGCAAGCGCTTGCACGTAAATCAGTAGACATCACCTTTGCTCCTTTTAATTTCGCAGTTCCGGTTATCATCGCTTTGTTATTATCTATACTAATATCAGCGCCTAATCTTACCAGTTCAGGCACATGATTAAAACGATCGGAATAAATCGTATCTGTTATAGTGGAATTTCCTTTGGCTAGAGACATTAATGCCATCCATTGTGCCTGCATATCGGTTGGAAAGCCGGGAAAAATTGATGTAGTTACATCAGAAGATTTCAGCTCGATATTTTCCGCATCAAGTTCTATCTCATTTTCTGAGTAGTGAATCTTACATCCAATTTCTTTTAGTTTATTAATTACGGCATCTAATAGATGATGATCGGTGTTTGTTACTTTAACTTTACCGCGTGTAATTGTACCTGCAATGAGCAGCGTACCTGTTTCTATTCTGTCTGCGATTGTAACTACCTCTACGGAATTTAGTTCTTGAACACCTTCAATTTCGAGTTTGTTCGTTCCTATCCCATCTATCTTTGCGCCCATGCGAACCAGGAAGTTACAAAGTTGAGTAATTTCAGGTTCCATCGCCGCATTATTAATAACCGAAGAACCTTTAGCAAGCACGGCTGCCATAAGTGCATTACCAGTTGCACCAACCGATGAAATATTAAAATCTATTTTAGCCCCTGTGAGTCGTTTGGATTTGGCAATTACATAACCCTCGGTTATTTCAATTTCAGCTCCCAAAGATTTCATAGCTTCAAGGTGTAAGTTGATTGGTCTTGGTCCCCATGCACACCCGCCCGGCAATGAAACTTTTGCACTACCATATTTTGCTAATAACGAACCGAGTACATAAACCGATGCGCGCATTTTTTTTACGTGCTCATAAGGTGCTACAAAATTATTAATAGTAGCGCTATTAATTGTAAGAGAATGGTCATTGAATGTAATTTCTGCACCAAGATTTTTCAATAATTTTATCATTGTATAAACATCGTTTAACTCGGGAGTGTTGTGCAAAACAGATTTCCCCGATGATAAAATAGTAGCGGGCATAAGCGCCAGAGAAGAATTTTTAGCTCCGCTTATTGCTATTTGCCCGGAGAGTTTAGTTCCTCCTTCAATTATAAACTTATCCAACTGTAACCTCTTCCGTATCGAATAATGAGTTGTGAAGATAATCCATTCTTAATAGTTCAAATTATATATATGCTTATGCAAAATCAATTTTATTGCTCTTGCCAACAATCTTTTATAAATAACCTGTTTAATGCGAACAGACAGAATTAGGAGAGTTATTTTAAGCGATGGAATTATTTTATAAATAATTTCAGACTTATTGAGCATCTCTGATTAAGATTCCTCTACTTGGCTAATTTTCGCTGGCTTTTATTCCGTTCCTACCAAAACAAAAGAATAATCATCAGTTGTTTTGCGGGAACTGATCAATTTCTTAATTTGCTCTGTACACGCGTAAATATCGAGTTCATTCATAATTTTTTCAAGCTCTTCTTCACTTATAACTTTAGAAACTCCATCAGTGCAAACAAGGAACTTATACTTATCAAATTGGTTAAAGTGCATTTTGCTCAAATCAATATCAACATCCGGAATCTCCACCAAGCGCTCTTAAAATAACATTTCTATCCGGGTGATGCTCCGCTCCTTCATTGTTAAAAAACCTTCATCAATTAATTGCTGCACCAATGAATGATCTTTTGTCATCCTATGAAGTGTTCCGTTCTTAATATTGTAAATTCGCGAATCGCCGATATGCCCCCAATATGCATTTTTTTTATGGAGAAAAAGTACATCAGCAGTTGTTACAAGGGTTTCGCTTCCCGCAAGTTCATCAGAATATTTGCGAAGCATTTCGTTGCTGGAAGATAATGCCGTTTTAATTCTCTTAAGGTAATCAGAATCATCGGAAGAACAGAAATTTTCCTGAATAGAAGCCACACATAGTTTGGCAGCGATGTTTGTACCGCTACTTATTCCAACTCCATCGCAAACTATGGCAAGAATACCGCCATCTACTTCATGCACTCCAATAAAATCTTCATTTGCCGTACGACCATCACCTGCCTGTGTAGTAGCAGTATACTTATAGTTCATCTGTATAGTGAATTTTAAATTTTTGTCAGATGGAACTCGCGTTATAAAGATTTTATTCTGTGCAAATTTTTTAACTGCTTGTTTCATATAATAATATTTTCCGGGTTTTGAATATCTTAGACTCAAGATTAAGTGGAATAAACTTTACAAATATATAGCATTTAATGATAAAAAATAGTTAGCCTCTATTTCTATTTAGAAAAATTTAGAAGGTGTTAAATAAATCACATTATTAGCTTGTGATAATCCCAACCGGGAGTTCTATGTTTGCTATACTGCTATGCAGGCACTATATTTGTTGTTCTAAAAATCGTAGTATTTGAGTTAAAATAGAGCAATATTACTGTTATTTTTAGAATTTTGCTGAATTATTTTAGTTAATCTTCAGTAGTAAATTCAGTTTGATTACAAGCGAGAATGGCGGAATTTGGTAGACGCGCTAGATTTAGGATCTAGTACCTAACAGGTGTCGGGGTTCGAGTCCCCGTTCTCGCACGTTGTTTCCCCTAAATAATTTTTCGAGAAATAAATTAAAGTGAGATAGAATTGGAATTTAATGTAAATGATGTTAACTCATCTGAAAAAGAAGTAGAAATTACGCTGAGCTATGATGAGATAAAAGAAGAGATTGAGTTAGAAGTAAAACAACAAACGAAAAAACTACAGCTTCCCGGTTTTCGAAAAGGTAAAGTTCCCCCTTCTATGGCTAAAAAAATCTATGGCGATGCTCTTGATTATGAAGCTTCAGAAAAAGTAGCGAATGCCAGGTTTTGGGATGCAGCTAAAGAAAATAATTTAAACCCAATTGGACAGCCGGTTATGACCGATCTGATTTTGAACCGGGTGAAAGCCTGAAGTTTAAAGTAAAGTTTGAAGTCTACCCGTTCTTGATGTAAAAGATTATACCGGGAATACCATCGAAGTACCTGATCTTAAAGTAACTGATGAAGAAGTTCAAAAAGAGATTGACTACATTATAAAATCGAATAGTACTACAGAAGAAGTTGATCAGGCAGACGATGGTAATAATTATATTCTTGATGTTGAAATGTTCAGAATAAGTGAGGACGGAACTCCGGTTGGTGATGGAAAAGGAGAAAAGCTTCAAATAGATCTATCGAAAGAAGAAATAAAACCGGAAATCTTAGAAAAAGCAAAAGGTAAAAAAGCAGGTGATTCATTTTCCTTTACGTTTGATGAAGAGCGTAAATTAAAAATAAAGAGGGTAAAGAAGAGAATGTTAAGGAAACATATAATTATAAAGCATCAGTTAAAACTGTTAAAAAAATTACCTTGCCCGAACTTGAATGAAGAGCTGATAAAAAAAGCTACTAAAGATAAAATCAGTAATGAGAACTGACTTAAGAAGTCAAATTAAAAAAGATTTTGGCAATTATTACGACGCAGAAAACGGATGAATTTACGCAGAGCCAGCTTATTAGGACAATAACTAAGAACAATGATTTCATTCCGCCATCAACAATGGTTAACAATATTCTTGAAGAGATGGTAAAAAGTGAAGAGGAGAGATTAAAAAAAGAAGGTGGGCATAAATTTAGTTCAGAGGATTTGAAAAAGCATCTACAACCTGCGCTGAAAAAGAAGTGAAGTGGTATCTTATTAAAAATGAAATTTTGAAAAAGGAAAAATTAGAAGTAACCGATAATGACCTGGAAGAACTTGCTAAAAAAGATGCTGAAAAAACAGGGTTGCCTGTTGAGAAACTTGTAAGCTATTATAAAACTTCGCAACAAAGTGAAAGATTTCTTGATAAAAAATTACTCGACTTTCTGAAAGAAAAAAATAATATTAATAAAGTGGATCCTGAAAAGTTAGCCAAATCTGAGAAAGAGGAAAATAATGAAAAATCATCCTGATATTAAAAACCAACTTGTACCATATGTAATTGAGCAAACCGGGCGAGGTGAGCGTGGAATGGATATCTATTCCCGGCTGCTTAGGGAAAGAATTATTTTTATCGGCACTCCTATAGACGATCATATAGCAAGTCTTACAATTGCCCAGTTAATATTTCTTGAAGCCGAAGATTCTGAAAAAGATATTAGCCTTTATATAAATTCACCTGGCGGAAGTGTTACTTCCGGTCTGGCTATTTACGATACTATGAAATATATAAAACCGGATATTTCAACAATATGCGTTGGGATGGCTGCAAGCATGGGTGCAATCCTTCTTACAGGTGGCACTGCGGGTAAAAGATCTGCTCTTCCCAATTCAAAAATTATGATTCATCAACCATGGGTTGGCGGGTTGCAGGGACAAACAACCGATATAGAAATTCACGCAAAAGAAATGCTTAAAACCCGCGATGTGCTTTATCAGATTCTTGCAAATCATACCAGCAAATCTATCGATCAGATTACAAAAGACTGCGACAGGGATTACTTCCTTACTTCCGAAGAAGCAAAGGAATATAAATTGATAGACAACGTGCTCGAAAAAAGAATTAGTCTTGATAAGAAATAATTAAAAGGGGATTTCTTAATCCCCTTTTTTTATCCTCATTTGACAAATTATAAAATGCATTTCCATATCTCTCCATTAAATAGAAAAGTTTTTAATTATATTTACTTATAATATTATAAACAGTTGATGGAAACGAAAAAGAAAATTGTTTTAATCGGACCGGCATATCCTTACCGCGGCGGAAATGCTCTTTTTGTTGCACATACTTACGAAGCTTTACAAGATGGTTTCGATATAAAAATTTACAACTATAAATTATTATATCCTTCATTTCTCTTCCCCGGTACAACGCAATACGATAAAAGTACACAACAGGTAAAGCGTGTTCCAAATAAAAGAATGGTTAATTCCATAAATCCTTTAAATTGGTTTGCTGTTGCAGGCAAATTAAAAAAAGAAAATGCAGATCTTGTAATATTCGATTGGTGGCATCCATTTTTTGGACTTTGTCATGGTATAATTTCCTGGCTGATCAGGAAAAAATATAAAAATAAAATCCTTTTTATTACAGAAAATGTAGTTTCTCACGAAGATAATTTCATAGATAGATTTTTAACTAAATTCGGCTTAAAAAATGCTTCAAAATTTTTAACTCTTTCCGGAATAGTTGAAAAAGATGTTCAGCAATATGCAAAAGGAAAAAAAGTCTACCGATCAGAACTTCCGGTTTACGATTGTTACCAACAGAATAATCAAATATTGATATTGAAAAAACAAAGGGAGAATTTGGATTTAATAAAGATTCAATCGTGCTTTTATTTTTTGGTTATGTAAGAAAATATAAAGGGCTGGATATTTTAATTGAAGCTTTTCCTAAAATACTTTCCGAAATTCCAGAAGCAAGATTACTAATTGTTGGAGAATTTTATGATAAACCTGATCCATATTTAGATCAAATAAAAAAACTTGGAATTGAAGATAAAGTAAAAGTAGTGAATGAATTTGTTTCAAATGAAGAAGTTGCGAAATATTATGAAGTATCCGATGTTGTGATTCTCCCTTACCGGAGCGCAACCCAAAGCGGCATCTTAAATGTAGCTTACGGTTTTAACAAACCGGTTATTGTAACAGATGTTGGCGGACTGGCGGAATTTGTTGATGAAGGGAAAACCGGATTTGTAGTGAAGCCAGATTCGCCAAATGCGATTGTTGAAGGCGTGATGAATTTTATAAATGTTAAAAGTGAAGTTGATTTTTTAAGCTACATAGCTGAAATGAATAAAAAAAACATTTTCAATCAACTGCCGGATGTTGTTAAACAAATTATTAGCGAAAGCAATTTAATTTGATAAAACACCTTTAGAATTAATTTATTTTATATTCCTGAACTAACCGTTCTATTTCGTTGCCGTCATTATCGTGTTTATAAATTGTTCTGAAACTATTTACCCAATCATTATTCTCCCAAACATTATAAACCATCTCTGTTAACAAACCATTATCATTATACAGGAAAGTATGTTGAATTGAATTTTCCCAATCACCATTTTGCCACGTGCTAAGAATCTCATCCTGCTTGCCAAAATTGGTATAAAAAATTTCGGTTTTATTCACATTGACTAAGCTATCATTTTCCAGTTCCCTCTCTTGTAATAGTTTAGTTACAACTTGGTTTTCTGGATTATAATCAATAATTGTTTTTTCAATTATTTTCCAGCTTCCGTTATCTGCTACTTGAATATGTCTTTCAATTATATTTCTATTGCCATCAGCTTTATTAACGCGTTTGTTAGGAGGTTCAAGCCACTCATCAGCATAATGAAGATCTCCTTCCTCATCATAATAAGATTTTCTAGATTGATACCAGGATTCTATCTCGTTTCCGAAATCATCATATTTCTTGAAATCTTTGGCAGTTTCAACCCATACACTATCCATCATTCGAAGTCCAATAATTCTGGTAAGATTTAAATTATCATCATAGAAATATATATATTTAAATTCTTCTAACCATCCGGTATATTTCCAGCTAGCTCCTATTTTAGAAGATATTTTTTTGTTTAAATCATATTGAATTTTTTCAAGCTTTTGGTTTTCCCATTCTTCCGTATCCCAGTGAAGTGTGAGAGTTTCAATTTCATTGCCATCTTTGTCATAACTGTATTCTATTTTCTCCCGGTTTACCCATTGTTCATTTTTCCAATTCTGCTCAATTGTGTTGAAAAGTTTTCCATTTGAATCGAAGTTAGAAATTTTTTTAGAACTATTAACCCACTCAATCTCGTTAGTCGAGCTAGATATTAATGAGAACAATAATAACAAGTATAGAAATGTTATTTTCTTCATAACTTAAACCAATTTTGTTTTGTACATAAAAATATATAAAAGCCCCTGCCCTATAGTAAGGCGGCAAGGGCTGATTTCTTTCGAGGTTAAAGTAGATTTATTCCTTAATACTATTCTAAACCGGTCCTCGGGTAATTTGAGTTATATCTTTCATAATTCCAAACTGCTTTATACTAAAGTTACTAAGAGCAGGATGAGTTGTAACAGTTTCAGCAAGCGGTCCAGATAAATAATTATCCACAGAAGCCTGGTTTTCGAACAAATATATTCCACCAGCTTCACTTTTATCTGGATTTAGTATCCATATTTTCCATTTAAGCCCGGGAACATTTGCGAATTTATCAGCAAGGGGAGAAACTGCTTGTTCATATTCCTCCTTTGTGACACTGAAGTTAAAGTTTAGCTGCAGCATTATCTCAGACATTATTTTACCTCTTATTTTATGTTAAAGTTATTTTAGTAGCACCATTTTCTTAGTCTCAACAAAATCTCCTGCTTGTAGTCTGTAGAAATAGACGCCACTTGCTAGTCTGCTCGCAATAAATTCTATTTCATAATACCCAGCAGCCTGCTCACTATTAATAATCGTTTTTACTTCTCTACCCAGCACATCAAATAATTTTAGTTCAACATTTGTTTTTTCTCTTATCCCGTAAACAATTATTGTCGTTGGGTTGAATGGATTAGGGTAGTTTTGTGAAAGCGAATACTGTTCTGGAAGTTCTGATAAAACATTGACACCAACTATGAGCGGTGAATCTCTTTCTGACTCGCAAGCGCCTATATCCGGCATTGAGCCTGATGGGTTGGGTCGAGGACTTCCGTAATAGCAAAACGGGGGACAGTAATACATTGTTCCACCCATATCTATAGAGTCTATTCCTGCACCAATGCAGAGACTCGAATCCGCTAAATGAAATAGAGTATCTGAAAATGCCGGATTAACATTAATGTTTCCTTCACCTATCCAGCCACCTTGAATATTTGAATAAACAACATTCACTGTACCAGATATTTGATAATCTGCTGGTAGCAGTATTTCCCCATACGATGCTATTCATAATATCAGAAGTAGTATCATGTGTATAAATTCCACCACCCCTGATGCACCGGCTGTATATAATAATTGTATTGTTTGCTAAAAAATACAAGATTTAAGAAAATTATTCAGATTCTTGATGTGTTGGGCGTTTTAATACTTATCAAGTTTCGATAGCTCATCTAAATCAGAGTCAACTAATACTCCTCCTCCATAAATTTCGTATAATTACCAACAATCATATTGTTTTCTATAACCGGTAGTGTTAGTTGTACAATTGTCATAAGATCAATATCCTCCACCCCCATAGCATTGTTTGTTTGTGTAGTCATTACCTTTTGATCAAATTGCTATTTATAATGATTTCATTAATTGGTACCCCAGCACGTCAATCCCTCCACCTGAAGCCCAATGCCAGTTGAACTATTATTATCTAATATCTTATTAATGGATATAAGTCATATCCAGTATCTAATCATGATATTCCTCCACCGAGCGGATAATGTTCCATTCAAGTGAATTATTCCTGAATAATATTATTCTTAATAATTGTTAATATTGCCACTATTGAAATAACTACTAAATATTCCACCACCATAGGCAATAGAATCATTATCGAATTGTATTAAATTATATTGTTACATAATTTTAGCACCACTCTCAAATACATTAATTCCTCCTCCAACCTCTGAATCGGTAATCCAGCGGTAGGTTCCTGTACCACCAGTTATAGTAAATCCACAAAGAACGGATGTTGTATCCTCTCCACTTATTAAACTATACAACAGATGCCAGCTATCCGGATGATGTTGGTTGAGAACCATCTATAATTGTGTTTTCAATATGTGTTTTATCTCCATCAATAAGAAAATGGCTGGCAACTGTTATAGCTTTACCCTTGAAGTTTATATTCTCGTAATAAGTATCTTCTGCCACAAGAACAATATCACCATTCAACGCAGCATCTATCGCAGCTTGAATTGTTGTGTAATCAGCAGGAACGTGAAGTGTATCCTGAAAGTAGGAAGGATCAAAGGAATAAACAGCATTGGTTGGAGTAAATCCTGCTAGCAATGAGGTCAGGCTACCACTAAAGAGATATATCTTATTCTCAAACACACTTGCGGTATAGCCAGTCCACTCAAACGGGGTTTGATCAATCCTAGTCCAAATATTTGTATTAGGATCATATTCTTCGACGCCTCTAATGATTGGTGGCTGTCTGTCTCCTCCAATTGCATATATCTTACCCGCAACGCCATTGGTAGTATGACCCACTCTTCCCGAGTCCAAGTCCGCCACACGATCCCATTCATCAATTGTTGGATCATACATCTGAACAATCATTTGTCCCGTCCACGGAGGATACCCGAGCAAACCTCCAATTACGTAAAACTTGTCATTGATTACAGCACCTGTAGGAGAATACATTCGGTAAATCATTGGGGCTTTAGTGGTGTCCCAGGTATCGGTTACCGGATCATATATTTCCAATATTTTTGAAGCTGTGTAATTTGCGACTTCCGTACCCCCGGCAACATATATTTTATTATCAATAACGCCGTACGCAGCACCTTTGCGGGGTGTCGGCATAGGTGTTTTGGTAGTATTATCCCAGGTGTTGGTTAAAGGATCATATTCTTCTACCATTCCAAATGGCGATGCTCCGTGATTGGTTGCACCCCCAATTGCATAGATTTTTCCATTTACCGCACAGGCACCAAATTCTACTCTGCTTGTAGGCATATCGGCTTTGGTTGTATCCCAGCTATCCAGGATGGATCATAAACTTCCATAGTGCCAACAGATGGCCCAGAAGGGCTTGTACTTTCGGTACCTCCAATTACATAAATTTTACCATCTAAGGTACAGCTTGATATAAAACATCTAGCTGTCGGAATATCCGCCTTTTGAGTCCATTGTGCAAAAGATGTAAGATGTAAGAAAAGAAATGCAATAACTATTAATGCTCGCATAGCTGCCTCCTAAATTTGGTTGAAGAGTGAATGTAAAGTATTACCGCACTCTACTCCTTGGGGGAAGCACTATATCCTGAAAGGATTTTAAGAGTAACGTTATCCCATACGTTTCTCTCAAGGGGTAGATATAAATATAATTTTAATAAGTGGGAGAAATTTATATTAAATCCCTCCCGCTTTTGAGTTCGTCTAAATTATTTTCTTAGAGGAGCTCTTATAAGGATAAAATCAACTAGTACGGTTGCTGTTAATACATCATCAATCCAGACTTCACAGGGAACCTCGTCTCAAATGTCACAGTAAGAATTTTGGTTCTTTTGTCCTTATGGGCCACACCGCCTCTTATTTCAAGATATAGTGATCCAGACCAAAATTTTATCAGATAAGCCCCAGGACTCTGGGGGCCTGTGAAGTTCATAAAAATCTCGCCGTCAACATATTTTCCGGATATTCCAACCGGAAATGGTGGCTCAATTAATTCCAATGATGAATATAGCGGAGTCGGACCTGCATTCGGACAACAACCAAAAACTTCCTCGTCACCCACCAAGTCTCCCGTGAAGGTTATTTGGTCGCTGCTTATCGGTTTTTTATCCAATATTTGCTTTTCTACATCTGGTGTACTCTGAGTTAGTTGACCCTCATTCTCGCAGCTTACGAAAAAAATTGACATTGAAAGCATTAGAACTGAAATAACTATAGATTTCATTTCTTCCTCCTCTTAAATATTATTTATGGTTTATTAAATTATTTGGAGAAGTTGCTTCCCTTTAGATACTAGTAGTTTCATATGCATCTTCTCCATTAAATCTTTACTTCACAAAAAGTGAATGAAGCAAAAAAAATAAACTTTAATTTTTTCTGATGATGGTTCTCTACAGACGACTATTGTTACAATATCATCAATTATTCAAATGATAATCATTTACATCTGTCTGATAATTTAGAACTGCCTTGGGAGAAGCACAATTGATGTGAGAGAGAAAGTTCGATACTGCGTTCAGAACGTTTCTCTCAAGGTGTAGATATAAATCTGAAATATAAATTGGTTAAATTAATTGTTAGAAGCAACTTTTGTTGACAATTGGGCACTGTTTACATTTGGCAAGCAACAATAAAAACGCCCCGATTAAATCGAGGCTAATGTATAAACTAGTTTAGCTTATATCTTATTTCAGTACCATCATTTTCTTAGTATCAACAAATGAACCAGCTTGTAAGCGGTAGATGTAAATACCACTTGGTAAACCAGATGCATTGAATTCAATTTCATAACTACCTTGTGGTTTTAGTTCATTTACAAGTGTAATAATTTCTCTACCTAATATATCAAACACTTTTAGTTCAACATCTGTTAATTCTTTAATTTCATACTTGATGGCTGTTGATGGATTAAAAGGATTAGGATAATTTTGATGGAGTTCATATTCATCAAGTAAAATATATTCATCAGAAACACTGCTCGTATTTACAGGTTGATACGTAACTTCAAAATATCCCCCTTCACTTGATGGTAAAAAGAGGATTCTATCATTAGGATCGAAGTTTGTATAAGCTTGCCCATCCTTTAAAACCTGCGTAATAATTAGGTTTGTATCTTTTATTGCCAATGGGGTAAGTAAAAATTCACGGTTGTAATTAAGCGGTTCATAATAATAATGCAAAGTAACCGGTTCATAAGTATAGAAAAGACTTCCGTACAAGTATGTATAATAACCTGTTTCAATTGAATGATATCCTGCCTTCCCATCGCCGCCCTTTTCTTCATTCCATGCTAATCCACCGTAGCGGGTTCTATCTGCATAGACTTCTCCATAAACGTGATCTACAAAATAGTTCATATAAAAATTTATTGTTTCATCAACCATCTGCAAGTACCAGGATTCTTTTGTGATATCATACATTTGCAACCCTGCTGTAATTGCCTGCTCCATTTGCCACCAAGCCTTTGCAGTATCGGGTAATCCCCACATTAACATTTCGCCTGTAACACGATTAAAATCTTTATAAGGTCCCCCATATTCATGGTCATAGCCGTTATCCCAAACATGAGTAACTAATATTTCTGCATTATTTATATAAGATGGATCAGGAAATAATTGATGGATTCTTGCTAAGCACCAGCCGGCTTTTAAAACATGTCCCATTATTGTCATAGTTTCACCGTTATCCCAATTCCAATCGGAGTCGTATCTTTCAACAAATCCTATTGCCTGCCAGGGCATGCTAACAACCATGTAATCAATGATTTCATTTGCGAGTTCCTCTAATCTAGATCGATAAGCCAAATCTTCATTCATTAAATAGAGATATAAAAGATGGGTTGTAATCGCATCCACTGTTGCATTAAAACTTTTATCCAAGAGATTCTGATTGTTGAAACTTGCCTTATCATAATAACCCAGGTAAGCAGATCGTGTGTCCCAATAAATATCTTCAAGATGATTATAACCCTTCATCAACCAATTCCATGCAACTGTATCTCCCGTTGCTTCATAATAAGCCGCTATACCCAGTAAAGCATAGTGCTGGTAAAAAGCCGTTTTATCGCCACTGGGATTTATCGGGTTACCATTAATATCTAATTCCTGAAACCAACCGTTATTCGTGTTATCCCAGGCATGCGCGTACATCCAATTTAGAGCTTCTTTTGCAAGATTAATATAGGCTGTATCTCCTGTTAGCATATACGCACGAACCATTCCATAAATATTCCGGGATTGTGTAAGCATATGTTTATTAGGTCCTAAAATATTTCCAATCTTACCTATTCTTGTAAAAAAACCGCCTGAAGCATAATCGTAAGTCTGCAACCAGAATTGTGCGCAGCTATCTGTATATCCGATTGCAAGTGAAGGATTTAGCAAGTAAGGTGATGTTGGGACGTATTGAGCTTTAAGTGAATTTCCGCTAAATGACAATAAAAGAAAAATAAGAGAAAGTAATGATTTTTTCATACTTGATATACTAAATTCAACTTACAATTTATTTTAGCAATAACATTTTCTTAATTTCAACATAATCTCCAGCACGAAGCTGGTAGAAATAAATTCCACTTGGCAAACCAACGGCATTATAATAAATTTCATAAGTTCCCACGGATTTTATTTCGTTTACAAGTGTAATCACTTTTCTTCCAAGAATGTCAAACACTTTAAGTTCAACATTTGAATTTTGCGGAACTGAGTATCTTATTCTGGTAGATGGATTAAAAGGATTTGGGTAGTTCTGCTCTAAACTGAATTCCGTTGGTACAGTTTTATTTACATCATCTTCAACTGAGGTTACTCCTGTTTCTTCAAATGCCAACCCCAATACATTCTTCATTCCTACTGATCCTATCACTGTTCCAACTCCATTTGATATATCTATACTTACAAAATCATTTAGCTCACTACTCGCTCCAATAACTCCATACAAATTTTCATTTTCGTCAAATACTATATCATTCGTTTGTATGTTTAATCCTGTATGTCCTATTATTGTCGTATCTCCGGTGGCTAAATCTACTGTGAATATTGCATCCTTGTTCGGCGGTACGAAACTGCGCGATGATGCCCACAACTCATTCGTTACAGGGTTATAAGTTATTCCTGAATAGGAGCCCTGACCTGTTACTACAAATGTTATCGTCCCATTTATCAAATCAATCGTATAGATCTCTCCGCCTGATGTAATTCCGTAAAGTGTACCGGTTGTATTAAATGCTATACCTGCCATTGTTGGTATTGATATTGTAAATAATAAATAAGCATCTCCTGCTGCACTTACTCTTACTATATCTGCATCTCCGGAACGAGCTACCAATCCGTACATTATCCCTGTGCTCGGATGGATTGTTATATCTTTTATCTCAGTAAATAAAGATGGTCCAACGATTGCTCCTGCTCCTGATATTTTATTTATTTTTATGATATCTCCGTTATTCTGACCTCCTGTTGATGCGTAGATTGTTTTATCCAACGCAGGATACATTTTATATCCATTTCCAGCAAGAGTAAGACCACTAAAGCTAGTATCATTGCTGCTTATTGTATACTCTATAGTTGTTTCTCCGGCTAGAGTAGGAGAAAACGAAAATTCTACCTCTAGTGAGTCGTATGAAGAAAGGGTTAATGGGAATGATAAACTCGTTTCTAAATTAAAATCTCCTACCGATAAAGGTATATCCGTAATAACTAGATCTTGATCTCCATAATTTGCAAATTGAATTGTTGAAATGTCGCTTGTAGTTCCCACCTCTAAATCTCCAAAGTCAATAAAATCTGGATTGGTAAAAACTGTTGGTCCGGGAAAAGGAACCATCCTTATTTGACCGACATAAGTTCCCCAGACATTAGTTGCTGCAGCATATTCGCTAAATGTCCAAACATCATAAAAATTATCAGGATCGAGATAAATTCCAAAATAATCTCCCCAACGATTTATTGATCCGCTGTAAGTTACCACATAATTTCCCTGCCCTTCTGCCACTGGTTGGCTAGGGCTAAAGCCAGCAGGATCGTTAGCATGCCATGTAGAATAATATGAACCAACGTATTCAGTATCACCAGACCGGCTAAACGTTACCGCAATATTTTTATCCTGATCTATTGTTAAAGCTGGAAATAAATAAAAATATCCAATTGAACCAAACTCAACATTTTCAATTATTGAGACAGTGCTTAGATCAATTTTTAAATATTTTATTGATGAGTAATTTGCATTAGTGCTGTTTTGAATATCGTGTGATGTATATAAGTAACCATCTCTAACAACTGGTCTCGCTGTAATCCATCCAATAGTTTCTAAACCCATACCTCCTCCAAGTTGATTAGCTAATGGAGGGGAAGTATAAGGTTGAACAGGTAAAACCTTTCCTTCTAAAACTGGTGAAGTAAGCGGATTTGTTATTTTATAGATCGCATAAAAATCTGCACTTACTGGATTTCCTCCGTATATACCTCTTGCCCAGTAAAACCATTCACCATTGCCCGGTGTATAAGAAATTCCAGGATGAATACAATCCAACATTTGTCCTGCTGCTCCCTCACCGGGTTTGCGGATATCCCAAATATCATTATAAGTTAGAGGTCCGGCATTACTCGAATAAAGTTCATTCTTATTTATTATTCTAATTTTATTATACAGAAGACCACTTCCACCAAAATCAATACAGCGAGTTAATATATAAATACCTTCTTCATCAAAACCAACATGTGGGTAATCGCCCCAGGTGTTGGAAGGAACTATACCGTGCATTTTTGTATCCAACCTGTACATATACCAATCGCCTAAAGGATTCTCATCATCCGAATAAGCAATAAGATTTCCTGCAGTTTGAGCTGCATCATTTACCTGCATCCAAACTAAAACCCATCTTCCAGCATAATGATCATAAATTACTTGCGGGTCTCCGTTCTCATCTGGCCAGGCAGGCCCCCACCAACCACCAGCAGGGATGGTTTTTATGATGTTTCCTTTCTTATCATAAATCCTGAACATACTATTCACACAGATTATGATATGATCTGGTCCAACGGCAATAGCAGGATCGGGAGGAATAAAATTAGTCATTGCAATCCCTTCAAAACTATTGAGGAGAACGGTATGACTGCCATTGCCTTTTTGATCTGCTGGCACATTAGAGTCTTCAACATAAACATATTCAGGAAGTAGAGATTCATCCCAATTATGCAACATATCTCCAATTTCATCTTCACTTCCATTGATTGGTGGATTGATTTTTAACTCTACACCAAATAGTGGAATGTCATCCGTAAAAATATCTGTAGTTTGAATTGCTCCGCTGGTTACACTGCCAACAGAAGGTCCTTGATACCATACTGAATCTAGTTGAGCAACTGAATAGGATGAAAAAAGAATTGTTAGGATTGAAACAGAGAAGAATCTTATAACTTTCATCATAACCTCTAATAATTAAATACAGACAATGTTATAAGATAAAAAAAATCCCTCAAAGATATACTATGAGGGATTTTCAAATTTGTAAATTGTTGTTAACTAATATTACTTCAGCAGAACCATTTTTCTTATTTCCTGAAAACTTCCTCCATTAATTCCTTTAGCTTTCAATTCATAAAAATAAATACCACTGCTAAGCTTAACACCGTTTGTATTTGAAGAATTCCATACTATGGAATGAGTACCAGCACTTCTCTCCTCATTTATCAGTTTTGCAACCTCCTGTCCCAATAAATTATAAACAACAATGTGTACATCCGAATTTATAGGTAATGAAAACCGGATTGTTGTTGTTGGATTGAATGGGTTCGGATAATTCTGCTGCAACGCGAATTCTTCCGGAACTAAATAGGAATCAGTTTCTACATTAGTAACTGTAAATGGTTCTATGTACTTTGCTATTGTTCCGTTATCACCCACAGCGTATCCACATATCCAATCATTATCGCCAGCAGGAACCACTTTCATTTTAATATGCTGTAAAACATTTGCCTGAGAATAATCTAATGTAAAACTATCCCCATGGTTATGAGATTTATATACTTCATTTCCTGACACAAAATACCATCTACCCGGTGAATTTTTAATAGCTGTACCACTAAAAGTTGTGCCGGGTAATTGATCCGGTGAAACTGACCAGGTTGTACCACCATCTACAGTACGATCAGTTCCGTCTCCACTCGCAATACCGTTTTGTACATCTGTAAATGCAACTGCGATACTGTTTGTAAATGAAGTTTGAGATGATAGCCAGGTACTACCGTTGTTGCTTGTATGATAAATCCGTCCATTGTCTGTTCCAAACCATCCGTGTTGATCACCAACCCAATCCATTGAATTGCTCCAACCAGTCTCAGATCCATTTTGAGTTAATGTTGATGCTGAGGACCAATTGGCTCCTGCATCCGCAGTTTGCAATAATATCCATTCACCATTAACCGGATCACCAACTATATATCCGTTATCTTCATCAAACATATGTATAGCATTTAAAAACGCACCTGGGCTGGTATCTTCATAAACTGTACCCCAGCTTACACCGAATGATACTGTTCTACGAATGCGTGTTACACCTGGTGAATTAACAATAACAATTGCTTTCTGATTATCAATTGCAGCGATACTGTAAACATCTCCACCTAATGAGCTGGAGATTACACTCCAGGTTACACCTCCATCTGTTGTTTTAAGTACTTTACCACCTTTTGTTCCTGCCCATGCAAGCAAAGTATCCACAACATCAACACAAAGAATTGTTGAATCAACACTTGAAGTCTGCAGTCTCCATAATTGGAGATGGTGCAGAAATAATTGAAAATGATACTATCGCTAATATCAAAAACAGCAGGATCGTTTTTATCGGATGCTCTAACTAAGCAATCATTAGATATTGTGTTTGGAATGATCCAATCATATTGCGATGAGCTTTCAATCTCATCTTCAACATCAACGGATTCAATTTTCTTTTTGGGGTGTATAACAGGTAATGTTGATTTAAAGGCATTCTCTGTAATCATAATCCATGTACTACCACCATCAGTTGAATATTCAAGTTTAACTGTATCAACAAATATTTTTTCCCAGATAACCGGATAAGGCACCAACAAATAGTTCTTCTCCACCATTTGGCTTCAGAACGGTAGTTGTAGGTTCAGTTGCTAAAATGGTAACTGTTCTTTTATGTACTGGAGTTCCATTTGGACCTGTTCCACTTATTGTAACTGTATACGTATCGTTTGCAACATTATTTGCAGAGATTAGTCATCGGAATTGAATCCGGAAAGGCAGTTAAAGAATCCCCTTGCGGAAACGAAAAATTAAAATTGGCAGGCGGATCCACTGTTGCAGAAAATTTGACAGTTTTATCATATAATTTAACAGCCGGTACTTTTATTGTAATTTCCAGACTTCTGTGGTTCTCATAGTATCACTATCAGTAGAAATTGTCATAGCAAAGTCAGGAAAATAAGCTACATAACTACCAAATGCGCCATTTCTAAAATCGGACCATACCGACATTGATGTTATACTGTTGGATGTAATAGCATCGTAATCACCCTGGTAACGTGGTGTACCGCCGCCTCCACAAGTTGAGCAATCAATTTTAAACTTGGAAGTTGAAAGATTTTGGTTTTCCACCCAGGTAACACCTCCGTCATCAGAATAGGATGCATATACCTCTGCGCTATCGCTTGAGGGGACATTTCGCGTATCGAACCATTTAGTATAGAGTCTGCCCGATTCTTTATCGCACCAGGTAGCCGGCATCCATTGATGGTTAACAGTAGAATTAGGATCATCATTAATTGTAACAGGAGATGACCAGCTTACTCCCTGATTATCAGAATACCTGCAGTAAATATCTGGTTTATTACCATTTCCAACAGGATTATTAGATGCATAAACCAAATATAGTCTGCCTCTGAATGGTCCGTAACTATTATCTGCTGTAATAAACGGGTAAGGTCTTGTTCTCATATTTTCAACAGAGTGCCTACCACCTACATTTGTACCAACGTAATTTGCAAACTGCTGAGTAGATTTAAGGACCCAATTTGCACCTCCGTCTGTGGATAAATAAAATGAATAAAGAGGCGCAAATGTACTTGTATGATTTGTTACAACATAAACGGCACCACCTGGTATATTCCTCCAATAGTATTAGGACCAACGGCCACCATTGCACCAGGTCTTGGACTACTTGAGAAAAATCCGGTTTGTGCCCAGGTTTGGCCTAAGTCTGTGCTTCTGGCAACTGCATGACCACTGCCCTGTGTCATTGTTGTGTAAACATAATTTGCATAGGGACCGGCTGTTTGATCGGCAGCAATCCAGTTTTTATCATTTCCCGATATCGAGGTAACTGAAGGAGACCATGTTGCACCATTATCGGTTGAGACAATAACTTTACAACCCAATATACCTGCACTACCGTACATGTTTTCATAATAAAGATTACCAAGGCTGTCGTAAGCAGTAACCGGATCACCTCGCATAACAGTTCCAAATGGCGGGGTTTGTGAAAACCAATCATTACCATCATACGTGTAATGAGTACCATTTGTGTTAAATGCATTAAAGTATTCTGTAGGTACTCATCGGATTTGTTGAAATATGAGGTTCAGCAAAGTTTATTCCTAAGAAAAAATTATCAAATCCTTCATCCGAAGTTAATACATCACTCAAGTAATAATTCTGGTGGTACAGGCGGTCGGATCATACCAAATGTATTATCAATATTTGGCATCATCTTGTGCAATTACGTCTGGTAAATATAATATAAAATTAAGATTAGTGAAACTAAGATGCTTGGTAATGGTAGAAATGTTCATCATTGTCTTTCCTTTAAATACTAATTTATTTCTACTCAATAATCTAATAAAAAATCCCTCTAAGCCACAACCTAGAGGGATAGTTTAATTGATCGAATAGTTGAATAATTATTATTTCAGAAGAACCATCTTTCTAATTTGGTTAAACTCTTTACCATTCATTCCAGCAGCATTTAATTTATAGAAATAAACGCCACTGCCTAAGCTTAACACCTTTTGTATTCGAAGAATTCCATTGCAGGGTATGAGTACCTGCGCTTTTCTGTTCATTTAATAGAGTTGCTACTTCCTGCCCTAACATATTATAAACAGTTAGTTTCACATCTGAGTTAACGGGTAGCGAGAACTGAATTTTTGTTGTTGGGTTAAATGGATTAGGATAATTCTGTTCTAGGCTGAATTCCGTTGGAACTGTGTTATTTGCATCATTATCAACAGATGTTACTCCTGTTTCTTCATAAGCCAAGCCAAGAATATGCTGGAAGCCTATTGATCCGATTATAGTACCATTACCATTTGATGCATCAATACTGATAAAATCATTTAACTCGTTATCTGCTCCAATAATTCCATACAGATTTGAACTTTCATCAAACATAATATCATTTGTCTGTTTACCCAATCCCGTATGTCCAACAATAGTTGTATCGCCAGTAGATTCGTCAACCTTGAAAATGGCATCTACATTCGGACCCGCAATAATTGATGCGGATGCCCAAAGTTCATTGGTCATTGGATGAAATACTATACTTGAATAACTACTAACAGCATCTACAACCAAATGATATATGCCATTAACCAAATCTATTGTATATAATTTTCCGTTTCTTAACATTCCATATAGTGTGCCTGTTGTATCAAACGCAATGCTGGCCATTTGAGGTAAATCTAAAGTGAAAAGGGTATATGAATCCCCACCACCAGAATTAACTTTAATTATATCTGCATCAATATTTCGTGAAACTAAGCCGTAGATTGTCCCTGATGTTGGATGAATTGATAAACTCTTAATCTCATCGAATAATGAAGAGCCAAGTATAGAGCCTGCTCCAGTAGTTGCGTCAATTATTAATATCTTCACCACTATTCATTTCACCGGATGAAGCATAAATTGTTTTATCAAGTGCAGGATATACAATAACCCCAAGGCCCAACATATTAAATCCAGGAAAATCAGTGTCATTACTGCTCATAGTATAGTATTCTTGCGCACTACCTACAACTGTTGGACTAAATGTAAATGCGAGGGATAAAGTATCCTGATAAGGAGAAAGTGTAATAGGAAAAGAAAGAGATGAAACCAAATTAAAATCACCAACTGATGAGGGAATATCAGATATTACTAAGTCATGATCACCATAATTTGTCAGAATAACTGTTTTAATAATGCTATTTGTCCCAACTTCAACGCCTCCAAAATCACTTGTAATTGGGTCACCATATGCAGAAGCACCGGATCGTGGTCCAACTTCAAAATCCCCAACCATCATATTCCCGTCTTTATGAATATTTCTAACAGAAACAAATGTGTTCTGCAATGAATAGTCCTTATTGTTAGGATTAGTATTAAAATCAAATCTTGTGTTTTGATTGGAACCCGGGAAAGGATCTCCTGCATCCCCTCTACCTTGTCCATTATTCAGATTTCGCAAACCATCCGCTTGCTCAAGATCAACCAGATAACGATTTTCATTTTGGTTGCCATTTTGTGTTTCATCTACATGAAAAATTAGGAAACCGGAATCATAAATGTTAACATCAAAACCAATCTTTTGCCTGTTCTCAATTAAAAAGTACTCAGGGGTAATTGAGGAGCCTCTCCACATTCGATATACAATTGGATTTTCTTCAACGTTTGGTACTGAGAGTACATTTTGAAATGATGTAATATTAATGGGGGTTACCCAGCCAAGTTCCTTTTTTACCCATGCACTCATATGGACTGGAGTTTCCGGGGTAGTTCCACTCCCTCCCCAAGCTCCACCACCCATTAAACACCAGTTTCCAAGACCCTCAGAAGAACCATCTGTATCGTAAAGATCAGGTATTCCAAATATGTGACCAAATTCGTGCGCAAAAACACCAATCTCTATAAGTGTTCCACTATTATTGTTACTGCCGTTACGTTCGGGCATAATTGCATAAGGTCCGTCAATAATAACATTTTGTCCGGAAATCGGATCAACATCGTTTGTGGTATATGGCCCTTGGCCTGGAAGCACTGTAAAATTCCATCTGTGTGACCAAATATTGTTGGCCCCTGCCTCCGCCCCAGCGCCACTGTGAACAATCGCCAGAAATGAAATGCGTGGTCTTCCCTGACCGTCATAATACTGAATATAATCTGCAAAGTTAAGAGTAGGATCAGCATCCACTATTACATCCACAACAAATTGTGGTCCACCGTTCCCACCCACATAACTTTGAAGATTACCAGGGACATCATACCAACCTTTAGCATCTCCTGTAAAGTAAAGCTGATTGTAAGAGACTTCAGTATAATATTCAGTAACTGTTCCGGTTGGATTAGGTCCATCGTAAAGTTGAGATTGAAATTCCGGTTGAGTGTAATAACCAGATAAGTCAGGATATTGTCCCATCAGAGTAAGCGCAAAAACAGTATCTGTCACCAGCGTGGCTTCCGGCAGTAATCCCTCTGAAATTTTTTCTCTTAAATTTTTTCTCTCTCTAAACTTATCTGCATAATAGCCATTCGAATATTCGCTTTGAATCATCTGCTGAAATTCCCAAATGTAAGCTGGTGGTGTTACACCTTTTTTAGGTGAGATTTGGGCAAAGCTCAGTGTTGCATGTAAAAAGGCTATAAGAATAAGAAGAATACTAAGAATTATTTTTTTCATTATATCCTCTAAAAAAGTGAAATGAAGATGAGGGAAAATAGAATCCTTTTGGTTAAGGTTGATTTGTAATTCATGAAATTCTCCTTCTAAATACAATAATAATTTGTAAATATAATCTAATAAAAAATCCCTCTAAGTAGCTACCTAGAGGGATAGTTTAATAACACTATGATCAGATAAAATAAATTACTATTTCAACAGAACCATCTTTCTAATTTGGTTAAACTCTTTACCATTCATTCCAGCTGCATTTAATTTATAGAAATAAACGCCACTGCTAAGTTTAACACCGTTTGTATTAGAAGAATTCCATTGTATGGTATGTGTACCAGCACTTCTCTGTTCATTTAACAGAGTTGCTACTGCCTGACCCAGCATATTGTAAACAACCAATTTTACATCAGAATTAACAGGTATTGAGAACTGGATTGTTGTAGATGGATTAAACGGGTTAGGGTAATTCTGCGCTAAGCTGAATTCCGTTGGTATTGTTGTATTTACATCATCTTCAACTGAAGTTACTCCTGTTTCTTCAAATGCTAATCCCAATACATTCTTCATTCCTACTTGTCCTACTATAGTTCCAACTCCATTCGATATATCTATACTTATAAAGTCATTAATTGCGCTAGCCGCTCCAATTACACCGTATAGATTCTGGTTTTCATCAAATACTATATCATTTGTTATTTCGCCTAATCCTGTATGTCCTATTATTGTTGTATCTCCTGTGGCTAAATCTACTGTGAATATTGCATCTTTGTTCGGCGGGATAAAACTACGCGATGATGCCCACAACTCATTCGTTACAGGGTTAAAGGTTATTCCCGAATAGGAGCCTTGACCTGTTACTACAAATGTTGTTGTTCCACTCACTAAATCTATTGTATAGATATCTCCCCCTCCACCTGATGTTATCCCGTATAATGTGCCCGCTGTATTAAATGCTATACCTGCCATTGTGGGTATTGATACTGTAAATAATAAATATGCATCCCCTGCTGCACTTACTCTTACTATATCTGCATCTCCGGAACGAGCTATCAATCCATACATTATTCCTGTAGTTGGATGTATTGTAATATCTTTTATCCCGGAAAACAGCGATGCTCCAACTGTAGTTCCTGTGCCTGTTGTTTTATCAATTGTTATTATGTCCCCGTTATTCTGGCTACCTGTTGATGCGTATATCGTTTTATCCAGAGCTGGAAACATATTATAACCATTTCCGGTAATAGTTAGACCGCTAAAGCTCGGGTCGTTACTGCTTACTGTGTACTCAACTGTTGTGTCTCCGGGTACAGTTGGCGAAAATGAAAATTCTATTTCAAGTGAGTCGTATGATGCTAGAGTTACGGGAAATGATAAAGTCGTTTCTAAAGTCAAAATCTCCTACTGATGATGGTATATCGGTAATAACCAAATCTGCATCCCCGTAGTTTGCGACCAGAATTGTTGTGTTACTACTTGTCGTTCCTACTTCTACATCTCCAATGTTTGTTATAGCTGGATTGGAATATAAATGAGCTCCACTGTACGGAGCCATTCTTATTTCACTATATCCATGTTCCCCATTGATTTGTTGCTGATGCATATTCGGAGAGAAGCCATGCATCGTAAAAATTTTCCGGATCAATGCAAATACCAAAGTAATCACCCCAACGATTTCGGGTGCCACAAACGTTACAATATAATTTCCCTGTCCTTCTGCCATAGGCTGGCTTGGTTGAAGACCTGGAGGATCTGCAGCTAACTTGCTTGAGTAGTATGCACCAATATATTCTGTATCGGCAGATCTGCTAAATGTTAAAGCTAAATTATGATCTAAATCAGCAGTAATTGTTGGATAAATATAGTAATATCCCTACAGCTCCAAATTCTCCAACTTCGTCTAAGGCAAGCTGTACTTAAATTAAACTTGAAATATTTTACACTTGATATATTGACACTTGTTGAATTCCTGAATCGAATGAGTACCGTAAAGAAATCCATCTCTGATCACCGGTGCGGTTTTTATATGGCTACCATTAATTCAATTAATGGACTGCCTCCGCCCAATTGATTTGCATTAGGAGTTGCTCCATAAAATATTGTTGTACTGGAATACGCCGCCCTGTTAGAATAGGATTAGTAAGAGGATCAGTAATTATATATGCTATATAATAGTTTGCGCCGGTTCTGTTAGCCCAGATAGAACCAACCATCCTCATTCGGATTGTATGAGATTTACCGGGTGAATACCATCTGGCGCTCAGCGAAACACTTTCAGGATCACGAATATCCCAGATATCGGTCCAGGTTAACTGCCCGCCATTTGCCCCATATAATTCAGCTTTATCAATTATTCTAATTTTACACCCAAAAAAGCCACTACCAAATCCAAAAAGACGAGTAACTACATAAAAAGCTTCATCGTCGTAGCCAATTTGAGGATAATCTCCCCAGGTACTTGAATTAACAGTTCCGTGCTTTTTTGTATCCAGGCGGTAGAGGTACCAATCGCCTAAAGGATTATCATCATCTGAAACAGCAATTAAATTACCTGCAACTTGTGTACTTTGTATTTAGTTCCATGTAAAGTAGGAACCACCTGTTAGAATAAGTGATCATAAAGAACCTGCGGGTCGCCATTTTCATCGGGATGAAACTGGTGCAAACCAAGCTCCTGCACTAATATTTTTTAATACATTTCCTTCTTTATCATAAATGGTAAATCGGCTGTTAACAGCAGCAATTATATGATTGGGACCAACTGCCAAATGAGGATCAGGAGGAATAAAACCGGTCGCGCCAGGACCGGGAAAACTGCTTAATAAAACTGTATTCTCTGGGTTAGCAATAGGATTCTTTCTAGCATTAGCATCTTCTACATAAATGTACTCAGGAAGTAATGATTCATCCCACTCAATATATTGTGCTTCAAAAACCGGATCTTCCACTTCAATTGGTGGAATTATTGTAAGTGGTCCTACACTTTCCTCAATTATAGCTAAAATTATCTGTGGTTTGTAAAACTCCATTAGCTACACTTCCATCAGAAGGACCTTGATACGTAACAGGATCTAACTGAGCAAATGATGCTGATGTAAACAAGCCAATAATAACCAGGACAAGAAGGGATTTTATAAATTGCATTATTTGTTACCTTTTAGTTAATAAATTTATTAAAGTTACTTATCAAAAAGTTTCTGGTCAACTGAATTATTTTCCCAAAGCGTATAATAGCTAATTATTTTATTTACAAACAAATTACCTGATTATGAGATTATCTAATGAAACCATGAGAACCACAAACAGGGCAAACAAATTTATATACCTGAACGCAAACCGGAACGAAAGATCATTTTCGGTTTCAGTAATGAGTTTAAATGCATTCCAGGTTAAAAAGATTCCGCCGACGCAAAGTAATAAGTTTACCGGGACGAGTTTAACAAGTCCGAAGAGAGGAATAAGCAAACTAGTTACAGCAGTTGCAACCACCCAAATAAAAGTAATACGTGCAAGCTGCTTCCTTTCAAAAACTTGCGTAAGGGTTGGCAAACCTGCTTGTTTATAATCTTCATCAAAAATTAATAGTAATAGCCAAAAATGTGGAATTTGCCAGATAAAGAAGAAGAATGAAATAATAATAATTTGTGGATCGAATAAATAACCTCCAGCAGCAACCCATCCTACAGTAGGAGGAATAGCACCAACTAAAGAACCGGGAATAATAGCAAAAGGTGTTTTCCTTTTTAGAAGTGTATAAACAAGATTATACCAGATTAAATTTAGAAGTCCTAATCCTAATGCTAACGCTCCTGCTCCAAAAAATAAAATCAGTGATCCGGAAACAATAAAAAGCAAAGAAATTTGTAAAGCATCACGTTCAGAAATTCGTTTTGAAGGAATTGGTCTGTTAGATGTCCTGCTCATCATTGAATCGAGATGTCTTTCCTGGTAATGATTAAGCGCTGCTGATCCGCAAGCAAGTAAAAGAATTCCAACCAGCACAGGAATAATATCCAAATTAACTGAACCCGTTGCAGCTATAAAACCGAATGCAGTTGTAATGGCTACAAAAGACGTAATTCTGAACTTGGTTAGTTCAATTAATATTTTTAATTTTTCCTTCAAATTAAAATTCAGTGAATTCATTTTAATTTTCAATCAAGTTTTCTTCTTCATTATCGTTAGTCATCTCTTCAAGTAATTTCTGATCTTCTTCACTTATACCATAAAACCAGTTATCAAAATCTTCCTGCGAAAGAACATGAATTTTGGAATACATATAGGAATGATTTAAACCACAATATTCGGCACAAGCTATATCATACTCTACCAATTTCTGTAGCTTAAACCAAACCTACTCTTTCAGTTCCAGGATAAACATCTTTTTTAATTCTGAATGCCGGAACAAAAAAAGAATGACTAACATCGTTTGATTTTAAGTTAAGCTTAACGGGCTTGTTAACCGGAACATATAATGAATCTGTTTCCATACCATTTGAATATTTAAATTTCCAACTCCACATTTGTGCAGTAACATCAACGGGCATTGCATCTTCGGGAACATTTACCATATCGAGGTAACCGATCCATCCATACCAAAACATAATTAAGACCAAAATCGTTGGAATTGCAGTCCATATAATTTCTAGTTTAGTATTTCCTTTAATATTTACAGCCTTCGGATTCTTTTTCCGGTTATATTTAATAACAAACCCAATCATTAGTGCAGTTATCAAGACAAGGAAAAAAACTGAAACAATTATAGTAAACAGGAAAACACCGTCTACAGATTCTATAAAACTTGAAGCTCCGTTAAACATTTCCTAATCCCTTATTGAAAAGAATAATCTGCAAATAATAAAATAAAAGATACTAGCAAAAAGAGTAACGCCACCACAACAAATACTATAAAAGTTTTACCCTCACTGCGTAGATGCATAAAAATAGATAATACCAGGTATGCTTTTACAGAAGCAATTACCATTGCAACGGTAACAGTTAATCCTCTTAAATCCATTCCTGCAACTGTAACGGTTACTACTGTAAAAGCAATAAGTGCAATCCAAACTAAAATATAAATACCAAAACCGTGAGAGTTCTGGCTATGTGAATTATTATTTTCCATTTTGATCCCGTTAAGTTATCAGATAGAATAATGGGAATAAAAAGATCCAGATTATATCAACGAGGTGCCAGTAAAGTCCTGTATTTTCCAGCTTTACATAATTATCGTGTGTTATTATTCCTCTTGATGTAAATCCAGCCATCACTGCAATTAATATCATACCTACAAGAACGTGCAATCCGTGTAATCCTGTCATCACATAATAAAGACCAAAAAAGAGAATTTCGCCCGAACTTTTAGAGAGCAATTCATCCGAACCGGGAAATCAACCATGATTTATTTTTGCAGTCCATTCAAAATATTTATTTACCATAAAAAAGAGACCAAGCAGAATAGTAAGCAACTGGAGGAATATAGATAGATGTTCTGTTATTTTTCTGTATTGCTGTTATGGAAAGAGCCATTGTTAAACTGCTTGTAAGTAATATTGCTGTATTAAATGTTCCAATAATTGTATTCAATTCTGTTGCTGCAAGATGAAATTCTGCTTGATTGGTAAACCTGTAAACAGAATAAACAAGGAACATACCCCCAAAAAGAATCAATTCTGTAAATAAGAATAGCCACATTCCCATCCGGGCGCCATAATCATCTCTGTGAGTGTGAGCCACTGAGTTTTCTTGTGTACTCACTTTTCCTCCTTATTTTCATCAAGGATTAAATCATTTTCTTTATACTGATAAGGACTTTCTTCAATAACAGGAATTTCTATAAAATTTTCGTGAATAGGAGGAGTATCTATCTGCCATTCAAGGGTTTCCCCACCCCAAATATTTTTTTCTGTTACAACAGGTCCGCTTTTTAATGCTTTGAACAGGTTGTAAAACATTAATATTAAACCTGTTATCAAAATCCATGAGCCAATAGTTGAAGTTAAATGATAAGGATGAAACTGTGGAAGATAATCGTAATATCTTCTTGGCATTCCAAGCCAGCCCATCACTAACATTGGAAAATAAAGGGTATTGAAACCGATAAAAACGAACCAAAAAGCAGTTTTTGCTAATTTTCTATTATACATTCTTGCGAACATTTTCGGCATCCAGTAATGTAATGCGGCAAATAAAGCAAAACCGGTTCCGCCAAACATTACATAATGGAAATGCCCAACAATAAATGCAGTATCGTGAAGTTGAATATCTATCGAAACTACACCTTGCATAACCCCGGTTAATCCACCAATTGTAAATAGAAAAATAAATGCGAGAACATAAAGCATAGGTGTAGCTAAATCAATCGAACCTTTATACAAAGTAGCAACCCAGTTAAAAACTTTTATAGCACTTGGAATTGCAACTATCATTGTGAGCAACGAAAATATAAACTGCCCGGTATCACTCATCCCAGCTGTAAACATATGATGCGCCCAAACAAGAGAACCAAATAAAGCAATTGCAATACTTGAAAATGCAATAAACTTATAACCGAAAATAGTTCTGTGTGCAAATACCGGAATAATTTCTGAAACAATTCCCATTGCCGGAAAAATCATTATATAAACTGCCGGATGAGAATAAATCCAAAATAAATGCTGATATAAAACAGGATCGCCACCTAAAGATGGATCGAAAATACCTACGTGTAATACTCTTTCAATTGCAACAAGCAGTAAAGTAATTCCAATAATAGGAGTTGCTAAAACTTGTACCCACGCAGTTGCATAAAATGACCAAACGGACAAAGGCATTTTAAACCATGTCATTCCCGGTGCACGTAACCTGTGAACAGTTGTTACAAAATTTAATCCTGTTAGAATTGATGAAAAGCCCAGGATAAAAGCAGCAGATAAAGAATAAATAACATTAGTATCAGTTCGTACACTATAAGGAATATAAAAAGTCCAACCTGTATCCGCTGCTCCGCCCGGCATAACAATAGAAAGTAACGCAAGAATTCCGCCTGTTAAGTATAGATACCAGGAAAATAAATTTAAGCGCGGGAAAGCAACATCTTTTGCGCCAATTAAAATGGGAAGAAAGAAGTTACCAAAAACTGCAGGAATTCCCGGGATGATAAATAAAAATATCATTATTACACCATGCAGTGTAAAAAACCTGTTATAAGTTTGGGCACTCATAATAGTTTCACCCGGCGAGATAAGCTCTAACCTCATGAGGAAACCAAACGTTGCTCCGGCAATAAAGAAAGTAAGAATTCCAATCAGGTAGAGAATTCCAATTCGTTTATGATCTGTTGAAAAGATCCATCCCCTTATGCCTGAATATTTTCCTTTATAATCCAGATAACTGGGTTCTTTGTCATTCGGATCTAATGTAACTGCATCGGCAGACATAAAAAATTACCTCGCTTTAATAATTTCTCTTTTTGGTTTGAATACTATAAATATTAAAAACAATATAACCAGGATTATAATTCCGGCACCAAAAATTCTTGTAAAATTCAACGTGTATTTCTGTCCTTCAGTATCATAACTAAAACAAAACTGAAGTACTCTTGCTATTGTTGGAGTTATCTTTCCATCAGCCGCTTCCAGAACAGCCATTTTAAAATCGAAAGGTAAAATTCCAAAACCGCTTTTGTCGCTGTAATTCGGAATTAAATACCTGCAAATCTTTCCTTCTTTATCAAGGAAGATGAATGCACCTGTATGTAAAAACTGATCGTCTTTACGTTGAAAATAAAATCCTGCTGCATCAGTAACTTTTTTTATCTCTTCCCTGCTGCCGGTTAAAAATCTCCATGCTTCTTTTGGTACATCTTTATCAAATGCAGCAAAGAATGTTAATTTTTTATCTGCTGCAATTTCAGATGTTTCAAGTTCATCCATACTTATGCAAATAACATTATAATCGTAACCCGGTTCAAGATCAGATTTATTAATAACATCTGACAACTCAAACAAAAGCGGACTACAAATTCCGGGACACTCGTAATAAACAAAAGCCAGAACCGTTGCTTCCGTAACCAGTTCGCTTAAAACAACATCATTTCCATTTGCATCTTTAAATACTGCATCTAGCGGAATATATGAACCCAATTGCTCATCAATTCCAACCTCAATTTTTTCATCTACTTCACCAAAAGCCGGAATAATGAATAGAGCAAAAAGTAATACAAGTATTTTTGTTAACCCCTGCATAACTTTATCTTTTTATTATTTGTTAAATATTAATTTTTAAAAAACTGAAGAGTAAAGACCATTCGCTATCAGTTAAACTAAAGATCTGACCATTGAACCCGTTATGTTTTACATCGCGATTATTAGGTTCTTAAAACTGTTTTCATCATTCCAATCTTCTTTGAATAACCAAACCCGAAATTGCTTTAAATTCATCATCCGTAACTTTACTGAATAACATTGCACCTTCGGATGAATTATTTTGAATCTGGGTTAAAGCAGTTTTAACTTTTTCAATGTGTAGTCATGATTTTCATCAACAACAATCTGGATTGCATCTGCAACAGGAATTTGCGCAGGAATATCAGTACCCGCAGAAATATTATATAATTGATCGAGAGCAGTTAATTCATCAGGACCAGCTTCAGGAGGATTTCTAACAAACTCACTACGAATATAATGAATCAAAGAGAATTTATCTTTTGGCGTTAAGATTTCGTAAGAAATCATTCCTGTACCAGGAATTCCTTCCTGAAGAGTTGTATAAATACCTGATAATGTTCCTCCGTTCTTCCATCCTTCTTCACTTGTAAAATCTCTTAGGCGGAGGATTTAGAGCAGCAGCACCAGGTCCATTACCCTTTCCATCTTCAGCGTGGCAAGAAGCACACATTGTTACAAAAAGATTTTTTCCTGATTCCAATAAAGTCGGTAGTTGGTTCAGTTATAGTCTGTAATATCTACTGCGGGAACTGTTCTTGCTTCAACCAAAGGAAGATCTGAAACTACAGTTGTATCAGGAACTACAGCAGGAATGTTTTGCCTTGTAACAAAATCCAGTTTGCTGATATAGTACAACCCTATTACTAACAACCAGAGCCAAAATATAAGGATACAACATTCCGAACATTGCTCCGGGATTTTCCTTTAATTTAGATGATATTAATTTCAGTAAATCCATTTATTATAAATGAAAATCTAATCCCCGTTTTAATTTGGGATCGCCAATAGGCATTAGATTTTCTTTTTTTACTTTCATATTAAAAATAATTATAATAAACCCAACTGCTGCTAACGGAAAGACAAGGTCTATCCAGCTAAACATAAAACCATCAGCTAAACCGGGCATCTGGGGCATCACCAGCCAGTAAAGATCAAACAAGTGCGCAAAGAGCAGCCAGACGGAGATAAACTTTAACCTTTTTAGGATTCATTTTTGATGGCTGTGAAACAAGTGCAATGTAAGGTACCAGAAAATGAATAATGAATAAGTAGAATAGAAATGATTGCCCAGCTTCCTTCCCATTTTTGTAAAATCCAAAACGTTTCTTCAGGAAGATCAGCATACCATATTAACAGGTATTGAGAAAATGCTATATATCCCCAGAAATTTATAAATGCAAACTGCAAAGCACCTAAACTGAATAAATGATCATTAGTCATCCTTGAATGTAAATAATCGTGCTCTTTTAGATATACAGTTGCAATTGTAACTGCTGCTATTGCAGCAATAACAGTTCCTGAAAAATAATACACCCCAAATATTGTAGAAAACCAATGAGGTTCAATACTCATCAACCAATCTATTGCTGTAAGAGAAATAGTAATTGCGAAATACAGGAATAAAAATTGCTGAAAGTTTTATGTTTCTCTTAGTTAATTTCTGATCTTTCGTTTCATCTTGTTTCCTTGAATTTCTTGTTATGAATAAAATAGAATATGGACCATAATCCTATCATCACAAAAACTCTTATTATGAAAAACTCAACATTAAGGTAAGGTTCTTTTCCCTGAAGGATTGCATCTTCTGCAACTGCTTCTGCATGCGACCAATGAAACAGTTCATGAATATTAAATAATTAATGGAAGTACAAGTATTGCTAATAACGGAATAATCGCAGCGAAAAACTCAACGATTCTTCTGATAGGAACAGTCCATACTGCACCTGCAACATATTCTAATGCAACCAAAAATAATGCACCAACACCTATGCTGATTAGGAAATGTGTAAGAAACCACATAATTGTAAACTGCTCTCTGATGATCAGTAAAAAATGCAACAACACCCAAGCAGACGCCAACAGCCAAAAGAATAATACCAAGTTTTAAAAACTTTGCCGGCAATTCTTTTTTCTGATATGTTATATCAGTTTCACTCATCAGAAGCTGTCTCCGTTTTTAATAATTCAAAATCAGAATCATTGGCGTTTTTTGCTCTTTGCAATACGCGAATGTAATTTACTATTGCCCATCTTTCCTCCCTAGTAACCTGCGAAGTATAGGAAGGCATAATGTTCTGCCCGTTAGTCATTATATGGTAAAGCATACCGTCGCTAAAATCTCTTGCCCTGTTTGAATGAAGAGTTGGAGGATTAGGAAATTGTCCGTTCAACCTGCTGTCTCCATCACCATAATTTCCGTGGCAAGGACTGCAATATGCTAAAAATTTTCTTTGTCCTAATTCAATGTTTTCTTTTGTAGGAAGATATGGATTTGATAAAACTTCTTCGGGATTTGCTTCACCCATATAGGGATAAGGAATAAATCCTCTTGCAACAGATCCTTCAACAGGTAACCGCATTCCCATGCCGTCATCAAAAAAATCACTGCTGTTTTGTGCAACTATTTTATCCTGTTCCATCATCCAATCAAAAGGAACCATAAACATTAATTTATTAAGCATTAGATATGTGCCAACTGAAACCACAATTGCTGTGGAAGCAAGGAACATTAAAAATCTTGGTTGAAAAATCGGATATTTTTCTTCAGGTGGATAATATATATAACCTGTTGAAACCGGTTTAAGACTATTTAACAAACTTGTAACTTCAGTCTCATTATAATTCGGGTCATCGGTTTCGATTATAATACCAAAATGATCGCAAGATACCTTTTTCATATAATCGGTATCGTGCAAAGGATGAGTATTATTCGGCAGCCCGAAGAATACGGCAAACATGGATACCACTGTAGAAACTGTAGCCATTAGTACAGTTACTTCAAAAGTAACGGGGATGAAAGCAGGAAGAGCGAAAAAATGGTTTACCCCCAATTACAATAGGGTAATCAACTGATTGAGTCCACCACATTAAAAGCAAGGCAATTCCAATTCCTGCTAAACCAAAAAACATAGTAACAAAACCAAGCTTGGAAGGTTTCATATTCATCGCATCATCCATACCGTGAACAGGGTATGGCGTATTCACATCCCATTTCGTAAATCCGCTTGCCGCAACTTTTTTTGCGGCTGCCATAATAGCATCAGGAGTATTAAATAAAGCAGAGGCTGCAAAGACTTTTTTATCAGCCATTGTGTTCTCCTCCGTGATGAGATGGCTGTGCACCATCTGCAACTGCTTTAATTTCTGAAATTGATACTACAGGAAGCATTTTTGTAAACAGGATAACTAATGTAAAAAATAAACCGAAACTGCCAAGTAATATTCCTGCATCGTAAATGGTTGGTGTATAATAACCCCAGCTTGATGGCAGGAAATCTCTGTGAAGTGATGTAACTACAATTACAAATCTCTCGAACCACATTCCTATGTTAACAAATATCACAATTATTATCATCAAAGGAATTGATCTTCTTATTTTTCTAAACCAGAAAAGTTGCGGTGAAAGTACATTGCAGCTAACCATAATCCAATATGCCCAAGCATACGGACCAAATGCCCTGTTGATAAATACAAACTGCTCAACCTGAACTCCGCTGTACCAGGCAATAAAAAATTCCATACTATAAGCGTAACCAACCATCATACCGGTTGCTAAAATAACTTTGTTCATCTTTTCAAGATGATCAATAGTAATAATATTTTGTAGATCAAATATTTTTCTTACAAAAACAAGCACCGTAACCACCATAGCAAAACCAGAAAAAATTGCACCAGCAACAAAGTAGGGTGGGAAGATAGTGGTATGCCATCCAGGCATAATTGAAACAGCAAAATCGAAACTAACAATTGTATGCACGGATAAAACCAAAGGAGTTGCAAATCCTGCTAGTATTACATAAGCTTTTTCATAATGCTGCCAGTGCCTGTTGGAATGTCTCCATCCCAAACTGAAAGTAGAATAGACTGCCTTCTTAATTTTTGAAGCTGTTCTGTCGCGCAAAGATGCAAAATCCGGAATCAAGCCGGTGTACCAAAAAACGAAAGAAACGGTAAAATAAACTGATACTGCAAAAACATCCCACACAAGTGGTGATGTAAAGTTTACCCACAATCCATGCTGATTAGGATAAGGCATAAGATAACCGGCAAGCCATGGACGACCAGTATGAATAATCGGGAAAATACCTGCACACATTACTGCAAAAATTGTCATCGCTTCTGCAAAGCGTGCTATACCTGTGCGCCATTTTTGCCTTAGCAAGAAAAGAATTGCAGAGATAAGAGTTCCGGCGTGACCAATTCCAACCCAAAACACAAAATTAACTATCGGGAAACCCCAGGCAACGGGTTGATTGTTTCCCCAAAGACCTGTTCCATAATAAAATGAGAAAGCAAGACAAACAGCTCCTATAAGTAATGCTGTTAAAGAGATGCTAAGAGCAATAAAGAATTTCTTATTTGGACGAGTGTCCATTGGTTTTGCAACCAGCTCTTCTATTTGCTTTAGTGAAAGTCTTCCTTCTACTACCGGGGGCTCTATTGAATAATCAATCTTCACTAAGATTCCTCCGGCGGAGTATTTCTGAGTTTAGCAAGGTAAGTAACATTTGGTTTAATATTTAATTCATCAAGGACGTAATACCCAAGTTCGTGGTTCCTGTAATTATAAAATTCCGATTGCTCATCATTTATATCGCCGAACTTAATAGCGTTTGTTCCGCAGGCATCCTGGCATGCAGTTGTAACATCCGATCCTTTAATTTCTCTCCCTTCGGCGGTTGCATCAGAGCGGCTTCACTAATCCTTTGAATGCAGAACGTACATTTTTCCATAACACCGCGCGAGCGTACAGTTACTTCAGGATTTTGCAACAATGCAAAAACAGGTTCTTCCTGGTATCCATCTCTGAAGTGATCGCGGAAATTATAAAAATTAAATCTTCTAACTTTATAAGGGACAATTG
Organism: uncultured Ignavibacteriales bacterium; assembly: GCA_963764825.1. GTDB lineage: Bacteria > Bacteroidota > Ignavibacteria > Ignavibacteriales > Ignavibacteriaceae > JAZGGS01. Next base: position 33,880 of record CAVXUA010000016.1, on the reverse strand, counting down.
TTTGAGCAATACCTTGTACCAACACAGCGATTGTAAACCATCTGGTTAAGTCCGTCAGGGCTATGATTCGTAGCAACCACAGGACACACATTTTCACAGGGTGCCTGATCACAATGCTGGCAAAGCATTGGCTGGTTAACTACCACAGGGTCCTCTGCTGTGCCTGAATAATAACGATCTATCCTTAACCAATGCATCTCCCTGCCTTTATCAACCTGCTCTTTACCAACAACGGGAACGTTGTTCTCAACATTGCAAGCTACAACACAATCGTTACAGCCGAGGCACTTATTAAGATCGATGGACATTCCCCACTTTAATCCCGGAATAATCGATTGGAGGATTAACGCTTTCCATTTCCTGATGTTCACCTTCACTTAAAAAGTGAGGATTCTTTAAATATTCGTCAACAGTACCTTCTTTAATTATACCACGTTTTTTCGGAAGGTCTACTTTGTTTCCCTGATCAAAAGCATAAATTGTTTGTGCAGTAACTAGTTTATAATCACCTCCAGCTTTTTTAATATCAGCTCCTGTATAAAGCCATTGTGTTAACCCGCTGGTACTAAGCAATTTATTCGCATTGAAACCAACACCTGTTGCAACAGTTCCACTGTTGGTCCTGCCGTAACCAAGTTCTATTGTTATTGTATTTTCTGCAGCACCAGGTTGAATAAATATTGGGATTTGCAGCGATTGATCATTAACAGAAACTTCTGCCATATCACTATTTTCAAAACCTAATTCTTTAGCGGTTGCAGGAGAAATAGCCGCATAATTATCCCATGTAACTTTCGAAACAGGATGTGGTAATTCCTGGAGCCAGCCGTTGTATGCAAACCTGCCGTCTCTAACCAAGTAACTTTCTTTTAAATGAAGAGCGAAACCACTTACTTCAGGTGCACCGTTTAATTGAGAAACAATATTCATATTTATTGCGTCCGGCACATCCACCTTATCATCAGAATAAACAACTCCATCGTGAAGCGCCTGGTACCAGAATTTTTTAAACCCGGCTGAAGCGTTTAAAGTTGGATAAATATCCTCTTCCCAATTCTTCATTAAATACTGATGATATAAATTTTCTGTGTATGCTTCATTATCCTGCTCTAACAAAGTAAGCAGTATAGCTTCCTGTTCCCTTGTATCATAAAGCGGTGCAATTATTGGTTGCTGTAATGAATAAAATCCTGCACGGGTTTTTGCGTCTCCCCAAGCCTCCAGGGTTTGATTAACGGGTAAAACAAAATTACTGACAGCGGAAGTTTCATTTTCGATATCAACGAGCGTAATAATCATTCCTGCGTTTCCAAGTGCAGCTGGGTAATCAAAAACCTCCGGAAGATGATAAACCGGATTTGAGTTTAAATGAATTACAACCCCAACATTTCCTGCTGTTAAATTATTTGTTAACTGTTTCAATTCATCATTAGTTGAAAGAGGAAGCACTGAAACATTTGCAGAATCACTTTGATAAAGATTTGAATTACCAAGTGCATCATTCAATAGGTTAACTGCTATTTGCACATTTTCGGTAAGATGCTCGCCAGCATAGATGATAGATTTGGCTTTGTTCTTACTTAGATCATCAACCAACTTACCAAGTAATTTAAAATCTAAATTTTCCTTCTTCGCAAAATCGCTAAGCGAGTAACCCAAGGTGTTAATCGGAATAGTTATGATTCCATTTTTTTGAAGTTCATTAATCAAACTCATAACAAATGTATATTGTAAATCAGGTCTTAGTTTAAACCTGCAATCAGCATTAGAACCTGTAAGTGATAAATTTCCTTCAACAGAATAAAGACGGTTAAACCGTTTTTCATTTACATCCCTGTTCTCAGCAAAAAGACGCACATTTTCAACTTTATTGCCAGACTCACCAAGGAAATCACCATCAAGCGATAAAATTACATCAGCTTCATTCCATTTTATTGAAGGAAATTCATTACTGCCATAGCATTTTTTCCATGCTTCATTTTTTACAGAAGAGTTAAAAAGTTCGTAAGAATAAATTTTTGTTGTAGGATATTTTTCTTTAAAATCTTCTAAAACTTTTTTTGTGGTTGGCGAAATAATTTTGCCTATTACAATTGCAATTTCTTTACCTCCAATGCTCATCAAATCAAGAATAATTTCGTCATTTGCATGGTTCCAATTATAATCCACAAATCGTCCGTTTTCTTTCTTCCTAGGATTCTTTAACCGATCAGGATCATAAAGATTCATAATTGATGCCTGTCCCTGGGCACATAATTTACCTTTAGAAACAGGATGATATGGATTACCATCAATTTTTATTGGGCGCCCTTCTCTTGTTTTGATAAGTGTTCCGCAGGCATTTGAACAAGAGTTGCAAGTTGAAGCATAATAGTTGGGTTGCCCAACAGTAATTTCTTCAGGTTTTTTGTTGTAAGGAATTATCTCCCCTTTATCTCTATAGTCTGAACAGCTAACGCCAGCAAACGCAGCCGAAGCTCCAAGTAAAGCAAGAAACTTTCTCCTAGAGACGATTGACATGTTAGAAGATTCATCATCATCTGTTGCAAGTGTACTAAACTCGTTTTCGTTTTGTTTAATAAAATCTTTATCACCGTATAACTCTTCGAATGTCCGCCAATAATTTGGATCTGGTTTTTTGGGATTTTCTATATTATTACCTTTAAAGTTATCAGCCATTCTTGTTTCCATTATTATCTCTACTTACAGCATCAGGATTAATCTTTACTTTTACAGTTCTAATTTTAGCAGATGATTTGCTAAATAATCCGCTAAATGGTATCAACTTAACCGCAACAAAACCGAATAGTCCCGTTCCAAGTGTTCTAAAGAATTTTTTCCTTTTAATATTCATAAAAATTCTATCCATTAAATATCCTACTTACCTGTGGCAGGCAGAACAATTTTCAGGTCCTTTCTTTACATTTTCAAGATATGTAAGCCGCTCGTGTGCATCGCGGTGGCAATTAAGACAACTTCCCATAGTAAATGAACTCATCTGCCCAACCTTTTCCAACTGTTCAATTTCACCGTGGCAAGAAACACAATCAATACCTTTATTAACATGAACACTATGACTGAAGTAAGCATAATCAGGCACTTTATGAATCCTCTTCCATTGCAATGGAGTTCCATTCTTATAGTATTGTGCCAATTTTTTTATTTCGGGTGTATCTTTTCTTGCAACGGTATGGCAGTTCATACAAGTTGCCACTGCAGGTACCATGAGCATGACGGGATTTTTCAACAGCAACATGGCAATACTGGCAATCTATTTTCATATCACCAGCGTGAAGTTTATGTGAGTAAGCAATCGGTTGATTCGGGGTATAACCAACTCCATCCCTTTCTGCTCTTGAAGCAAAAAATGTAAGAGCAAACGAACAGAGTACAACAAAAACTGTAACAGGGAGCCTGTTTCTAAGAATATAATCCAGGAACGATTTTTTCATACTAATCCTTTCAGATTAGGTATGATTTCAACTAGGTAGCCTGTTACGGCATTTTTTAACGATGACAGAATCGGTAACAAATTTATAGTATAATAAAATGGTTAATGCTTAGAATTTTGTGATGCGCAGTAAATTTTAACGGGTTAACACACAATAATTTGGCTTAATATTTACCACTTGACATATCACTTTTTGAAGTGCGAAAGTTAAAAAATAATGCAATTAAAACAAATCAGATAAATAATTTTAATAGAAAAATATTTGTTTGCTATGTTAATTATTCCCTCGCTTTCATCAATAGTTAGTGGACTAATTTAACTAAAATTATTGAATGGACAGGTTATGAAATCCTTTTGATAACCTGGTATACGATAAAAGATGCAACTATCATTAAAAACAAATAAATAAATGCATTTTTTATTGTGCCTTTCTTAATCACCAGGGTTGATCTAAAGCCCCTCCAGCCACAGCTTTTACAACGGAATGGCTGAAACCAGGTAAGTTTTTTAATTATTATTTCTTTGGTATTTCTAGGACGTGAATTCCTGAGAGAACTCTGGTTGGAACAGGACGGACATTTCTTGTATAGAGGATTAGTAAAGAGAGAATTCTTACTTTTTACCATAAATTAAAAATAATTCTAACTGCTGCAATTAGCAACATTACTGAGAAAATTTTCTTAATATTTCTTTGAGGAGAAAGGAGTGCCAATCTGACACCAGGGAACGTTCCGATTACTGCACCTGCTCCTAAAGCGAGTCCAACTGGTAGCAAAACATATCCAAATTGAAGATGGGTTGAAACGATTTTGTTAGTCTGTAAAAGGAATGATGCAGAAGAGCTTATCATGGTTAATGCAGTAACCACTGCCGATGTGCCAATTGCTTTTTTAATATCTTCAGAAAAGATATAAAACAAAACAGGAACATAAAGTATGCCTCCACCAAATCCTGTAAATGCAGATAACGCACCAGCACAAAGTCCTATCACAATTAAAATTTTATCATCAATAGTACCACTTCTTTTTTTAGTGTTTTCATCATTTTTTTCAAAAAACATTTTTGATGATAAAAGTAGTAGAAAGCTAACTACTATAATCTCCAAAAGGGTTGAATTAACTTTGGTTATAAAAAATGGAAGTATAAATGCAGACAAAACACTTCCGGCTGCAAGAATTTTTGCTTCACGCAGAATAACATTTTTTTTAAAATAATGCAACAGACCGGAGCTCGTGGAAGCTATTGCACCTGCAAACAGAGAAGTGCCAACAGTCACAAAAACAAGTTGTGATGGCGGAATATCAAAGAGTGGTAAAATGAAATAGAGAACAGGTACAAAAATCAATCCTCCTCCTATACCAAGCATTCCTATAAGAACCCCGGTACCAAAACCAAGAATTAGAATAATCGCAATTAAAAGAATTTCTGTCAATGAGTATTAAGAAGATTGTTGTAAACTTCTTCATTCTCTAAAATGCTGAGTGCAGTTTGCACCTGCGTATCTGATGTAAGCCGTTCTTTTATTCTTCCTTCCAATCCAAGATACCTGGATGCAAGTTCAGTCATAACCGTCATCCTGATTTCATCTTTGTAAATTTCATACTCGCTTTTATCGAGTTCATGTAGTTCATCCTTAATTGATTTAAGTTCATTAGAAAGAGAACTCTCTTTATCCATAATATCTTTAATTAAAATGTCAATTTCTTTTTCAGCTTTTGAGTGATATTTAAAAGTTTCACTTTCAATATAAGCTTTAAATTGAGTCAATAACTCATCATCACTTATTTTGTTAAAATCCTGATCTGGGTTATTGTATGAGTAGTGATTGGCAAATTTGAAGAAGAAACCCTGCGCTAGCAATTCCTTTGTAATATTTCCATTTATAGAAAATTCAATAGTACTATCGGGTGTTATCCCACCTTTCGAAAATACTTCTCTTTCACTATCAGTATAATATTTATAATCAGATTTTATACTATTATTTTTAATTACATCACTATCTTCAGAATAATCAATTTTCTGAATGCACCTTCCGCTTGGTGTATAATATTTTGCAGTGGTAATTTTAAGCGAAGTATTAAAACTTAAAGGTGTGATTGTCTGCACTAAGCCCTTGCCAAACGATTTATTACCTAAAATCAATCCCCTGTCATGATCCTGGATTGCGCCAGCAACAATTTCGGATGCAGAAGCACTGCCACCATTTATTAGGATAACTACTTTCGCATCACCTATCATTGGTTCCTGAACAGAATAGTATTTTCGTTCGCTTGAAGCATCCCTTCCGCGTGTGGTAACAATTAACTGATCTTTCTGAAGAAACTTGTCACAAATATCAACAGCAATATCTAGCAATCCACCAGGGTTTCCTCTTAAATCTAAAATGATCGATTCGATATTTTTTTCAGATTTAAGTTGGCGCAAAGCAATTTTAATTTCATCACTTGCTGCACGGCTAAAGTTTGATAATTTAAGGTAAACTGTATTTCCATCGGCTGGATAAAAACCAGCGTAAGTTAAATTTTTAACTATCACTTCTTCTCTAACTATATTAAAATCGAGTGTATCGCTGTATTCGTTTCTAATAATTCTAAGCTCTACAGTTGTACCAGGATCTCCTTTAACAAGCGATGATATATCATCAACATTATCTGAATTTATCGCAACACCAGCAGCTTCAATTATAATATCACCAATTTTAATTCCCTGCCTTTGTGCAGAATATCCATCCATAACTTCTACTACAGTTACCTGTTTTCCCCTAACCCCAATTGATATTCCAATTCCGCCGTATTTACCATTAGTAATCAAATCAATATCTTCTTTTTTCTTTTCATCAATAAAAATTGTGTAAGGGTCTAGTGAAGACAACATTCCTCTTATCCCGGCGCGCATAAACTGTTCCGGATCTACTTCATCAACATAATTGTAAGAAATTTCTTTGAATACACGACTGAATAATTCAATGTTTTTTGAAATTTCTAAATAGATATCTCCCATCCCCGCATAAAACCCGGAGAATAGTAACAACATTAATATTGGAACAGCAACAAAACGCAATTTTTTAAATTTCATAAAATCTACCTCTTATCAATTAATTCGAACTCAGAAATAATATGGTTATGAATATTTTGTATTGATTGAGTACCATCAATAACTTTAAACCTGCTTTCGTTCTTAGCAGTTTCCAAGTAACCATTTCGTACACGTGTATAAAATTCCATATCAGCTAACTCAATTCTATCAAGTTTCCCTTTGGATTTTTTCTTTTTTCTTTCATTCGCAATACCAACCGGAATATCTATAAAAAAAGTTATATCCGGAATGGTATCTCCGATTGCTAATTCATGTACGCCGGAAATAACACTACCCGGAATTCCCCTTCCATAACCTTGGTATGCAGTCGATGAATCATGAAAGCGATCTGAAATTACATAAAAACCTTTCTCCAGGTAAGGTCTAATTTTTTCCCGTACAAGTTGTGCGCGGCTGGCAGAAAAGAGGAAAAATTCTGTTTCCCTTAGCATTTTATCATTTTTATTATCAAGAAGAATTGTGCGGATCTTTTCAGACAAAGTAGTACCGCCGGGTTCTCTTATTATTTCTACCTTTTTCCCCTGTTCTACTAAATAATCTTTCAGTAAATCTATTTGTGTAGATTTACCGCAAAAATCTATTCCTTCAAATGAGATGAACATAGTATTTTATCTTTAAAATGAATAAAAAAGTTCTATCTATAATTAATTAACAATGTAGATAAAGTTTACTTATAATAAAGTCAAAAAGTATCAGAATGTTTTAATAATATACCTAACTCTTTCAGGCTTGATAAACATGAGGGAAGTATTTTCAGGTAGTTCCATGTGTGGAATAACACTGCCAATAGTATCACTAACGATATCTGAATAAAAAAGGTATGCTTTAAATTGATCTTCATTTAAATTACCTAAAACGTTTACACCTCCTCTAACACTGCATCCAATGGTGTTGGGTAATAATACTACGCTTATATCCTGTGGAACATCTAATACATCAACTGGAATGTTATCAAACTGCTTATCAACTATTCTCTGCACATCAAGTACTACTTCAATTAAATTATTGTTGTAAGTTATCCCGGTGGTTTTAGGCAAATTTATATTTACAACTTTCTTATTATCAATCGAAGACAAGGATTTTCTGACCGTGGAAATTTCCGTAAGTTCTTTCATAATACTCATCGGGCCCGAAACAATTACCGAATCCGGAGTTACTGAAATATCACTTGCCATCCCGTAACCGGGTTTAAACTCTATATTTAGATCAACTAAAACCGGAACCTTCTTAGAGATAATTCTCTCTACAATAAATGCAATTGTATCAGGTTTAATATCTATCACTTCAGTTTCCGAAAGAATCCACCTGTTATCAGCAAGGCTGTTATACAAATTCGCATACTTTAATCCGCTATCCGATTCAACAGAAACGCGATATTCTGATTCTGCTCCAATATTAAGAGTTACAAGCTTCCAACCTTCACCTTTTAGCTTTATAGAAACATTATCTGGCAAGTTAGATCCTGTAGTGTACCCATTAGGAAAATCAACAAGCTTTAACGCAACATCAATAGTAGCATAATAACTATCTGAAAGAGAAATTGATCCCCAGAAAATTATTGCAAAAATAGTTGCGGCAATGAAAATGTATAATTTCTTTCTCACATTCTAAATATAAGATATTTAAATATTTAATTAACCCGTACGAAAGGATTTTAATTTTATTAAACTAAAATATGCTACTGAAAGGATTTAAAGTAGTCGAGAAGTAGTCCCCTGTTAGCACGCGAAATTTCTCTTCCCTGTATTGGAAATCCTTCCGTGCTCCGCGCAAGCCGCCGTAATTGATGCACATTAAGAACTTCCAGTTCTTCCATTGGTAAAGTTGACTCTACATCACTCTTAGTTTTTTTGCTTTTTTCTTTTGCTTTTTTCTTTTCTTTTATATCATCTTTTCCCAGTGCTTCTTTCCGAAGCCGATCAATAGTGGAACTGGTTTCCTTTATTTCAATCTCTTCTTCAATTTCAATTTCCGGTAAAGTTTTTTTAGTTGGTTCTGTTGATTTTATTTCTCTACTTGGTTTTTCTTTTTTAACAGGTACAGTTTTTCTTTCAGGTTTAGGCTTTTCCCTGCTTCCAACTTTTTCAGAATCTCCAACGGGAATTATAGAACTTAGCTGGTCATCAGGTCTGGGAATTACGTGCGTTGAAACCAACTCACCAACTCTTTGCGCAGCCACAGCTCCGGCATCAACTGCAGCTTTAACAGCTGCTGTTTCACCAATAACCATAATGGTAATTAAACCCGCCTGGGCTCTCTCCTTACCAATTAAAGTTACTTTGGCTGCTTTAACCATTGCATCAGCAGCTTCAATTGAAGCTATCAATCCCTTAGTTTCCACCATGCCTAATGCTTTACCAGGCATTGTTTACTTTCGTTTTGGCAGTATAGATTCGACCTCAACGTGAGGACGAGGAATAACATGAACTGATACTAATTCACCTACTCGCTGGGCTGCTGCTGCGCCTGCATCGGTGGCAGCTTTAACTGCTCCGACATCTCCACGAACCATTACTGTTACATAGCCGCCGCCAATTGTTTCTTTTCCTAATAATTCAACTTTGGCTGCTTTAACCATTGCGTCTGCAGCTTCAATTGAACCTACCAATCCTTTGGTTTCTACCATACCCAGTGCATCAAGTGTCATAGAATGCTCCCATTTGTTAGAATTATTATGTTAAAAATAAATTTTTGATAGATGAATGTCAATCTTCAGCACACCTTAATTTTATTTATTTATTAGAGTTACTATAATCAGTTAATCGAATCTCTTAAAGAAATTATCCGTTCTGCTTGTTATTTAAATATTCCTGTAAAATTATTGCAGCAGAATTTCGGTCAATCAAACCTTTATCTTTTCGTTTCTTTTTACTTTTTACCGAATCAAACACTTGCTGCTCTGCAAGGGTGGAGGTAAATTCTTCATCCCATAATATTACTTTCAACGAGAACTTAGTCTCCATTTCTTTTTTAAGCTTTCTAACTTCTTCGGCAAGTATTTTGGAAGCATGGTAGGATTCGGAAGGCAAACCAAGAACAATTATTATTACATTCTTATCTTCAATAATAACTTTAAGTTCTTTTAAGAAATTTTTATCATTTATTAGAGTTTTGTAAGAATATGCAAAAGTTAAAAGTGGATCACAGAGAGCTATCCCAATTCTCTTAGAACCATAATCGATTCCCATATATCTAATTTCTGTGCCTGCACCAGAGGAATTCATCAACTGCTTTCAAATCTTTCTACAGTATAAATACCATTTAATTTTTTTAATCTGTCTATAATTCCGTTGAGATGCTCAAGGTTTTTAATGTAAACCGTAACACTTCCATCAAATGTAGATTCGTTGGTGTTAATATTAATCGATTTAATATTTGTGTTTTTATAAGATACAATCGCATGAGCAAGATCGTTGAGAATTCCAGGGTTGTCATCTCCTCTAATTGTTAATCCTGCAACAAATACGGAATCTTCTGAACTTGGCCATCCAACCGTAACCAGTTTACTCGAGTCATCTTTAGAAATATTAACAAGATTTACACAGGTTTTCCTGTGAATTTTTATGCCTTCACCAATTGTAATATAACCGATAACCGGATCACCAGGGATTGGGTTGCAACATTTTGCATAAGAGTACATTATGCCTGATTTTTTACCATCAACCAAAATGCCCCCAACATCTTTTCTTGCAATGTTTGCGAATTTTTCAAATTCTAATTTCATCTTGCTCCCCTTCAATCACTTCTTTTTTTGGTAATAGAATGTCATCCAGGGATATTGCCCCGTGCGCAATAGCAGCAAAAAACCTTGCATTATTATCAAATTTTAGACTGCCGGCAAGTTTAGATATTTCATTGGAATCGAAAGAGAGTTTTAATTTTTTTAATTTCTTCTCCCATATCTCCTTGCCTGTACTAATAATCTTTTCCTCTTCCTTGTTCATCCATTTTCTTACAGCTGCTCGTGCTTTATGGGTCTTTGCAAATTTTATCCAGTTTTTGTTTGGGTGCTGGTTTTTAGAAGTTATTATCTCTATCTGGTCCCCGCTGCGCAGAATAGTATCAAGCGGTACAATTCTGCCATTTATCTTTGCTCCAATACAATGGTAACCAACCTTGCTATGGATGTCAAAAGCAAAATCAACCGGAGTTGAATTTAGCGGAAGTCTTCGCAACTCTCCTTTTGGTGTGAAGACATAAATTTCATCCTGGTAAAGATTAAGTTTAAAATTTTCCAGAAGTTCCTTCCTTACATCTTCTCGGCTAGAATTATCAAAAATATCCCGTATCCAGTTAACCCAGTTTTCAAGGTCTGTATCCGTTGCTGTTTTATTTTCTTTATACCGCCAATGTGCGGCAACTCCTCGTTCAGCTATCTCATGCATTTTCTTCGTTCGTATTTGCACTTCAACTAATCGTCCTTCGGGTCCCACTACAGTAGTATGAATTGATTGATAGTTATTTGTTTTAGGAATAGAGATATAATCTTTAAATCTATCGGGCACAGGTAAGTAAACCTGGTTTACAATACCGAGTGTTGTGTAGCAATCGTTCGTGTTATCTGTATCTAATATTATTCTTATTGCAAATAGATCATAAATTTCTTCAAATGGTTTATTGCGGCGTATCATTTTTCTATAAATACTGTAAAGATGTTTTGGTCTTCCACCTAAATCAATTTAAGATTATATTCATCCAAACTTTTTACTATTGGTTCAGAAAACTTTTTAATATATGCTTCTCGTTCTTTTCTGCGCCCTTTAACTTTTATAACAAGGTCTTCATAAGCTTCTTTATTTAAGTATTTAAAAGAAAGATCTTCAAACTCCCACTTTACTCTACCCAAACCAAACCTGTGAGCAAAGGGAGCATAAATTTCCAAAGTTTCCTGGGCAATTCTTCGCTGCTTATCAGGACTAACAAATTCAAGCGTTCTCATATTATGAAGCCGGTCTGCAATCTTTACAAGAATAACCCGAACATCTTCAACCATTGAGAGGAGCATCTTTCGGTAGTTTTCTGCCTTGGTAATATCATGCCCTCTAAATATCCCGCCAATTTTTGTTACCCCATCCACAATTTCCGCAACTTCTTTTCCAAATTCTTTTGCCAGCAGATCAATATTAAAATCGGTGTCTTCAACAACATCATGCAGTAAAGTACTAACAACAGTTATGTCATCAAGCGGAAACTCACTTGCTATGATCATAGCCACTTCGTAAGGATGAGTAAAGTAGGGTTCGCCTGAAGCACGCAGATCATGTTTGTGTGCCTCCAAGCGCAAAACCGAATGCTTTTGTTACCAGATCTTCATTTACAGAAGGAAGATTTTTTCTGCATATCGAGAGAAGATCCTCTAACAATTTTCTGATGTTTGGGATTTTCGATATCCATAATATCGTTTTAAACTATCTTGCTTTTATCTTAAGCAATAATTTAATTTAATTTAACGAGATGGTAAAGTCAGAGAGGCGAAATATAAAAGTATTAATTAGTTAACTGATAAAGCAATTCTTCCACTCTTTCCAGCCGGTCTTCAAGCTTTTCCATAGATGATTCAGGAATTGTCCCCTCGTGCAATATTTCCTGGCAAAGTTCAATTGCTTTTTGTTTATCCCCTAATGCTACATATTGCTGGGCAATAAGATGTTTTAAAATTGTTTCATTTACCTGGTTCGATTTTCTCCATTTTGGATAAGAGTTCAATATTTCAGCATAGATTATAATTGAATGCTCCGGGTTAACATCTTCATAAGCGCGTGCTAAACCCCATTTAAACAATCTTGATTCAGGAAAATCAATTAAAGCTCTTTCAGCAGTTTGAATTGCGGCAGGATAATTTTCCTGGTCTATATAAATCCAGATCAACGAATTAATTGCTAGGTAAGTATTGTAGGAAGAAGAATCGATTGCAGTTATAAGTCTTTCAATTCCATAACTTTTATTATCATCAATGAAAGGAAGCCATGATAATGCTTCAGATTTTCTGCTTTTCCAATATTCAAAAGTTCCAATAGCAATGTATGATTCGTAAAACGCCGGATCAATTTCCAGGCAATCTTCAAAAGCTGAAATGGAATTCATTCCTGTAGAAACAGCTGAAAGCCAGCTTTCATTGATCGCATTAAAATATGCAATGTAACCTTCGGAAAGTGCATAGAAATAATTGTACCAAATATTTTCTTCATCTTCATCCAGCAAATTAAGTGATTGCTCTCTTGCTTCTTCAAGATTAGTGTAAATAAAATCTGAATCAAATTCTTCTGCGTAATCATAAGATTCTGCAATGCTTACTGCGGCAAGATATATTTTTCCAAATGGTAGATTAGAATATTCATCATCCAAAGCTTTGAAGAAGATTTTTGCTCCCTCATAATCCTGGTTGATAATATGAATGATTCCATCTTTAAGTAGTGCATTAACTCGTGGCTCCGGGTAATCCTGGGAAAAACCGATTTGTTGTGCAAGAAAAAATAAAATGGGGAAAAGGAAAGTTCTATAATGTGCCAAATGTTCTGTCTCCTGCGTCACCTAATCCTGGTAAAATATAACCTTTATCGTTTAATGTTCTATCCAAAGCAGCGCCATAAATTTTCACATCGGCATGGTCTTCAGAAAGTTTTTTAACTCCTTCCGGAGCAGCTACAAGGCAGGCAAAAGCAATTTCATCCACACCACGTTTTTTTAAATACCTTATAGCTTCCGACGCGCTACCACCGGTTGCCAGCATTGGATCCAGCAGTATTACTTCGGCATTATGAATATCTTTTGGAGTTTTGTAATAGTATTCATTCGGCTTTAAAGTTTCCTCATCCCGCTCCAAACCGATATGCCCAACTTTCGCTTCGGGAATAATTTGCAAGAAACCGTTTACCATTCCTAATCCAGCTCTGAGTACCGGGACTAGTACAACCTCCTGGCTAAGTAAATGACCGGAAGTTTTTTCGAGTGGAGTTTCAATTTCGGTTTTTGATAATTCAAATTCTTTGCTTATTTCAACTGCAAGTATGTTGGATATCCTTGTAACCGCATCCCTGAATTGCTTACAATTGGTTTCTACTTTCCGCAATAATGTTATATCTCTCTTAACAAGCGGGTGATCAATCAATACGAAATTATTTTGTGTTTTCATTTAACTTCCTGTACAAACTTAAACTGCTTTTGCTTTTTTACCTAACAGATAAAGTGGATTTATAAAAGGTGAAAGAGGCGGCGTATAATTGTAATTGATTTTTGTTAGTGCTTCTGTGTCTTGCTTTAACTTTATAAGTGAAGATACCAGGTCTGCATAGCCGGAATACTTCAGTTCCGCCGTAAAAAGATGCACCAAGAATTCTTTGATTACTTTTTTCAAAAATTAATTTACCAAACACTTCCCTGCTGCGGGGCATAACCTTTACAATATTTGGTACTTTAACCGTAACCGAATTAAATTCAATTCTTGCTCTCTCTGCTTCATTACTTGTTAATCCTACGAACGCAAAATATTGATCGAAAAATTTAACCGCTGCGTTTTTTACAACCGGTTCGGAGCTTAGATTTCCACCAGCTGCATTCTCCCCGGCAATATGTCCGTAAGTGTAAGCCGTTGTTGCAAGAGGGATGTAATCGGGTTTACCTGTAACTGCATTTAATACTTCACAATTATCTCCGGCTGCAAAAATCCTGCTGTTAGATGTTGTTAATTTCTTATCTACTTTAATTCCACCAAATCTTCCAAGTTCCAGCTTCGCCTGGTGAGCCAGGAAAGTATTTGGTGAAAAACCAACTGATAAAATTATTAGATCAGTTTCAATATAATCATCACCAAGTTTAATCGATTTTACAACGCCATTATAAATTACTGGTTCAATATCATCGATGCTACCAATAAATTCTATCTCATTATTCTTAATAAGCGAAAGTATCTCTTGTCTTAAGTTCCAGTTTCACCGCTAGGCATTGGTTGGTCTTCCTTTTCAAGAAGTGTTACTTTAATACCAATTTTTAGATATAGCTTCTGCTGCTTCCAAACCAATATACCCGGAACCAATTATAACAGCTTTAGAAACATTATTTTTATTGATGTAGTTCTTTATACCAATAAGATCAGAAACATTTTTTAATGTGAATACATTATTTAATTCAGCATTAAACTGCGGAAGTATTCGTGCAGTGGAGCCTGTACATAAAATCAGTGTGTCGTAATTAAAAGTTATCAATTTATTTTCATTACCATTTCTTACAGAAATTTCATTTTCTTTAGTGTTTATCTCCTCCACTGAATGATTTATAAAAACCTTCACTCCTTTTTTTCTAAAGAATGATTCTGGTGAGAAAAAAACTATCTCGCTATGATCTTTAATTTCACCTGAAAGCACATAAGGCATTTCGCAAGTACCTGTAGAAATAAAATTTCCGGCTTCAAAAAGAATTACTTCTGCGTTTGGATTAACCCGTTTAGCTCTTGCAGCTGCAGCAGGACCAGCAGCATTTCCACCTACGACGATTATTTTGTTTGGTCTAATCATTTGCTTTTAAAACTTACTGTTATCGGAACACCATGGAATCCGTATTTCTTTCTTATAAGATTTTCCAGAAATTTTTTATAATTTTCTGCAAGATACTTAGGATAGTTACAGAAAAAAATGAATACCGGGTAGTGATCTCCTGCCTGAATTATATATTTAATTCTTATCTCTTTACCTGTACTAGTTGCAGGCGGAGGCGTTTTTTTTATTTCTTCAAGAAGATCCTCGTTGAGTCGGTTGGTTCCTATTTTTTTCTTTCTTTCTTCTTTTACCTTCTTACATAAATCAACCAGTTTATAGATCCTCTGTTTTGTAAGCGCTGAGGTAAAAATAATCTCAGCATAATTCACAGCTCCAAGTTTATCATATATAGCTGTTTCGTATTGATGAGCTGTGTCGGTATCTTTTTTTATAAGGTCCCATTTATTAGCAGCAATTATCAATCCTTTTCTCCATCTAACAACTTCATCAATTATTTTCTGATCCTGTTTTTCCAAACCGGATTCTGCATCAATCATAACCACAGCAACATCACACTCACCTATTGCTTTAAGCGATCTTATGTTTGAATAAAACTCAATACTTTCCTTCACTCTTTTCCTTTTTCTTAAACCGGCAGTATCGATTAGAATAATTTCCTCGCCATAATATTTAAGGATTGAATCGATGCTGTCGCGGGTTGTGCCTGGTATTTTTGTTACGATGCTTCTTTCTTCACCAAGTAGAGCATTAACCAACGAAGATTTACCAACATTTGGTCTCCCCACAATTGCAATTTTTAACCGTGCATCTTCTTCGCCTTTCTCTTCCATTGTAAATTTATCGGTTACATCATCCAGCAGATCACCAATCTTCCTTCCACTTAATGCAGAAATCATCGTACAACTTATCAACACCGAGTGAATAAAATTCGCCTGCAGCACTTTCAAATTTTTCCGAATCAACTTTATTTACAATAAGAAAATATTCCCTGCCTGATGTACGGAGCAGCTTCATTATTTCTGTATCCATCGGGTTAATACCATCACGAACATCTACAACAAAAAGTATGCTGTCTGCTTCATCAATTGCAATTTCAACCTGCTCACGTATTGCAGTTTCAAAAACATCTTCGGAATCGGGCACGTAACCACCTGTATCAATTATGCGGAAAGTTTTGCCGTTCCAATCTGCTTCACCGTAAATCCTGTCGCGGGTTACACCACTAACATCATCAACTATTGCATCTCTTTTGCCAATTAGGCGGTTAAAGAGTGTTGATTTTCCAACATTTGGACGACCGACTATTACTACTAACGGGGAGTTCATTTTAAATCAATTGATCCGTGATAAAAATTTAATAGTGAAATTTATGGTTAACATAAAAAAAGCCGCTTTTTGGGCGGCTTAAATATAAGAAAATATTTTGGAGGATTATTTCAACAATATTTTTCGCTTGAAGTTTATTGGTATAAACTAAGCATAAAAAAAGCCAGGTATATAACCTGGCTTTAATGTTTTAGTATGTGAAACTTATTTCAGAATCATCATCTTCCTAACTGAAACAAAGTCTCCTGATTCCATTCTGTATAAATACATTCCACTTGTAAAGTTCGTAGCATCAAAAGTAACTTCATAGCTTCCAGCTTTCTGAATGCTGTTTACTATATTGGTTACATTCTCACCAAGTAAATTGTAAACCGCAATATTTACAAAACCATCGGCAGGAACAGAGTAATGGATCTTTGTTGTTGGGTTGAATGGATTAGGATAGTTTTGCTGGAGAGCAAATTCGGTAGGCAATCCAACATTTACTTCAACAACTTCCGAGTATGTAAAGCTTCCTTCAAAATCAATCTGTTTTAATCTATAGTAGTGCGTTCCGCTTATAGATGAATTATCCGCAAATGTGTAAAATTTAGATTCTGTGGTTGTGCCAAATCCTGGTACAAATCCAATCTGAGCAAAATTCTCATTGTCATCACTTCGCTCAACCTGGAACCCGGAGTTATTGATTTCGGTTGCAGTACTCCAGCTAAGCATTACAATTCCACCAACAACATTTCCTATGAACGATGTAAGTTCAACAGGAATTACTGAGTAATCATATAAGGAGATGTATTGGAAGCTCAATCCGGAAGCAATCGTTCTTATAATTGCACCAGTATTTTCATCTATTTCGTACAACGAAGTGCCCGTTGTTGTTAAAAGATGCCCGTTCGGTAGCTCATAAACACTACGAACTCCGGTTACAACTGTGAGAGTGTTTAGCAATGTACCAGTAGGACTGTAGATATAAATTCCTGATGGGGTGGAGAAACCAGCCACAGCTATGTTTCCATTAGCCATTTCTAAAATCTGCTGCGCAAAGTTAATGCCCGTTGCAAAGTCATCAAGATATGCACCATTTAGATCATACCGATGAACAGCATCACTGGTACTTGTGGAGACAAGACAATCATTTGTTCTGAAAATTATATCAAAGGGGCTATCCATACCCCCGGCACCGTTGGCAATAAAGTTTCCAAGATAAATGCCTGACGCATCAAATTCTGCTATTGCATCATTATTTGTAGCATCGGAATTTGCAACAACCAAATTTCCATTGGGTCTGAAGTTATGACCTCTCACGTTGTTAAGGATGTTGGTATTTGGACCACCAGCAGGAGCAAAGAATTGCAAGAAATTCCCCGATGTATCATATTCTATTACGCCGTCTTCAAGCTGATCTGAAACAGTTATCTGTCCCCAGGGGGAAAGGTTAGCTTCCTTTGGTGAAGAAAGATTGGTAGCATCGGCGATGAATGCCAGGTTTATTATATCGCCGGTTGTGGCATCTAATGTTGATACCCCATCGTCAGTCCAGTTAGTAACCATTAGCATTGTTGTCAGCAATGCACTACCCTCTCTTACTTCAGGCAAACCTAAACTTGGGTTTTGTGTCGGGCGATTGACATAATGAAGCCTTGCCTTCATCAAATCATATTTACTATCTATTTCTTCCCAAAATGCAGTTTCTCCATTATCATAAATGTCCACAAGATTGTTATATATTGCATAAACAACTTTCCCATTTTCAACTCCCCTCGCTTCAATAAAAACACCTTCTTCAATATAAATTGTGTGGGGTATATTTTGCAAAGTGGTTAGTTTTTTTGCATCGTGAACCATATTAAAATCTTCTTCAGAACGTTCCATTAATTCTATAAATCCCATCTGGGGACTGTCTTGTGAGAAGATCGGAAACGCAATAAGTAATATTATAAGAAAAATAAGTGGTTTTAATTTATTCATAGCAACCTCCTTAATGAGTGAAATAAAAAAAACTATCAACGCACCCTACTCCTTGGGGAAGAACAATATTCAAAAAAGAAAATAAGAGTAATGCAATTTTATATGTTTCTCTCAAGTAGTAGAAATAAATCTAAATCATAAATTGGTGCTATTAATTTTTAGAAGCAACTAATGGTGAACGATTGGCTAATGTTTTTAATTGGCAAATAACAATGAAAAAGCACCGACTAAGTCGAGGCTAATTTAAATAGAAGTTTAACTAATAAATTATTTTAACAATATCATCTTCTTAGTCTCAACAAAACTGCCAGCATTCAGCTGATAGAAATAAATTCCACTCGATAGATTTTTTGCCTGCAAAGTCATCTTATAAGTGCCGGCAATCTTATATTCATTAACTAAGGTCTGTATTTCATTGCCAAGTACATCAAATACTTTTACAATTACTTGAGATGATTGTGGAATCGAGTATTTTATTTTTGTCCTTGGATTAAACGGATTTGGATAGTTTTGAAATAGTGCAAATTCTGAGGGTATCCAGCTATCAAAATCATTTACATCTGTAAATATCTCGATTGGAAAAATGGCACTTGTATTCTGCATATCGTGCTTATATGAATTCCAAAACACAAAATTTTTGTTATATGCTTCAGGCATATCAAAAAAGTGAATCTTACCGGCAATTGATGAAAAGACAAATTCAATATCACCATCATTATCAAAATCATCAA
Source organism: uncultured Ignavibacteriales bacterium (assembly GCA_963764825.1). Taxonomy (GTDB): domain Bacteria; phylum Bacteroidota; class Ignavibacteria; order Ignavibacteriales; family Ignavibacteriaceae; genus JAZGGS01. The sequence goes on along the minus strand of CAVXUA010000016.1, from coordinate 14,819 downwards.
CTAACGGAGAAGGACCATAAGTTCCGGATTGGTTTTCATCATTAATAAAATAGGGGAAACCGTTTACAAGGGTAGAATCATTGTGAATCGCAAAAATATAATCATTTACCTTTACTACAATTTCAACAGTTGTGGTATCGCCATCAATATCGCAAATAACCGGAGAACTGTTTATATTAAACGAGCTGCCTGGATGATTTAAAAGAACAGGAAAATTTTGAATAACAGAACCATCGTGATGAAAACCGTAAAGTATTTCTGTATTATCAAGCCCACCTACAATAATTTCCAAATCCCCATCACCATCAATATCACCCAATGCGGGTGATGACAAACGAGCATAGTGCACCCCAACAGGGAAACCCGTTTTTAGTATTTCCTTCAGCATCAAAAACATACAAGCTGTCATCATTTGTATCATCATAAGAAATTACAACAATTTCTTTTGTTCCATCATCGTCCAAATCGCCAATAGCCGGTGTGGATTTTATCACTCCTGATAAACTCACAGGGAATCCGTTTATTACATTACCATTAATTTCCCATGCATAAAGATTAAACGGATCAGGACCCAACAGGACCTTGAAATGTACCGGCTACAATTTCAAATTCATCATCATTATCAATATCGGCAATAGCTGGTGAACCTGGTAAATCCGGAAGTGCCTGCGGCCAGCCGGGAAAAAGTGAACCATCAGAATTAAAGATGTATAAATTATTATTATCGGAGGGATAAATAATTTCGAGAGTTCCGTTTTTGTCTAAATCAATTAGAGTTGATGCCTGGCTTGTTCCTAAATTCTTTGGAAAACCAGGTTTTAGGTTTCCGTGCAAATCAAATGCATATAATCTGTTCCAACTTCCTACAACAACTTCCAAACTATCATTGTTATCTATATCGCCAATTGAAACAGTTGCAGGTATTGGTACCCCAACCATTCTTAAAGGCCAGCCTGCTAAATTGCCTCCAGTGATATCTAAAACGTAAATTAACCCTGCCCCGTAAGGACTGCCGGGTATAGTATCATAAGTGGATACAATAATTTCTTTTATGCCGTCCCCGTTTAGATCTGCTGATTTTAAACTGGAAAGAATAATTGCTTTTGTGTCGTAAATCCAATCGGGTGTAATTTGATTTACGGATTCTATTAATCTTGGTTGGTGATTAAATAATAAATAATTTATTCCATCTTCTTGATTATTGGAGTTAATAAAAGACTGGCTGAAGTTTGCAGCCGAAAAAATTAAAAGGATACTTAGAAAATATAATTTTTTCATTTTTCAGCCTGTTTTTATTGTGAATGAGAATAAACGTAAATAACTATCATTTTAAAGTTAATCATTATGGTGTATTAATAAAAAAAGGCGAACAAACGCCCGCCTGATATTAAAATTCTTTATTCTTGATTACCTTAAAAGCACCATCTTCTTAGTTTCAATAAAAGTACCCGCTTGCAGCCTGTAAAAATATACTCCGCTTCCAAATTCAGAAGCATTGAACTCAACCTCGTATACACCTGCAGGTTTTTGCTCATTAACGAGTGAAGCAACTTGGTTACCTAAAACATCATAAACTTTTAATGTTGCAAAATTATTTGCTGGTAACTGATAACTAATAGCTGTACTCGGATTAAACGGATTTGGGTAGTTTTGGGAAAGAGAAAATACTGATGGAGCTATCTCAACTTCCACAATATCTGAGTATTCAAAATCGCCATTAAAATCAATTTGTTTTAATCTGTATTGATATATCCCCGTAGAAATATTTTCATCTAGATAGGAATAGGTCTGTGGTTCTGTTGTTGTTCCATTTCCATCTCTAAAACCAATCGTTCTCCAATTTGATAGATCAGAGTTTCTCTCAATTTCAAAGCCGTGGTTATTTAATTCTGTTGCTGTTGACCAGGAAAGATTAACAACATTCGCTGCGACAGAAGCTGAAAATGACAGAAGTTCTACGGGAACAATAGTTGTATCGGCGATATAACTGTAATAAACATCCTGTTCACCATTAAATGTAGCTGCCCATGCCAGATTTGCACCGTTGTTGTCGGAAACCATATGGAAATAATCTCCCATCTTTTGCTGTTGCGGCCAGCCAACGTGCGGATCGAAATAATCTGAAAGTCTTTCATTTGGCGACCAGGTTGTTCCACCGTCGTTCGAATTTGAATAATATAAAGCTGAAATATTAGTTCCGGGATTATTACGGGTATCGAGCCATATTACATCAATACGTCCGTTCGGTGCAACAGACATAGTACCAAACCATTGATATGCAGCAGTACCAGGATCATCATTAACTTTAATGGGTGAACTCCAGTTAACACCTCCATCTGTGCTCCGGTAAACATCACATCTGATGGATCAGAATTAGAATCTCTATCAACAGAGCATAATAAATAAACATTGCCATGATAAGGACCGCCGGAAGTATCAACCGCAATTGATGTTTGACCTCCTAAACCACCAGGATTAGGTCCAATTCCATAGGTAATAGAACCATCCAGATCTACAACTGTATTCATATTCCAGATTATTGTTTGACCAGAGATCTGTGCATTTGTAGATTTCGCAACCTGAAAATCAAATCCGATTGATCCGCCAACATAAAGTTCACCATTGGGTCCAACAATAAGCGTACCCCAGTAAGGCTCATTGGGGATTGTAATACAATCTTCAAAACTTCCGCCGCCATCAGTCGAGCGCGTAAAAAAACCAGGAGAACAGACGCTGTAACTAGAAGTCCAGAAGGAATAATTATGTCCGGTTCCGGGACCGTCAGTTTTGTCTATCGTCATCCATTGTTTGTCTCCTCCCTGCGCAAAAGTTCCACCATCCCAGGAGGATCCTCCGTCACTTGATTTAAATACATCACACAAAAATTCAGGGGAATTTGTTAAACTGTTATAATAAAAATTTCCATCTTTATCTGCATCTAGTACAGGATCTGACCGGAATACACCTGGCTGGATTACACCTGGAAATGTCCAAGTAATCCCACCATCTGTAGTAAATCCATACCCGGCTTGGCGGAAATTATTTGTAATTGTATTGAACTGCCTCCAGCCTATTGCCATTCTATTCGGATCATTTGGATCAACAGCAATTGATGGTTCATTTGCAGCATCTCCAACTATGTTTTGCCCATTCACGTCAACATTTACCTGAACAGTAATAATGTCATTCATTGAATAATTATAGGCTGGCGATCTTCCCTGACTATCCCTTAAATCCGGAATGTAATCATCATCTTTAATTTCATGATGAGCAGTGGGATCTGGTGGATTACCTGTTTTTTGTTCGTTTGTTTGAGAAAAAATTAGATTTGGTGAAATTAGAAAGACTATAATCAGAAAGGAAACGATCTTGATAGAATTATTAAAATTTTTCTTTTCAAATATATGATTCATTTTATTTCTCCAAATTTAGATTTCTGAAGTAGTAAAAATTTACTGCACATTAATTTACATATAATATTATCGATCTAATTAAATATGGTAACACAAATTATTCGTATTAATCAAAATGGATTTTGGAAGTTTGTATCACCATTAACAGTAGAACCTATTAATTAAATTAATAAGAAGCATGTTGGTTGAAGTATAGGAAATCGGTATATAAAATTTATATCTTGGAAAAAATACTCAGTACTTTTGTTATTTCAGACAAAACCTGGAGCTTTATAAAACACTATTTTATCAATATCATCTTCTTAGTTTCAACAAAATTTCCTGCTATAAGTTGATAGAAATAAATTCCACTTGGTAAACTTGATGCGTTAAATGTAACTTCATAATTTCCAACAGATTTTTGACTATTAGCTAATGTCAGAACCTCATTACCAAGAACATCAAATATTTTTATTAACACGTGAGATGATTGTGGAATTGAGTATTTTATCTTCGTTGATGGATTGAACGGATTAGGATAATTTTGTGAAAGACCATATTCTGATGGTAAAACAATTTCATCATTTTCAACAGGCATTACTTCTTCAAATTTATCAGTCATTATATATTCTGCTAATTCTTTTGCTTCTGATAAATTCATATAATATAACGGAAAACTAAGCGTAACTGTTTTAAAATCCGTTCCAATATATTCTACACCAACTGGTTTACCCTTTAAGATGCCTTGAGTTGAAGATGAATCAAACATAGTTTCATATTTATAAATAGCGGTTCCTGAACTTGAAGGATTTATATTTTCAATGGTTTTTAAGTGAAACTGGTTTGATGCGAGGGTTTTCGCAGAATCAATAAAAATATTACTGTACCCGGTTTCAGTTCCTATTGAGCCGTTAAACAATGCAAATATTGTGCTCAACGATTCATCTATTTTCAGGTAATCATAAATAAAATCCCCAGTCCCGAATGAACCTTGCAACCCAACCACTTGTTCAAATGCTTTGGATGGACGATAACCCGTATAAAATAAGTTTCCGCCGAAATCTAAATACTCTTTTATACTTTGTTTGGAATTAAAGGGTCCGCTTAAATCTATTTCATCATTTCCATGCCATATAACTGATGAATACGCACCAATATCAGCCAATCCTATACTTCCCTCCTCTATCAAGTCATAATCTTCGCTTGTAAAGTTCGAGAAAAGTTCATTGTAAAAATCATCTACTTGTTCATCTGTGGGTTTCATAGGTGAACCATCTCCATCTGCGGTTTCATCTACTATCAAAATTCCCTGGTCCAATGAAACAACTCTTGAACGTAAAGTTGTATTATTTTCACTTTCATTTAGCTGGTTATCTACTGCTTTTACTGTGTAATAATAGTAAACTCCATTAGTTGCATTAATATCCACATAAATAGTATCAGTGTAAATTGAGGAATTTTGTTTATCACCAAGCACTCCTTCTATCTCAGAGCGGTAGATATTATACCCCATCAGATCAAATTCAAGGTTGGCGTTCCAGTTGAGTTCTACTTGATGCCATATTGGTATAGCAGTAAAACCCGATGGTGGAAGCGGAAGAACAAGTGGAGTTGCATTTCTCTCAACAATTATGCTTTCATTTCCAGCATTATCATATGCAGAAACTCCAGCATAGTATGTTGTTCCTTCTATTAATCCACTAAGAATATAAACTGTATCTAATGTGCTGAATGTGCTATCATAAACTCCTGTTGAGGTTCCGATGTAGATATTGTAACCATCTAAATCGGGTTCCATGTTGGGGCTCCAGTTTAAAGCTAAAGAACTACCATTTCCACCATCAACTAACTTGTAATTCTTTATGGGAGAAGGGATAACTATTTGCGAAAGCAATGTTGCACACGATGACTTAATTACTTCAGCGCAGAACTCCATGTTGTAGTTGCCAATTGTATCCGCGGGTGAATGGTAATAAGGACTAAAATCTCTTTCTTCAAAATAAACTGATGGAAAACCTAATTGCCAGAATGAATGGCTATCTGAACCTGAACTGTTCTGGCTGCCATTATGCGGGGTGATAATCGAATAAGTTTGTGTACAATACATTGCAAGCTCTCTTAAATATTCAAATCCTGCGTAATAATTAATATCAACAGTACTATTAGCAACAGGACTGTATGTATGACTAATCATATCGTGGTTAATCATAATATTTAATATCCATTCCAGAATTATAAGCTTTAAGAGCATAGTCTTTACTTCCCCACAAACCATATTCTTCAGCAGCAAAAGTGATAAATTTTATTGTGGATTCCGGTTGATAATTTGTTTCTTTTAAAACACGTGCAATTTCAAGTACAGCCGAGGTACCGCTTGCATTATCATCTGCACCGGGAGCAAAAACCATAGGATCGCCGGAAGAATATGAATCATGATGTCCACCCACAATATTTATTTTATCTGGGGTGTATATGCCAGGCAATGTAGCTACAACATTTTTCTGCCATGTGCCGTCATATTCAAATGAATCTATTACAACATCTGTATAACCCCATCGGATAAACTGGGCTTTTATCCATCCTGCAACAGAATCTCTTGTAGATGCGAAAAGAAAACGTGTTTCAAAATCCTGTAAGCTTTGGATTATATATTTCACACTATCAGGATTAACAGCAGCTACAATTTGAGCAATAGTAGTATCACTTAATTGAAAATCAGTTTGAGGTAAAACAAATTTTTCATTTTTAAATAGATTGACTCCATTTAATTCAACTATGCTAATACTCTTTTGCATCAAATCGGAAATACTCAGATTCATATTCTTTATGATAGCATTTTCTTCACCTTTGAATACAATATGCTCTCCAGTAATCTTACTATCAATATCAATTTGGTTCGATGAAGAAACGATATAATAGCTATCACTTGCCTGCTTTTCATCCAGGATTTTAAAACTAATATTAAGTTCTTCAACTTTGTTAAGCTTTGGCTGGGTTAGCAAAGTTATAAGTGATTCATCCGTAAAATGTACTACTGGAATTTTAAGGTCTTCAAGTCTATTAAGTTTTTCATCATCTAAGAGAGAAATCTCAACAAGATATTTTGTACCGGATTGCGCAAGCACATTAACTGCCAGTAAAATTAAAATTGAAATAACAGTAAGACGAATATTCATTTTCTGCCTCATATATTATAATTCTTTGTTAGGAAGTTTATTTTGAAGGTAAGTTGTTGAATAGATTTTTGATAGCAATCTTAAGTAAGGAATAATTAATAATACATCTAACTTTAGTCAATCACCGAGGGAAATAACAAGATATTTATTTATCCCATAAAAAAAGCCCTGTAATATCCAGGGCTTTAAAATGTTATAAAATCTGCGTATTTGGTTTAGCTAAGTTATTCTTGTTCTACTAAAAACTATATCTAAAATTCAGAGTTGGTATAAACTCAATCCTGTTTGCAACGTTAATACTCTTTACTCTTACATTAAGTGCAATATCGTTATTAAACCTTGTTGCACCCCAAACTGCTTCAATAGCACTGAGAAGATGGTTTATATAGATTCCTATTACCGCTGTTTTGGCTGTGCTGTAGTAATCATTTGCTTGCCCCTCGCATCTGGAATAATCAAGCATAATCTGAGGAACAGTTTATATTATCATTCCACCTGGCCAGCCAGGAATATACTGGTGATATTTTCCGATAAGTTCATAATATTGCTGTTCGCCATGAGGAGGTAAGATGATGTGAACCGGTTTCAGCAGCATTTAATTCAGCCCAATCAACTCTTTCCCAAGGTTGTAAACCAGGAGTTGTTTCATCAATAGTTATTGCACGCTCCATTAGTCATTCAACCACTTAGCATAATCTAACGACACTCCAATTTTCATCTGCATATTTTTCAAAACTCGCTGTTTGTTCATCACCTTTTTTATCATATAGTAAGTCCAACAGTAATTAATGCAGCTTCGGCAGCAAGAAAGATTCCTGCAATCCAGTAATCTTCGTTATAAAATTGTCCTGCTCCGGGAATAACTGCAGAAAGGATTCCAGAAAGAACAGGAGTTTTCCTTCCGGGCAATTCATCAGAAAAAACCGTCTGGTGCTGCTTGTAATTATTCAGAATAATTTTTGAATCTGTATGAAGCTGACCAGTTAACAGGAAAGATTTATCCTCAATGTTCTGAGCAAATAATAATGCTGGTAATAACAAAAACGCAAAGAAAAATCTTTGAAATAAAATTTTCATCATAAACCTTCTAACAATCAATTTCTAATAAAGTTCTGATTATTAACAATATCAAACCCAAAAAGCAGACCGCCGTAAAATCTCCATTCTTTACCGTATGTAATAGTCTGGCGGTTTACAATCCTCTCAAAAGTATCGAAGCCATAAGATGCATTAAAGAAAAGTGCTGATGGGAAAAGGTAATATGAATTCATATGAATTCTAATTTCAGCGCCCGCTCCCTTTTTGAAATTATCAATATCAGGAATATCGCCCGTCCATGCATTTCCAATATCTGCATGAAAGGAGAGAAATATTTTATCAAAATATAGGAAAGCAAATTTTGTATCTATATTTCGCCATAAAGGAAATCTATAAGTTAGATTTAGCCATGCAACTTCATTTCCACTAATTGCATAAAACGGATAAGCTTTAAAACCGATAAGTCCGCCAAGATAAAAATCAAAGAAATCTGCAACAGGAGGACCGAAGATAGAACCTAAACGAAGCCGTGCTGATAAAGTATGATCAGCCCAAAGAGGAAAGTATAAACTTGCATCTAATTCCACCCGGTGGAAATTGAAATTTTTATAAGCAGGCTTCAGTAAGCCGTCTTCAATTGTGTACTCACCCTCCTTCATTAAACTTATTCCACTCATAATCATAAGTTAAATCAACTTCTAAACCGATTGGATTTATATCCGTATCTCTTGTTCTTGCAATTGCACTGTATGAATACTTAACTCGAAAATCTCTACCCACAAAATATGTATCATCAGTTGTTGGATAAAGAATCGGATCGCCATCGGTTCTTATTATAAAACTTCCAAGTGTAGCAGTGTAATTGCTGTATATAAATCTTAGCTCCAGATTCTGGAACCTATCAAACAACCTGTGGCGTGCAACAAAATCAAATTCAAAAAGATTATAAGTAACCTCTGTGGGAATAATTTGATCATAAGTAACTTCTCCGCCTGATGAATCCACTCCAAAAAATATATCCACATCCGATTCCCTGCTTGTACTATAAATTTCTGCAGATAACTCAGGTCTTAATCCGATTGAGCTAAGCAACGGAAGTTTACTCCTGTAATCAAAAATAAAGAAGAGATCACTCTCAAGACGTGTATTGATTGAAGCCCCTGCAAAGAAAGCATAACGGTTTAGCATATCGCTTGAAGTAACATATAAACCTGGTTTAACTTTTTGAAGAAAATTATTTGTGGTATTATAATTATCAATTCTGATAAACAGGAAAAAGTGTTAGCCGCGAAAATGCACCACCGTAAATTTCTTCCTCAATATTTGGAGTTTCATAATCATTAAAATTATTGAGTGAGTTGATATCAAAGTTAGAAATATCACCGTTCAGCGAGATCTTTATCCAGAGGTGGATTACCTGTTACGATGTAGCTATGAGTTAATTGCTCACTACTAATTTCATCATTGCTGATAAAAAATATTTTATATCCTTCAGAAGTATAACCTGCGTAAGTTATATCACCTTTATCATTCACCGAAGGCATAAAAGCTCCGCCAATAACATTTGTAAGTTGTTTTTTTTCTTTAGTTTCAGGATTGTAAAAATAAATATTAAATATTCCTGTTTCATCAGATGAATAAATAATATTTCCGTTTTTATCGAAGACAGGATTCCTTTGATCATTCTCTGTTGCAAAAATAAATTCGTGTTTACCCCCTTCAACATCTACTTTTGCTATATCCCTTGTGTGATGATATGAGTAATCAAAAATTATGTATGAATCATCATTTGAAAATTTTGGATTATAAACCTGTTCACCGTTTTCAAAAAATGTAAGTCGTTTAAAATTTAATCCATCAATATCAACTATTCCAAGGTTTGTAGTTCCATCCTTCTGGAAAAGGAAAACAATTTTCTTGCCATCATTTGAAACGGAGGGCTGGTTTGCACGAAGATTATGTGTTAACCTTGTTTCTTCATCCTTATTAATATCATAAATAAATAAGATCGTGCACATTGTAACCGTGCGGGTTATCTTCAGTAATTTTTGAATAAATAATTTTTTGCTCACCGGGAATCCAGCTGTAAGTTGAGCGAACCCCGCTTACCAGCAATTTATCTTTACCAGTTTTTAAATTATACTCATAAAGAGATGAAGGACCAAAATAATCTGATGATTTATTAGAAACATAACAAATAGTTGAAGAGTCATCCCTGAATGAAGGATAAAAATTTCCAAAGCCGGTTTCTGCTACCTTCTTACCTTCAAGCAGATTTTCTAAAACATCTTTGCTCCGTTTATTATAATCTTCAACAAGAAAATCCTGCCACTCATTATAAATTTCTATTCCATCTTTACCAAGCACATCATCAAATGCCGCATCAATTGTAAAGTTACCAAAGCTGCCCAGCGCCCTGGTTATTTTTCCAAGTTTATCTTCACCATATTTTTGAGCAATGTACCTTGTTAATGCAAATCCTGAATTATAAACCGATTCGTTACCAAGACTTGTCTTTACCGAAAACTCCCATCTGTTCCCACGTTAACATATTTCCATCGAGTACATAACTTCTAAGAATCATATCGCGATGAGAATCCCAATTATCATAATCAAATTCTTTACGCATGTACTGTGCTGTTCCTTCTGCAAACCATGCAGGGACATTAATGGTTGCAAGAGGATATGAAACCACATAATTTGGAAAACCGTAAAGAATATCCGGTCGCCGTGCATCTTCGTAACTAAGTACCTGGAGAAAAACCGCAGGTATGCTGCGCGATGCTTTCATTGCCGATTGAAGCTGAACAAGATGAGTAAACTCGTGAGAAATTACATTCCGGAGCCAGTTGTGAGCTCCCCTAAGATCAAAATCCAAGGCGCTTGTCCATATTTCAATTTTATTATCGAAGAAATAAGTTGCACCGTTCGAGTAATCATCAATATCTTTTATAACATAATGTACATCATCCGGTTCGTAACCATAAAGTGAACAGATAGGATCCCAAATTTCATCAGCAATTTTTGCAACTACTCTTGCAGTTCGTTCAGCACCTTCGTGGTAATGAACTTCAATATGCTCTCCTTTAATTGTGTACCAATCAAGTTCAGGATGGAATTCTGTAAATTGAGCAAATCGACTTTGTGCGAAATGTAAAACTAGAATTATGAAAAATTTTTTCATTTGTGTGTTATATTAAAATTCAAATCACAAATTTAAAACACAAATAATTTTTAAAATCAATTTTAAATGATATTTTGATATTCGAATTTGGTAATTGTGATTTGTTTGTAAATTGTTCTTAAATTGCAATTTAAAGTATCGATTTAATAGATAGTTATTTTACTACTGCTATTTTAATAATTGCGTGTTCCGTTTTCCGCTATTGCTTGTTGCTTCAATTCTTGCAAGGTAAACACCGCTCTGTATATCAGCAACATTCCATAGAGTTTCATTATCCATTCCACCCTGCGCATCATCATTAAGTTCTGCAACATAATCTCCTGCAAGATCGAATATTTTAATATTTATTTTTGAATCTTCCGAAACATAGTATCGTATAAAAGTCTCTCCATCATAAACAGGATTTGGATAATTATAAGCCCTGGTTGTTGGGAAAAATTCGTTTATCGCTGTTTGTGTTTTTTGCTGCATGGTACGAAAGATGTATTTTGAGGATTACCATATTCTTCAGACCAATATAGTTTCCCTTCTACAGAACTGATAGACCATGCTAGATAATACATTTTGATCATTTAGCACAGCTAGATTTGTTTTGCCATCTGCATTATATAAAACCGGAGTTACTGAAACACCTGCACCAACTGAAATTGGAAAACCTGGAACAACTTTTCCTGTTCCTCCATCAATTGCAAAAATTCTTCCATCTTCTGTTACAGAAATAATTTCTGAATTATTATCACCTTCAAAATCTGCTGTAAGCGGCGTACCAACAAAACCAATTCCTTGTGGATCAGCGAATGGAAATTATCTGCCATTGATCCAGTTAAATTATAAACTTCGATGTTGTTTCCATTGTTTACAACAATGTAGTTTGTGCCGTCCTGTTTTAAATCAGTAAGTGAAAATGAAGAAATATTATTCCCACCCATTAATGAAAAGTTGCTAAATTATGGAGCCATTCAAACAACAGGTGAAAATTGTTTTCCTCAGTTAAGATTACATTAATAATGTCTCCATCAGAATTTTTTGTAAGGCCAAGCTTGATTGGGTTTTCATCCGTTAAAGGAATAACTATTGCCCTCACTATCATAAAACAATGGATCAGTAGTCGACAATGAAGAATCGGCAATAAAGGAAAAATATGAATTTGATGATGATATTTGTTTAACTACTATATTCGAATCAAATTCAATAACACTTTTAATTGAGGATCGTTGTCCGGGTAAACTTCCTAAATCATAAACAATAATTTGTCCATTGCTATTCCCTACTATTACCTCATATTCACCATTGAAATTTTCTCCTATCACAGGAGAGCATATAATATATTCGCTTGTAAATTAACTGCTTCAAAAAACATGCTTAGTGCCATCTGCTGATAATAGTACTTTAAATCTATTGCACATCAGTTCCATAAGCATATGAAATTCCTTCTATCAAATTATGGATGGTTTCTTGTGCTTGAGAAATTATTTATAATGCCGTTAAAGCCCTCATAAGTAATTACTGCAATACCAGCATCATCAACAAAATTAAATCTAATTCATTTGCTGATGCAGCTAAAGTAATAGAAGTTGTTAGATCCAATCCTGGTGATTCAATTAAAAAATGGTTTTACCACAGAATCCCCAAACTCAACATTAAAACTCATCTCTTGGAGATTTCAGAAAAATCTTTAATTGTAATTAAGCTGTTTGCACCACTGTTTGTTAAAGTGTTTGGTCGCGTATCTTTTGCAAACCTGTTTTCAAATAACTCAGCAGGATTTGAAGCATGCCACATATCTTCTTCAGTTCCTTCGCCAATTACCTCATCACCTAAAATTGTAATAAAGGTTTCACCAATATCCTGCACACCATCTGCTTCTTCAACATCAACACCTCTTCTATCTTTATCCGTGTTTATTTTATTATCCGCTAACTTTTCATTTATTACATTTTCATCAATATGCCAAATTAATATTCCATTACCGGGAACTGCCCAATCAAATTCATCTACATCTGTAACTACGCCGGAAAGTGAATCAACATCAAAACTCTGGTAACCGGTTGTATCTTTAAAAAAGGTTTGTGTTAAAACGCTTCCATTAACATTATATGTAACAATTGAACCATCATTATTTGCATCTCGGTTTCTGTTTTCAACAAGATAATACTCTGAAGAGTTAATAGGAACTTTTAGAATAACTGTATCACCAATTCCTGCAGCAATATTTGTTACAAGATTTACATTTGCATTTTCAATATCCAGCGTAACAGGCTCCGCCCATCCCATTTTTATTTTAGACCAGGGACTCGGTTCGGCGGGTAAGTTCCTGCGTAAGCAAAAATTCCCTGCCCATCCATCAAACCAAATCTTCCGATTGCACTTAAACCGGTTTCAGTATCAAAAAGATCTGGTAGACCGAGATGGCTTGCAACACTTGCACACATTAAACCGTTAATTGTAATTTCAAAAAGAAATGTACCTGTAATAGTGTTTAGTTCCCTGCTCTCAGTTTCAGGAATTATCATCGTGTTCTTAATATTAAAAGATCCACCCGAAACAGGAATTCCTTCATAACTTTCAGATCCGTAAATTTCCTTAAATGCTTTATCACTTAAATAAACTGAAGGAAGATCTCTTTCGTTTCCAATGCTTCCGGGTAATGAAACATCTCTACCAACTCCAGCATGAAAAATTGTGAAGAGATCATAGTTACTAAAATCAAATCCGGGATAAATTCCATCTGCAAGTGTCCATGCTTCAACAGAAAAATCTGCAATTGGAGTAAAATCTTCGGAACCCGGAGATGGCGAATATTCTCTCATCCTTTGCGACACAGAAAATGTATCGGGTAAAACTGTAAATCGATATGCAGATTATCTTTTGATACTTTTTCAAAATAGTTTTGAACAAATTGAAGGTGAGATTCAAAATAGGATTGATCATGCGGAAGAGGATCTAAAATATCATTGCCGTAATCTTCAGAATAAATTGAGCCGAACTTTCCATTGCCGAAAGTTGTACCGTCCCTATCTTCCTGGAAACTTACCATAACGGCAAGAATTTTAATAGTATCAACTGCACTGTAATTATTACTTCCGGATGGGTAAGGATTAATTTGGGCAATAAAAGATTGGGCAGATAGGCTGCCCAATCCAAGTATCAATAGAAAAGCAGCAAAAACTTTTTTCATATTAAGATCTTAAATTCCCCTTGGAAAACCCCTTGTTGATTCAGGAACTGTACCCCATCCTATTAAAACAGTAAACCTTAGTGTATCCGATAGAGGATGATTTTCTCCATCTTTAAAGACTGAAGTAGTTATATAACTAAAATCGAAACCGTAAATATCATAGCGAATACCTGCACCAAAAGTTAGAAACTTCCTGTTACCGTAACTTGGATCTTCATAGAAGAAACCGCTTCTAAGTGCAAAGAGGAAATCACCAGGTGTACCATACCAATATTCTAATCCCATCGAGGTAACAATATCTCTTAACTCTTCACTGAATGGTTTATCTCCCCACGCAGTAAATATTGCCTGGTACCAATCATCTGATTCGGATACGGTTGTTGTATCGCCACCTTCAATAACTTGCCTGGAAGTTTTACTAACAAGAAGCTTGCTGAAATCTAGATGTGAACACAAGTGAGTTGAATTCATCCTGGATTAATTGTGCAGCAATACCTAAACGGAAATTTGTAGGAATAGGATCTGCCTGTGCCTGATCTATATAATAAATTTTTGGACCAAGGTTACTTAAATTTATACCAATACTTAAACTATTATCAAGATTCCAACCCGAAAATATCTAAATGTTCGGGTCTCCACATTCCGGCAATATCAAAACTAACAGAAGTTGCTACTCCTGATCCTTTTTCCTCTCCAACCGATTGAGGAGACAACCTACTATGAATAAGCCGGAAGTTAATCCCGACACCCCAGTCGGGATGAAGTTTTGTTGCGTACCCAAGAGTTAGTGCGGCATCGAAGGAACGGAATGTACCTAAAGGTGTAGGATCAGCTTCACCTGTTCTAACAAA
>CAVXUA010000015.1:0-23624 GCA_963764825.1 uncultured Ignavibacteriales bacterium | reverse complement strand
AAGCAGGTTGAATAGCAAATGTACAGAGCTACGATTGTAATTTAAGCTCGTAATATTTAAATTCTCTTCATCCATTCCAATAAATAAAAAATTCATAATAAACAACATGATACCTAAAATTTCAGCACTCTTTATTTTCACTTTAGCATTTTTCACATTTGCCCCAACTAATTTAAAAGCTGATCCGGGAGATACAACGTGGGTAATGACTTATAACGAGGAATTTCACGACTGGGCAACAGTTCACAGGGATACTTTTCAGCTTCCTGGGGCAAGCACATCTTATAGTGAGATATTAATGTCTTATACAATTGGCTGCCCGTCTGCAGGCTGCGATCCCTGGGATAGACTTGGTTGGGTTAAGGTTTATAACGATCCCGATTCAACTTCTTATGAAATTGCTAGAATAATAACACCCTATAATATTGTTGGCGGCGGGTATCCCTAAGCCGCAACTTGGAGTAAATTAAATGTAACAGATTACGCGATGATTCTGCAACACGAAGTTAGTTTTGGAAGCTATATTGAAAGCTGGATTGGAGCCCCAAGAGGTTGGCTGGTTACAATTGAGTTTGCATTTATTGAAGGAGAACCGGATTTCTATCCTTATGAAATTGTTAATCTATGGCAATATTCTTATGCAGTTATAGGTGATTCATCAAGACCTATTGAGGAAAAATTAAAATCCTCTGAAGATCATACTTTTTTATAATGCATAGAGTAAAATTGAGAGTTATTACAACCGGGCATGGACAAGGAAATACACAAAATGCGGCAGAGTTTTCACAGCTTTGGCATTCGGTAATGTTGGTCCCGATATCTGGCACCATATACTCTGGCGAACCGATTGTGCTGCAAATCCCTGCAGCCCGCAAGGAGGAACCTGGCAATATAACAGGGCTGGATGGTGTCCCGGGCAGAGTGTAATTCCATGCGATAATGATATTACAGCCAGTGTTACAGCCGGGCAATCAGTAACACTTGATTATAATTTACAGCCATACGAAAACTTTTGACAACCGACAATCCCTCATTGGTTTCCGGTGTAACCTGTCCTGATCGTGATTAATACTATACCGGACATACTGAGCTGCATCTACACAGTTCAGTCTCAGATAATTTATTATTCCGAAGATCCGCCGGCAGGTGTAATGCAATCGGGTGAGGAACTATAAAAGAGTATCTGCTTATGCAAAACTATCCGAACCCGTTTAATCCGGTAACACAAGTATCTTTCCAGATTCCTGAGCCGGGTCTTGTTAAGCTAATAGTTTATGATGCACTTGGTAATGAAATAATCACGCTTATAAATGGTTTTGTGAATGTCGGAATACATGAAGTATCATTCGATGCGGCCGAATTAACAAGTGGTGTTTATATTTATACCCTCTTTGCTTGGAGATATTATAAATCAAATAAAATGATATTAATGAAATAAGATTTATTTTATATTTTTATCAGTTCAGACAAAAGAAGAGGCGATCAAATGATCGCCTTTCTTATAACCTTAATAACTTCCTTTAGGTTATTTCATTAACACCATCTTTTTCGTAGAAACAATACCGATCCATCTTTACCTTGGCATTTATCGTATAATAATAAATTCCGTTCGATAGACTTGATGCGTCAAAGTTTAGCTCATGATGACCATGCTCTACTTACGGTTTTCTAGAACATCTACCTTTTCTCCAAGAGTGTTGTATAGGTTGATTATAACTTTTGAATCAACGGGCAGTGAGAACTTAATGTTTGTAGAAGGATTAAACGGATTTGGATAATTCTGCGAAAGTATAAAAGTGGAAGGAGCATTTATATCAACTTCAACAGAATTTGAATAGTTAAAGGAACCATCTAAATCATTTTGTTTTACCTATAATAGTAAATACCTGCTTTTACATTTTTATCGGTATAACTATAATCGGTTATTTTAGTTGTTGTTCCCATTCCACTTACAAATGATATCTCCAAAAATTCATTATTGTTATCACTTCTTTCAATGCCGAATCCAGAATTATTTGTTTCAGTAATCGTAGTCCATTTCAGCAATGCACCTTCTCCCGTACCTATTACAAAGAAAGCAGATAGTTCTACCGGTACAGGATTATCTTCAATTTAAAGTCTTCATTTGAAATATCAAAGAAGAAATTGGAGGAAGCTTCAACTTTAATTCTTGCCTGAGTTGTTGGTAGATTTGGAATTTGTACATCTTCTGATCCATCGTTGGGAGTATTAGAAATTAGCACTTCTGCGTAAGTAAATCCTCCATCGGTAGATAATAAAATGTTTACTTCAGTAGCACTTACAGGTGCAATGCTTGTGTTGCAACATCCCATGAGATTGTTTGTGTTGAATTACCTTGCCGTAACAGAAGTATTTGGAGACGTTACAAGAAAAGGTCCTGCAGCATCGGTAACGCTAAATTGAATTTCATCGTAATCCACTCCGCCACCTCCCGCTCTATTATCTCTAACCGTTAATCTGAATTTCAATGTTCTTGCATAAGTTGGTAATATTTCACCTATAGTCTGAGTATTATTCAATAAATTGGAGAGTTTTGGAAAAGTTCTCCAAGGATCAAGTGTAGCATCAAAACTTCTAAATATTCGAGCATTACCAGATGGGCTGTTAGGATGCCCAGCAGGTCCGAGATCAAATTCTTCCCAGTTATAAGTTAAAGTATCACCATCGGGATCTGTAGCTGTCCCGGTTAAAATAAATGGTGTACTGATTGGAATGGAAAACCCGCCTGTTCCTGCGTTTACAATAGGGGCACTGTTTCCGGTTGATGTAATTACCGAGGAATTACCGCCGCTATTAGTAGTATAGTTAACCATTTCTACAAAACTTATATTGTGAAAATAATCATCACTGTTACTCTGCAAATTCTGACTTCCACAGATTCCTGCATAAGCCTGTATTGTACTTCCGCTTCCTGGTTCGTATGCTGTACCAGCATTTCTATTTCCGCCACTACATGCTCCTTCATTGCCGTTAAAAGTATGGTTTCCTCCATATTGATGACCCATTTCGTGAGCGACATAATCAATATAAAATGGATCGCCGATTGGACTGGAAAGACCGGTAACACCCTGTGCTTTGAATCCGTTAATGCAAATTACTGCAAGAAACGCTACTCCGCCACCGCCAGTACTAAATACATGTCCTATGTCATAGTTAGCCGAACCGATAACCGCATCTAAATTAGTTTGGTTTTGTCCCAACATTGTGAAGCCATTATTATTAGTATAAGGATCAGTGCTTGGATCGGTATAAATAATAAGATCATTGTTTGCTACAAGAACGGTTCTTACAGCAACTTCTCTTTCATAAACTCCTGTTACACGGTTAATTGCAGTTACAACTGCAGCCAAACCTGCTGCTACAGTACCACCATGAAATATTGTATATTCACCAGTTGCAGCACATGCAAGCCGATAAGTTCGCAGATCCTCTCCGGAAAAAACAGCAGGACCATTGGTAACTAACTCTTTTAACTCAAGAGCCATTGCTGATTCTAATCCAAACACTTCGCACGAGGCGCTTAGTTGATCTTCAGAAGGTTCAAAATCTTTTTTATAATATGAAATGTAATGCTGATTATTTCCCATACTATAAGGATCTACATAAACAGTTCCGTTTACTGAAAAAATGATTGCATGGAAGCCTGCTGGCGTAATATCAAATCTTGCAGATGCTGTTGCATCATCTAACCCTTGCCCCAGGTAGGTTTTAATTTCGGGAAATTTGCTTGCAAGCTCTTCTTCCATAACAAGTGATTCAACAAATTTAAAACTAGTGAATTCGCCGTTTGGTAAAGGCAAAGCTACAATGGTTGTCGAATTTATAACTTTTATTGATTTTTCTGATGGAGCTTCACTTAATGCAGATTGCATAGCTTGAATATCCAACTCGAGGGTTCTGTAAGATTGAGGAATTATATAACGTTTGCCTGAAGTTTGAATGCTAGCTTCCTGAATGTCACTCCACAACTCCTCAGAAACACTTTGCGCAAAGAGTGCGCTGGAAAATAACGTGAATATTGCCGGGAGTATAAAATGATAATTCATTAACAAAGTTTTTCTGCCCATAATTATTTGATCTCCTCATAGTTGGGAATTAAATACAATTAATAATTTTGTTCGAAGATAGAAATAATACTATTACAAAACAATTTTACTTACGTTTTCTAATATTCAGTAGATACCAACGAAGCAAATCAGGCTACAAAATGCAAAACATAGCTGAGCTCCGAAGATAACGGGGCTTTTTTTTCTGCTGTTATTTTCTGAATTCTTCCTATCTTTAGCGTTAATAATTATTTCATTATCAAAGGATTAAGACGATGTTGTTTAGATTACTTGTAAGTGTTGTACTATTTGCTGGTTTTTTGTTTGCTCAGGATGATTATAAACCCTGGATTAAAAATGAACGCGAAAGACATTCCAAATTAATTGAACTTTCAAAAATTCAATATCCAGGCGATTCTAAGATCGATGTAACTTACTATGGGTTGGATTTAAACGTAACTACCTCACCACAGTATTTAACTGGTAATGTTACAGTTAACGCTAAAGTGGATACTGCGTCGCTCAACACAATTTTTCTTGATCTTCGTGATGCATTAACTGTTGATTCCGTTTGGCTTAACGGCACCGCAACCACATATACTCATTTAAACCATAAAATTAATGTAGATCTTGATAGAACATATACCCAGGGCGAATCATTTTCTCTAAAAGTTTTTTACCAGGGAGTTCCCGGTTCTAGCGGCTTTGGTAGTTTTGAATTTGGTACACACGGAGGCGTACCAATAACATGGACGCTAAGCGAACCTTATGGTACGCCAGATTGGTTTCCTTGCAAAGATACACCGGCAGACAAAGCTGATTCATCCGACGTTTGGATTACAGTTGCTGATAACTTTATAGCTGTTGCCAACGGAACGCTTATAAGTACAACTAACAACGGTAATGGTACAATTACTTATTATTGGGAAAGCCGTTACCCTATAGCTCAATACCTTATTTCTCTCGCCATTACAAATTATCAACAGTACGACACCTATTTTCATTACGGTGTAAGTGATTCGATGTTAATCTCACATTATGTTTATCCTGAATCATTCGCCGGTATTAAAAATCTTTTAGATGAAACAGATGATATGATTGCAGTTTTTAGTCATAGGTATGGGCTTTATCCTTTTGTTAATGAACGATACGGGCATGCTGAAATGGAATGGGGCGGTGCGATGGAGCATCAAACATGTTCATCAATGGGCTTTTGGGGTAGAGGTGTAGTTTCTCACGAACTCGCTCATCAATGGTATGGTGATATGATTACATGTGCAGATTGGCATCATATCTGGCTGAATGAAGG
Source organism: uncultured Ignavibacteriales bacterium (assembly GCA_963764825.1). Lineage (GTDB taxonomy): Bacteria > Bacteroidota > Ignavibacteria > Ignavibacteriales > Ignavibacteriaceae > JAZGGS01. The sequence goes on along the minus strand of CAVXUA010000015.1, from coordinate 18,248 downwards.
TTTCGCAACTTATTCAGAGGCAGTTTATCTTGAAGACCTTAGTGGTAAATCAGCTTACGATTCCCAGATTCAGAGTGAAATGAATTTTGCCAAAACAGCAAATGGAACAATCTGGGTTCAGGATATTACAAATATTGGCGAAATTTTTAACGGTGCACGTTCTTATGCAAAGGGTGCCACCGTTCTTCATATGCTTAGAGGAGTAGTTGGAGATTCAACTTTTTTTGATATTATGAGAACTTATTCTGCTGATCCCTCTGTTTCCTATGGAGCTGCAACAACCGAAGATTTCCAGGTAATTGCTGAAAGTGTTTATGGTTCTTCATTAGATTATTTCTTCCAGGAATGGATCTATGGAGAAAATTATCCTAAATATACAGTTGAATGGAGTAAGTCTCATATATCAGGTGAAATGTACGAAATATCACTAACCATTACTCAAACTGTTAATTCTAACCCATCATTTTTTACAATGCCCATTCAGGTTAAATTTAATACAACTTTAGGGGATACTACTGTAACTCTTTTTAATAACCAGCAGGTGCAGAATTTTCAATTTGATATTACTGGAGATCCGCAATCAATTTTTTTCGATCCCGCCAATTGGATTCTAAAAACTCTGCAAAGTGTTACCGAAGTTGAAGATGCAACTGTTCCACAGGAATTCGGTCTCGAGCAAAATTATCCTAATCCCTTTAACCCAACTACAAACATTAAATTCCGGATTTCGGATATCGGATTAGTAATGTTAAAAGTTTATGATGTTTTAGGTAACGAAGTTGCTACTTTAGTTAATGAAGAAAAATCAGCTGGAAGTTATAAAGTTGAATTTTCGACAAACGATTTGAGTTTAACGAGCGGAATATATTTTTATACTTTAACTGCAGGTAATTTTAAGGATACGAAAAAGATGATTCTGATGAAATAACTGTTCCTTGACATCAGAACGCAATTTACTTATTTTTGTTCTGCCACTGTCCCAATTTAGCGGGACGGTGGCAATTTTTTTTAAACCATTAAGAACATAAGTGAGAAAAAAATGGCTCAGGAAAACTTTGTTTATCTAACCAGGGGAAGATTAGTAGAGTTAGAAAAAGAGTTAAAAGAGATGAAAATTAACGGCAGGAAGAAAATGGCTGATAAAATTGCCGAAGCCCGCGCGCACGGCGATCTTTCTGAAAATGCCGAATACGATGCTGCAAAAGAAGAACAAGGGTTATTCGAGTTAAGATTAAGCAAAATGGAAGATGCCCTTTCCCGTGCAAGAATTATCGATCATTCGCAATTCCCGGAAGATGAAGTTCATATTTTATCTAAGGTAACTGTAAAAAATCTAATAACTAATAAACAATTCAATTACACACTTGTTTCTCCGGAAGAAGCAGATTTCCAAGCAGGAAAAATTTCCGTAACCTCGCCGGTTGGCAAAGGGTTAATGGGAACAAAAGTCGGCGATATTGTAAAGGTTAAAGTACCTGCCGGTTTACTTGAACTTAATATAGTAAAACTGGGATTATAACTTCCCTTTTTAGAAGTTTACAGACTTTATTAATATCCTACTTCCGCTCATCGCATTAAAGAATATTAACTCTTATTTTTCTTAATTTACACCTATTGTTTCATACAAAATATTCTGAATTTATTTTAAATGATTAAAACAATTGATCAGAAAATATTAAAATTTATTGATGAAGAATCGCTATTAAGCAAAGGCGATAAAGTACTTGTTGCCTTTAGCGGCGGAGCCGATTCAATATTTCTTTTAAGTTTCCTTTTGAAGTATAAAAAACGATTTAATATTAAGTTGGCGGCTTTCCACTTAAACCATAACTTAAGAGGAAAAGAAGCAATTGATGATGAAAAATTTTGCCGCGGTTTTACAAAACAAAATAAGATTAAATATTTCTTTTCTTTAAAAAATGTAAAGGCGTTTGCTAAAAAAAATAAAATTTCTGTAGAAGAAGCCGGCAGAAAACTTAGATACAGCGAACTTGTACGCATTGCCAGCAAAAATAGTTTTAACAAAATTGCAACCGCACACAATGCAAACGATAATACAGAAACAGTTCTGCTTAATTTGATTAAGGGAACTGGCTTAAAAGGAATTGCAGGCATCCCGGTTAAGCGCAACAACATTATCCGTCCCATTCTACCTGTAACGAAGGATCAAATTCTTTCATACCTTGGGAAGAAAAAGATTCCATATAGAATTGACTCCAGCAACCTTTCCAGTGAATACGAGAGAAACTTTTTAAGGAACGAAATTCTTCCGACTCTTAAAGAAAAATTGAATCCACAGCTTGATAATACACTTCTTAAATCCTCAAAAGTTTTTAAGAATATTTCATCAGTTTTGGATAAACAAATTGAAACAAAAATTATTGATGCTGTTGAATTTAAAGGAAAGCAGCTTTCAATGAACATTGATGAGATACTAAAATTAGATGAAAATCTTATTGGTGAGTTTTTAAAAAAAACCGTTCCCGCTTATTTTTCCATAGAATTATCAAATGAGAATATAAATGCGCTCACTTCGTTAATTAAAAAACAGAAGGGAAGAAGTGTTACACTTACTAGCGGACTGACTGCATTCCGTGAGAGCAAAAAGATTTTAATCTCTAAAAGGAAAAAATTTGAAAAAAAGGAAATTGAAATAACCGTTGGAAAACAAAAAAAAATCAACGGAGGAGTAATTTCTTTAAGTAAAATTCTTTTAAAAGAATGTAAAAAAGAATAATGACAGTTTAATAGAATATATTTCGGGTGATGGCATCTCCGGTAAGTTTATTCTTAGAACGTGGAAAGATGGCGACAGGTTTAACCCGCTTGGTATGAAAGGTTCTAAAAAGATTTCCGATTTTCTAACTGAACAGGCTATTCCATCGTACAAAAAAAAGGAGCAGCTTGTTCTAACAAATTCTGGAAAAATTGTTTGGGTAGTTGGACTTCGGTTAGACGATATGTTTAAATTAAATGCTAATTCTAGAAAGGTATTTAAACTATGCTGGAAACAAAAAGTAATATAAAAGATAAAATAATGGTGGGTGATGAAAAATTCATTCCATTCCTTGCTGAAGATGAAATTCAGAAAAGAATAAAAGAACTTGCTGAACAGCTTTCAGAAGATTATAAAGGAAAAATTCCTGTGTTTATCGGAGTATTAAATGGTTCATTTCTTTTTATGTCCGATATTATTAGATATATGAATATTGATTGCGAAATAGATTTTTTCAAACTCTCCAGTTACGGCGATGAAAAAATTTCTTCCGGTCGTGTAAAACTTTTTAAAGAACTCAACTGCGATGTGAACGGAAGGGATATAATTATTGTTGAAGATATTGTCGATTCAGGATTATCTATAAATTATATCGAGGATCTGTTTTCTGAAAAAAAACCGAATAGTATGAAGGTTGTATCGCTTTTGGTCAAACCCGGAAGTCTTAAATATGATGTAAAAATTGATTATATTGGCTTTGATATTCCTAGCAAATTCGTTATTGGATATGGGCTGGATTATGCTCAAAAGTATAGGAATTTAAGATCAATCTATGTTTTAAGTGAATAAGGGAGCACGATTTTTTAATGGAACTTTTTAACAGAAAATTTTTTATGGCAGATAACGACAGTAATAAGCAAAAACCACGCAAATCCTAAAGGCAGCGGATCCAATAAACCGGATGATAATTTTGACTGGTCAAAAATTATCCGTATGGTATTTGGTTGGGGAGCTGTAATTGTTGCGGCAGTTATTTTAATGCAGGTTTTTAGATCAGGTTACGAAAACTATGTTGAGATTCCTTTTGCAGAGTACGAAAGATTTATAAACGAAACTGAAAAAATTACAAATGCGCAAATTACAAAATCAGATCTGAACGATTATTTTTTTAGGGCGGATCTTACCTCTGAAGCTGTTGTTACTATCGATAACAACACTACAACTGTAAACGCAATCTCAGTTTATATTCCCGAACCGATGATAAAGGACCAGGAAGTTGTTTGGAAGGCAAATGGCATAAACTATTCCTTCGATAAAGAATCAAGCGAATGGATGAATTTACTTATCGGCTTTTTACCCTGGGTACTTATTATTGCTGTTTGGATAATTATTATGCGCAGAATGCAGGGACAGAGCGGCGGATCGCGCGGTCTCTTTTCGTTTGGTAAAAGTAAGGCAAAGTTAATGTCGCAATCAAGCCAAAAAGCAACATTTAAGGATGTTGCGGGAACTGATGAAGCAAAGATAGAACTACAGGAAGTTATAGAATTTTTAAAAGAACCAACAAAATTTCAAAAACTTGGTGGGAAAATTCCAAGGGGTGTTTTATTACTTGGACCTCCAGGAACAGGTAAAACATTGTTAGCCCGCGCAGTTGCAGGAGAAGCAGATAGTACCATTCTTCTCAATCAGTGGTGCAGATTTTGTTGAAATGTTTGTTGGTGTTGGTGCAAGCAGGGTAAGAGATTTGTTTGAGCAAGGTAAAAAAAGTGCTCCCTGTATAATTTTTATTGATGAGATTGATGCAGTTGGAAGACATAGAGGTGCAGGGCTTGGTGGCGGACATGATGAAAGAGAACAGACTCTTAACCAACTGCTTGTTGAAATGGATGGATTTGAACAAAACAGTGGTGTAATTATTATTGCTGCAACCAACCGCCCGGATGTACTCGATCCTGCTCTTTTAAGACCGGGAAGGTTTGACAGGCAAATTGTTGTAGACCGCCCCGATGTTAAGGGTCGAGAGGGTATATTTAAAGTACATACTCGTAATATACCTCTTGCACCATCAGTAAATCTTGAAGTTTTAGCTAAGGGAACTCCAGGTTTGGCAGGAGCAGATCTTGCCAACCTTGTCAACGAAGCGGCTTTACTTGCTGCTCGTAAAGATAAGAAACAAGTTGAGATGATTGATTTTGAAGAAGCAAAAGATAAAGTGATGATGGGCATGGAAAGAAAGAGTCTTATCATTACTGAAGAAGAAAAGAAAACCACGTCTTACCACGAAATTGGTCATGTGCTTGTTGCACGTATGATCCCGGAAGCTGATCCGGTTCATAAAGTTACTATTATTCCGCGAGGTCGCGCACTTGGTGTTACCAGTTATCTTCCAATCGATGAAAAGCATACTTACTCCAAGGAATACCTTGAAGCAGTTATAACCTATGCACTTGGAGGAAGAGCTGCTGAAAAGCTTATCTTCGATCATTACACCACAGGCGCCGGCAACGATATTGAGAAAGCTACAGGAATTGCAAGGAAAATGGTTTGTGAGTGGGGTATGAGTGAAAAGCTGGGTCCTTTAAGCTACGGTGCAAAAGAGGAAGAAATTTTTCTCGGCAGGGAAATTCAGAAACATCGTGATTATAGCGAAAATACTGCTATTCAGATTGATGAAGAGATTAAAGCTATAGTTAACATCGCAATGCGCCGGGCTGAGAAGATTTTAACCGAAAATATTAACCTTCTTCATTTATTATCTAAGGAACTTCTTGAGAGAGAAATATTAGATTCCGAAGAAATTGATAAAATAATTAAGGGTGAAGAACTTCCGCCCGTTAGCAAAGAATTTCCTGAGCATGTTCAGAAACTAATGGAACAGCGTAAGCCAAAAGATACCGCGCCACAAGATGAACCAAATTGATCAGGGTACTATTCATTACAGGGATGAATTGGTTAGAAAACTAATTCATCTCTTTTCTTTATCTATTCCAATTATTTATTACTTTATTTCTACGCAAATTGCTGCAACAATACTTGGTATTTTAACAGTTATTGCACTCTTACTCGATCTTGGAAGACACTTCCATCACTCATTTGGAGATATTTTTCATAAAATATTCGGGTTCCTGCTTCGCAAGCACGAGGTAGATAAAAAACAGAAAAACCTTAACGGTGCTACTTATGTTTTAATATCTGCATTAGTTGGAGTGCTTATCTTCCCAAAAGTTGTTTTTATTACCGCGTTTTCGATATTGATTGTCAGCGATTCCCTGGCAGCTTTGATTGGACGAAAATTTGGAACACACAAGTTCTTATTAAAAAGTCTTGAGGGAACTTTAGCTTTTTTTGTTAGTGCATGTATAGTGGTTTTATTTACACCAAAAATCGGGAACTTTCCGGAAGAATATATAATTGGTTTTGCAGCAGCTTTTGTTGGAGCCATAATTGAAAATATCTCCTCCAGGTTGATTGATGACAATCTCTCAATACCAATTTCTGTTGGATTTACAATGTGGATATTGTACCTGGCAATTCTTCCAAAGTTAGAATTAATTTTATCAAACGTGCCGAGGTAACTATGAAAAAATTCGTACTGACGGTCTTACTTTTTAGTTTTATTCTTTTCTTTTTTTCCTGCGATCCTACGAATAAACCTGCAAGAGGTTTTGAAGATGAAATTTTTGTTGTAGCAGATTCACTTGAGTATGAAGAATTAAGAACCGCAATGGAATTGGCTTTTGAGAAGCTGATTTATACTCCTCAGCCGGAAAAATTATTTACTTTAAAACGAATTAATGTTTCCGAAGTAGCAAAATATAAACGGAGAAAAAATATTGTAATTGTTGCACCATTAAATTCAGGAACAAACGCATCCGAATTTCTGAGCGCTATTGTTGATTCTTCAATTGAAGAAAAAATGAAGAGCGATCCAAATTTTATTGTTTATAAAGATGGTCTCTGGGCAAAAAACCAGCTCGTAGCTGTTTTATCTGCACAGGATATGCAGCAGCTTGAGTTTAAAATCTTACAAAATGCTGATAACCTCCTATACACTTTTCAGAAAAAATCTGATGAAAGATTATACAACAGTCTGTACAATCCAAGGTATGAACAGGAAAATATTGAAGGAAAATTTCTTAAAGATTACGGCTGGATTATTTATGTTCAGGCAGATTTTAAGGTTGCGATTAATAGGCCGGAAGATAACTTCGTATGGTTAAGAAGATCACCGGGAAGCGATATGGAAAGATGGGTTTTTATTTTCTGGATTGAAAACGCTTCACCCGAATATTTAAATGCAGATTCTATTAGAGTTGTAAGAGATAAAGTCACAAAACAGTTTTACCAAACAAGAAGTGATTCTTCTTATGTTGTTGTAGCTGAAGACTATTTTACTACAAACGAAGTTAACTTTAACGATAAGTATGCAATCTTTACACAGGGTTTGTGGGAGCTTAATATAAAAGGAATGGGCGGACCATTTGTTAATTATACTTTTTATGATGAAGCCACGAAACGATTTTATATGATCGACGGATCGGTTTTCGCGCCAAAATATTATAAAAGAAATCTTATCCAGCAGATGGATGTGACCCTTCAATCATTCAGAACCGATGCAGAACTTACTGCGGAAAGAAAAGAAGATCTTTTAGACGAAGTTGAGGAATAGATAATTAATTTCTAACCTGATCTAAAACTGGGGGCAATTTATAATCAGGTAAGTTCTCAATTATTTTTTGTACATAGTATTTTGCTCTCTCCATTTTTACGAACTTTATTTCGTACAAAGCTCTTCGTGAAAGCATAGTTCCTACAAAATTCTCTATCATATTTATGTAGTAATTTCGTTTTTCGGGAAATCTGATTTTGTAATTAAAATCCGGAGCAGGATAGTATTCATTTCCCTTCACTACTTTAAATAGAAATAAATCTGGAACCAAAGTGTAACCTTTCGGCAATTCAAATTCACCACGCTGCATTTCCCCTTCAAATATTTCGGGTGCTATGTAAAAATCTCTTTCATCAATATTTGTTACAACCAGCCCGGTCATTATCTTTCTAAAATAAGTTTCCAGTTTTTGAGCATCAAAATCTTCACTTCTTTCAAAAGGAACCAGCGCTTTTAAAAACTCGTTCACATCACTCTGGGCACCTTCGAACAAAGCCGGAAAAGCATTTGAAAGCTGGTTATAATACCACGACCTGCGCAGTAATTCTTTATCAATAACGGCAACATCTTTCCTGTAATTTTCAACATTTTGGTAATAATAAGATGATGAAATAAAATAATCCCACTGGTAACTAAAAATTATTGCATCCTCGGTTACACTTCCAACAACCGCTTTTGTGTAATCTTCAAATGTGTAAATACCACGTTGGTTAACTTTATCAAAATTTGAGTAAAACTGTATTATCAATGTAACTAATAGTATTCCCGGAAGGATAAAAACATTTTTATTTTTCCCTATAATTTCATATAATTTTACAACACCAAAGACAGCAAAAAATGCCAGGCAGATATACGCAAGCAAAAAATAAGAATCGATATCGTGAATATCGTAGTTGATTGAATAAAGTATGGTGAAGAGAAAAGTGATTATTAAAAAAATGAATAATCTTTTTGCTTTTATAAATGCAGCAAAAATACCTACAGTAGCAATAACCAAGCTGATTGAAAATTCAACAGGTAGAGTTTCAACAAAATAAATAAATTGTTTTTTTGCTGCTGCTGTTGATGAGAAAAGCCATACCTGGTACTGCTTTCCTGAAATGTGTCTTAAAATTCTTTCAAGATCAATTGGATTTCCCCAATTGAGAAGAGGTGATTGCGATGCTCTTATTGGTAGGTAAGAATAGAATATTACTAGCACAGGAATGAAAAATAAAATCATCAAAACAACTCTTTTAATAGAGCTTGCGTTAAATCCGTATCTTAAAAAATAAAGATAAGCTACACCGGGTAAGATCAGTAGGGTTGTCATATGGTTTGTAAAACCGAGTGCTAAAAAGAGAGAAAAAATTATCCAGGGAAAATTTTTTTCGTTTTCATTTGAAATAATGAATGCTTTTACCAAAAACAAAATAATTAATGTAATTAACAGTAAGTGAAGTGAATAAACTTCAACTGAAGTGCCTTGAAACCAAAATGTTTTACTGAATGCAAGAATTAATCCGCCAAAAACAGCAGATAAATATTTTAAAGAATCGGGAATGTTATTATCAATTGTACTATCAGTTTTCTTTTTGCTCTTCTCTTTTTTTTATTTTTTTCTGTTTATCCTTCTTATAATTCTCTTTGGAATTAAAGAGTTTTAAGTTTTCCAGCACAAGCTTTACAGTATAAACAAAAACTCCAACCGAAGCGCTACAATAAATTGCAGCAAGCAAATTCATCTGGAAGATTTTTGTAAACGGAAGTGGAACAAGCGAAAATAAATAACCAATAAGTGTAAAGAGCGGATAACCAGTAGGATGAGCTATCCCAAGCGCAATCTGCACGGTTGCAAGTTCACCGGAATCAATCTGAACTACCGATGGAGCCATTGTAAAAAGGTAAACAACAAACACAAACAATGCTGTAAGCAGGTAATAATATTTTCTGCCAAAAGTGATTAAGTCAATCTTCATGAAAAAATTCTGAATATAATTTAATGTTACTTTTAATTACGCGGTTCAGCTCTTTAATAATATCAACCGGCAGCTTTTTGTTAAATACTTTTATTAAGATGCCCGGTTTCAAAATTTTCGTCGCCAGTTTGGAACTGCTCTTATTAAAAACTATTTGAATAATTATTTCTAACTCTTTCAGGAATATAAAATTATTTTTGATTGTCTGCTTTATCTTCACAGCTAATTTTAAATTCTCAACTTTATCAATTATAGATGGAATTGATTTACCACAGCATTTGGAAAGTAAAGATGGGTTACAAAGAAGGTGATAATGCAGCGAATATTCAATATCTGCAAGACCGCCCCGGTTTTTCTTTAAATCAATAATGTTTAAATGAGAAGATGATAACGGACTAATCTTTTTTCTCATCTCAATTATTTCTTTCTTTATTTCGCTGTTATTTTTTTTCTTTACAGCGATTGTCATCGCACTATTAAAGCTGTTAAATAATTTTTTGTTGCCGCTTATAAAATTTGTTTTTATAAGCGATTGGAATTCCCAGATTTTTGCTCGCGTCCCAAAATATTTTTTATACTCATTAATATCCCAAACAAGCTGGCTGTTTTGTCCTTCAGGTCGCAAGCGGCAATCTGCCTGAAGTGGTTTAAGCTCATCGCTTAACAATTCCAGCAAATCCTGGAAATTATTTTCTATTTTCTGATACTTGACAATATTCCTTACAACAAAAACCAAATCAACATCAGAGATAAATGTCATCTCACCAGAACCGACACTGCCCAGCGCAGCAATGAAAAAATCATCTTTCCATTTATAATTTGCTGCAAATGAATAGGAACGCTCTTTAATTTTTCCTCTTATCAATTTACTTATCAGTTCAGAAGTTTTTAAAGGTGATATTAATCCAAGAGCACACTGTGTTGAAAGGATGAAAAATATTTTCTTCACACTGAAATCGGTTGCAGATTTTATATTAATCTTTTTAAGAATCCCCTGCTCAAAAAGAAATCTCTCAGCTCTTTATCTTCAGCAAAAAGATCAACTGATCGCTGTGAATATTCACAAACAATTAGGAAGAATTTTAAAAGTTTTAAGTCTTTAAATTCGCTGTACCAGATTGATGGAAACTCGGCATGACGAATTATTCTTACAAAATTATCAAGAAGTTTATCGGGGAGGGAGGAAATTTTTAAATATTTTATTATTTCCGGTTTAACTGTCTCAAATGCTTCTGCTGATTTTTTATCAAACCTTCGCTCACCGATTAATCCTTTTCCTTCCTGAAGGTATAAAAAGTTTTTAGCTGCCCTTCCCGGATCAGTAAAATTTATCTCAGCAAGATCATAATCTGTAAATTTTTTATCATTCTTTTTACTGAAAATGGAATCATAAATTTTCCTTACAGAAATTCTATTTTCATTTAGTATTTTTTTGAACTTAGCCGATGTTTCAAATCCAAGGAAGTAACTTAGCTTTTCTGCAATCTCTCCATCCTGCGGAATAATATGAGTTTGCGAGTTATTCATAAGTTGAAGAAAATGTTCAATCTTCCTGTATAAAATGTAAGCGCCTTCAAAAATTTCCTTTTCTTTTTTAGTTAAAAGTGATGCTTTTTCAAGTTTATTAATTGCGTTAATCGTGTTACCTGTTTGAATCTCTTTATTTTTGCCGCCGTTTAAAAGTTGTAGTGCCTGTACTGAAAATTCTATATCCCTTATTCCGCCAGGAGTTAATTTTATATTTTCTTCATCTCTTAGTTTTCTTTCAATTTCTAACTTTAATTTTTTTATCTGCTCGATGGGAGGAGAGATATGTGTATGAGGATAGATAAAAGGTGAAAGGTAAGAGATAAATTTTTCAAAAAGTTTTTTACTGCCGCCCAGGAAATAAGCTTTAATAAGCATTTGCCGTTCCCAGTCTTCGCCACGGCTTTCATAATAGTTTAGATATTCGTTTACACTACGGCATAAAGGAGAGTTTCTTCCATCTGGTCTTAATCTTAAATCAATTCTGTATAAATGTCCTGCTTCAACTGAAGCAGCACTTTGCAAAAAAAGATGAATTGTTTCGGTTAAAATCTCGCTGTAAAATTTCTTGTTATTCAGCTTGCTTTCTTTATCGTAAAATATAACCAGGTCTGTATCAGAACTGTAATTTAGTTCGTTGCCGCCAAGTTTTCCAAGAGAAACTATGCAGTAACGCCTCGCGGTATTAAAGGTGTTATTTTTATTTAGTGTTTCTATATAACATAAATCGAATAATTCAGAAGTTAAACTTGAAGCAAGTATGGAAAGCTCTTCAGTTATTTCTTTTAAATCCGTTTTGCTGTAAATATCCTTCAATCCAATTCTTAGCAGCTCCTTCCTTTTTATCGATTTTAGAGCGTGTAATCTTGCATTAAAAGATCTGTACTGTTCCATCGTATTTTTAACATCTTTTAGGAATGCTCTTTTTTCCAGCTTGCTTTCTAATATTGAAGGATTAACCACCCAGTAAAAATATTCGGGATTGATAACCAGGATATCGGTTAAGTAATTACTGTTAACGGAAATGTTTATAAGTATTTCAACATAGTGGGGATATTTAACACATTCATTCAGGAAGGATATTTTGTCAAACATTCCTTCTATTATTCTTAGCAGGTTTGATTCTGATGAGTGTGTAAAAAAATGATTTTCTATTTCACTTTCAATTAAGTCGAGCAGATTTTCCATTACAGCGGAAGGAAGACTACCTGCCGATATCTCCGCAATCTTTTTTACAAAATCGTTTGAAAGTTTATTTAAACGCAAAAGTAAATGAGTTGTTAAATTCAAATAATCAATTATTACTCAAATTTAAGAATAAATCGGTTTGTTATCACTTTTGAGGGTGGGCGGTTTCCTAAACTCTTGCGGGTTGGTGTGGTTATATTCATTATCTATTTCTTAAAAGATATTGCAATTGAACCAGCCAAATTTTTAACTAAATATTTTACAGCATATTTTTCGAAATAAATTTTATTTTCAGAGTCTAAATTTATTTTCAGATCTTCTATTCTTTCTGGTTTTAAATAACCGTACCATACTGAAAAATAAATTTTGTCAGCAAAATTATCATGTCTGAAATTATCGCATGAAAATCTTGTTTTTATTGTTTTTTTCTTATTATGCTTTATTTCTTCGAACGGGATAGAAGTTATATCGTCTGACATCCCTCCACCAAAATCTAAATAGACACCATTTGGAATACTTGTTAATTCATCCATTACATAAGAATAATGAAAACTGGGAACGACAAAGATTGATTTCTCTGATTCATTAAATATTTCAAGTTCCGCAAATAATGTGTCTTTACTGGTAACTTTATATTTATCTATTCTTAATTTGAGGTTCACTCCATCATCGTGATAAATATATTCCTGCTTGTAGAAATTTTCTTGTTTCTCTTGAGAGAAACTAATAAATCCTATTGCAATAAATAATAAGAATGTCAGTTTATACATCTTCATATATTTTTACTACCACTCCAAATTTCCTCAATATCTAACTCCTATTCAACAAAAATCTTAAAGTAATTGCTTGTTCTCAAACACAACTCTTTCTAAGTAAAATTTCTTAAATTGCAATTCAAATCATCTATATTTAACTTTATTTGCTATTTATTAAATGAAAATTATTAAAATATGCTAAAAATAATAAAGAAGATATTCGGCGATAAGCACGAAAAAGGTATTAAAGATCTTTGGCCGATTGTTGAAGAAATAAATGAAGAGTATGAAAAGATAAAAGACTTATCGGATGAAGAACTTAAAGCAAAAACTGCCGAATTTAAAGAAAAAATTCAACAGCACACTGAAGAAACAAGAAAAAAAATTGATGAATTAAAAGCCAAACTTCAAACCGATGAAGAATTTGATAGACATGCTGCATACGATGATGCTAGATGAACTAAATGAACAGTTAAACGAAAAGTATGAAGAAATTTTAGATGAGCTTCTTGCCCGAAGCATTTGCAGTGGTTAAATCAACTTGCGAAAGACTGCTTGGAAAAAACTGGACAATTGCCGGAAATAAAATTACCTGGGATATGGTCCCTTATGATGTTCAGTTAATGGGCGGAGTAGTTCTTCACCAAGGTAAAATTGCAGAAATGGCTACCGGCGAAGGAAAAACTCTAGTTGCAACTTTACCTCTTTATCTTAATGCACTTACCGGAAGGGGCTGCCATCTTGTAACTGTTAATGATTACCTTGCAAAAAGTGATAGTGAATGGATGGGGGAGATTTTTAAATTTCACGGACTTACAGTTAGCTGTATTACTTAACACAATGGATCCACAACAGCGGAAGGAACAGTACAACGCCGATATTACTTACGGAACCAATAACGAATTTGGTTTTGATTACCTGCGCGATAATATGGCAATTGAAAAAGAAGGACAGGTTCAGCGCGGACATAACTATTCTATTGTTGATGAAGTTGATTCTGTACTTGTTGATGAAGCAAGAACCCCACTAATTATTTCCGGTCCGGTTGATGTTGATGATCATCAATTCAACGAAATGAAACCAAAATTGACCGGCTTTACCGAAAGCAGAAAAATTTTGTTGCCGCAATTTTACAGGAAGCAGAAAAAATGCTTGATGGAGATGGAGATGTTGCTGAAGCCGGTGTTCTTCTATTCAGGGCTTCAGAGGGTTGCCTAAAAGTAACAAACTTGCTAAAATTATCAAGCGATCCTACTTATAAAAAACTGATGCTTGATACCGAGCTTGATTACCTTCGCGAAAAAGCCAAGAACATGCACATTATTGATGATGAGCTCTTATTTTGTTATTGATGAAAAGAATAATACGATTGATTTAACTGAAAAAGGCAGGGTAGAACTTGCGCAGGGAACCGGAATGGAGAAAGATTATTTTGTCCTTCCTGATCTTGGAACAGAAATAAGCAAATTTGAAAATGATACAAGTTTGGATGATAAGGAAAAAGTAAGACTTAAAGATGAACTTTACAGCAGGTACTCTGCAGCCAGTGACAGGATTCACACTATTCACCAGTTGTTAAAAGCGTACACACTTTTTGAAAAAGATGATGAGTACGTTATTACCGAAGACGGAAAAATTGCTATTGTTGATGAGTTTACGGGACGTGTTCTTCCAGGCAGAAGATACAGCGATGGGCTTCACCAGGCAATTGAAGCAAAAGAAAATGTTAAAGTACAGCGCGATTCCCAAACGCTGGCTACAATTACTCTTCAGAATTATTTTAGGATGTATAATAAACTTGCTGGTATGACAGGTACTGCAGAAACTGAAGAAGGTGAGTTCTTTGAAATTTATAAACTTGAAGTTGTGGTAATTCCAAGTAATAAACCACTAACGCGTGAAGATGATGATGATGCAATCTTCAAAACCAAACGCGAAAAATACAATATGGTTATTGAAGAAATTACAAAATCTTAGAAAAGAAGGAAGACCCGTACTGGTTGGTACAACTTCTGTAGAAGTTTCGGAAACAATCAGCAGGATGTTAAAGAGAATAGGATTTAAACATAATGTTCTTAATGCAAAGCAGCATCAGAGTGAAGCAGAAATTGTAGCACATGCAGGTGAAATTGGTGCGGTTACAATTGCCACAAATATGGCTGGTCGAGGAACCGATATTAAACTTGGTGCAGGTGTAGTGGAAAATGGTGGTCTTTATATTCTTGGAACTGAAAGACATGAATCAAGACGAATTGACAGGCAGCTTAGAGGTCGTTCGGGTAGGCAGGGCGATCCGGGTACAACAAAATTTTATCTTTCTCTTGAAGATGATCTTATGCGGCTTTTTGGAAGTGACCGGATTTCAACTGTGATGGAAAAAATGGGAATTAAGGAAGGTGAAGTAATAGAGCATCCTATGATTACAAAATCTGTTGGGCGTGCGCAGAAAAAAGTTGAAGAAAATAACTTCGCTATAAGAAAAAGATTGCTTGAATATGATGACACAATGAACCAGCAGCGGGAAGTTATTTACAACAGAAGAGGAAAGGCACTGCAAGGCGACAGGTTAAAGGGAGAAATATTTGAACTGCTGGAAGAATTTGTAGATGATGTAGTTGACAAGAATTTTGATGATGTGCTTGTTGATAATATTAAGGAAGAACTGCTTCGGAACCTGCTTGTTGAAATAAAACTGGAACCTAACGAGTTCGAATCTCTTGGAAAAGATGGTTTGAAGCAGCGTATCATGGATGCAGCTAAAGAATTTTATAGTAAAAAAGAAGAAATGCTTGGTCCCGAATTGATGGCGCGGCTGGAAAGGTATGCAGTGCTAAGTGTGATTGATCAGAAATGGAAAGAGCACTTGCGTGAAATGGATGATCTTAAAGAAGGAATCGGCTTGCGTGCATACGGTCAGAAAGATCCGCTGGTTGAATATAAAGGCGAAGCATTTAAACTTTTTGTTACTCTTATTGAAGAAGTTAGAAACGATGTTGTATCATTCGCATTCAAATTCTTCCCTCAAGCACCGGATGAAATTCAACAAAGAAGAAGACAACCCGCAAGCCGAATCACCGAAAGCAAACAAGCTACTACTAACATTGGGCTCTCAGGAGGAAGCCAGCAAGCCGGACCTCATAGGGCAGGAAAGGCACAACCTGTAAAAGTTGGTGAAAAAGTTGGACGAAATGATCCATGTCCCTGCGGCAGCGGCAAAAAATATAAGCAATGTCACGGCAAATAGTTTAAAGAGTTGTTATGAAAAAAATTGAAGCAATAATTCGCCCGTTCAAATTGGATGAGGTAAAAGAAGCCCTGCTTGAAGAAGGGGTTAGAGGGCTTACTATTTCTGAGGTTAGAGGTTACGGCAGACAAAAAGGGCACACTGAAACTTACCGGGGCAGCGAATACAGGATTGAGTTTGTGCCTAAAATGAAAATTGAGGTTGTTGTAGAGGATTCAAAAGTTGAGAAAGTGGTGGATGCAATTTCTAAAACGGCTAAAACCGGGCAGGTGGGTGATGGAAAGATATTTATTTCGAAAATTGAAGATGTAATTAGGATAAGGACGGACGAATCGGGTAAACATGCTTTGTAAAGAAATTTACCTTTTTGTTTTATTTGATCTTTTATAGTTTCATTTATGGTTTTATCCATTCTAAAAAAAATCAGATTCGGTTTTTATCTTCTGCTTTTGGTTCTGGTAACCGGCTGCAGCGTTTGGGATAGTTTTACAACTTACTTCAACGTTTATTATAACACTACCGAATCATTTGAGAAAGCCGAAGAGCAGATTTTTGCCCAGGAAAGAAGCTTGTTCTCTACCAAAGCTCTAACTGTACCCGGAACCGCGAATACAGAGCTTGTAAAAGTAATTGAAAAATGTTCAATCATCCTTCAGTTTCATTCAGAATCCGGTTATGTTGAAGATGCACTTCTAATGCTTGGCAAATCATTTTACTACCAGAGTAATTACCAGAAAGCTCAGCGCAAGTTTGAGGAACTTATAACTTCGCAGGTTGAAAGTGATTATGAATTTGAAGCAGAATTGTGGATTGGTAAATGCCAGATGAAACTTAAACAATATAACGACGCACTCTCTACTTTGCACAGTGTAAGGCAGGCAGCAATTGAAGAGGATGAAGAGCTAATTGTACAAGAAGCATTTATTGAAGAAATTATTTATAAAGTTTACTACTGAGGATTATAACGGCGCAATAGCTCTTGCCAATGAATTTATGGAAGTATCCGATGATGACGAAATTAAAGCTGAAGTATGGTACGAGATAGGAAACCTGAATAAAATAATTGAAGATGTTCAAAATGCTATAGTTGCATACAACAATGTGTTTGAATTTTCACCTGATTTTGATTTGGAAACTGATGCAAAATTAAAATACGGGCAGGCACTGTGGGATTGGATAAAGCGAAAATGCTTTTTCAATCTTTGAAGATACGTTCAGAAGATAAGTACTAGATAAATTTGCTGAAAGTGATTTTGAAATTGGTAAAACTTATGCTTCCTTGGAAAGATATGATGATGCAATAAACCAATTAATTTAGTTGATACTACCTACAAATTAGAAAGTTCTGCGGCAGCAAAATATGAAATGGGTATGATTTACGAAGAGGATTAAATCAACTCGATAGCGCAGCAGCTTACTATTAAAAAAGCAACAATCAGTTCTCTTCCTCCAATTATATATTTACCTGCAAAAGAAAAAAACCAGCTTTTTACCAGTTATGTAAACCCCGTAAAGATTTTAATAATTACAATAAACAAATCTTTATTATGAAAATCCTGATGAACCCGTTAAAGACTCTACAAAATATGTAGAAGATTCCCTGGCAATAGCAGAAGAGATTGAAAATGTAAAAGAACTTCAGGAAATATGGGCGGATCTGGAATCTATGAGGGTTATTAATGATACTACCGGTGCATTCAAGGTATTGAAAAACTATAGATTCACTTATTGCCAGGGATACCACATTTACTTACCGAAACAGAGATACACTTTATGCCCAAATATATGATACGTTTTATTCAGATTCAGCTATCGTTTTTGTTTTCGATAGTTTGTTCTCGGATCCATCTATGCTAACCCCTTAGAAATTCAGTTATATGAATGGAAAAAAGAGAAAAAGAACAAAGGGAAAGAGCTTATAGCAGGGCTACCTGATACGCTTAATTTTTCATTCAAGTCCCCGGCGCCCAGCCATATCAAAAAACACAGTACCAACAGTTATCGTTAAAAATCAGCTTCAACTTGGGAACCTGTTCCTTACAGAACTTAATATACCAGATTCAGCATACTGGTATTACAATAGTAACCTTACCACTTACCCGAATACAACATACCACGCCAACACGCTTTATGCAATGGGCAGCTATTATCTTACAGTTGAAAATAAAAAAAGGGCAGACAGTTTATT
>CAVXUA010000014.1:0-22159 GCA_963764825.1 uncultured Ignavibacteriales bacterium | reverse complement strand
TAATATAATTTATGATAATTATAAAAATGAACGTGTAGTAAATGCCGCAGCAAATAAACTAGACAAACCGCTCATCGACCTAGACTATGACCCGGCGGAAGAAAAATATTTGGAAGCGGAATCTATCATGTTGCTTAAGGATTATGCGGGTGCAATTAATGGTTTCTATAACGTTCATTTAAATTATCCCCGCTCACCGTTTGCACCAAAAGCTCTATATACATGTGGCTGGATTTTAGAGAACGATCTCTTCCTTCTGGATTCTGCAGCAACATATTATGATTCGCTGGTTGTAAATTATCCTTCTTCGGAGTATGTAAGAATTATTGCTCCCAAGCTTACTATTTATAAACAGGAATTAAGAAGACAGGAATTGGCATTTCAGGATTCTCTTTATGCATTGGAACTAACGCTTGATTCATTAGCGACTGATAGTATTCTTGTTCAGTTAGATGAAACATACCAGGATACAATAGAAGTTGCCTTTGATGATGGAACAATAAATGAAATTAAGCAGGATGAAGAGGTAACAACCGAAACCAGTGAAATCCAGGTAAATAAAGAACCTGTTTGGAACCCTAGACGGCGAAGATAGTTTTTTACACTTCATAAATTAAATAATTGTGAATCGCAGGGATTTAAAAGAACTTATTGAAGAGGGGGAAACCATTCAATGTGAATTTAAACGCCTTTTTACTGCTCCTGAAAAAATTGCAAGGGAGATGATCGCTTTTGCTAATACCAAAGGTGGTCATTTACTTTTTGGAGTTGATGATGATGGTGAAATTGTTGGCGTTGCAAGTGAAAAAGCTGAAGCTGAAATGATTAACGATGCTGCTAAAAATTATTGCGAACCACCCCTCACTTATTCAATTAATTTTAAAGAAATTCATGGAAGGGAAATTGTGATTGTTTCTATTCCAGAATCGGATAATAAACCGCACCGGTTGCAGGATTACTTCAATGAACTTGATATTAATAAATCGATTGTAACGGTGCGAGTAAATGATAAAAGCTTACAAGCCAGCAAAGAGATGGTAAGGATATTAAAAGCACAATCTGGTAATCTCAGTTTAAAAAAATATACTATCGGTTCTATTGAAAAAACTGTGTTTGCTTACCTTGCTAAAAAAGAAAAGATTTCCGTAAAAGAACTTAGTGATCTTGTAAACATCTCTGAAAGAAGAGCTTCGCGCACTTTAGTTAAAATGGTTCGTGCAAACCTGCTTATGATCCACACAAAAGATAATGGCGAAGAATATTTTACTGCTGCGACTTAAATATTTAATCTCAGCCTGTAATTTTCGTATAAACAGCAGTATCAAAATATTTATTCTGCGCAAAATCGTGATCTTTCAAATAATCCTTCTCTTTTGTAACCGAATTTTTCCACAACCTTAATTGAAGAAATATTATCAGGATTAATAAATGCATAAATTTTATGCAGTTCCATTTCTTTAATTCCAAACTCTGTAAGCGCTTTTACAACTTCTGTTCCTACTCCTTTTCCCCAATTTCCTTGTAAAAAACCGTAACCCAGTTCTGCTTTGTTGGCATCTTTATCAATTTCAAAGAAACCTGCAATACCAATAATATTTTGGCTGTCTTTGTATGAAATTACCCATCAGATTCCTTTTCTATCATCAAGTAGTTTATTAAAAAATTTTATTTTATCATTAGCTTCGATACGTTCTGTAAACAGATTTCGTGGAATATATTTTAATGCAACCGGGTCAGAATAAAAATTATATATTCCATCATTATCGTTTTCATTTAATTTTCTTAGAATTAGGCGCTCAGTATTTAGCACCGGAAAATTATCAAATATTTTTTCGTTCATAAGTCATTTATCTTGTTAATTATTGATCAAAAATTTTCCTCAACTCAAAAATGGCAACACCATAAGCCACTGCAACATTAAGTGATTGCTTTATTCCGTACTGCGGAATCTCAATTGAAAAATCACAAAGATCAAGCAATTCCTGAGAAACACCAGATATTTCATTTCCTATTAAAAGGCAGATGGGGAAGACATCTTTTTTTAAATCATAATAAGGATAACTTTTACTGGTAAGTTCTAAAGCACAAATTTTAACTCCATCAGCTTTCATTTTTCTTATAACATCTTTTGGATCTTTTATATATTCCCAATTAACACTTTCTGTAGCTCCTAAAGCCGTTTTCAAAATTTCCTTTTTAGGAGGATGAGGAGTGTACCCACACAGGTAAAGTTTTTCAATCATCGCGCCATCCGAAGTTCTAAAAATTGAACCCACATTATAATTACTTCTTATGCTGTCTATCAGTATGTAAACAGGAAGCTTCTTAACTTTGTGCAGATTATCAAGAGTGCTTCTGTTTTCTGATATTTCTTCGTGTGTAAGCTTTTTCATTAAAAGTTTCGTTTAAATTTTACTATTAATTTTTTATAGCCAGTTGTCCGCAAGCCGCAGCAATATCATCACCTTGTGTGTTTCTTAGCATTATAGTTATACCGTTAGCTCTTAATTCATTTACAAAATCATTAATTCTTTCGGTTGAACTTGGCAACAGATTTGCTGAATCACCTTCCGGATTCATATGAGCAAGCGAGTTAAATGGAATAACATTTACTTTGCCTGCCAGAGATCTGCATAGTTTTGTTAGAGTCTTAACATCTTCTTTTCTATCGTTTATTCCCTTCAACATAACATATTCAAAAGTAATTTTAGTCCGGGTTTTTTTTGTGTAATATTTAATTGCTTCAATATTTTCTTTAAGGGAGTACTTTTTATTTATAGGCATAATTTTACTTCTAACATCTTCAGAACACGAATGAAGAGAAAGTGCAAGTTTTACTTTTATACCTGAATCTGCAAGTTCTATAATTTTAGGGGCAATCCCTGCAGTGGAAAGAGTTATTCTTCTGGGAGTAATTCCTGTTGCTAGATCATTTGAAAAAATTTGTAATGATTTTATAGTTTCGTTAAAATTTAACAGCGGTTCTCCCATTCCCATATAGACTATGTTTGTAATCTTTTTATCTTCATTATATTTCACAGCAAGTTTATACTGATCAAAAATTTCACCTGCTGATAAATTTTTCTTAAAACCCATCAACCCTGTTGCGCAGAACTTGCAATCAAGCGGACACCCGGCTTGCGTTGAAATACAAAGCGTGTTCCTTTTTATTTCCGGTATAAGAACCGATTCAATCCTGTTTCCCTCTGCAGTTTCAAATATATATTTTGTTGTACCGGTTGAAGAGGAAACTTCGGAAGCAATATTTTTAAGAGTATTTAAACTGCTAATTCTTGTAAGTTTTTCTCTCAGTGGCTTAGGAAGATTCTGCATTTCATCATAACTATCCGCTAAATGTCCGTACATCCAGCTAAAAATTTGTTTAGCTCTGAATTTTGGTTCTCCTTCTTCAGAACAAAAACTTTGCAGTTCTTCCAGTGTAAGACCTTTTAATATTTTTTTGTTTCGTGTAATCATCACTCAGATATTTTTTTCCTATCAAATATAGCAATTAGCTTTTAACCTGTAAACTAATGCTTTAAATAAAGCATTAAACATATTCACATTACTTTGTTATAGATATATTATTGAGTTATTTTTAAAAAGTGAAAATAGATAAAATCAATACCACCAAATCATTTCTTATTGAATAATTAAAATATAAAAGGGAGAAAAATGAATTTCGATTTTACAGAAGAACAATTATTGATCCAGGAATCTGCAAAGGATTTCGCACAGAACGAAATTGCTCCTACCTCAGTTGAGAGAGATATAAATGCAGTGTTCCCAGAAAAAATAATTAAACAAATGGGAGAGCTTGGTTTTATGGGGATGATGGTTTCGCCTGATTATGGCGGCGCGGGAATGGATACAATCAGTTATGTTTTAGCAATGATTGAAATTTCAAAAGTGGATGCAAGCGTTGGTGTAATTATGTCCGTTAACAATTCACTTGTAACATGGGGATTGGAAGAGTATGGTTCAGATCATATAAAGCAAAAATATCTTGCACCACTTGCCCAGGGCGAAAAGCTTGGAGCATTTGCTTTATCTGAACCTGAAGCGGGTAGTGATGCAACAAGTCAAAGAACCACAGCGGATAAAGACGGCGATCATTATGTCCTAAATGGAATAAAGAACTGGATTTCCAATGGGCAATCTGCTGATTACCATATTGTTATTGCTCAATCTGATAGGGAAAAAGGACATCATGGTATTTCGGCTCTCGTGGTTGAGAAAGGAACGGAAGGATTCGGGTATGGTAAAAAAGAGGATAAACTTGGTATAAGAAGTTCAGATACCTGCTCATTAACTTTTGAAAATTGCAGAGTGCCTGCTGAAAATATTATATGGGAAGAAGGAAAAGGTTTTAACTTTGCAATGAACACACTTAACGGCGGAAGAATTGGTATTGCTGCGCAGGCAATTGGAATTGCCGAAGCTTCTATGGAGGCAGCACTTAAATATTCTAAAGAAAGAAAAGCTTTCGGTAAAGAGATTGCAAAATTCCAGGCAATACAGTTTAAACTAGCCGATATGGCAGTTAAAGTTGATGCAGCAAAATTATTAACACTAAAGTCCGCAGCATTAAAAGATGCAGGAAAAAAATATTTTGCCGAAGCCGCAATGGCTAAACTTTATGCATCCAAAATTTCTGTAGAGTGTGCTCTGGAAGCTATCCAGATTCATGGCGGATACGGCTATGTAAGGGAATATTTAGTTGAAAGATACCTGCGCGATTCCAAAATTACAGAGATTTATGAAGGAACTTCCGAAATACAAAAAATTGTAATTGCAAGATCGTTATTAGATAAAAAGTAAAAATTGAGATTAACTT
The DNA here is from genome assembly GCA_963764825.1 of uncultured Ignavibacteriales bacterium. Classification (GTDB taxonomy): domain Bacteria; phylum Bacteroidota; class Ignavibacteria; order Ignavibacteriales; family Ignavibacteriaceae; genus JAZGGS01. The sequence goes on along the minus strand of CAVXUA010000014.1, from coordinate 17,322 downwards.
TATTTTTAACATTCATTTTATTTTCAACAGCTTTCTCTCAAACCGATTGGGTTAAATGGGAGAAGGCAGAATACTCTTATGTAAAACAAAACGATTACAGGCAACGTGATTACTCTTTTGAAGCCGAAAGCGCGGGAGATCTTGTTGTAAAATCGATTGGTAATGCTTACTGGTTTTTTTTCTCTGATCTTGATGGTGATAATTGCCCTTTCCGTCCTTCGTGTTCATCTTTCCTAATGGAATCTGCAAAAGAAACCAACTTGTTACAAGGTACGCTTATGTTCTTCGATAGGTTTACCCGCGATATGAATATTTATAAAGGTCATGATCATTACCCCAGTGTAAAGAAAGGGTATTACTATGATCCAATCGTACTTTATACACTGGATGAAGATCAAATTGATTATATTCCTCCTTCAGTTATTGTGAAGGATTAATGCGATTAATATTTATTTTGATTCTAATCATCTCGCCTTTGTACTTTTCGCAAACAGATGAAATTAATTTTCAATCACCGGAAAACATAAAAAAGTTTGCTGATTATCTTTTTTGTGAAAAAGATTACCTTCGTGCAAATTTAGAATATCAAAAACTTGATAACATAGTTGAGGATGACACACTTAATTTTAAAATAGGATTGGGTTACTTATATATAGGTGATTATTTAAACTCAATTCAGAAATTTTCTAATTTTAGAACTACTTCAACCTTTTATGATGATGCAAAGCTGCAGGAAATTAAAGCATATTTTTTAATTGAAAATTACAACGCATTTCGTTCATTCTACCTGGAAAGTTATTCAAATAAAATTAGTAACTACCAATCTAAGTGGAAGAAACTCTTTAATTTTTCATATTTATTTACTGATGAAGATCTTCCATCTCCAAATGAATTTCTGAATCCATTTAATAAAGATGAAAAAGAAAATATAACATCCTTTTATAATTGGAAAAACGATCCGCCTAAGAAAAATCCAACTCTAGCAGGAATAATGTCTGCGGTAATTCCTGGATCAGGAAAAATGTATGTTGGAGAGTGGGGCGATGGCATAATGGCGCTTATTACAAGCGGTTTGTTCGCTTTTCTTGCTTATGATAATTTCAAGGCTAATCATAAAACTCGGGCATGGGTTTTTACAGGTTTGGGTGCATTCTTTTATGCCGGAAATGTTTATGGATCTGTTGCAGCGGCGCAGATTTATAATGCAAAAATTGTTTTTGATTTTGAAAATGGTTTGAATTTCTATCTTGAACAGAAAAATTATTTTACGCCGGAGTATAATTTCTGTGAGTAAATCTTATTTAGTCATCGTAATCTTTATCACTATTGCTGCAAGGATTGCGGCACAGGATGAATTTATCAAACAATGTGATTTTGCAAAACAACTCTATGCTGATGAAGAATATTATGATGCAGTAACAGAATTTAAACGGCTTCTTTATTTTGATGAAGGTAAAACTTACGACTACAAGGCAAACATCTTAATTGGCAAAAGTTATAAGTATGGAGGCAAATTTGCTGATGCAGTAAAACATTTTACTCTTGCGGAAATAAATGCTGCTAATAGTGATGAACTTTATTATAGCAGGATAGAAAGCGTACGCGCAAATATTCTAAGAAAAACAACTGAACAAGCATTGGATTTAATTAACTCCCTGGAAGATGATGAAAGATTTTCTTCAAGGAAAGATGAACTGAACTACTGGAGCGGGTGGGCGTACATTTTTGCGGATGACTGGGAGAATGCAGCTTTTAGTTTTGGCATGATTGATAGCCAGCACGAACTAAAATTACTTGCAGAAAAAATTGAAAATGAAAAATACTCAGTTAGCTTTGCAAAATTTATTTCCATGTATCATCCCCGGTGCGGGACAGTTTTACACCGGGGAATATGTAAGCGGCTTGCTTTCCCTTGGATGGAATGTTTTATGGGGTTATCTTACAATCAAATCATTTGTTGATGACAGAATATTTGACGGCATAATGGTTGGTAGTTTGCTTTGGTTCCGGTTTTACAACGGTAACACTTACAATGCGGAAAAGTTTGCTGAAGAAAAAAATCTTATAATTAGTAATAAAGCAATGCTCTTTCTTCAATATGGATATGAAGGTGAAAAACCATAATTCACTTTTCTCTTAAATCAATTTACCTTCCAATCATTCTCTAAAAGTTTTTTAGCTGAGAAAGGTTAATGTTGAATCAAACAAAAGCAATATATTAGAACTAAATTTGACCTCTTTTTCTGATTCACGTTCCACTGTTTAAATTTAACGTTACTTTTATTATCCAAAAGTTCTGATATTGACTAATCCATTGATATTATATAATTTTACCCTAGTATCTATTAAATAGTTATTTTTCAACTTACTCTTCTTAACCTGGATTTTTAATTGATCTTTTTAATCAATCGATAAGTTGAGGAGTAAATTATTCTATTTATAGGAGAACATGCAAATGAAGAAAATTTTTAATCCAATATTTCCCTTAATACTTGGCGCAATATTGGTGCTTGGTTTTAGTTTTAATTCATTCGACGATCCGGATGGCAAGAAATTATTTAAGGAGAATAAATGCGCCCTATGTCATTCAGTTTCAACAGTAGGAATTGAAGCAGAAAAGAAAACCGGTAAAATGGTTGGAGGAGACTTAGTTGACCTTGGTGAAAAATATGAAGCTGGATTTATAAGCGCGTATATTAGAAAAGAGGCTGAATTAGACGGAAAAGCACATAAAAAACCATTTAAAGGAACAGATGAAGAGCTCCAGGCTATAGTAGATTGGCTTTTAGAGCAAAAAGCTGAAGAGTAAGATCATCGCAACAAAATTGTATAATCCGGATTAAGTAAGCTATTTATTAATGGTCTGCAAATCCGGATTATTAGTTTAAAGTGATAAAAAATACAATAATCTTGGGAAATTGCAATATATCTTGTACGATATATGAATTTTTGTAATATTGACAAGTCGATTTGAAAAATTTAGTGAAAATCAGTCATTTAGAAAGCTAATCGTTTAAAGGAGAAAAATATGGCTATATACATAACTGAAGAGTGCATTAACTGTGGTGCTTGTGAACCTGAATGCCCGAATACTGCAATTTATGAAGGTGGAGTTGAGTGGGAATTGGCCGGAACCTCCTATGGTGATGGCGCTGCTGCTCCTTCCGGAGCTGAAGGATTCTATTCGGATGAGTTTTTCTATATTTCGCCTGATAAATGTACTGAGTGCAAAGGATTTCACGATGAACCGCAATGTGCGGCTGTTTGTCCTGTTGATTGCTGCTTGCCTGATCCTAAATATGAAGAGAGCGAAGATGAACTATTGAAGAAAAAAGAATATTTGGATGGATTGGGAAGGTAAAAGTTTTAACCTTTATTAAAGGCACCTATGGTGCCTTTTTTTTTGAATTTCTATGATCTTCCTTAAGTTTACACACTTGTTCAACAAAATGTAAAAAACGAAAATGAAAATTGGTAAGTATAAATTAAGAATTATTGAATCCGGTTATTTTGGGTTGGATGGTGGCGCGATGTTTGGAATTATCCCAAAACCGCTCTGGCAAAAAACAAATCCCGCCGATGATAGCAATCGGGTAAAACTGGCAACGCGAAACTTATTGTTGGAAAGTGAAGATAGAAAAATTGTAATTGATGTTGGGATGGGAGATAAATGGAATGACAAGGAAAAAAATATTTACGATGTTGATGATAACATCGACATGGAAAAAGGACTTGCAGTTTATGGTCTTAAAGCTGAGGATATAACGGATGTTATTTTAACGCATCTTCATTTTGATCATTGCGGGGGCTCTACAAAACTAGAAAAAGGCAAACTTGTTCCTGCATTTCCGAACGCACGCTACTTTGTTCAAAAGCAAAATTATGATTGGGCTGTTCAGCCATCCGATAGAGATAAAGGAAGTTATATAAAAAGTAATTTTGTTCCGTTGTTTCAAGAAGGTGTTTTAAGCTTTACAATTGGCGATGCCTGCCTTGATGATGAAATTGATTTTATGGTTATCAATGGTCATACATTCGGGCAGCAAATGATTAAGATAGCTGATTCCGCAAATACTTTGGTTTACTGTTGCGATCTTCTCCCATTCGTTTCGCACATTCCCATTCCTTACATAATGGGTTACGATCTTCAACCGCTGGTAACAATGAAAGAAAAAGAAAAAACATTGCATCAGGCAGCTGATGAGAACTGGCTCCTCTATTTTGGGCACGATCCGGAAATTGCATGTGCAACTGTAAAACATACTGATAAAGGAATACGAGTTGATAAAGCATTCAGAAATTTTGAAAAGGCTTGAAGATGAGAGCTACCAGAAGGTATGCTCTCTTGATGATCTACAAGATGGTAGAGGTAAACGATTCTTAATTGATGATGTTGACATTGCACTCTTTAAGATTGATGGTAAAGTTCACGCATTAAGTAATATCTGCCCGCATCAGCACACCGCACTTATATTCGAAGGTTTCCTGGAAGACAAATGCGTAGTTTGTCCATCGCATGGCTGGAAGTTCGATATTGAAACAGGAAAAAAACCTTCCGGTAGTAATGGATTGGAAACTTATAAGGTGAAATTAGTTGGAAATGATGTTTATGTTAAAGTTAAACAGAAAAAGTTGAATTGGTAATCACTCAGCCAAATGAAACTCACGAATGAATTAGTAATTCAGAAAGCGAAAGCAACCGGTTTTGATCTGGTTGGTTATGCAAAAGCTGAAGAATTAAATGTTGAATCTGATAACTTAGAGCAATGGCTGGAAAGTGGTTACCACGCAACGATGGAATATATGGAGCGGAATGGGGAGAAGCGAAAGGATGTATCTCAAATTCTTTCCTCGGCAAAAAGTGTAATTTCTCTCGCAGTAAATTATTATACAAATGAATATCATTCACAGGATTTTTCAAATGGGAAAATTTCCAGGTATGCCTGGGGAAAAGATTATCATTTAATTTTTTGGTCAATGCTGGATGAACTTGAAGCCGAACTTAAGCAATGCAATCCTAATTTTAAATCTCTTACTTATGTTGATACAGGTCCTGTAATGGATAAAGCTTGGGCGGCGAATGCTGGAATCGGCTGGATGGGAAAACATTCAAACATAATAAACCGGGAATTTGGCAGTTGGATATTTATTGCGAATATTATTACCAACTCAGTTTTTGAATATACAAAACAATTTCCTGATTTCTGCGGAAGCTGCACTGCTTGTATTGATGCCTGCCCAACCGATGCAATAGTTTCTGATTATGTTGTGGATTCTAACAAATGCATTTCATATTTAACCATAGAAAATAAAGATGAAATTTCTGAGAAATTTATCGGAAAATTTGATGGCTGGGTTTTTGGATGTGATATTTGCCAGGATGTTTGTCCCTGGAATAAAAAATTCTCCGCCCCAACTCACATTAAAGATTTTCTTCACCCCAAAATTAAAGAAATGAACTTGGAAGAAGTTCTGGAAATGAATGAAACTGATTTTAGAGAAAAATTCAAACTCAGTCCTGTAAAAAGAACAAAATTAAAAGGTCTTAAAAGAAATGCAGAGTTCCTTTTAAAAAGAAATAGTTGCCCTTTATCACCATTCAAACAAATCCTGAAACTTTATTAAATTTGCAGAATCAAATTCGAAAAGATTTTAATCTATAATTGATCACTTTAACCAGAGGTATTTAAATGTCAGATAATCATCATAAAGTTATAATAATTGGTTCAGGTCCGGCTGGATTTACTGCTGCACTTTACACTGCAAGAGCAAACCTGAAACCGCTATTGTTTGAAGGAATGCAGCCCGGAGGGCAGTTAACAATTACAACCGACGTTGAAAATTATCCCGGTTTTGAAAATGGGGTAATGGGTCCCGAGCTTATGGATACAATGCGCAAACAAGTTCAAAGATTTGGAACGGAATGTTTATTTAAACAGATTACAGAAGTTGATTTCTCCCAGAGACCATTTAAACTAAGATCTAATGATGAAGAATACACTGCTGATGCGGTTATTATTGCAACAGGTGCTTCTGCAAAATTATTAGGGCTGGAAAGCGAAAGCTATTACATGGGATTCGGTGTTTCTGCATGCGCCACTTGTGATGGTTTCTTTTTTAAAGATCAGAAAGTGCTTGTTGTTGGCGGTGGTGATACTGCTATGGAAGAGGCAACCTATCTTACTAATCATGCAAAGGAAGTTACCATTGTGCACAGGCGCGAGGGTTTAAGAGCTTCCAAGCATATGATTGAAAGCGCAGAGAAAAATCCCAAAATTAAATTCTTGTTGAATAAAGTTATTAAAGAAGTTATTGGATTGGAAGAAAATGGTACGAAGTAAATGACCGGCGTTATTTTGGAAGATACAGTAGATAATTCGACAGAAGAACTTGCAGCTGACGGACTGTTTATAGGAATTGGGCATAAACCAAATACTTCACTTTTTACAGGTGTGCTTGATATGGATGAAGTAGGTTATCTTAAAGTTAAACCTGGTTCAACTTATACAAACATTGAAGGTGTTTTTGCAGCGGGTGATGTTGCAGATAGTAAATACAGGCAGGCAATTACAGCAGCCGGAACTGGTTGTATGGCTGCGCTTGATGCTGAAAGATGGCTTGAAGAACAGGAATAAAGCTTAAACATTTTCCCCTCCCAATTTGTCATTATTTATGACAAGAAGATACGGAGGGGAATTTTAATTTTATTGATTCTCCATTTTAAAATTTTGCCGCATTTTATTTCCAACAATATTTGCAATTACAAAACCTATTCCTGTAAAAATGAAAATGCTTGCGGGCATATATATTTCCCTGGTTGCTTCATCGTTACCTGAGATCATTCCCAAACCAAGTCCAATCCCGAAGAATATTGCTATTATTCCCATTTTAATTAAAACGAAATAATCCTTTTGTCTCTCGAAAAACTGTTTTATATCTTCGGCTGATAATCCCTTTTCAATGAGCATTTGCCGTTCACGGGATTTGAAATAAATATAAGTAACAAAAATCAGTCCCACAACCAAAAACATCACTATCGGAATAAATACTGCTATTGTGCCTTCCATTTTTAACTCCTTTTTTGTTATCTGATACTTATGACTAAACTGTTTTCCAGTTGGTTACAATTGGCTCTTTTTGTTATTTACTGATTAGGACTCCGTTTTGAGCAGAGGGTTACAATTCTAAAATTGCATTTACGATTTTTGTTGAATAACTTCCTCTTTGTAATTTGAAGATGCGGTTTGTGTAACCTATATAAATCTTTTTTAGTCATAAATTCAGATGAACAAATTTTCTGATCAGGAGATATTAGATTCTGTAATTCGTGGGAACCAAGCGGATTACTCAATAATTATTGATAGGTACAAAAACAAAGCTTTTTCCTTGCTGAAAAGAATGCTGAAAAACGAACAGGATGCTGAAGAAACATTACAGGATTGTTTCCTAAAAGCTTATAACTCTTTAAACAATTTTAAAGGAGAAGCAAAATTTTCGACATGGTTTTATAGGATAGTGTATAATACAGCATTAACAAAACTTTCATCAAAAAAAAGGAAAACGGAAAAGGAAATGTCTTCAGTGGATGACCATTTTGATTTAAAAAGCGAATATGATTTTAGAAGTTCTGAAAAAAAAGATCTTTCTGTTTTTGTTAATGATCTTGTAAACCAATTACCGGAAAGGTTTGCAACTGTTATAAATCTTTATTATTTAAATGAAATGAGTTGCGATGAGATTAGTAAAATCTTAAATATCTCCGTTTCAAATGTAAAAGTAATTCTTCACCGATCAAGGAATGCTTTAAAGGATTTAATAGTTGAGAAAGATCTTGTTGAGGAACTAATATGAATTTATTAACCAATGAAATACTGAATGATTATCTCGATGATAATTTGGATGAGCAGAAAAGGGTAGAGGTTGAAAAAATTCTTGCCAGTTCGAAAAGTGACAGGCAAAATTTTAAACTTCTAAAATTTATTCACGATGAGCTTTCTCAACTAAAGGAAGATAAAACTAGTGAAGATTTCACACAGAAAGTAGTTACCCAGCTTAGCAAAAAATTTGAATTACCACGTAATCAAAAATATTTTGTTTTTGTTATGGCATCAATTTTTATTTTTATAGCTGTTAGTATCGTAGCGTATATCGCCACTTCAATAATTTCCGCTTCTCCACCGCAGACAGAATCATTACAGGTTACTGAAACAGTACACCAGTTAAGCAATGGATTGATTTACGAGTTGAAAAATCTTTTCAATTCAAAAAATCTCTCTCTTATTGGTCTAATTTTCTCACTGGGAATTGTTATTTCCGGATATTTCTTCTTTGAGAATCAAAAGCGGAATAAGGCAAAATTAAGCATTTAGTTAAAATTTAACGCTTAATTATTACGCACTGTTTCTCATTTCACCTTTTAATGTTACCAATCCTTCAATAAATTGTAATCAAACAATTAATTAATTTTAAGATAAGTGATGATTCACAAATCAGGTTACGTTGCAATACTTGGATTGCCCAATGCGGGTAAATCAACTTTACTTAATACTTTGCTCGGGCAAAAGATTTCTATTACTAATTTAAAACCCCAGACTACCCGCAAAAGGATTCTTGGAATTCTAAGTGAAGAAAATTTCCAGGTTATTTTTATCGATACTCCCGGCATTCTTGATCCAGCCTATCTTCTTCAGGAAAAGATGATGGATGACGTAAGGATCTCTGGCAGGGATGCTGATATTATTATTTTGTTGTTGGACATTGAATATGATCCCGCAGGAAATAAAACGCTTAATAATGGGTACGTAAAGGAGAAAATTTTAAAGTCGCCTGTTAAAAAGATACTCGTTCTGAATAAAATTGATCTTCTTCCGCAGGAAAGAGTGAATATTATTTTAGAACATTTTGATAAATCCAGAAAGTTTGATGAAATAATTCCTTTATCAGCGTTGCAAGATTTTAATACTAAAAAACTTCTGCAAACAATAAATGAATTTCTTCCTGAAGGACCAAAGTTTTACCCGGATGATATTGTGGCAACACAGAACGAAAGATTTTTTGTTACAGAGCTTATTCGTGAAACTATTCTTGAGCAGTACAGCGAGGAAGTACCGTACAGCTGCGAGGTTCTTATTGAAGAATTTAAAGAAAGAGAAAACAGTAAAGATTACATAAGCGCAGAAATTGTAGTTGAAAAGGAGAGCCAGAAAGCTATTATTATCGGAAAGCAAGGTGCTGCAATAAAAAAGCTTGGTGAGAAAGCAAGAAAATCAATTGAAGAATTTTTAGAGCGGGATGTTTTTCTTGAGTTGAGAGTTAAAGTTAGAAAAAAATGGCGTTCAAGCGAAAGTTTTCTTAAATCATTCGGTTATACAAAAGATTAAAATTAGTTGAACAATAAAAAATTTCTAATCAAACTAGCTTTTGTAGAGAGTTAAAAATTATCTAATTTTCTTTTCAATCAACTAAAGATTTTAGACTATTTGTTAGTGAATTTAATGAACATGAGAGCAGAAATATTAGTGAACGGTTTGGTTCAAGGTGTGGGTTACAGGTATTTTGTACTTCGGGAAGCAAGAAGACTCGAATTAAACGGATTTTCCGAAAACCTTTTTGACGGTGGGGTACTCACAGTTGTGGAAGGGGAGAAGGCAATGATTGAAGATTTAATTAGTAAATTAAGAGTAGGTCCAACTCACGCTGCAGTAAAAAATTGCAGGGTTGATTGGCAGGAACCACTGAATGAATTTGCAACTTTTGAAATAAGATAAAAGTAATAAACTGAGTTATAAATGAATTACAGAACTGGAATTGGATTTGATGTTCATGCTTTTGCAGAAGGCAGAAAATTAATACTCGGTGGAATTGAAATTCCCTTTGAAAAGGGTTTAGCAGGTCATTCTGATGCTGATGCAGTTCTTCATGCAATTACTGATGCTCTCCTTGGTTCATTAGCTCTGGGAGATATTGGCAAACACTTTCCCGATTCCGATAATAAATATAAGAATGCAGACAGCTCATTATTTTTGATTGAAACTTATAAGCTTGTTAAAGAAAAAGATTATTTTCTGAGCAATCTTGATGTTGTAATTACGTTACAGCAGCCAAAGCTTTTACCTTATATAGATAAGATGAGAGAAAAAATTGCTTCAATGTTAAATGCAGAAGTGGATCAAATATCAATTAAAGCTACAACTACCGAGGGGCTTGGTTTTGCAGGAAGAGAAGAAGGCATAGCAGTTTTTGCCACTGTAACTGTAGTTAAAAGAAGTTAAAAATGTTTGAATCTATTCTAAATCAGATTTCATCATTCCCACAAATTTGGATTTATATAACTCTTTTTCTGTTTGCGTTTATTGAAAATGTATTTCCTCCTTCACCGAGTGATTTCGTAGTAGTTGTTGGCGGCTCACTTGTTGCAACGGGAGCCATTCATTTTGTCCCAACATTAATTCTAACAAGTATGGGAACTGTATTAGGATTTATGGTTCTCTTTTATATCGGTTCTACAGTTGATAAAAAAGTTATCCACTCAGGTAATTTTAAATACATTCCAGTTGATGCAATTGATAAAGTTGAAATATGGTTTAAGAAATACGGCTATTGGATTATTTTGGCAAACAGGTTTATGCCGGGTACAAGAGCTGTCATATCTTTTTTTGCAGGATTAAGTCATCTTGATGTAAGAAAAACAATAATTCTTTCTACTGTTTCTGCTTTTGCATGGAATGCGCTTATCTTATATCTCGGTTATATTTTTGGAGATAATGTTGGGCTTGTTGATCAGTATCTTACCACTATACACTAATATTGTAATTGGGATTACTGTAGTTGTAGCTTTATTTTTCATCATCAGGTTTTATTTTAGAAAAAAGAAAAGCAGGACTTGAAATTTTTTCAGACATACGGAACACCTTTAACTAAGGAAGATAAAAAAAAAAGAAATAAAGAATGGCTGCTCCTTGTTCTTTCGGGTATATTGCTGGGAGTTTCATTCACGCCATTTCCTTTCCCCTTTACACTGCTGATATTCATTGCATTTCTGCCTTACTTTAGTGTTCTCGAAAAAAGAACTTCGCTTGTATCGATAAGTAGAGCAACATTTATTTTTACATTTGTTTTTAGTCTCTTCACACTTTACTGGGTAGGAAGCTGGCAGTCTTCTGCCGATCCGTTTTTAATGATGGGCGGAGGAGCACTTTTGCTGGCATATCCATGTGTATTCCTGATTCCTTCGACTCTTTATTACCTTGCAAAGAAAATTTTTCCCAAAATAAATGCTCTTTATTTCTTCCCGCTTTTTTGGGTAACTGTAGAGTACCTTCTAACCTTAAGCGATCTCAGATTTCCCTGGGTCTTGCTTGGTCATGGACTTGCAAAGTTTCACCTTTTCATACAAGGTGCTGAGATAATTGGAACTTTTGGTCTGTCTGTTGTAGTTGGTTATATGAATATCCTCTTATTTAAATCTTATACAAAATATAGAGCTAGATAAAAAGATAATCTCTCCCGAGTTTATCATAGCAATTATCTTATTTGTTGCATTTTTAATTTACGGTTTAGTAAGAACATCAACATTTAAATTTTCTGAAAGAAAAATAAAAGTTGGATTATTCAACCCGATCTTAATCCCCATGGAAAAATGGGATATAAGTAACCTCAATAACTTCTGGATTTGAATTTAAATTTATCATCTGAAGCAGTTGAAGAAGGAGTGCAAATAATTTTGTGGCCGGAAACAGCTTTACCTGTTTACGCCTTTGGAGGAAGTTATCCGCAGATAACTGATAGGATATTCAACTTTATTGAAGAGAATCAGGTTGGCTTACTAACAGGTATGCCTGATATAAGAATTTTTTCAGGTAAAGAGAATATTCCTGATTATGCTAGCATGGTGAGGAAAATGATTTTTATTTTGCAACTTATAATTCGGTTATTCTTCTCGTTCCCGGTTCAAGAGATTTGCAACGCTACGGTAAAATGAAATTGGTTCCTCTTGGAGAGAAGGTTCCGTTTGTTGAGCACTTCTCTTTCCTGGGAAACTTCCTGAAGTGGGGGGTGGGAATTTCCGGCTGGAATGTTGGACAAGATACGACTGTATTTAATCTTCCTTTAAATAATTCTGATGTGGATACGATTAAAATTTCAGGACTGGTTTGTTTTGAATCAGTTTTCCCTGTTTTTGTAACTAACTTTGTTCAAAGAGGAGCTGAGCTTATTGCTGTTGTTACAAACGATAGCTGGTACGGCAAATCGAGTGGACCATATCAACATAAAGAGTTTGGAGTTTTAAGAGCAATTGAAAATAGGAGATCAGTTGTTCGATGCGCTAATGGCGGGGTGAGCTGTTTAATAAATGCTCTTGGAGAAACTGTAGCTGAAACTGAAATGTTTACAAAAACTGTTTTGGTTGTTGATGTTCCTCTTCAAACAGAAGAAACATTTTACACAAGCAACCCACTCATTTTTCCGCTGCTCAGTTCTGTCTTTTCTTTTTGGATTTTTGGAATGAATATTTTATTCTGGTTAAAGAAAAACTTTAAACTATAAATGGATTTTATTAATAATTTTTTGGATTTACTTATCGTAGAGAATAAGAGAGGACATTATGATTGTTGATTTAAGAAGCGATACTTTGACTAAACCTTCCGAAGGAATGCGCAAATCTATGTATGAAGCCGAAGTTGGCGATGATGTTTTTAAAGAAGATCCGACTGTTAATAAATTAGAAGAATACACAGCTGAACTTCTTGGCAAAGAAGCAGCATTATTTGTGCCCAGCGGTACAATGGCAAACCAGATTTGTTTAAATGTTTTAACTGAGCCAGGTGATGAAGTTATTTGCGATAGGGAAGTTCATATTTTTAATTACGAATCAGCTTCTCCATCCCGTTTAAGCGGAATCCAAATTTATCCCCTTGATGGTAAACTCGGAGTTATAACTCCAGAACAGGTTGAACCTTACATCAGGACAACAGCGCTATCACATGCCCCGTACAAAAGTTATTGAAGTTGAAAATACTCATAACCGTGCAGGTGGAACAATTCATCCCATTGAAAACATTGTTGCCTTAAAAGAACTTGCGAAAAAACATAATCTTTATTATCACCTTGATGGTGCAAGATTATGGAACGCTTCAGTTGAAACCGGAATTTCCCCACAAGAATATGCTTCACATTTTAATACTGTTTCCTTTTGTTTATCAAAAGGATTAGGCGCTCCTGTTGGATCACTTATTGCAGGAGATAAAGATTTTATTAGCGAAGCCTTCAGAATTCGTAAAGCTTGGGGCGGGGGAATGAGGCAAGTTGGAATTTTAGGAGCTGCAGGATTGTATGCTCTTAAAAATAATATTGAAGGATTAAAAGAAGATCACCGCAGAGCAAAATATTTAGCGGAAAGAATTAATGAAATTCCTAACCTGGAAATAAATATGGATGCAGTTCACACAAATATTTTATTGTTTAAACCGTTAACGATGAATGTTAGTGAAGCTTTAAGTAATTGTAAGGGAGCGGGATTACTACTAACTCCAGGAACTATTGATTCTTTAAGAGCAATTACTCATTTAGATGCTGATGATAATGATGTGGAGAAAGCTGCGGATATTTTAAAGGAATTGTTTAAATAATCTTCATAGATAAAGTTGATGGAGATTGATTTATTACTCAATTAAGTAATTACTCGCCATTTCATTAAATGATTCAACCTGTTCTTTTACCCACTTACGATTTTTCTTTTGCTCTTTAGCCATCAATTTTGCAACAGTAGGAGCCATTTCAATCGATGCATTTGCATCTAGAAAAAGTACACGTGTCCGGCGTGCTAAAAAATCTTCTACAGTTCTTGCCATTTCATTTCTTACACACCAAATTACTTCACCGGTTTTAATTTCAAATTTTGGATGCAATTTTTCGCTTAGTGATTTCTGAGAACATAGAGCTTCAACTTCATCTGCATCAGACCCATAATGTGCGAGATGAGCATCTGCCACTTTATTCTTTATATAACCGTGTAAATGAAAATTTTCTGTAACTGATGGTTTGTATTTCAAGCTGCGCAAGTTCGATTGCTTGATCGATCGTATCTTCAGCCATTTTTCTATATGTAGTCCATTTTCCACCTGCTACAGTAATTAATCCACTTCTTGAAATTAAAACAGTATGCTCTCTCGAAATTGCAGCGCTACTTTCTTCATCACCTTTTGTTACAAGAGGACGGATGCCTGAAAAAATACTGAGTATATCAGTTCTGGAGGGATCTTTAACAAGATATTTTGAAGCAGTGTTAAGAAGAAAATCTATTTCATCTTCATCAGCCACGGGCTCAAGAGTTGGTTCATCAATTTCAACATCCGTGGTCCCTACAATTACATGGTTATGCCATGGGATCGCAAAAAGTATTCTTCCATCGGAAGTGTGAGGAACCATTATTGCATTATCTCCTGGTAAAAAAGATTTATCTAAAACAATATGAGTTCCCCTGCTTGGAGCAATAATTGGTTTTGCATTTTTATCATCCATCTTTCTTATCGAATCAGTAAAAACTCCTGTTGCATTAATTACAACTTTTGCTTTTAGATTGTATTCATTTCCGGTTTCAACATCAATTGCTTTAACACCAATTACTATTTATTCTTCTTTATTAATGAAGTTACCTTGATGATAATTCAAAATATCAGTTCCAAGTTCATCAGCAGTTTGAACCATATTTATTAAAAGACGGGAATCATCAAACTGACCATCATAATAAATTACTCCACCTCTTAAACCATCGGTTTCCAAAGTTGGAATTCGTTGAATTGTTTCTTCTTCAGAAAGCAAACGTGATTTACCAAAACCATATTTACCGGCAAGCATATCGTAGAGTTTTAATCCGACTCCATAAAAAGTTCCTTCCCACCAATCATAATTTGGAACTATAAAAGCAAATTATGAACTAAGTGAGGTGCATTTTGAATTAACTAATCCTCTTTCCTTTAATGCTTCCAAAACCAAGGATATATTTCCCTGCTGCAAATATCTAACGCCGCCATGAACTAATTTTGTACTTCGGCTGGAAGTACCTTTGCCAAAATCACTTTGTTCTAAAAGAAGAGTTTTGTAACCGCGAGAAGATGCATCAATTGCGGCGCCCACTCCCGTAGCTCCTCCGCCAATTATAATAAAATCCCATTGTTCGGAATTTTCAGATAGTTTCGAAAGTATTTGTTCTCTTTGTAGCAATTAAGATTGTACAAATTTATTCTTAAGAATATCAAACTTACTTCTTATCCAGAGTATAAACATATTTCTTCCACGCGATAAGAATTCATCAATAATATATGCAACTTCAGGTGTCCTTAAATAACCAAAAGATTTGTGAGGATTTTCAATTCCTTCACTTTCGTAATCATTTTCTACCACCTCCATAACCGGCGCTACATTATGCAAGTTACTTTTAAATAACTTACTCTATAGCACTTCGTGCAATCTTATCATCAAGATCCGCCAGGTTATTCCATTCAAACAAAATATTATCCGGAGTTTTTAATTTACTTTTCTCCCCGGGCACTGGCTTTTATCATTTTTTAATTTTTCAAATATAAATGGCACACCAAGAGGTGAGCCAATTGTAATTAGAGTATCAATATTAATTTCTTTTTCAACTTTTATTAAAACTTCGTATGCTACTATTGTTCCCATTGAGTGAGCAATAAGCAGTATTTCTTTTCCTTTATGCTTTTGTAATTTATCAACAAGTTTATCACGGATAATATCCTGCGCAAGGCAATCGGATTTATTTTCTTCAACACATTGTTTGGTTAAGTAAATATCTAAATCTTTAAAAAAATGTTTAATTATAAGATCGGTAAGGGAAGGAAATTTTTAATGAAGTCTTTTTTCATTAAATAATAGTTTATCACGCTGCTTTTTGAAATAGTTTATAAAATTTTCTTTTATTCCATTTGATTTTACTTTTTTTACTTTCGATGCCGATTCATATTTTTCACTAAGGAATAACTCATTATCTTCATCATTTTCGTATGGATTTAGAGGATCAGGATGTAAGGAATCAGCCCAATATACGAGTTCAAAATCAAACTCAGCATAGTGGCTCTTGATTTTTTTTAATCCCTCGTATATTGAAAGCCGCCACCATTCCTCAATAAGATATTTTGGCGGTTTATTACCAAGTCCGTGAATGCCGATAATAATTTTATCCATATTGAAATTTATTCAATTCTGATTTCAAATTGCTTATATCTCGTGTAATTTTTTCTTTAGCCAATTTGCCCTGTTTGTAGTTATCCCATCTATTCCATCTATAATTAATTGCTTAGCTCTTTTGGGATTATCAACGGTCCATGTATAAATTTTCAATCCATTTTTTTTTACAATATGAATTACTTCTGAGTTAAGATATTTTCTTGATTGTACATCCAGTCCATCCAGCCTGGCTGTATTACATTTCTCAATGGAACTTTTTAGAGCAGATTTTGATTTGTAGTGTTTACCTTCAATAATCCAGTATGATTCAAACTCAGGTAGAAAATCTTTGATTAACTTCATCGTATTTATATCAAAACCAATGAATTTAATTTTGGTTGGGTTAATCTTTTTTTGACTCATTAATTTCTTTATTGGATTAACAATTTTATCATCACTTTTAACTTCTACAAAAAGAATTTTATTCTCAGGAATATTATCTAAAACATCATCCAGTAAAGGGATTTTTTCATCTTTCCACTTTTTGCCTTTATATTTTCCCACACCAATCATCAATAAATTATCATAAGTGTTTGATGATATTCTTTTTAACTTTCCGCCGGTTCGCAAAGTAGATTTATCATGGATTACAACAATCTTTTCATCCTTTGTAAGCTGCACATCAATTTCTACCGCATCATCATTTCTGTTCCATGCCAAATTTATTGATGCATGTGTGTTTTCAGGTGCGTCGTATGATTCACCTCGGTGAGCAATAATTATAAACTTGTTTTTCTTCAAAGTTGATTCGAGAGAGAGATTTTATGAATGATTAAAATATTAAAACAAAATTTAATATAAATATAAGTACGGTACTAAAATCTGTAATTAGGATTTTATAAGGTGAGGATTTTTGTCAGAAGGGAGAACAATACACTTAGGATTCCACTTCGTTAATTAATTTTTTAATTGAAGATTTTATGTTATTGTATTTTTCAAGCTGCTCAGCAACATTAGCAGGCACAACTCTATCCTTGCAATCCGGAATTGTACACCTCTCGCAAGTGTTATTGACAATCTTTGAAGGGACACCATTGTCATTCCAAAACTTCACTTTTTTTCTGAAGTCATCATTTA
>CAVXUA010000013.1:0-21725 GCA_963764825.1 uncultured Ignavibacteriales bacterium | reverse complement strand
ATACAATAAAATACTGAAAATTTTAGGTAGTCTCCTTCATATACAGAGCTTGGAATATTCAGCGTAATGTGGAGTGAGCATTGCAGTTATAAAAACTCCATTGCCCAGCTTAAGACTTTACCAAGAGAAGGTGGGAAGTTGCTTGTTGAGGCAGGTGAAGAAAACGCTGGTTTAGTTGATATAGGAGATGGATTAGCAGTTGCGTTTAAGATTGAAAGCCATAATCACCCTTCCGCGGTTGAGCCGTATCAAGGTGCTGCAACAGGAGTTGGTGGAATAATGCGCGATATTTTTACAATGGGTGCTCGTCCTATCGCTTCTCTTAATTCATTAAGATTTGGTTCACTTAAAGATGCAAGAACCCGTTTTTTATTTGCAGGTGTTGTAAAAGGTATTGGCGATTACGGTAACAGCTTTGGCGTTCCTACAGTTGCCGGTGAAGTTTATTTTGATGAATCGTACCAGGGAAATCCGCTTGTTAATGCAATGTCTGTTGGAATAGTAAAAACAAATATGTATGCAAGCGCCGTTGCAAAAGGTGAAGGCAATCCTGTTATGATTGTTGGTTCTTCAACCGGGCGCGATGGAGTACATGGCGCTACTTTTGCTTCGGAAGAGCTTTCGGAAAAATCAGAAGCGAAACGTCCTTCTGTTCAGGTTGGGGATCCGTTTACTGAAAAACTTCTGTTGGAAGCAACTCTCGAAATAATAAAAAAGGGTTGGCTGATAGGAATACAAGATATGGGAGCTGGAGGAATTACTTGCTCAAGCAGTGAGATGAGCGAAAAAGGAAAATCGGGAATGAAGATAAATCTTGATAAAGTTCCTTTACGCGAAGATGGTATGAGCGCTTACGAAATTATGCTTTCGGAAAGCCAGGAAAGAATGTTATGCGTTGTTAAAAAAGGTTACGAAGATGAAGTAAGTGAAGTTTTTGAAAAGTGGGATCTTCATTGCGAATTAATTGGCAAGGTAACTAAAGATGAAATTCTTGAAGTTGAATACCAGGGAGAGAAGAAAGTCAGTCTGCCGCCTTTTGATTTGGTGCTTGGCGGCGGTGCACCGGTTTATATTCGTGAGCAGAAGGAGCCATCCTACGTAAAAGAAATGAGGGCATTTGATTTTTCATCTTTGCCAAAACCAAATGATTTACAGGAAACATTTTTAGAAGTTTTTTCATCTCCAAATATCGTTTCTAAAAAATGGGTTTACGAGCAGTACGATTCAATGGTAAGAACCAATACAATTGTTGGTCCCGGCTGTGATGCTGCAGTAATTTACATAAAGGATAGTAACAAAGCGCTTGCGATGAAGACCGATTGCAATTCGCGCTACGTTTATCTGAATCCAAAAGAAGGTGCAAAAATAGCAGTGGCTGAATCTGCGAGAAATATTGTCTGCTCTGGA
Source organism: uncultured Ignavibacteriales bacterium (assembly GCA_963764825.1). Lineage (GTDB taxonomy): Bacteria > Bacteroidota > Ignavibacteria > Ignavibacteriales > Ignavibacteriaceae > JAZGGS01. The sequence goes on along the minus strand of CAVXUA010000013.1, from coordinate 20,318 downwards.
GGAGTCCCACTTGCAATAACGAACTGCCTTAATTTTGGAAATCCTTATAAACCAGAAGTTTATTGGCAGTTTGCAGAAGCTATTAAAGGAATGGGTGAAGCGTGCAGATTTTTTGATACCCCTGTTACGGGCGGTAACGTAAGTTTTTATAACGAATCTCCCGAAGCTGCTGTTTATCCTACGCCAACAATTGGTATGGTAGGATTGATTGAAAACCTTGAACATATTACAACCTCATTTTTTAAGGATGAAGGTGATCTCATCTATCTTTTAGGAGAAGATAAAGAGGAAATGGGCGGAGGCGAGTATTTAAAAGTTGTTCACAATAAAGTAGCTGGTGATGCTCCTAATATTAATCTTGATGAAGAAAAAAAAATGCAGGATACTCTTTTAGGATTAATTAAGAGTAATCTTATCAAATCTGCTGATGATATTTCTGAAGGAGGAATTGCCTGCGCACTTGCCGAGTGTTGCATTATTAATGAAGAGAATATGATTGGGGCAGAAGTTAATGTTCCAATCGGATCAAGAGAAGATTTTTCTTTATTTTCTGAGAGCCAGTCGCGTATAATTGTTTCTGTTGCTGAGCAGGATAAAAATCATTTTGAAACTGAAATAAAAAAAACTGATGTAAATTTTAAATTAATTGGTAAAACTAGCGGATCGGAATTAATTATTAATGATATTTTGAAAGTTGATTTGTGTAAATTAGAGAATAGCTATTATAATACAATACCATCTATTATGAACGATGAAGCATAAGATCCTGGGAAAAATACGTGCATCAAAATCATATGCACTTTTCAGGCGACTGAGGTATTACCTTCACCTAAAACCTATGTGGCACAGGTTTTTAGCTTTCAGTAAACATTACTTTGGTGGACTTTATGATAGGCTCGATCGTCATCATGTTTTCCTTTTTTCCGGCGGTTTAGCATTTTCTTTATTCGTTTGTATTATTCCCCTTACTTTAATCATCTTCTGGATTTTGGGTAAATTCCTGCAATCTGCGGAAATGGAGATACAGATTGTTACCTTTATTCAAACAGTTATTCCTTATGAAAGGTATGCAGAATTTGTAAAGGAAATAATTTTTACACGTGTTCATGAAGTAATTGAATACAGAAACATTGCTGGATTTGTAGGAATTGTCGGACTGTTTTTTGCAGCCAGCAGTTTTGCAAGCAGCCTTCGCACAGTACTTAATAAAGTATTTGGTACGGATTTAGATATAAACATTTTTCTCGGCAAGCTGAGAGATTTTGTAGTGATAATAATTGTTGTTCTTTTATTTTTAGTTTCAATAATGTTGCTGCCCATGATTGATTTTTTTAGTACCCTTGCACAAACTACACCATATTTACAATACTTCAACAAACCAATTTTTCAAAGGTTTTTATCTACTCTCATCTCACTTTTTGTAATGTATTTAATCTTTTCTGCACTTTATAAGTTTATGCCTATAGTAAAAATCAGAAAGCAATCGGTATTAATTGGTGCATTATGGGCAGCCCTATTATGGGTTACTGCAAAGGTACTTTTTGGCATCTATCTTTCAACATTCAAAACATTTAGCAGAATTTATGGGGCATATGCTTTAGCAGTAGTAGTCGCTTTCTGGATTTACTATACTTCCGCTGTGTTTATCATTGGCGCTGAAATTGGAAAACTTTTTGATGAGAGACTAAATATTAGAATAAAAGATAAAGAATCTGCAGCCATTCCTGACGTGACAAAATAATTACTCATATTAAAAATTCCAATTTGTTAAATAATTTATTTTAGGCAACTATTGACTCTGATATTTGGTGTCCCTATCTTTAATCAGACAATATTATCCGATTATAGAAATTAAATAATAATTACATAAAAAATGAAACGAGGAAAGAAGATGTTGAAATTAAAATCCCTTAAGATGGGGAAAACTTTTCTTATGCTTAGTCTATCAATATTTTTCTTGATGCTGTTGATAGGATGCGGCGGGGAAACAAAAGATGAGACAGTTCAGGATATACCTAAAAAAAATGAATCCGGGCTTTCGGATTTTGAGCTTGAAAATGGAATAGGACCTGTTAAGAAAAAATTAAATCTTGGTCCTATCAACCAGGAACTTGCCACAGTGGGGGAAGAAATATTTGAAACGAAGTGTGGTACTTGCCATAAGCTAGATGAAAGGTATACCGGACCTGCACAGAGAGATGTTTTACAACGAGTAACGCCTGAATATTTACTAAACATGACGCTTAATCCAGACGAAATGATAAAGAAACATCCGCGAGCTAAGAAAATGCTTGCTGAGTATATGACCGTAATGACATTCCAAAATGTTAAAATGAAAGATGCTCTTGCCATTCTTGAATACTTCAGAGTTTTGGATGAAGAATTAAAACAAAATCAACAAAAATAATTAGACGGAGGAGAGATGAACAGGAAATATTTTAAAGCTGTCCTTATTACTCTTGCTGTGTTAGCTGTAGTAGTTGTACTACATTACGGCTGCCAGGAATCTAAGGATTTAGTAGCAGGGGATGATGCGGCACAGGTATACGTACCACCAGGAAGTTATGATGATTTTTATATGTTTACTTCCGGTGGATTTAGCGGACAGGTTGGTGTTTACGGGCTGCCTTCAGGAAGACTTTTCAGGGTGATTCCGGTTTTCTCACAAGATCCTGAAAAATCCTACGGCTATTCTGAAGAATCCAGGCCAATGTTAAATACATCTTTTGGGTTTTTACCCTGGGATGATTCCCACCATCCAGAGCTATCTCAAACCAATGGAGTCCCGGATGGTAAATGGTTATTTATTAATGCAAACAATACACCGCGAGTTGCCAGGATTGATCTTTCAACATTTACAACTGCTGAAATAATAGAGATACCAAATTCAGGTGGAAATCATGGATCACCATTTACAACTGAAAACAGTGAATACATTGTTGCTTCAACAAGATTTAGTGTTCCTATTCCAAACAGGGATGTTCCTATAGATTCATATAAAGAAAACTTTAAAGGAACATTAACATTCATTAAAGTAGCAGATGACGGCGCAATGAATATTGAATTCCAGATACTTGTACCTGGATTTGATTATGATCTTGCACATGCCGGCAAAGGTCCTTCGCACGGATGGGCATTCTTTACATGCTACAATACTGAGCAGGCAAACACTCTACTTGAAGTTAATGCATCACAAAACGATAAAGATTTTGTTGCTGCAGTTAACTGGAAAAAAGCTGAAGAATTTCTTGCCCAGGGTAATTACAAAACCATGAAAGCCGACTTATTACAGAAATTATTTTGATGAAAAGAAACACATGGCTTTCTCAGAAAAGAATAATGAAGTTAAAGTATTAAATCCAAATGATTGTCCAGGATTGATTTACTATCTCCCGACTCCCAAATCGCCGCATGGCGTTGATGTTGATCCTTCAGGCGAATACATTGTTGCTGGCGGAAAATTAGCCACTGTAATTCCGGTTCATTCATTCAGTAAAATGCTTACAGCAATTGAGAATGAAGAATTTGACGGTATGGTTGAAAGCATCCCTGTGTTAAAGTATGAATCAGTTATCGCGGGCGAAGTTGAAAACTGCGGATTAGGACCACTACATACTGAATTTGATGGGAAAGGTTTTGCTTATACATCAGCATTCATTTCCTCTGAGATAGTTAAATGGGAACTTGGAACCTGGCAGGTTGTCGATCGTATTCCAACTTATTATTCAATTGGTCACTTAAACATTCCCGGCGGCGATAGTAAAAAGCCCTGGGGTAAATATGTTGTTGCTTTGAATAAAATTACCAAGGATAGGTATTTACCAACCGGACCTGAATTGACACAGTCTGCGCAGTTAATAGATATTTCCGGTGATAAGATGAAACTGTTACTGGATTTCCCAACAGTTGGCGAACCGCACTATGCGCAATCGTTACCAGCCGAATTGCTAATGAAGAACTCACGGAAAATATATCCAATTGAGGAGAACGAACATCCTTATGTTGTAAAATCGGAAAAGGAAACCAGGGTTGAACGAAATGGCACCGATGTGCATGTTTATATGTCAACTATAAGAACTCACTTTGCACCGGATAATATTGAGGGAATAAAAGTTGGTGATAATGTTTATTTCCATGTAACCAACCTTGAACAGGATTGGGACATTCCTCACGGATTTGCTATTAAAGGAGGCAGAACTGCCGAATTATTAATTATGCCGGGAGTAACCGAAACTTATACATGGAAACCTCAATTTGCAGGAATATATCCTTTTTACTGTACCGATTTTTGCTCGGCGCTTCACCAGGAGATGCAAGGTTACGTAAGGGTTTCATCAAAAGGATCAAATGTTCCAATTTCATATAAAGTTGGTAACTAAATAGTTAAAGTTTAACGGGGAACGTAAGTTCCCCTTTTTTTATTTTTATCATCGGGGAAAGATGGAAACTAAATCTAAAATATTTATTATTATCGGGGCATTAATGATAATGTTAACGTTCGTTTTTCCATTATGGTATATCGATCTGGAGGCACCTCAATATCCGGAGGGAATTGGATTGGAAATATGGATCAATCAAATAGTTGGGCAAAATCCTCACGATCTTGCCAACATAAATGGGTTGAATCATTATATTGGAATGAAAGAGATTGAACCCGAATCAATACCAGAATTGAAGATAATGCCATACTTAATGATATTTATGATGTTGTTTGGATTAATGGCAGCAATTTTGGGTAAAAGACCTATTGTATATACATGGATACTTTTATTCATTATAATGGCTGTAGTTGGGATGTACGATTTTTACATGTGGGAATATGATTATGGGCATAATTTAAATCCTCAAGCTGCAATTAAAATACCCGGAATGGCATATCAGCCGCCGCTTATTGGTTCAAAGATGCTGCTGAATTTCAATGCTATTTCAATGCCTCACATTGCAACTTACATTTTAGCTTTTACTGTTGTGTTAGCTACCGCTGCTTTAATAATTGATAAAAAAATAAAGAAGAAAAGGAATGAAAGTGATTAATAAATTATTTAATATTTATCGTGTAGTATTTGTTTTTTTAGTAATCATTACGCTTGCATCTTGCGGCAGTGGACCAGAACCGATTAATTACGGGCAGGATGAATGTGAGTTTTGCAGAATGCTTATCACAGATAATAAATACGGCGCTGAACTTATTACAGATAAAAGTAAAATATATAAATTCGATTCAATGGAATGCCTGATTGAATTTTCTTTAGTTAAAAATACACTTGGCGATACAAATAATAAATTACTGGTAACTGATTTTTATAATCCCGGGAAGTTTATTAACTGCCGGGAATCATATTACGTAAAGAATGATAAATTCAGAAGCCCTATGGGTTTAAATGTAACTGCCTTTAACGACGAAGAACACGCACAAAAGTTTGCTTTAGAAAATGGGGGAGAAAAAATAAGCTGGGTTGAGGTTATTGAACTTGTTAAACAAAGAAGTATGTAGTACATTCATCTCTCAATTTTAATAACCAAAAAAAATTAGATGCGTTTACGTATTTTTACAAAATTAATTATCTCCATCGGTTTTTTGTATCTTTTTTTAAGTCTTACCACAATATCAATCCTCGCAAAAGAAATTATTGTGTCAAAATCCGGAACAGTTACTACAATTCATAAAGCGATTGAATTATCAGAAAATTTTGATGTAATATTAATTAAACCCGGGCATTATGCCGAAGGGAATATAGTTGTTAATAAAATGGTAAAAATAATCGGCGAAGATTATCCTATTGTTGATGGCAAAGGCGAGGGTGAAATTTTTACAGTTACGGTTGATAGTGTTACTATTTCCGGTTTAACAATTACAAATTCAGGTATTAGTTATTTAGAAGAAAATGCCGGAATACGTTTGGAAAAAGTCCGGAATTGTTCGATAACAAATAACAAATTATTAAATAACTTCTTTGCAATCTACCTGGCACAATCTGCAAACTGTTTTATTTCCGGTAACTACATTAAAGGAGTAAAGAAAAGAGAAACTAATTCCGGTAACGGAATTCATCTTTGGTATTGCAGGGATATTACGATTGAAAACAATGAAATATTTGATCATCGGGATGGAATTTATTTCGAGTTTGTTAGAAACGGAATAATATCAAATAACATTAGTAAAAATAATCTGCGCTATGGTCTTCACTTTATGTTTTCAGATAGCTGTATTTACGATGGAAACAGGTTTGAGAAAAATGGTGCGGGGGTAGCTGTTATGTACACAAAAAATGTAATTATGAAAAAAAACGAGTTTCTCTTTAATTGGGGTTCTGCATCGTATGGAATACTTTTAAAGGAAATTTCGGACAGCAGGATTGAGGAAAATATTTTTAGTGAAAACTCAACAGGACTTTATATGGAAGGATGTACCAGGGTTACAATAGAAAACAATAACTTTTTAAAAAACGGGTGGGCTATTAAACTTGATGGCTAATTCGATGAGTAATATTTTTCATAATAATAATTTTATTACTAACTCGTTTGATATTGCAACAAACAGCCGGCAGAATTTTAACACGTTCGAAAAAAATTACTGGTCAAACTATAATGGTTACGATTTGGATAAAGATGGTTACGGTGATGTTCCGTTCCGCCCCGTAACTATGTTTTCGATGATGATACAGGATCAACCGGCCTCTTTAATATTTTTACACAGCTTGTTTATTGGAATCCTTAACGTAGCGGAAAGTATAATTCCGGCTATCACACCCGAAGCACTTACCGACCCAAAACCGAGAATGAGGAAGATCATTTGATAGAGATTGTAAATTTAAAAAAACAATTCGGTAAAACAGTTGCACTGAATGATGTAAACCTCTCTATTGGTTCAGGTAAGGTAACTGCTATTGTCGGCCCAAACGGTTCGGGTAAAACCACTCTTATCAAAACTATCCTGGGGCTTGTAAAATCAACTGCCGGATCTATTGAAGTTGATGGGACAAAAATAAATGGCGATTATCTCTACAGAAACAAGATCGGTTACATGCCCCAGGTTGCCCGTTATCCTGAAAATCTTACTGCTACCGAGCTGCTATCATTAATAAAAGATTTAAGAGAACCGGTAGAGAATTTTGAGGATGAAATATTATCTTCTTTTAAATTATCCACCGAAATGGATAAACCTTTTAAAAGTCTATCTGGCGGGACAAAACAAAAAGTATCTGCTGTGATCGCTTTTGCATTTAATCCTAAAATATTTAATCTCGATGAACCTACTGCAGGGTTGGATCCAATTTCAAGCAGTTATTTTAAAGACCTGGTATTGAAGGAAAAAGAAAAAGCGAAAACAATTATCCTAACATCACACATTATGAGTGAATTACAGGAACTGGCTGATGAAATAATATTCTTACTGGAAGGTGAAATTAAGTTTAAAGGAACCATTGATTCATTATTAGAGCATGAAGGAGAAACTAAACTTGAAAGAGCTATTGCAGAACTAATGAGCCAGGGATCATGAAATTAGTTAGAAAAATATTAAAGTATGAAATTCATAATACCATCAGGAGTAAGTGGGTTCTTCTTTATTCGATTTTCTTTTTTGCTGTGGGTTATTCGCTCTTCTCTTTCAGCGGCGATGTAAACAAAGCTTATATAAGTTTAATGAATATAATTATTATCGTTATCCCGCTTGTATCACTTATCTTCGGATCGATATACTTTTATAACTCAAGAGAATTTATTGAGATGATGTTAAGCCAGCCAATAGACAGGAAATCGTTATTTACAGGAATTTACCTAGGAACTTCTCTCCCTCTTTCTGCCGGGTTTGTTATAGGAATCTCACTTCCCTTCATTCTATTTGGTAAAGTTAACCAACAAATTGAAGGCATAGCTGTACTGCTTATAGTTGGTGCAGCGCTAACTTTTATTTTTACTGCTATCGCATTTCTAATTTCTGTGTTGCAGGATGATAAAGCAAAAGGATTAGGATTTTCAATTTTACTCTGGCTTATTCTTGCAGTAGTATACGATGGGCTCGTGCTTTTTATTGTTTACTATTTTGATGAGTACCCGCTGGAAAAAGTAATGATCGCATTAAGTATTATTAACCCAATAGACCTAGGGAGAATATTATTTTTGATGAAGTTCAATATCTCCGCATTAATGGGTTACACGGGCGCAGTGTTCCAGCAATTTTTTGGAAGTTTCCTTGGGATTCTTATATCATTAATCTGCCTGCTTGCCTGGATTATTATTCCTTTTCTGCTTGGTAGATTATATTTCAAAAAAAGGGATTTTTAAATTGAATTTAGAAATATTTTATTTCTCATCAATTTTCCACAATTATTTTAAGCTTGCTTTCCTTAAACATCAACAATAAAAGTGATTTAGAGTACGATTCCAGATAATTATTAAAAAAGTAAGTTTATTTGTCACTATCACTTCTTTAAAAGCACTAATAATTATTAGTGACAACACACTTTAGCGGGTAATATCAAAATCAAACAATCTTTAAAAAGTATCATCAATATGACTTATAGAACTATCTTAATTCCAATCTTATTTGTGCTGATAAGCACTTCACTAAATATATTTGCGCAAGAGGATGAAGATCCTATACTCTATTACCAGATGGAGCCGCTTGATGACAGCTTATTCATCAAAATTCAACAACAATATTTTATTGATCCGCCGGATCCAAAAGCGGAAATAGTGGTTGATTTAAGATCTCCTAATGATCAAACAATTTCAATTAAGGGAACTCTTTACCCCTTTCTCGCACTGGATCCGGAACTGCGTGCACTTGTTGTTACATATCCCTTCAAAATGAACCTGGAGGAAACAATTGATTACAGCAGTGTATTCACAAACGTAATTAAAAGGCTCAGGTTTGATAAAATTATTAATACACCAACTGTATTCCAGATTTCACCAACATTGGGTTATATAAATCCTTATTTTCAGCTTATTGGCGGAGAGCGCCTTGGTTTTGCAATAAAAAAGGATTTCGGTTTCTCTATGGGGCTAGGTACACCTTACTCAGGAGTGCTGGAAACAAATTACTTAGAAGTTAATTTTCATATACTTGGCTTAAGAGCCGGTATAATCAGTAATGATGATACATTTGTTCTTAGGGAAGGCAGCAATAACCATAATAATATTTATTTCACTGATTCCTGGCAGATAAACTATGTCCTACCATTTGGTAATTTTTTTGAATTTGGATTCCTTCAAACAAGCGGCACATTCGATAACCGTGAAGTGGAAAGATATCTTCACGAAAGCAGTATAGTACGAAATGCAGACAGTACAATTCTTTTCCAGCCGCACCTGGTTCAGGGCGAATTCTTTAACTGGGAATTCAGGTACCCGGTTAAAGTTTTAGAATCCACCCGCGGAAAAATTTACCTGGCAAAGTTTATTAATGAAATCCACATTGGTTTCACTGGACGCGAGCTTAGTTTTGCAGGCAGCGTTTTTGATTTCAGGCTTGATGCGATGGTTTCAAGCAAAACAAGGCAACCTCACTATGTTATTGATGTTATGGTACAAAGAGTTTTTGACTACTATGCTTACAGTGCAATTGCAATCGGTCCCAGTATTATATTGGGCACAACTAAAAAAAATAAATTCGGGCTAACCTCAGCATTCTTCAATTTACGTTTTAAAATCGGTTCTTCACTGTAACCAATATTCTGTAATCTTCATTTGCATATATTAATGTATTTTATATCTTATCCAATCGCTTAGTTTTTTCTAAATAAAATTTTCTAATAATTCTGTTTGATTTTCTAATTTATCCTCACTAATTTTGCTCATTGATCTTCGCTTATTTCAACCTTTTTTAATCATTGAAAAAGTTAGTTTTTTAACCAAATTAAGAGATTTTAGATGGAATGGCTTCAAAATATTACCCTGCCTCAATCATTAGAACATATTGAACTATTGCAATTTATGCTGGTAATTTCGCTTTTTATTTTTATTCCATTTATCAGTGTTGTCTTTTGGGGTACAGGTCTGTCATTGTTCTTTAAAGTAAATGAAAAAAAGCATTTTGATGAAAAGTACAGAAGAATTGCAAAAGATATTATTGAACTTGTTACAATAAATAAAAGTACCGGTTTAATTCTTGGAATCGTTCCTTTAATAACAGCAATTTTAATTTTTGCGCAGCTCTTTCAATCTGCTGCTATTACAAATCTTGAGTACCTTACCGTATCTCTTATTCTTTTAAGCGTTTCGATGTTTTTTATTTATACTTACCGGAATTCATTAAAGGAGTTGAAAAAATTAAAAATAAATTCCGGCTTCATTGGTTTTATCTTAATGTTTTTCGCTCTCTGGCTTTTTGTTGCAGGAATTACTGTTGCGGTATTTCATGGTCATTGGCAGCCGGAAGGATTATTTAGCGACCTCTTCTCTCCACTTGTGATCATAAGATTTATATTTCTTTTTGTTGCATCTTTAGCAGTTACCGGCGGCGCAGTATTGTTCGGATTGTTTTACCCGCTAGGGAATAGAGAAAAGCTAGATGAAAATTACGCGGATTTTGTAAGAGGTAAAATGTTAATAGTTACATTTACTGCGACAGTTCTTTTACCTTTAATTATGTTTGCTAACCTCTTCATTGTGCCTGATGCTTCTCTATCCGGCGCGATATTCGCCTACATTATTATTGGATTGTTTTTACTGTTCCTTGCTTATCATTTTCTTTATATGATCTTCGTAAAGTTTAGCAGCAAGTTTACAGCGTTGTTATTTTTTACTCTGCTGCTTATGCTCCTTACGGTTATTATTAATGATAAAATAATTATCAGCAATTCAACAAAAGTGCAATCTGCAATTCTTGCAGTTGAATATGATGAATTATTAGCTGAACTTAAAGGAGAGGATGTAGCGGTTGAACTCAACGGTGAAGAAATTTATAAAGTAAGATGCGAATCCTGTCATAAATTTGATATAAAACTTGTTGGTCCCCCGCATAACGAAGTTGTACCAAAATACTTTGGTAAAGAAGAACTGCTGTTAGCTTTTATTAAAAATCCATCCAGGATTGACGAGTCCTATCCATCTATGCCAAACCCCGGCTTAAAACCTGATGAAGCAAAAGCAGTTACAGATTATGTGCTTGAGCAGGTTAAGAAGAATGTTGAAAAATAATAATTGTAATTATCGTTTGAGTACGAATTGATTGGCTGATTCGCTAATAGACGATTATACTTCTATTTATGTTTTGCAACATTTAGTCTTTTCAAAAGCAAATTATAATCTTCAACATCGTTCATATTAAAAAATATTCCCTCGTTGTAAAACGTTAAAGATTCCGCGGTGATGATTTCAGCACCAACTATCTCTATTAATTTTAGTACACTTATATTCTTGTTTTTTTGCGTGCTGGTTTCTATTTCTTCACTTAATTGTTCAATTAAAATTTTCTCAGCTTCGTAAACACATTCTTTTGAATACTTACCAGCTAATTGCTGCACATAACCATTAGCTCTTGCAATCAGTAATTAATTTTTCTGTCTTAAAATCAACGATGTATTTTATCATTTTCTCAGTAATAAATGGAAGATCGCAGGAGATAATAAAATTTTCTTCTGTTGATGAATGGGTTAATCCTGAATGAATTCCGGCTAAGGGTCCTTTCTGCTTAAACAGGTCTTCAAAAATTGGGATGTTAAGAAATTTATAATCAGCAGGATCATTTGTTATAAGAATCACTTCTCTAAATAAACTCTGCATTAAATCGCTCATTCGCTCGACGATGGTTATCTCTCCAACTTTTAAAAGAGATTTATTAACGCCCATCCTGGAACTTTTTCCGCCGGACAAAATTATTCCAGTTACATCTTTATACATAAAATTCCACGTTTCAATAATTCCTTAACCAAATATGTTAATAAAATTTGATTATTAATAAAGATGTAAGTATTTTTATTCAGACAAAACAATCCGATTTGAATATGACAGTAATATTTTCCAAAAAGTGTGAATACGGGATGCAGGCAGTACTTTTTCTTGCAGCTCAAAAACCAGATTTTGCAATAAATGCAGAGAGGATTTCCCAGGTTTTGAAAATCCCAAAGGAATTCATTTCAAAAATTTTGCAGAGCTTAAGGGAGAGTGGAATAATCTCTTCAACAAAAGGAAAATCCGGAGGATTTTGTCTTGCGAAATCGCCCGCAGAGATAAAACTAATTGATGTGGTTGAAGCTATTGATGGGCTTGAAATGTTTAACAGTTGTGTTTTGGGTTTTCCGGAATGTACACCCGATACCCCTTGTCCTGTTCACCACAAATGGGGTGCGCTAAGAACCCAGGCATTAGAAATGCTTACCTCTGAAACATTAGACAAGCTGAAGGAACAAACTCTGCAGAAGATATTAACCTTGTAATGCATTAAAAGATTTAAGTAACGGAAAATTGAGATGGCTGGCAAGAAAAAGTTAGTCAAGAATACTGAAAGGCCGATTCAAAAGTATAGATTTATTATCCAGGTACTTTTTGCAGCGCTGTGCATCTGGATAGGGATAGAGTTTTATTTTTTCATCAACTACCTGGAAAGTGGGGGAGCCGCAGCTTATACAGAAAGACCACCCGGGGTGGATGGTTTTCTTCCAATCAGTTCTTTAATGAGTTTTTACGTCTTCTTGGCAACAGGGCAAATACATTCTGCTCATCCTGCTGGATTTTTTATTTTCTTTGCTATAATATTAGTCTCGCTGGTTTTCGGAAAAGCATTTTGCAGCTGGTTATGTCCAGTTGGCTTCCTATCGGAACTAATTGCTGATTTTGGCGAAAAGATATTTAAACGCAGGATTAAAATTCCAAAGTGGCTGGATTATCCGTTAAGAAGTTTAAAATACTTTTTGCTTGGTTTCCTCTTCTATGCTGTATTTATTATAATGAGCAAAGTTGCACTTAAAGCCTTCCTGGATAGCCCATACAATCTTGTTTCGGATATTAAGATGTACTACTTTTTTGCAAACATCTCTCAATTTTCACTAATAGTAATTAGTGTACTATTCGTTTTATCTATCTTTATCAGGAATTTTTGGTGTCGTTATTTATGTCCCTATGGTGCATTACTCGGAATAACTGCCTTGCTAAGCCCTTCAAAAATTAAGAGGAATGTTGATAAATGTGTTGATTGCGGGCTCTGTAATAAAGCTTGCCCGGGGTTTATCAAAATAGATAAAGTTAAAACAGTTATTTCGGATGAGTGCACAACCTGCATGAATTGCGTTGATGTTTGTCCTGTGGATAACACACTTCAACTGGAAATAGTTGGTACAAAAAAGAAAATAAATAAAAGGTATGTCGCGATTGGAATAGTATCACTCTTTATGATAATAACAGGGGCTGGTTTGCTAACAGGGAACTGGCAAAACGATATTACCCAGGAAGAGTTCCTTTATCATCATAAAAATTTAAATTCTTATGGTCATCCAACGAGCACGGAATCTGTAAAAAGATTTAATGAAGAACAGTTAAATAATTCAAATAGTTCTTCGTTAATTGATGCCGAAACAAATAGTTTTCCCGATCCATTATCTGTTAATGAAGAGGAAAATTAAATGCCGATCAAACGCCACAAAGGTTTGGCTCCTCTCTCGCGTGATCATCACCAGGGATTAATACTTGCGCAGTTAATCAAAAAAGATGCACCGGATTATAAAGATCTCCCAAAAACTACTTCCGATAAAGTTAAATACACAATAAGCTTTTATAAAAGTGAACTGGTAAAACATTTCAAAAATGAAGAGGATATACTTTATCCGGCAGTAAAAAATAAAAGCGAAGAAATTGATGAACTATTTGAAGATATATTTTCAGAGCATAAAAAAATAAAACAGTTAATGGCTCAACTTGAATCTGGTGAGAATAAAACAGATATTTTAAACGAACTTGGTGTTCTTCTTGAATTACATATCAGGAAAGAAGAAAGACTGCTGTTTGAAAAAATACAAAATTTGCTTAGTGAAGAAGAACTAACGCAATTAGAAAAACAATTATCTTAAACAAAAACAGGGAGGGTCTATGAAACAATTACTGACAATTTTAGTTTTAATATTTTTCGTTTCAATTCCGCTGCTTGCACAAAACTGTGTCACTTGCCATAAAAAAATTACTCCTAACATCGTTTCAGATTGGGAACTTAGTAAACACTCTGAAAATGAAGTTGATTGCTCCGTTTGCCATGGTGATGGACACAATAAAGCTTCAAATGTTGATTTGGTGGAGATACCAACTCCTGAAACCTGCAGAGACTGCCATGAAACGCAGGTTGAACAATTCAGCAAAGGGAAACATGCATTTGGCTGGGCTTCATTGAAAGCTATGCCCACTTTTCATATGCAGCCAATGGCATTAACCGAAGGTATGAAAGGGTGTGGAAGCTGTCATAAGATCGGCTTAAAATCGGAGGAAGAAATTAAGCAGCTTAAAGAAGATGGACAAGCTTATGGAGTTGCATCCTGCGATGCATGTCATACAAGACATACATTTTCTGTTGAAGAAGCTAAACAACCGCAAGCTTGCCAAACCTGCCACATGGGTTTCGATCATCCTCAATGGGAAATGTATTCAAGTTCAAAACATGGTGTAAGATATTTACTAAAACAGAACGGTACTTTGCCTGAAGGTACGTCCGCACCAACTTGCCAGACTTGTCATATGTCTGAAGGAAATCACGAAGTAAGGACGGCGTGGGGATTTCTCGCGGTTCGCTTGCCATTACCTGAAGATGAGCAATGGAAAGCTGATCAAATAACAATTCTTCAAGGTTTAGGAGTTCTTGATCCTGATGGAAATCCTACTGCAAGACTTGATGTTGTAAAAGCTGCGGATGTTGCACGTCTTGATCAGGAAAGCTGGCAGGCAGAACGAGATAAGATGATAAAAATTTGTGGAGATTGCCATTCAGAAAAATTTGCGAAGCTTGAGCTTTCTAAAGGAGATGATATGATCAGGGAAGCTGACCGTCTCATGGCTCAGGGAATAAACATTGTTGCAGGGTTGTATAAAGATGGTACTCTGGAAAAACCCGAAGATTATGCTTATGCATTCCCCGATCTTCTTACTTTCCACGATGCTGCATCTGTTGTTGAACAAAAATTATTTGAAATGTACTTAAAACACCGAATGAGAACATTCCAGGGAGCCTTCCATGCAAATCCTGATTATGCATTGTGGTATGGATGGAGTGAAATGGTAACAGATCTGGCTGAAATAAAAGAACACGCTGAACAGATGAGAAAATAATTTTCATCACCCTAAATTGTTACCTTATAGGGACACGGAATTCCGTGTCCCTTTTGTTAAGATCCACTATTATTATTCTTCAAACTTTTTTATTATTTCCGGTATAGCATCCTTTGGCAGCATGATGTTCATAATTTTTAATTTTATGTAATCTTCGCTGTAATAATAATAACCTTTATTTGCACCGTTGCGTGAACCGCTTCCCGAATCCTTTATTAAATACCAATCTTTACCTTCCTTTTCCATATATCCTACTATATGAATTCCATGATCATCGGTTGTGGATTTATTACTAAATCTGAATTGCCGCGCATTCTCATCAATATATTCTGATGGTATATCAAAAGATGGAACCATTGCAACTTCATTCATTGCATCATATCCAGCTTCAGAAACATCTCCGCCAATTACGGTTGTGTATCCGTTTCTCACAACAGTTTTAAGCAAGTTCATAAAATCATTTAAAGGAAGATTATAATATTCTTCGCTATGCCACCAATTATCTGGCACTTCATACTCAGCTTTCTGAAAGTATGGTTTTTCAATTAAGGACATAAAATCTACGTAGTTATCAGGATCTAATTGAACTACTTCATTTAAATACTGTCTCGGTGTTATTTCTTTTCCATCAACAACAATTTTTTCGGGAGGCGTGCCCAAATAATGGTTCATAATAGATCTTATTGTTGTTAAAATAACTTCTTCATTCCATGCATTTGTTTCTTCAATTTGATTTAAATAATTTTTCATCTCTTTAAACATTAAATGATGATCGTGAAATTCCTGATCAGCACGTTTCCCGGGATAATCTTTTAAAGGAACAATACCATACATCTTCCAAATTCTTGTAACGGCGTTTGCTTCCGAGCCTTCTGCAAACGCAGAGTTGCCTCTCTCTTTAACAAAACGTTTTGCCTTTTCAACATATTCCCAGTAAACAGTAAACAATTCTGAAAGTTTAATCTCTTTTTTGTGTACACGATTAATCTCGGATTCGAAATATGATGTTGTTGAAAAAGCCCAGCAAGTTCCCGTCCATCCCTGCGAAATAGGAGGCGTGTGCCACTGTTTATTAAACTGATCAACAGAAGTTGGAAGATCGTAGCTGGAAAAATCCATTTTAAAAGCCGGTTTCTTTTCTTTTTCTGGATTCAGAAAATCGTTTGAAGATTTTTCAATCTTCTCCCAAAATTCATTCTCATATTTTTCAAAAACTGCTTTATCTTTTTGCTGATCTTGAGAAAAAATTGTGAAGTTAATGGATAGGATGAAAAAAATAGTGAGAAGTGATACTAGCGATTTCATTTTGCTTTCCCTTGTTTGAAATGAAAAAATCAAAATTTTATACCATTTAAATTAGAGAATAACCGCCAAGCTTGCAAAATGATGTGCTAAGAAAAGGTATTATTATAGAAATTGTATAACATAAAATGGTAATTATATAACAATTATAATTGTATTATCATTGCTTCATAACAATTAAGTATTTACATTTGGCACGGAAATGATTAAAAAGTTTTACATAGCTGGCTTAATACTATCCTTTTTGTTCTCAACAACAGGGTACACGATCACAATGCATTTTTGTAAGATGATGGAAGAAGCATCTACAGAGCAATGTGGTATGTGTGAGATTGTGGAGCAGCCGGAATCAATGCAGGGCTGCGAATCTATGGAAACTGAATGTGAGATCGAAACTGTTGAGGATCATTCTAATTGCTGTGAAACCCAGGTTATTGATAACAAGGTTGAGGATGATTTCCTTTACCTTAAAGAGGAAGTTAAGAATGATTTAACATCATCAGTTATTGAGTTACCATTAAGTATTTTAATCAATGATAAACAAATTGTAAAATCACACTCACTTTACGCTTTCGATTCATCGCCACCCTTGCACGGGAACGATCTATATATCTTTAACTCCGTTCTTATAATATAAAATTATACTACTCTCTTTGCAGAATTATGCAGCTGGAAACTTGCGTTTAAACCTGCTGTAGCTAATTCAACATTAATGATTCGTTTTTTAACTTTAATGAAAATGGAAAAGAAATGAGAAGTATTAATTTAATATTAACCGTAATAATAATTTTAACTAACACCCTTTACATATCTGCACAACCGCAGGAGCTTGATCTATTAATAGAAGAGGCAATCAGCATAAGCCCCAGGCTGAATATGTTGAGGGCAAAAAAGGATGCTTCATTTAATAGAATTGAACAAAACTCAAATCTTCCTGATCCGATGCTAACTCTTGGCTTGATGAATCTTCCGGTAAACTCATTTTCTTTTACACAGGAACCGATGACCGGGAAGATTGTTGGATTAAGCCAGATGTTTCCATTTCCGGGTAAACTTTCTGCAATTTCGGATGCAGCTTCTGTAGATACATTGATTATCCAGCAGGAGATTGGTGATGCTGTAAATGAAATTCGTAAAATGGTTAGCACGAAATATTTTAAACTGAGTTACATTAGAAAAGCACTGCTCTATTCACAAGAAAGTAAAAAGCTTTTAGAAGAGATTGCTGATGTTGTAAGTACAAAATATACAGTTGCAACTGCAAGCCAGCAAAACCTGATTAAAGTACAGCTTGAGATAACAAATATCTCAGAGAAAGTTGAAGATCTAAGGAGCAAAGAAAAATCTGTCCTTACGGAACTAAATTCACTGCTGCTTAGAGATCCGTATACCAAAATTGAAACGAATTATTTTGATGACATAATTTTTGTGGATATATCTGTAAGCGAGCTCGATTCTCTTTCTAGGATATACAGACCTTTTCTTAAAGGGATAGCTTTTGCAGAACAGAAAGCACGGCTAAACCAAAATGTGGCTCAGAATGATTTCTATCCGAATTTTACGCTGGGATTACAGTATTCTTTTCGTGAAGAAATTGCTGTAAATCAAACACCATTAGATGATTTCTTTTCAGTGATGGTGGGAATTTCACTCCCGCTTAATTACGGTGGAAAGGTTTCCTCGAAAGTAGAAGAGTACGTTTCGATGCAGCAGTTGTATTCTGACCAGTACTCTTCAGCACTTCAAAATTTGAATAGCAATTTCGGCGCTTCGGTTTCACAATTGGAATCAATTGAAGAAAGAATAAAACTTTTTGAGGAAGGTTTACTTCCGCAATCACAGCAAAATTTTAGTTCTGCTCTTGCTAGTTATCAGGTTAACGAAGTTGATTTTATAAATGTAATCGATGCACAGGATCAGCTATTTAAAATTGAAAATAATCTTTACAGATTAAAAACAGATTACCTGATACAGGTAGCCGAACTTGAGTTTTTAGTTGGCACAAGTTTGAGAAATTTATAATTGGAGAATAAAAATGAACGTTAAAAAAATAGCAGTAATAGTTGGATTAATCATTGCTGTTGCAGTTACCGGATACTTTATCTTCTTTAACAGTAGCGGCAGTAAAGACATTTCATCAGTTGATGAAAAACAGTTCTATACCTGTGGAATGCACCCGGAAATTATTTCGGATGAACCAGGTTTGTGCCCGATTTGTGAAATGAACCTCACACCAATAAAAAATGACAAACAGAAAAACTCCGGTGAGAAAATAATTCTTTACTGGCGTGCACCAATGGATCCGAATGAAATTTATAACGAGCCTGGTAAATCAAAAATGGGAATGGATTTAGTTCCTGTTTATGAAGATGAATCAGGTGCCCAGGGAGTAGTTACGATAGATCCACAGGTACAGCAAAATATGAACGTTAAAACAGAGATAGTTTCCAAAAAACGATTGTCATCAAAAGTTACTACTAACGGTGTACTGCTTAAAGATGAAACAAAAGAATATATAGTTACGACAAAAGTTTCCGGCTGGATTGAGAAACTCTATGTGAATTACACAGGGCAGGAAGTTCGCAATGGGCAGAAACTTATGGATATCTATTCGCCGCAGCTTGTGGCAGCACAACAAGAGCTATTAACTGCTCTTTCTTATAAAAACACTTCCAGCCAGAGTTCAGTGGAAAGCATAAAAAAATCCGGAAATGAATTGGTTGAGAATGCTATCCGCAAACTACAATTGCTTGATGTATCCGAAGCTGAAATCAATGCTCTGATTGAAACAAAAAAAGTTAGAACAAACATGACGCTCTATGCATTAAACTCAGGCACAGTAATTCATAAAAACGTTCTCGAAGGTGAAAAGATAATGGCTGGCGCACCTCTTTTACGGATTGCAAATCTTACTAATCTTTGGTTAACAGCCGATATTTATGAATATGAGCTTTCCAAAATAAAACTAGGTTCACAAGCGTCAATAAAATTCAATTTTCTTCCAGAAAAAACTTATACAGGGAAGATCTCATTTATTTATCCAACCATCGAACCAACTTCGCGAACTGCTAAAATTAGAATCGATGTTAATAATAGTAAAGGAGAACTGAAGCCGGAAATGTTTGCAAACGTGGTTATTGAAGGAATTGATTTAGGTGAATATCCTGTTATTCCCGAGAACTCTGTTATTAGGAGTGGTACAAAAGATATCGTAATTCTTTCCATTGGGAATGGAAAATTTAAACCAACCAAGGTAAAACTTGGTGGTTATTCAGATGGATTGTACCAGGTGCTGGAAGGATTAACAGAAGGAAATAAAATTGTTACATCGACTCAGTTCTTAATTGATTCGGAAAGCAACTTACGTGCAGCTGTTAATCAGTTCCAATCATCAAGTGGTGATATAAAAGAAGAAAAACGTGAGACGAAAGACGAGAATCTTAAGATGAAAAATGATAAACCAGAGACGAAAGAAGAAAAGCATAATCATTCTTCATCGATAGTTCACGAAGGTGTAATTGATGTTGAATCGATTGATAAAAATATAGATGGAAAATTATTTGAATGCCCGATGGATTGGAATGTGATATCTGATGAGGATGGCAGATGCCCTCTTTGTAATATGTACTTGAAAGAATATACGATTGAAGAAGTAAAAATTAACTTAGATAAAAATGGTTTTGAATATAAGAAATAATTATGCTGTCATCTTAAGCGAAGCGAAGAATCTCAGAGATTCTTCATTACCCTTCACCCTTCAGAAT
>CAVXUA010000012.1:0-184073 GCA_963764825.1 uncultured Ignavibacteriales bacterium | reverse complement strand
TATAAGTAACAAAAATCAGTCCCACAACCAAAAACATCACTATCGGAATAAATACTGCTATTGTGCCTTCCATTTTTAACTCCTTTTTTGTTATCTGATACTTATGACTAAACTGTTTTCCAGTTGGTTACAATTGGCTCTTTTTGTTATTTACTGATTAGGACTCCGTTTTGAGCAGAGGGTTACAATTCTAAAATTGCATTTACGATTTTTGTTGAATAACTTCCTCTTTGTAATTTGAAGATGCGGTTTGTGTCAACGATATAAATCTTTTTTTAGTCATAAATTCAGATGGACAAATTTTCTGATCAGGAGATATTAGATTCTGTAATTCGTGGGAACCAAGCGGATTACGGAATAATTATTGATAGGTACAAAAACAAAGCTTTTTCCTTGCTGAAAAGAATGCTGAAAAACGAACAGGATGCTGAAGAAACATTACAGGATTGTTTCCTAAAAGCTTATAACTCTTTAAACAATTTTAAAGGAGAAGCAAAATTTTCAAACACACCTGTCCAATAGGATAGTGTATAATACAGCATTAACAAAACTTTCATCAAAAAAAAGGAAAACGGAAAAGGAAATGTCTTCAGTGGATGACCATTTTGATTTCAAAAAGTGAATATGATTTTAGAAGTTCTGAAAAAAAAGATCTTTCTGTTTTTGTTAATGATCTTGTAAACCAATTACCGGAAAGGTTTGCAACTGTTATAAATCTTTAATCATTTAAAATGAAATGAGTTGCGATGAGATTAGTAAAATCTTACATTTCTTGTTTCAAATGTAAAAGTAATTCTTCACCGATCAAGGAATGCTTTAAAGGATTTAATAGTTGAGAAAGATCTAGTTGAGGAACTAATATGAATTTATTAACCAATGAAATACTGAATGATTATCTCGATGATAATTTGGATGAGCAGAAAAGGGTAGAGGTTGAAAAAATTCTTGCCAGTTCGAAAAGTGACAGGGAAAATTTTAAAGCTCTAAAAATTTATTCACAATGAGCTTTCTCAACTAAAGGAAATAAAGCTAGTGAAGATTTCACACAGAAGTAATTACCCAGCTTTAGCAAAAAATTAATTACCACGTAATCAAAGATATTTTGTTTTTGTTATGACATCAATTTTTATTTTTATCGCTGTTAGTATCGTAGCGTATATCGCCACTTCGATAATTTCGCTTCTCCACCGCAGACAGAATCATTACAGGTTACTGAACCAGTACCCCAGTTTAGCAATGGATTGATTTTTCAGTTGAAAAATCTTTTCAATTCAAAAATTCTCTCTCTTATTGGTCTAATTTTCTGGCTGGGAATTGTTATTTCCGGATATTTCTTCTTGGAATCATAAACGGAATAAGGCAAAATTAAGCATTTAGTTAAAATTTAACGCTTAATTATTACGCACTGTTTCTCATTTCACCTTTTAATGTTACCAATCCTTCAATAAATTGTAATCAAACGATTAATTAATTTCAAGATAAGTGATGATTCACAAATCATGTTACGATGCAATCCTCGGATTGCCCAATGCGGGTAAATCAACTTTCTTAATATTTGCTCGGCAAAAGATTCTATTACTGATTTAAAACCCCAGATACCGCAAAAGATATTCTTGAATTGTAAGAGAAGAAAATTTCCAGGTTATTTTTATCGATACTCCCGGCATTCTTATCCAGCCTATCTTCTTCAGGAAAGATGATGGATGACGTAAGGATCTCAGCAGGGATGAGATATTATTATTTTGTTGTTGGACATTGAATTATGATTCCGCAGGAAATAAAACGCTTAATGATGGGTACGAAAAGGAAGGTATTTTAAAGTCGCCTGTTAAAAAGATACTCGTTCTGAATAGATTGATCTTCTTCCGCAGGAAAGAGTGAATATTATTTTAGAACATTTTGATAAATCCAGAAAGTTTGATGAAATAATTCCTTTATCAGCGTTGAAGATTTTAATACTAAAAAACTTCTGAAACAATAAATGAATTTCTTCCTGAAGGACCAAAGTTTTACCCGGATGATATTGTGGCAACACAGAACGAAAGATTTTTTGTTACAGAGCTTATTGTTGAAACTATTCTTGAGCAGTACAGCGAGGAAGTACCGTACAGCTGCGAGGTTCTTATTGAAGAATTTAAAGAAAGAGAAACAGTAAAGATTACATAAGCGCAGAAATTGTAGTTGAAAAGGAGAGCCAGAAAGCTATTATTATCGGAAAGCAAGGTGCTGCAATAAAAAAGCTTGGTGAGAAAGCAAGAAAATCAATTGAAGAATTTTTAGAGCGGGATGTTTTTCTTGAGTTGAGAGTTAAAGTTAGAAAAAAATGGCGTTCAAGCGAAAGGTTTCTTAAATCATTCGGTTATACAAAAGATTAAAATTAGTTGAACAATAAAAAATTTCTAATCAAACTAGCTTTTGTAGAGAGTTAAAAATTATCTAATTTTCTTTTCAATCAACTAAAGATTTTAGACTATTTGTTTGTGAATTAATGAACATGAGCAGAAATATTAGTGAACGGTTTGGTTCAAGGTGTGGGTTACAGGTATTTTGTACTTCGGGAAGCAAGAAGACTCGAATTAAACGGATTTTCCGAAAACCTTTTTGACGGTGGGGTACTGACAGTTGTGGAAGGGGAGAAGGCAATGATTGAAGATCTAATTGAAGAATTAAAGGTAGGTTGAACTCACGCTGCAGTAAAAAATTCAGGGTTGATTGCAGGACCCACTGAATGAATTTGCAACTTTTGAAATAAGATAAAAGTAATAACTGAGTTATAAATGAATTACAGAACTGGAATTGGATTTGATGTTCATGCTTTTGCAGAAGGTAGAAAATTAATATCGGTGGAATTGAAATTCCTTTTGAAAAAGGTTTAGCAGGTCATTCTGATGCTGATGCAGTTCTTCATGCAATTACTGATGCTCTCCTTGGTTCATTAGCTCTGGGAGATATTGGCAAACACTTTCCCGATTCCGATAATAAATATAAGAATGCAGACAGCTCATTATTTTTAATCGAAGCTTATAAGCTTGTTAAAGAAAAAGATTATTTTCTCGGCAATCTTGATGTTGTAATTGCATTACAGCAGCCAAAGCTTTTACTTAATATATAAGATAGAGAAAAAATTGCTTCAATGTTAGATGCAGAAATGGACCAGGTTTCAATTAAAGCTACTACTACCGAGCGGCTTGGTTTTGCCGGAAGAGAAGAAGGCATAGCAGCTTTTGCCACAGTAACTGTAGTTAAAAGAAATTAAAAATGTTTGAATGAATTCTTAACCGAGATCTCATCCTTTCCCACTATTTGGATTTATATTACACTTTTTCTTTTGCATTTATTGAAAATGTATTTCCTCCTTCCCCGAGTGATCTTGTGGTAGTTGTTGGCGGTTCACTTGTTGCAACCGGAGCAATTCATTTTATTCCAACATTAATTTTAACAAGTATGGGAACTGTTATTAGGATTTATGGTTCTGTTTTATATCGGTTCAACAGTTGATAGAAAAGTTATTCACTCTGGTAAGTTTAAATATATTCCTGTTGATGCAATTGATAAAGTTGAAATCTGGTTTAAGAAATATGGCTATGGGATTATTTTGGCAAACAGGTTTATGCCAGGTACACGAGCAGTAATATCTTTCTTTGCAGGATTAAGCCATCTTGATGTAAGAAAACCATAATACTTTCTACAATTTCTGCTTTTGTATGGAATGCAATTATTTTATATCTCGGTTATATGTTTGGAGATAATGTTGACTTGTTGATCAATATCTTACCACTTACAGTAATATTGTAATTGGGATTACATTAGTTGTAGTTTTATTTTTCATTATCAGATTTTATTTTAGAAAAAAGAAAAATAAATTTGAAATTTTTTAATAAATATAAAATACCTTTAAGCAAGGAAGATAAAAAAAAACGAAATAAAGAATGGCTGCTTCTAGTTCTTTCGGGAATTTTGCTAGGAGTTTCATTTACACCATTTCCTTTTCCGTTTACACTGCTAATATTCATTGCATTTATCCATATTTAAGTGTTCTTGAAAAAAGAACATCGCTTGCATCGATAAGCAGGGCAACATTTATTTTTACTTTTGTTTTTAGTGTCTTACACTTTACTGGGTAGGAAGCTGGCAGTCTTCTGCTGATCCGTTTTTAATGATGGGGGCGGAGCACTTTTGCTGGCTTATCCATGCGTTTTCCTTATTCCTTCAACTCTTTATTATCTTGCAAAGAAAATTTTTCTAAAATAAATGCTCTTTATGTCTTCCCGCTTTTTTGGGTAACTGCAGAGTATCTGCTAACCTTAACCGATCTTAGATTTCCCTGGGTCTTGCTTGGACATGGACTTGCAAAGTTTCACCTTTTCATTCAAAGTGCTGAGATAATTGGAACTTTTGGTTTGTCTGTTGTTGTGGCTTATATTAATATTCTCTTTTATATATCTTATAAAAATTATAAAGCAGAAAAAAAAATTAATCTCTCCTGAATTTCTCATAGCAATTATCTTGTTTGCTTCGTTTTTAATTTATGGTTTTGTAAGAACATCAACATTTAAACTTTCTGAAAGAAAAATAAAAGTTGGAATTAGTACAACCCAATTTTAATCCCTGGGATAAATGGGAAGTAGGTAATCTCAATAATCTTGCTTGATCTTTATCTTGAATTAATCCACCTAAAGCAGTTGATGAAGGAGCGCAAATTATTTTTTGGCCAGAAACAGCTTTGCCTGTTTATGCTTTTGGGGGAAGTTATCCGCAAATAACTGAAAAGATATTCAACTTTATTGAAGAGAACAATGTTGGCTTACTAACAGGTATGCCTGATATAAGATATTTTCTCGGTAAAGAGAATATTCCTGATGATGCTAAGTATAGTGAGGAAAATGATTTTCATTATGCAACTTACAATTCAGTTATTTTTCTTGTTCCCAGTTCAAGAGAATTGCAACGCTATGGAAAAATGAAATTGGTTCCTCTTGGAGAAAAGGTTCCTTTTGTTGATCAGTTCTCTTTTCTGGGAGATTTTAAAATGGGGAGTTGGAATTTCCGGCTGGAATGTTGGACAAGATACAACTGTATTTAATTCCTTTAAATAATTCTGATAAGGATACTATTAAAATATCAGGACTGGTTTGTTTTGAATCTGTTTTTCCCTGCTTTTGTTACTAACTTTGTTCAAAGAGGAGCTGAGTTTATTGCTGTTGTAACAAACGATAGCTGGTACGGAAATTCAAGCGGACCATATCAGCATAAAGAATTTGGAATTTTACGAGCAATTGAAAACAGGAGATCGGTTGTGCGGTGTGCTAATGGTGGAGTAAGCTGTTTAATAAATGCTTTTGGAGAAACTGTAGCTGAAACAGAAATGTTTACAAAAACTGTTTTAGTTGTTGATGTTCCTCTTCAAACAGAAAAAACATTTTATACAAACAATCCATTCATTTTTCCGCTGCTTAGTTCTGTTTTTTCCTTCTGGATTTTTGGAATGAATATTTTAATCTGGTTAAAGAAAAAATTTAAACTATAAATAATTTTATTAATAATTTTTTGGATTTACTTATCATAGAGAATAAGAGAGACATTATGATAGTTGATTTAAGAAGTGATACACTTACCAAACCATCCGAAGGAATGCGCAAAGCTATGTATGAAGCTGAAGTTGGCGATGATGTATTTAAAGAAGATCCGACGGTTAATAAACTTAGAAGAATATACTGCTGAACTTCTTGGAAAAGAAGCAGCATTTTATGTTCCAAGCGGTACAATGGGAAACCAAATTTGTTTAAATGTTTTAACAGATCCTGGTGATGAAGTTATTTGCGATAGGGAAGCGCATATTTTTAATTACGAATCAGCTTCTCCATGCAAGATTAAGTGGAATCCAAATTTATCCGCTTGAGGAAAACTTGGTGTTATAACTCCTGAACAAGTTGAACCTTACATTAGAACAACAGCCTACTATATGCCGCGGACTAAAGTTATTGAAATTGAAAACACACATAACCGTGCTGGCGGAACAATTCATGCCGATTGAAAATATTATTGCATTAAAAGATCTTGCTAAAAAACATAATCTGTTTTATCACCTTGATGGTGCAAGATTTTGGAATGCTTCTGTTGAAACAGGAATTTCCCCAAAAGAATATGCATCACATTTTGATACTGTTTCCTGTTGTTTTTCAAAAGGTTTAGGTGCACCGGTTGGATCTGTTATTGCAGGAAGTAAAGAGTTTATTAAAGAAGCTTATCAGAGTTCGTAAAGCTTGGGGTGGGGGAATGAGGCAAGTTGGAATTTCGCCGCTGCAGGTTTGTATGCTCTTCAAAATAATATTGAAAGATTAAAAGAAGATCACCGCAGAGCAAAATATTTAGCGGAAAGAATAAATGAAATTACTAACCTGGAAATAAATATGGAAGCAGTTCATACAAATATTTTATTGTTTAAACCTTTAACGATGAATGTTAGTGAAGCTTTAAGTAAGTGTAAAGAAGCGGGATTACTATTAACTCCAGGAACAATTGATTCTTTAAGAGCAATAACTCATTTAGATGTTGATGATAATGATGTTGAGAAAGCTGCGGATATTTTAAAGGAATTGTTTAAATAATCTTCATAGATAAAGTTGATGGAGATTGATTTATTACATCAATTAGTAATTACTCGCCATTTCATTAAATGATTCAACCTGCTCTTTAATCCACTTACGATTTTTCTTTCAATTCTTTTGCCATCAACTTTGCAACAGTGGGAGCCATTTCAATTGATGCCTTTGCATCTAAAAAAAGTACACGTGTGCGGCGTGCTAAAAAATCTTCTACAGTTCTTGCCATTTCATTTCTTACACACCAAATTACTTCACCTGCTTTAATTTCAAATTTTGGATGAAGTTTTTCGCTTAAGGATTTCTGAGAACATAAAGCTTCTAACTTCATCTGCATCAGAACCATAATGTGCAAGATGAGGATCAGCAACTTTATTTTTTATATAACCGTGCAAAGGAAAATTTTCAGTAAGTGATGGTTTATATTCCAACTGGGCAACTTCAATTGCCTGATCAATCGTATCTTCAGCCATTTTTCTGTATGTAGTCCATTTTCCACCTGCAACCGTTATTAATCCGCTTCTTGAAATTAAAACAGTATGCTCTCTCGAAATTGCAGCAGTACTTTCTTCATCACCTTTTGTTACGAGAGGGCGAATACCTGAAAAAACACTCAGAATATCATTCTGGAAGGATCTTTAACAAGATATTTTGAAGCAGTGTTAAGAAGAAAATCAATTTCATCTTCATCAGCAACTGGTTCAAGAGTTGGTTCATCAATTTCAACATCCGTAGTTCCTACAATAACATGATTATGCCATGGGATCGCAAATAGTATTCTTCCATCAGAAGTATGCGGAACCATTATTGCATTATCTCCTGGTAAAAAAGATTTATCTAAAACAATATGTGTTCCCCGACTTGGAGCAATAATTGATTTTACATTTTCATCATCCATCTTTCTAATTGAATCTGTAAAAACACCTGTTGCATTTATTACAACTTTCGCTTTTAGTTGAATTCCTTTCCGGTTTCAATATCAATTGCTTTAACACCAATTACTATTTCATTCTTCTTTATTAATGAAGTTACTTTAATGTAATTCAAAATATCAGCTCCAAGTTCATCAGCAGTTTGAACCATATTTATTAATAACCGGGAATCATCAAACTGACCATCATAATAAATTACTCCACCTCTTAAACCATTGGTTTCTAAAGTAGGAATTTGTTCAAGTGTTTCTTCTTCGGAAAGCAATCGTGATTCACCAAAACCTTATTTACCGGCAAACATATCATAAAGTTTTAATCCAACTCCATAAAAAGTTCCTTCCCACCAATCATAATTTGGAACTACAAAAGCTAAATTATGAACAAGATGAGGAGCGTTTTGACAAAGTAATCCTCTCTCCTTAAGTGCTTCCAGTACCAACGAAATATTGCCCTGCTGAAGATATCTTACACCGCCATGGATCAATTTTGTGCTTCTGCTGGAAGTACCTTTGCCAAAATCACTTTGTTCTAAAAGAAGAGTTTTGTAACCGCGAGAAGATGCATCAATTGCGGCGCCAACTCCTGTTGCTCCTCCGCCAATTATTATAAAATCCCATTGTTCGGAATTTTCAGATAGTTTCGAAAGTATTTGTTCTCTTTGTAGCAATTAAGATTGTACAAATTTATTCTTAAGAATATCAAACTTACTTCTTATCCAGAGTATAAACATATTTCTTCCACGCGATAAGAATTCATCAATAATATATGCAACTTCAGGTGTCCTTAAATAACCAAAAGATTTGTGAGGATTCTCAATTCCTTCACTTTCGTAATCATTTTCTACCACCTCCATAACCGGCGCTACATTATGCAAGTTACTTTTAAATAACTTACTCATATCAGCACTTCGTGCAATCTTATCATCAAGATCCGCCAGGTTATTCCATTCAAACAAAATATTATCCGGAGTTTTTAATTTACTTTTCTCCCCGGGCACTAGGCTTTTATCATTTTTTAATTTTTCAAATATAAATGGCACACCAAGAGGTGAGCCAATTGTAATTAGAGTATCAATATTAATTTCTTTTTCAACTTTTATTAAAACTTCGTATGCTACTATTGTTCCCATTGAGTGAGCAATAAGCAGTATTTCTTTTCCTTTATGCTTTTGTAATTTATCAACAAGTTTATCACGGATAATATCCTGCGCAAGGCAATCGGATTTATTTTCTTCAACACATTGTTTGGTTAAGTAAATATCTAAATCTTTAAAAAAATGTTTAATTATAAGATCGGTAAGGGAAGGAAATTTTACATGAAGTGTTTCATTAAATAATAGTTTATCACGCTGCTTTTTGAAATAGTTTATAAAATTTTCTTTTATTCCATTTGATTTTACTTTTTTTACTTTCGATGCCGATTCATATTTTTCACTAAGGAATAACTCGTTATCTTCATCATTTTCGTATGGATTTAGAGGATCAGGATGTAAGGAATCAGCCCAATATACGAGTTCAAAATCAAACTCAGCATAGTGGCTCTTGATTTTTTTTAATCCCTCGTATATTGAAAGCCGCCACCATTCCTCAATAAGATATTTTGGCGGTTTATTACCAAGTCCGTGAATGCCGATAATAATTTTATCCATATTGAAATTTATTCAATTCTGATTTCAAATTGCTTATATCTCGTGTAATTTTTTCTTTAGCCAATTTGCCCTGTTTGTAGTTATCCCATCTATTCCATCTATAATTAATTGCTTAGCTCTTTTGGGATTATCAACTGTCCATGTATAAATTTTCAATCCATTTTTTTTTACAATATGAATTACTTCTGAGTTAAGATATTTTCTTGATTGTACATCCAGTCCATCCAGCCTGGCTGTATTACATTTCTCAATGGAACTTTTTAGAGCAGATTTTGATTTGTAGTGTTTACCTTCAATAATCCAGTATGATTCAAACTCAGGTAGAAAATCTTTGATTAACTTCATCGTATTTATATCAAAACCAATGAATTTAATTTTGGTTGGGTTAATCTTTTTTTGACTCAATTAATTTCTTTATTGGATTAACAATTTTATCATCACTTTTAACTTCTACAAAAAGAATTTTATTCTCAGGAATATTATCTAAAACATCATCCAGTAAAGGGATTTTTTCATCTTTCCACTTTTTGCCTTTATATTTTCCCACACCAATCATCAATAAATTATCATAAGTGTTTGATGAAATTCTTTTTAACTTTCCGCCGGTTCGCAAAGTAGATTTATCATGGATTACAACAATCTTTTCATCCTTTGTAAGCTGCACATCAATTTCTACCGCATCATCATTTCTTGTCCATGCTAAATTTATTGATGCATGTGTGTTTTCAGGTGCGTCGTATGATTCACCTCGGTGAGCAATAATTATAAACTTGTTTTTCTTCAAAGTTGATTCGAGAGAGAGATTTTATGAATGATTAAAATATTAAAACAAAATTTAATATAAATATAAGTACGGTACTAAAATCTGTAATTAGGATTTTATAAGGTGAAGGATTTTTGTCAGAAGGGAGAACAATACACTTAGGATTCCACTTCGTTAATTAATTTTTTAATTGAAGATTTTATGTTATTGTATTTTTCAAGCTGCTCAGCAACATTAGCAGGCACAACTCTATCCTTGCAATCCGGAATTGTACACCTCTCGCAAGTGTTATTGACAATCTTTGAAGGGACACCATTGTCATTCCAAAACTTCACTTTTTTTCTGAAGTCATCATTTATAAGAAATCCAACTGTTACGCTTGTACAATTTCCTTTTGTTAACCTGTTCCTCCGCGAAATGGAAATGCTGAAATATTTATCCCTGGAATCATAGAATTCAGAGATTTGCGCACCAACAATAGACTTATCAAACATTGCTTTTCCTTTTTTACCCTGCTCCAGTTTTTTAATCACTCCAATAGATATCCATCTTCTGCAATAATGTTCCATACTCTGGTAGCCGCCAGGATTTTCGAGTGTGTTAAGTCTTAGCTCTTTGGTAAGATGGTATTCATCCGAACCTTCAATTGTGTTAAACCTAAGAAAGAAATAACTATTTAGGTTTAAAAACTTAGATGCAAGATTTGTAAAACGCTGTAAAAATATTTCCGGGGTTGCGTTATACTTATCTAATTAGCTCGAGCAGCTTTTCGCTGTCCCATTTTTTCATTTTGAAAAACTGCCTAAGGTCCACAAGAAAATTTTCTCGTTTTAACATTAAGGAAGTTGCGAAGTAAGAAGCCTTAAGGTTGTTAAGTAACTGATCGAAAGAGTCAACCCGTGCTGGAGAGTAAAGGTTTGATCGGTCTGTAATTCCAAGGTATTGATAAGCAATTTCTTTACCGAGGATAAATGTTTTTTGTGAATCGTTTAAATTTTTGTTGATCGCTAATTTATTTGTTTTACCAGGAATATAAATAGCTCTTATTTCTGATAGTTCGGGATAATCGTCCAGCAGCTTTTCATCAACAGTAATTCCAAATTGATTATTAATTACATTTAGCAATGAAGAATAAGTCACAGGAGGAGAATTTGAGAATTTATTTTTGCCAACAAATTGTTCTACAACTTTTTCCAGGTCGCCGAAATAGTTTTCGTTTAATTCTTTATAAGTTCTTAACGCAGTTCGCGAAAAATTATTTTGACTTAATTCAGAACTCTTAGCCATTTCCACTATTGTTGCTACCAGCGCCCTTAGCTGCATTGGAGCGTTAGCCATTAAAACAACCAGCTTATTTATGTCTATCCCGTAATGATCTAACGGAAGTTGGTCGAGTACTTTCGAATCCAGCAGATCACCAATTGGGGCAAGATGCCTTGAAAGTTTCAGGGAGACAAGTTTGTCATAACTTACATTCAGCACATCAGATAAAACTGCAATTTTATCTGCTTTTGGATATTTTTTACCGCTTTCAATTTCATTTAGGTAGGAAACTGATAATCCGCTATTCACCGCAAGCTCTGAAAGTGAAAGATTTTTATCCTGCCTGAGCTGTTTTAATTTTAACCCAAATATCAGCTTGATATTAGTCTTTGTTGGTTTCATTAGATCGATTTTATCCTGAAAATCATTGCTTCAACTTTTATCTGATAAAATATATGAAATTTGCAAATTAAAAGACAGCTAAATTTCATTGTTAGCGAAATTTCGCTTGTGTTTAATTATTTTAGTATTTATTTTCAAAGTCAGTAATCAGCAACGAAATGGAGTGAGCTATGAGTTTCCCCGATCATGGTAAAAACAGGTTATTTGATAGTTTATCTTACCAGCAGAAGAGTTATCCACGAGAAGATGCACTTTGCGATAAGGCAGGCGGAAAGTGGAGGAAATTCAGTACCAATAAGTGCATGGAAATTGTAAACAACGTGAGTCTTGGTCTACTTAAAATGGGAATTAAGCAGGATGATAAGATCGCTATCATTTCGGGTAACAGAACGGAGTGGAATTTTATAGATATTGGTTCTTTGCAAATTGGTGCCATCATTGTTCCACTTTATCCTAACATGAGTGAGGATAATTACGAGTTTATCTTTAATGATGCGGGAGTAAAGTTAGTCTTTGTAGCTGATAAAGAATTACTGGATAAAGTTAATAGAGTTAATACCAGAGTTAATAGCCCGGCAGAAGTGTTCACTTTTGATAAAGTAGATGGTGCAAAGCATTGGAGTGAAGTTACTAATATGGCTGATGTAAATCTTAATGATAAACTAAATGATATAAAGGATTCGATTACTGAAGATAAACTTGTAACAATAATATATACTTCCGGTACTACCGGTACACCAAAAGGAGTGATGCTAACACATAAAAATATTGTCAGCAATGTTTTGTCAATTGGTCAAATTATTCCTATCGGCTCAGAACATAAGGTAATAAGCTTTTTACCACTCTGTCACATTTTCGAACGAACTGCTTCTTATTATTACCTCATAAATGGATCCTCAGTTCATTATGTGGAGAGCACCGATAAAGTAGGTGAGTACCTGAAAGAGGTTAAACCGCATTTCTTTACAACTGTACCGCGTGTATTAGAAAAAGTTTACGACAAAATTATGGCAAAGGGGAGAGAATTACCAGGTGCCAAAAAAGCAATTTTCGGCTGGGCATTAAATCTTGCCAATCATTTTCATCCCCAGGGAAAGAATGGATTACTTTATAATATCCGGCTCAGCGTTGCCAGGAAATTAGTTTTTTCAAAATGGAAAGAGGCGCTTGGCGGCGAAGTAATTGGTATTATGAGTGCAGCAGCTTCTCTTCAACCTCGCTTAGGCAGAATATTTAACGCTGCTGGTATCCCCGTTATAGAAGCATATGGTTTAACGGAAACCTCACCGGGAATAACAAGCAACCATTATGAAAAAGGTGATTATTACATCGGCACTGTTGGTCCCGCTATGCCGGGCGTTGAAATTAAGCTTGCCGATAATGGAGAAATTCTATGTAAGGGTCCAAATGTAACGCAGGGGTATTATAACAGACCGGATTTTACTGCAGAAGCCATTGATAAAGATGGCTGGTTCCATACTGGCGATATTGGGGAATTGGTTGATGGAAAATATCTTAAAATAACCGATAGGGTTAAAGAAATTTTTAAAACTTCCGGCGGAAAATTTGTTACTCCCCAGCCTATTGAGAATAAGATGAAAGAATCTTTATTCATCGAGCAGATAATGGTGATTGGTGAAAACAGGAATTTTGCAGCGGCACTGGTCGTTCCCAAATTTGATTTTATTCTGGATTGGGCGAAGATTAAAAAACTAAACATCTCCAGTAAAAAAGACGTAGTTAATTCGGTTGATGTGAAAAACAGAATTTGGGAAGATATCGAAACGTATAATGAGCGGTTTGGTAAAGTACAGCAAATTAAAAAGTTTGCTTTAGTTGAAGATGAATGGTCTGTTGAAACCGGTGAACTTACCCCAACATTAAAACTTATGAGAAGAATAATTAAAGAAAGGTATACTGATCTTTTTGAAAAGATCTATAGCGAATCGGAAACAAAACATTTTATATAAAATTAATCTTTCTAAACGGGGAGAAATATTTTCAACTAAAATCCTAAAAAACTATGAAAAGAATAATTAAAAAAGTTGTGGTTCTGGGATCTGGCGTTATGGGCTCACGGATTGCAGCACATTTTGCAAACATTGGTTGCACGGTTAACCTTCTGGATATAATTCCAAAAGAACTTAATGAAGATGAAAAGAAAAAAGGGCTTTCTCTAAATGATAAAGTAGTTCGTAACAGATTTGTTGATGCCAACCTTAAAGCTGCACAAAAATCGAAACCAGCCTCTTTTTATCACAAATCGTTTTCATCAAGAATTACAACCGGTAACTTTGAAGACAACTTGGATTGCCTCCAAAATGCTGATTGGATAATTGAAGCTGTAATTGAAAACCTGGATATAAAGAAGTCTGTTTTCGCGAAAGTTGAACAGTTCCGTAAAGACGGCACATTAATAACAACAAACACTTCCGGTATTCCAATTCATACAATGCTTGAAGGAAGAAGTGAAGACTTTCAGAAACATTTTTGTGGGATTCACTTTTTCAATCCGCCACGTTACCTTCAATTGATGGAAATAATTCCTACTACTAAAACCGATAAAGGTGTTATCGACTTTCTAATGCATTACGGAGATCTATACCTTGGTAAAACTCCTGTACTTTGTAAAGATACACCTGCATTCATCGCAAACAGGATAGGCGTTTACAGCGTAATGGCTGTTTTTAAGTTGATGGACGAAACGAAATTAAAAATTAAAGCAATTGATTCATTAACCGGACCTCTAACTGGTAAACCGAAATCTGCTACTTTCAGAACTTCTGATGTTGTTGGAATTGATACCTTGGTAAAAGTCGCTGATAATATTTATAAAGATTGTCCTGATGATGAATCGAGAGAAATTTTTAAAATACCTGCTTATGTAAAAAAACTTGTAGAGAACAACTGGTTAGGTGATAAAACAGGGCAGGGGTTTTATAAAAAAAGTAAAGATGAAAAAGGTAAGCGGATTATTCTCGAACTGAACATTGATTCATTTGAGTATGAACCTTCAGCCAAAACAAAGTTTGCCTCCGTTGCGGCAGCAAAAACAATTGATGATCTTAAAGAAAGATTAAAAGCCCTTAATGCTGCTAAAGATACAGCCGGTGAGTTTCTTAGAAAATTATCCTTTATGGTTTTTCAATACTCATCAAACAGGATACCCGAAGCTTCCGATGAGCTTTACAAAATTGATGATGCTATGCGCGCAGGCTTTGGATGGGAACTTGGACCGTATGAAACTTGGGATGTTTTTGGTGTAGAGAAGACTGTTAAGAAAATGGAAGAAGAAAAGATGAAACCGGCAAAATGGGTTTATGATATGCTGGAAAAAGGTTTTTCATCTTTTTATAAAATTGAAAATGGAAAACGCAAATATTATGATATAAGTTCTCAATCTTACAAAGAAATTCCGGGTAAAGGTGAATTTATTATTCTTGATAATTACAGGGCCAATAAACCTGTATGGCAAAATGTTGGTGCAACTTTGCACGATATTGGGCGATGGAGTTGTTAATCTTGAATTTCAAACTAAGATGAATTCTATTGGTTCAGAAATATTAGAAGCAATAAATAAATCAATCGAAATTGCTGAAAAAGATTTTAAAGGGTTGGTAATTGCAAACAACGGTCAGCATTTTTCAGCTGGAGCAAACTTAGCTATGATGTTCATGCTTGCAACCGAACAGGAGTATGATGAACTTGATATGGCAGTGAGGCAATTTCAGAAAGCAACAATGCATGTTCGGTATTCAAGTGTTCCGGTTGTTGTTGCGCCGCACTCATTAACATTAGCTGGCGGCTGCGAAGTTTGTTTACATGCGGATAAAGTTGTAGCATCAGCGGAAACCTATATCGGTTTGGTAGAAGTTGGTGTTGGGATTATTCCGGCAGGAGGTGGCACAAAAGAAATGACTCTTCGTGCTTCAGATAATTATTTAAAAGATGCTATTGAGTTGCCAGAAATTCAATGGCGATTCTTAAATATTGCCATGGCAACGGTTGCAACTTCTGCACACGAAGCTTTTGATATGAATATTTTTGTTAAAGGAAGAGACAGTATCGTTGTTAATCCAAATCGTATAATTGCTCAGGCAAAAAAATCAGTAATAGAGCTCGCAGATCAGGGTTATACTCAGCCGATTCAACGAGAAGATATTAAAGTACTGGGAAGATCAGCTTTATCGGTTATGCTGCTTGGTGCATATTCATTTCATGCAGGTAAATACATTTCCGATCACGATAAAAAAATCGTTGAGAAATTAGCATACATAATGTGCGGCGGAGATCTTTCCGAATACCACTTTGGTTTCAGAACAGTATCTCCTGGATTTGAACGAGAAGCATTTCTAAGTCTTATTGGTGAAAAGAAAACTCTGGAAAGAATTCAAAGCATCTTAACAACAGGAAACCTTTAAGAAATTAAAATTGAAGTTAAAATGAATAATTTATAAAAATTAAACAGAAGTAATATTATGAGAGAAGCATATATAGTAGCGGGTTATCGTTCGGCTATTGCGAAAGCTAAAAAAGGCGGATTTCGTTTTTACCAGACCGGATGACTTAGCTGCAGACGTTATAAAACATTTATTAAAATCGGTTCCCGAATTAGATCCTCATCGTGTTGATGATCTGATTGTTGGAAATGCTTTCCCTGAAGCTGAACAAGGACTTCAAGTTGGCAGAATGATTGCACTTACAATGTTTACCGCAGGAAGTTCCCGGTGTAACAATAAACAGGTTCTGTGCTTCTGGAATCGATACAATCGCTACTGGTATTGCTCGCATTCAATCAGGTATGATGGATTGTGTTATTGCCGGTGGAATAGAATCTATGTCCATGGTTCCGATGACTGGTTGGAAACTTGCACCAAATTATCAAATTGCAAAAGATTACCCCGGCTACTATATGGGAATGGGTTTAACTGCTGAAAAAATAGTTGAGAAATATAAAATCTCTCGCGAAGATCAGGATGAGTTTGCATACAATTCTCATATGAAAGCTATTAATGCAATTGATAAAGGATATTTCAAAGATCAGATTGTACCTATTGAAATTGAAGATGTTCATCTTGAAAATGGAAAGAAAAAAGTGAGCAAGTTTGTTGTTGATACTGATGAAGGTCCTCGTGCTGATACAACTCTTGAAGCATTAGCAAAACTAAAACCCGTTTTTGCTAATAACGGAACAGTTACAGCTGGTAATTCTTCGCAAACTTCAGATGGTGCTGCATTTGTTTTAGTTATGTCTGAAGAGATGGTAAAGGAACTCAACTTAAAACCAATTGCAAGATTGGTTTCATACGCATTAGCCGGTGTTGATCCTACCATAATGGGAACGGGACCGATTGAAGCAGTTCCCAAAGCATTAAAAAAAGCAAATATGAAACAGGATGATATTGAAATGATAGAATTAAATGAAGCATTTGCATCACAAGCATTATCTGTGATTCGCACTTTAGATTTAAATAATGATATCGTTAATGTTAACGGAGGTGCAATTGCATTAGGTCATCCATTGGGTTGTACAGGTGCTAAACTTACTGTACAAATTATTAAATGAGCTTAAACGTACAAAGAAAAAAACTGGAATGGTTACTGCCTGTGTTGGCGGCGGGCAAGGTGTTGCAGGTATTTTTGAATTATTAAATTAGAAAATTAAACTAGTTATTTACTAAACAAAGTTGAGTAATATTATGTCAACCGAAACATTAAAAACAGATTTATTAAAAGGCGGGGAATTTCTCATCAAGGATACTGATCCACAATCAGTATTCATTCCGGAAGATATTGAATGAAGAACAAAAAATGATGACCGAGGCTGCGGGTGAATTTGTAGAAAAGGAAATTTGGCCAAAGCTGGATTCAATTGATAAACAGGAAAAAGGATTAACAGTAAGTCTTCTGCAAAAAGCAGGTGAACTGGGATTGCTTGGAGTTTCTATCCCGGAAGAGTATGGCGGACTCGGTGAAGATTTTAATACGAACACTGCGCTTTTATTCGAGCTGGGTGCAGCACATTCGTTTGGTGTTTCTTATGCAGTTCATACGGGAATTGGCTCACTGCCGATTCTTTATTACGGAACGGAAGAGCAGAAGAAAAAATATTTACCAAAACTTGCCAGTGGTGAGCTAATGACCGCTTATTGCTTAACCGAACCTACATCCGGCTCTGATGCACTTTCTGCTAAAACAACCGCAGTGCTTTCTGAAGATGGAAAGTATTACACACTTAACGGGCAGAAGATGTGGATAACGAATGGCGGCTTTGCAGAAATTCTTATAACATTTGCACAGGTTGATGGAGATAAGTTTACTTGCTTCATCATCGATGCCGATTCGGAAGGATTTAATCGTGGTGAAGAAGAAAATAAACTTGGAATAAAAGGATCTTCCACATGTGCACTCTTCCTGGATAATGTAAAAGTTCCTGTTGAAAATGTGCTGGGTGAAATTGGCAAGGGACATTACATTGCATTTAATATTTTAAATGTAGGAAGGTTTAAACTTTGTGCAATGACCAGCGGCAGTGCAAAGAAAGTTGCTACAATTGGAATTCAATACGCAAATACAAGAAAACAGTTCGAGCAGCCGATATCAAGCTTTGGTGCAATTAAACATAAAATTGCAGAGCAGGCAACCAGGATATTTGCTTCAGAATCAGCAACCTATAGGGTGAGCGATTTGATAAGCAAAAAAGTGAAAGAGTTAGTGGAAGATGGAAATAAATATGAAGAAGCTTCAGTTAAAGCCGCAGAAGAATATGCAATTGAATGTGCTATGTTAAAAGTCTATGGTTCCGAAATGCTCGATTATGTGGTGGATGAAGCAGTGCAGATTCATGGCGGATATGGTTACTCCGAAGAGTATCCCGCTGCAAGGGCTTACAGGGATTCACGCATTAACAGGATATTTGAAGGTACAAATGAGATAAACCGCTTGCTAACTGTAGATATGCTGGTTAAACGTTCGATGAAAGGACGGCTCGATTTAATGGGACCTGCAATGGGAATCCAGAAAGAATTAATGTCAATTCCTGAATTTGGTGATGAATCTGATGAACTTCTTGCGTCTGAATTAAAAGCTATTCAAAATGCTAAAAAAGCAATTCTTATGACCGCCGGTTTTGCAGTACAAAAATTAATGGTAAAGCTAAAAGACGAACAAGAAATCATTATGAATGTAACAGATATGATGATAGAAGTTTTTGCATGTGAATCTGCATATTTAAGAACTCTGAAACTTTCCGGTATTAAAAACGAAACCGAATTGCAGCCTTACATTGATATGACAAAGGTTTATATAAGCGATGCTGTTGAAAGAATAAACCTGTACGGTAAACATGCAATTGCTGCTTTTGCTGAAGGCGATGATCTTAAAATGCTTATGCTTGGACTAAAGCGATTTACCAAGTACGAACCTGTTAATACAACACAGCTAAGAAGGAACATTGCAGATAAATTAATAGAAGCTGATAAATATTGTTTTTAGACCTTTATAAGTATTTTTAGAACTATGAGAATTGTACACTGATCTTTGAAATTATTATGATCTTAAAGAATCATAACTATCATAATTAATCTGTGTACCATTAATTATTCATTAGCAATATTTAAAATCAAAACATGCAAAATCAACAATACAAAACATCAATGTTAAGAGAAGATTCACTTAAAGATAAAGTTATTGTAATAACCGGCGGGGGAACAGGACTTGGTAAAGCGATGGGAAAATATTTTGTTGAGCTTGGTGCCGATCTTGTAGTTGCAAGTAGGAAGCTTGATGTGCTTGAAAAGACAGCTGAGGAATTATCAAAAGGAAATAATCAAACAATACTTCCTGTACAGTGTGATGTTACTGATTATGCTTCCGTAGAGAATTTACTAAAGACTTCCATCGATAAATTTGGAAAAGTTGATGTGCTGTTGAACAATGCCGCAGGAAATTTTATAAGTCCTACAGAACGGCTTTCCAACCGTGCTTTTGATATTATCATTAATATTGTATTTAAAGGGAACTTACAACTGTACACTCGCTTTTGGAAAGTACTGGATAGAAAAAAAGCAAAATGCAAATGTATTAAACATTGTTACAACCTATGCATATACGGGTTCTGCTTATGTTGTTCCTTCTGCGTGTGCAAAAGCTGGAGTACTTGCACTAACACGTTCACTTGCTGTTGAATGGGCAAAGTATGGAATTCGTTTTAATGCAATTGCTCCCGGTCCGTTTCCAACAAAAGGTGCGTGGGATAGATTGCTGCCCGGCGATATGAAAGATAAATTTGATCTTGCAAAAAAAGTTCCACTAAAAAGAGTTGGCGAACACCAGGAACTGGCAAACTTAGCAGCTTATTTCGTGTCCGATTTTTCTGCATACATAAATGGAGAAGTTATTACAATTGATGGCGGAGAATGGTTAAAAGGTGCAGGACAGTTCAATATGCTTGAAGCTGTTCCGAATGAAATGTGGGATATGATTGAACAGATGGTAAGAAAAACAAAAGGAAGTTGAAAGCAAACATCTGTCATTCAGGAGGAAACCTGTTATTATAAGGTTAAATGTAATTAAAACAAGTTCATTAATAGAAACAAGATTCTTTCAGAATGACAATTCAATAATAAATTAAATTTATTACATCTTGCAGCCAACAAAAAACAAAAAAGATTTTCATCACATCTATAAAGTTAAAGTTAAATTTAACGAAGTGGATATGCTGCAGATTGTTAAACAATGCAGTTTATCTTAATTATTTTGAGCAGGCAAAAATACAGTATGCAATTGATTCAGGTTTTATTCCATTAGAAAATATTTTTTCTCCAAACAATGTTTACTATATGGTTCATAATCAAATTGATTATTTAAAAGTTGCAAAATTTGATGACGAGCTTAACATTTATACAAGAATATCGTATATTAAAAACTCAAGTTTTGGATTTGAACATATTGTGGAAAATTCAAAAACGAAAAAAATAATTGCGGAGGGAGCAGGTGTATCGGTTCATGTAGATCCGTTATACAAGAAAATCAACTCCGTTAACTGATGAATTTATACAGAAAGTAAAAATGATTGAACCTTCTGTAAAAATATTAAGACCACAAGTAACATAATTCGGGGGTATTATGAGAAAAATAATTTTCGATATTGAAACCAGCGCTTATCCATTCGAATCACTCTCCGAAAGCCAGCAAGAATACCTTCTTCGTTATGCTGAAAAAGAAACCGATCCTGATAAAAAACAAAAACAGGTTGATGAAGCAATTCGCTATACAAGTCTTTACCCGCTAACAGCCAAGTGTATTGCAATTGGGATATTTGATGTAGAGAAACAAAAATCTTTCGTTTATTACGAAAGTGATGAGAAAGAGGAATGGAATTGTGAAGATGACAAAGTGCATTACAAAGGATTACCCGAAAAAGAAATGCTTCAATCCTTCTGGAAAATTGTTGATGTAACCGATAAGGTAATAAGTTTTAACGGAAGAAATTTTGATCTGCCTTTCTTAACTGTCCGATCAGCAATGCTTAAAGTGAAACCCACAAAAAATCTTATTAAAGGAAGATACGATACCAAGGTACACATAGACCTGTTGGAACAATTTACATATTACGGATTAACCAGAAAATTTAACTTAGACTTTTATTGCCAGGCATTTGGAATTGAATCGCCAAAAACAAAAGAGATTTCGGGAATGGAAGTTAAAAATCTTTACGAAGCAGGAAGAGTGAAAGATATTGCAACTTATTGCTCACATGATATTTATGCTACTTACCAGCTTTATAAGATTTGGGATGAGTTTTTTAGCCCATTCATAAACTGATCGGCAAACTGTATAGTTGTGGAGTGGTCTTCAAATCTATTATATTTCCTATCTGAAAAATTACGCTTAAACTAAAAATCATCTTTTAAATGAAAGAACCTGAAGTAACTCTTGATCTTGCCATTGAACACGGTTTAAACGAGGAAGAATACAACAAAATACTTAAAATTTTAGGTAGAACTCCATCTTATACAGAGCTTGGAATTTTCAGTGTAATGTGGAGTGAGCATTGCAGTTATAAAAACTCTATTGCCCAACTTAAAACTTTACCAAGAGAAGGTGGGAAGTTGCTTGTTGGAGCCGGTGAAGAAAATGCTGGATTAGTTGATATTGGAGAT
Source organism: uncultured Ignavibacteriales bacterium (assembly GCA_963764825.1). Taxonomy (GTDB): domain Bacteria; phylum Bacteroidota; class Ignavibacteria; order Ignavibacteriales; family Ignavibacteriaceae; genus JAZGGS01. The sequence goes on along the minus strand of CAVXUA010000012.1, from coordinate 162,300 downwards.
GGATTAGCAGTTGCGTTTAAAATTGAAAGCCATAATCACCCTTCCGCTGTTGAGCCTTATCAGGGAGCTGCAACAGGAGTTGGTGGAATTATGAGAGATATTTTTACAATGGGCGCACGCCCTATCGCTTCTCTTAATTCATTAAGATTTGGTTCACTTAAAGATGCAAGAACCCGCTACTTATTTGCAGGAGTTGTAAAAGGAATTGGAGATTATGGTAACAGTTTTGGCGTTCCAACAGTTGCCGGCGAAGTTTATTTTGATGAATCGTACCAGGGAAATCCGCTAGTTAATGCAATGTCTGTTGGAATAGTAAAAACAAATATGTATGCAAGTGCCGTTGCAAAAGGTGAAGGCAATCCTGTAATGATTGTTGGTTCTTCAACAGGGAGAGATGGAATTCATGGTGCAACTTTTGCTTCGGAAGAACTTTCGGAAAAATCGGAAGCGAAACGTCCATCCGTGCAGGTTGGCGATCCTTTTACAGAAAAACTTTTGTTGAAGCAACTCTCGAAATTATAAAAAAAGGATTGGCTGATAGGAATTCAGGATATGGGAGCTGCAGGAATTACTTGCTCAAGCAGTGAGATGAGTGAAAAAGGAAAATCGGGAATGAAGATAAATCTTGATAAAGTTCCTTTACGCGAAGATGGAATGAGCGCTTACGAAATTATGCTTTCGGAAAGCCAGGAAAGAATGCTTATGCGTTGTTAAAAAAGGTTACGAAGAAAAAGTTAGAGAAGTTTTTGAAAAATGGGATCTTCATTGCGAATTAATTGGAGAAGTAACAAAAGAAGAAATTCTTGAAGTTGAATATAAGGGAGAGAAAAAAGTAAGTCTGCCGCCTTTTGATTTGGTGCTTGGCGGCGGTGCACCGGTTTATATTCGTGAGCAAAAAGAACCATCCTACTTAAAAGAAATGAGGGCATTTGATTTTTCATCTTTACCAAAACCAAATGATTTACAGGAAACATTTTTAAAAGTTTTTTCATCTCCAAATATCGTTTCTAAAAAATGGGTTTACGAGCAATACGATTCAATGGTAAGAACCAATACAATTGTTGGTCCCGGCTGCGATGCTGCAGTAATATACATTAAGGATACTAACAAAGCACTTGCGATGAAGACCGATTGTAATTCGCGTTATGTTTATCTGAATCCAAAAGAAGGTGCAAAAATAGCAGTGGCTGAAGCTGCAAGAAATATTGTCTGCTCAGGAGGAATCCCTTTAGCAATAACTAATTGTTTAAATTTTGGTAATCCTTATAAACCAGAAGTTTACTGGCAGTTTGCAGAAGCTATTAAAGGAATGGGCGAAGCGTGCAGATTTTTTGATACTCCTGTTACAGGCGGTAACGTAAGTTTTTATAACGAATCTCCCGAAGCTGCTGTTTATCCTACGCCAACAATAGGAATGGTAGGATTGATTGAAAACCTTGAACATATTACAACTTCATTTTTTAAAGATGAAGGTGATCTCATTTATCTTTTAGGTGAAGATAAAGAGGAAATTGGGTGGAAGTGAGTATTTAAAAGTTGTTCACAATAAAGTAGCTGGTGATGCTCCAAAGTTAATCTTGATGAAGAAAAAAAATTACAGGATACTCTTTTAGGATTAATTAAAAGTAATCTTATCAAATCTGCTCATGATATTTCGGAAGGTGGAATTGCCTGCGCACTTGCAGAATGTTGTATTATTAATGAAGAGAATATGATTGGGGCAGAAGTTAATGTTCCAATTGGATCAAGAGAAGATTTTGCTTTATTTTCTGAGAGCCAGTCGCGCATAATTGTTTCTGTTGCTGATCAAGATAAAAATATTTTGAAACTACAATAGATAAATCTGGTCAATCTTTTAAATTTATAGGTAAAACAGGCGGATCAGAATTAATTATTAATGATATTTTGAAAGTTGATTTGGTTAAATTAGCAGATAGCTATTATAATACAATCCCAACTATAATGAACGATGAAGCATAAAATCCTGGAAATAATACGTGCATCAAAACCATATGCACTTTTCAGACGGCTGAGGTATTACCTTCACCTAAAACCTATGTGGCACAGGTTTATAGCTTTAGTAAACATTACTTTGGTGGACTTTATGATAGGCTCGATCGTCATCATGTTTTTCTTTTTTCAGGCGGATTAGCATTTTCATTATTCGTTTGTATTATTCCTCTTACTTTAATCATCTTCTGGATTTTAGGTAAATTCCTGGATTCTGCGGAAATGGAAGTACAAATTGTTACTTTTATTCAAACAGTCATTCCTTATGAAAGGTATGCAGAATTTGTAAAGGAAATAATTTTTACACGTGTTCATGAAGTAATTGAATACAGAAACATTGCCGGATTTGTAGGAATTGTAGGATTGTTTTTTGCAGCCAGTAGTTTTGCCAGTAGTCTGCGCACAGTACTTAATAAAGTATTTGGTACTGATTTGGATATTAATATTTTTCTCGGCAAGCTTAGAGATTTTTTAGTGATATTAATTGTTGTTCTTTTATTTTTAGTTTCAATAATGTTACTGCCCATGCTCGATTTTTTTAGCACACTTGCAAACACAACACCATATTTACAGTACTTCAACAAACCAATCTTTCAAAAGTTTTTATCAACGCTCATCTCACTTTTTATAATGTATTTAATTTTTTCTGCATTGTATAAATTTATGCCGATAATAAAAATCAGAAAACGATCGGTACTAATTGGTGCAATGTGGGCAGCTATTTTATGGGTTACTGCAAAAGTTCTTTTTGGCATCTATCTTACTACTTTTAAAACATTTAGCAATATTTACGGGGCATATGCTTTAGCCGTAGTAGTAGCTTTCTGGATTTATTACACATCTGCCGTTTTTATTATCGGCGCAGAAATAGGAAAGCTATTTGATGAAAGATTAAGCAAAAGGATAGAGGATAAAGAAGCTCCTGATATTCCTATAGTTGCGAAATAGTTACCAATATTAAACATTCTCATCCATTTAATAATTAATTTGATTCAACTATTGACTCTGATTTATGGAGTCCCTATCTTTAATCAGACAATATTATCCGATTATAGAAATTAAATAATAAATACATAAAAAACGAAACGAGGAAAGAAGATGTTGAAATTAAAATCCCTTAAGATGGGGAAAACTTTTCTTATGCTTAGTCTATCAATATTATTCTTGATGCTGTTGATAGGATGCGGCGGGGAAACGAAAGATGAAACAACTCAGGAAGTAACTAAAAAAAATGAATCCGGGCTTTCGGATTTTGAGCTTGAAAATGGAATTGGACCAGTTAAGAAAAAATTAAATCTTGGTCCTATCAACAAGGAACTTGCCACAGTGGGGGAAGAAATATTTGAAACGAAGTGTGGCACTTGCCATAAATTAGATGAAAGGTATACCGGACCTGCACAGAGAGATGTTTTACAACGGGTAACGCCTGAATATTTACTAAACATGACCCTTAATCCAGACGAAATGATAAAGAAACATCCACGAGCTAAGAAATTGCTTGCAGAATATATGACAGTAATGACATTCCAGAATGTTAAAATGAAAGATGCCCTTGCAATACTTGAATACTTTAGAGTTTTAGATGAAGAATTAAAACAAAATCAACAAAAATAATTATATGGAGGAGAGATGAACAGGAAATATTTTAAAGCCGTCCTTATAACTCTTGCCGTGTTAGCTGTAGTAGTTGTGTTACATTACGGCTGTCAGGAATCTAAGGATTTAGTAGCAGGGGATGATGCGGCACAGGTTTATGTTCCACCAGGAAGTTATGATGATTTTTATATGTTTACTTCCGGAGGATTTAGCGGGCAGGTTGGTGTTTACGGGCTGCCTTCAGGAAGACTTTTCAGGGTGATTCCGGTTTTTGCACAGGACCCTGAAAAATCCTACGGCTATTCTGAAGAATCCAAGCCAATGTTAAATACATCTTTTGGATTTTTACCATGGGATGATTCCCACCATCCAGAGTTATCTCAAACCAATGGTGTCCCTGATGGTAAGTGGTTGTTCTAAATGCAAACAATACACCACGAGTTGCCAGGATAGATCTTTCAACATTTACAACTGCTGAAATCATCGAGATACCAAATTCAGGTGGAAATCATGGATCACCATTTACAACGAAAACAGTGAGTACATTGTTGCTTCAACAAGATTTAGTGTTCCAATTCCAAACAGGGATGTTCCTATAGATTCGTATAAAGAAAACTTTAAAGGCACATTAACATTTATTAAAGTTGCAGATGACGGGGCAATGAATATTGAATTCCAGATACTTGTACCGGATTTGATTATGATCTTGCGCATGCCGGTAAAGGTCCTTCGCACGGATGGGCATTCTTTACATGTTACAATACTGAGCAGGCAAACACTCTACTTGAAGTTAATGCATCACAAAACGATAAAGATTTTGTTGCTGCAGTTAACTGGAAGAAAGCTGAAGAATTTCTTGCCCGGGGTAATTACAAAACAATGAATGCCACTTATTACAGAAATTATTTTGATGAAAAAAAACACATGGCATTTCAGAAAAGAATAATGAAGTTAAAGTGTTGGATCCAAATGATTGTCCGGGATTGATTTATTATCTTCCTACTCCCAAATCTCCGCATGGGGTGGATGTTGATCCATCAGGTGAATACATTGTTGCTGGCGGAAAATTAGCTACAGTAATTCCAGTTCATTCATTCAGTAAAATGCTTACCGCTATAGAGAATGAAGAATTTGATGGTATGGTTGAAAGCATCCCCGTGTTAAAGTATGAATCAGTTATTGCTGGTGAAGTTGAAAACTGCGGACTAGGACCACTACATACAGAGTTTGATGGGAAAGGTTTTGCTTATACTTCAGCATTTATTTCCTCTGAAATAGTTAAATGGGAACTTGGAACCTGGCAGGTTGTCGATCGTATTCCAACATACTATTCAATTGGTCATCTTAGCATACCCGGCGGCGATAGTAAAAAGCCGTGGGGTAAATATGTTGTTGCTTTGAATAAAATTACCAAGGATAGGTATTTGCCAACCGGACCTGAATTGACACAGTCTGCGCAGCTAATAGATATTTCCGGTGATAAGATGAAACTGTTACTCGATTTTCCAACAGTTGGCGAACCACATTATGCTCAATCGCTACCAGCTGAATTACTAATGAAGAACTCACGGAAAATATATCCAATTGAAGAGAACGAACATCCTTATTGCGTAAAATCGGAAAAGGAAACCAGGGTTGAACGAAATGGCAACGATGTACATGTTTATATGTCAACTATAAGAACTCACTTTGCACCGGATAATATTGAGGGAATAAGAGTTGGTGATATTGTTTATTTCCATGTAACCAACCTGGAACAGGATTGGGACATTCCTCACGGATTTGCTATTAAAGGAGGTAGAACTGCCGAATTATTAACAATGCTGGGAGTAACCGAAACTTATACATGGAAACCTCAATTTGAAGGAATATATCCTTTTTACTGTACCGATTTTTGCTCGGCGCTTCACCAGGAGATGCAGGGTTACGTAAGGGTTTCATCAAAAGGATCAAATGTTCCAATTTCATATAAAATTGGTAACTAAATAGTTAAGGGTTATCGGGGAACGTAAGTTCCCCTTTTTTTATTTTTTTCATCGGGGAAAGATGGAAACAAAATCTAAAATACTTATTATTATCGGAGCGTTAATGATAATGTTAACGTTCGTTTTCCCATTATGGTATATCGATCTGGAAGCACCTCAATATCCGGAGGGTATTGGATTGGAAATATGGATCAATCAAATTGTTGGGCAAAATCCTCATGATCTTGATAACATAAATGGGTTGAATCATTATATTGGAATGAAAAAAATTGACCCTGAATCAATACCAGAATTGAAGATAATGCCGTACTTAATGATATTCATGACGTTGTTTGGATTAATGGCAGCAATTTTGGGTAAAAGACCCATCGTTTATACCTGGATTCTTTTATTCATTATAATGGCTGTAGTTGGGATGTATGATTTTTACATGTGGGAATATGATTACGGCAGAATCTAAATCCTCAAGCTGCAATTAAAATACCCGGTATGGCATATCAACCGCCGCTTATTGGATCAAAAATGCTTTTGAATTTTAATGCTATTTCGATGCCCGATATTGGATTTTATATTTTGGTTTTTATTGTGGTGTTTTCTGCTATTGCGTTAATAATTGATAAAAAATTAAAGAAGAAAAGGAATGAAAGTGCTTAAGAAATCTTTTAATATTTATCGTCAAGTATTTATTTTTTTATTAATCATTACTCTTACATCTTGCAGCAATGGACCAGAACCAATTAAAATTATGGGGAAGATGAATGTGAATTCTGTAGAATGTTAATTACTGATAATAAATACGGCGCAGAACTTATTACAACGAAAGGTAAAATATATAAATTTGATTCAATGGAATGCTTGGTTGAATTTTCCTTAGTTAAAAATACCCTTGGCGATATAACGAACAACCTATTTGTAACTGACTTTTAGAATCCCGAAAATCTTATTAATGCCGGGAATCATATTATGTAAAGAATGATAAAGTCAGAAGCCCGATGGGTTTAAATGTTACTGCTTTTAAAGATCAAGAACATGCATAATAAGTTTGTTTTAGAAAATAGTGGTAATCAAATAAGCTGGGTTGAAGTTATTGAACTTGTTAAACAAAGAAGTAAGTAGTAGATTCAACTCTTAATTTAGATAACCAATAAAAATTTCAAATGCTTTTAAACGCACTTTTACAAAATTAACTCATCTTCTTCGGTCTTCAGTATCTTTTTTTTAGTCTTACCACTGTAACATCTTTGCAAAGGAAATTGTGGTGTCAAAAACTGGTAAAAGTAACTACTATCCGCAGAGCTATTGAATTAGCAAATAATTTGGATGTAATTATAATTAAGCCCGGTTATTACGCGGAAAAAAATATAATTGTTAATAAAATGTATTAATCATTGGTGAAAATTTTCCTATTATTGATGGCGAAGGTGCGGGTGAAGTTTTTACAGTTACGGTTGATAGCGTTACTATTTCAGGATTGTTAATTAAAAATTCAGGGATAAGCTACCTGGAAGAAAATGCCGGTATACGGTTGGAAAAAGTTCGAACTGCTCAATAATAAGCAACAAATTAATAAATAACTTCTTTGCAATCTATCTCGCGCAATCGGCCAATTGTTTTATTTCCGGTAACTACATTAAAGGAGTAAAGAAAAGAGAAACAAATTCCGGTAATGGAATTCATCTTTGGTATTGCAGGGATATTACGATTGAAAACAACGAAATCTTCGATCATCGTGACGGGATCTATTTTGAATTTGTTAGAAACGGAAGAATATCGAATAACCTTAGTAAAAATAATCTGCGCTATGGTCTTCACTTTATGTTTTCAGATAGCTGTATTTACGATGGAAATAGATTTGAACAAAACGGTGCAGGGGTAGCTGTAATGTATACAAAAAATGTAATTATGAAAAAAAACGAATTTCTCTTTAATTGGGGTTCTGCATCGTATGGAATACTTTTAAAGGAAATTTCGGACAGCCGGATTGAGGAAAATATTTTTAGTGAAAACTTAATTGGACTTTATATGGAAGGATGTACCCGGGTTACAATAGAAAACAATAACTTTTTAAAAAACGGGTGGGCTATTAAATTGATGGCTAATTCGATGAGCAATATTTTTCACAACAATAATTTTATTACTAACTCGTTTGATATTGCAACAAACAGTCGCCAGAATTTTAACACGTTCGAAAAAAATTACTGGTCAAACTATAATGGTTATGATTTGGATAAAGATGGTTACGGTGATGTTCCGTTCCGACCTGTAACTATGTTTTCGATGATGATACAGGATCAACCGGCATCATTAATTCTGCTGCATAGTTTATTCATTGGTATCCTTAATGTAGCAGAAAGTATAATTCCTGCCATAACACCCGAAGCACTTACCGATCCAAAACCGAGAATGAGGAAGATCATTTGATAGAGATTGTAAATTTAAAAAAACAATTCGGTAAAACAGTTGCATTGCATGATGTAAACCACTCTATCGATTCAGGCAAGGTAACTGCTATTGTCGGACCGAACGGATCAGGTAAAACAACTCTCATCAAAATTATCCTGGGTCTGGTAAAATCAAGTGCCGGATCTGTTGAAGTTGATGGGACAAAAATAAATGGTGATTATCTCTACAGAAACAAGATGGTTACATGCCCCAGGTACCCCGTTATCCTGAAAATCTTACTGCTACTGAGCTGCTATCATTAATAAAAGATTTAAGAGAACCGGTAGAGAATTTTGAGGATGAAATATTATCTTCTTTTAAATTATCCACTGAAATGGATAAACCTTTTAAAAGTCTATCTGGCGGGACAAAACAAAAAGTATCTGCAGTGATCGCTTTCGCATTTAATCCTAAAATATTAATTCTTGATGAACCTACAGCGGGATTAGATCCTATCTCAAGCAGTTATTTTAAAAACCTGGTATTGAAGAAAAGAAAAAGCGAAAACAATTATCCTAACATCACACATAATGAGTGAAATACAGGAACTGGCTGATGAAATTATATTTTTACTGGAAGGTGAAATTAAGTTTAAAGGAACCATTAATTCATTATTAGAGCATAAAGGAGAAACTAAACTTGAAAGAGCTATTGCAGAACTGATGAGCCAGGGATCTATGAAATTAGTTAGAAAAATATTAAAGTATGAAATTCATAATACTATCAGGAGTAAGTGGGTTCTTCTTTATTCGATTTTCTTTTTTGCTGTGGGTTATTCGCTGTTCTCTTTTAGCGGCGATGTAAACAAAGCTTATATAAGTTTAATGAATATAACTATTAACATTATCCCGCTTGTATCACTTATTTTTGGATCGATTTACTTTTATAACTCAAGAGAATTTATTGAGATGATGTTAAGCCAGCCGATAGACAGGAAATCGTTATTTACTGGAATTTACCTTGGAACATCATTGCCTCTTTCTGCTGGATTTGTTATAGGAATCTCACTTCCTGTTATCTTGTTTGGTAAAATTAGCCAACAGATTGAAGGAATAGCTGTTCTGCTTATAGTTGGAACGGCTCTAACTTTTATTTTTACTGCTATCGCATTTCTAATTTCCGTGTTGCAGGATGATAAAGCAAAGGGATTAGGATTTTCAATTTTGCTCTGGCTTATTCTTGCTGTGGTTTATGATGGGCTTGTGCTTTTTATTGTTTACTATTTTGATGAATACCCGCTGGAAAAAATTATGATTGCGGTAAGTATTATTAACCCGATAGACCTTGGGAGAATATTATTTTTGATGAAGTTCAATATCTCCGCTTTAATGGGTTACACAGGCGCAGTGTTCCAGCAGTTTTTTGGAAGTGTCCTTGGGATTCTGATCTCATTATTCTGCCTGCTTGTCTGGATAATTATTCCTTTTCTGCTTAGCAGATTCTATTTCAAAAAAAGGGATTTTTAATCCGTTATGTTATGCCATTTTATACTTAACTCTCCCTAAATCCCTGCCTACCGGCAGGCAGGCCTCTCTTAAAAAGAGAGGACTTTTAAACACCTCTTCTCTTATTAACCTGCCCGCCGAATGATAAATTTTCAGGCAGGCGGGGAGAAGGGGCCGGGGGATGAGTTCCTTAATTGCAAACAAAATAATAACAAATTTTCTCATCACAAATTGATTTACTGAGAGAAATTTCTACTTCTTCTGTTTGTTTTTCTAACTTATCATTACTAATTTTACTCGTTAATCTTCTCTGATTACAACCTTTTAATCATTAGAAAAGTTAGTTTATTAACCAAATTAAGAGATTTTGATGGAATGGCTTCAAAATATCACCCTGCCTCAATCATTAGAACATATTGAACTATTGCAATATATGCTGGTGATTTCGCTTTTTATTTTTATTTCATTTATCAGTGTCATCTTTTGGGGTACAGGTCTGTCATTATTCTTTAAAGTATATGAAAAAAAAGCATCTTGATGATAAGTACAGAAGAATGGCAAAAGATATTATTGAGCTTGTTACTATAAATAGAAGTACCGGCCTGGTTCTTGGAATCATTCCTTTAATAACAGCAATTTTAATTTTTGCGCAGCTATTTCAATCTGCTGCTATTACAAATCTTGAATACCTTACCGTATCTCTTATCTTTCTAAGCGTTTCGATGTTTTTTATTTATACTTACCGGAATTCATTAAAGGATTTGAAAAAGTTAAAAATAAATTCCGGCTTCATAGGTTTTATCTTAATGTTTTTCGCTCTCTGGCTTTTTGTTGCTGGAATTACTGTTGCGGTATTTCATGGTCACTGGCAGCCGGAAGGATTATTTAGTGACCTCTTCTCTCCACTTGTGATCATAAGGTTTATATTTCTTTTTGTTGCATCTTTAGCAGTTACCGGCGGTGCAGTATTGTTCGGATTGTTTTACCCGATAGGGAATAGAGAAAAACTGGATGATGATTACGCGCATTTTGTAAAAAACAAAATGCTAATAGTTACATTTACTGCGACAGTTCTTTTACCCTTAATTATGTTTGCTAACCTCTTCATTGTACCTGATGCATCTCTATCCGGCGCAATTTTCGCTTATATAATTATTGGATTGTTTTTACTGTTTCTTGCCTATCATTTTCTTTATATGATCTTCGTAAAGTTCAGGAGCAAGTTTACAGCGTTGTTGTTTTTTAGTCTGCTGCTTATGCTTCTTACAGTTATCATTAATGATAAAATAATTATAACTAATACAACAAAAATTCAATCTGCAGTGCTTGCAGTTGAGTATGATGAATTATTAGCTGAGCTTAAAGGTGAAGATGTAGCAGTTGAACTTAACGGTGAAGAAATTTATAAAGTAAGATGCGAATCCTGTCATAAATTTGATATAAAACTTGTTGGTCCCCCGCATAACGAAGTTGTACCAAAATACTTTGGAAAAGAAGAAATGCTGGTAGCTTTTATTAAAAATCCATCCAGGATTGATGAAAATTATCCTCCTATGCCAAATCCCGGCTTAAAACCTGATGAAGCCAAAGCAGTTGCAGATTATGTGCTTGAGCAGGTGAAGAAGAATGTTGAAAAGTAGAGTTAATTGAAAGTAAACTTCCTTGTAATATAAAGTTATTTATTCTATTTCTGCAAATGCATTTTCATCAGTAGAATTGCTAACATTAATGCTTATTGTTTTACCATCATTCGTTTTTGCCGTTATGGACAAACCTGTGATTGGGGGTCTTATATCATCGCCCATTAATTTAGTAGTAATTTCTTTCCCAGTTGCTTCGTCATAAATATATCCACCACCATCAACAGTAGGGAATGATAAAATAAAATTATTCATAATTCCTCGCTGTACAAATTATTAGCCCATTTTTTTAATTGCAAATGCAAATTAAATTGCTTGCAAACTCAACAACAATATCCGTGAAATCAAATATTTATTTTACGTTACGAGGTTTTACCGAATTACAAACCTCCAAGTTTGGGTAATACGGCTGCAGCAAAACTTAAAACAAAAAAGAATCCGCACATATCCGTAACCGTTGTAAGAAGGGGACTGGAAACCAATGCAGGATCCAGTTTTAGCCGTTTGAGTATTAGAGGCAACATTCCGCCAAGAGTAACTGATACTAAAGTGTTTGCCGCTAATGCACCACCAACAACTATTCCGAGCCATGGATTTCCCTTCCAATAAAATGCAACAGATCCAAGCAGCAAGCCAAGCACGAGCCCATTTATTATACCAATCTTTGCTTCCTTTGCAACTACCCAAAATAACTCACCCGGACGAACCAAACCAAGTGAAAGTTCACGCATTGAAACCGCAACGGCTTGATTGCCTGAGCAACCACTCATATCACTTACCATCGGCAAAAATACTGCTAATGTAATTACCGCGGCTAGTGTGTCCTGATAAAGCGCAATAACACTCGCTGCTATTATATTGAGAACGATATTTAAACTTAACCATGAAAGCCTGCGCCCGGAACGTGAAAGAAGAGGCATTGTTCTAAACTCCTCGCCACCAACAATACCACTTAATCGCAAAAATGTTTTTGTTTTCTGTTTACTAACTGCCTCCTCTACGGCATTTGGTTGTATTACTCCAATAAGATGCTGCTCGCTATCCACAACTGGTGCACCGAACAGGTTATGTTCCTCAAAAAACTCTTGAAGCTCTTTAAGTGAAGCTTTATCGGAAATTCTGAGCGGGGAAGAAATCATTATATCTACAAGCCGTGTTTCCCTGGGAGGAAACAATAAGTTATTCATACGAAGCACACCAGCAAGTTTCTGATCATGATCAATAACATAAAAATACTGAACGTTATAATTTACATACTCACGCTGATTATATTGAAGATCGTTCAGCACGTCTTGAATAGTATAGTCAATATTATAGGCAAGAAATTCTGAAATCATTAATCCGCCAGCACAGTCCGGTTTATATTCAAGCATCATTCGTGCTTCTTTAGCGTCTTCACCTGGCATCTTATCCAGAATAGCCTGACTTACATCCGCATTCATCTCACCAAGCACATCAACAAGATGATCGCTGGACATTTCTTCCATTATCGCCGCTGCTTGCTCGGATGGCAAGTCCTCAACTAAATCAGCTGCTTGTTCGTCTGAAATATCTTCAATGACATTGGCAGCATCTTCAGGTTTTAAAAGTCCAAGTAGACGATGCTGTTCCTCCTCAGTCAATCGGGAAATAGCTCTTGCTGTTTCAGATGGGCTGAGTGTATTAATAAATTTTGTTAGTTCAACGTGGTTGCCCTCAGCAATCATTGTGCTAAGAGTTTCCCAAGTGGCAGTTAAAGTACTCATAACTAACCTTTCCGAATTATCGTATTAAAGAAAAAGCTTACCAGGAAAGATATAAAACAGAATCTTTATTTAATTTTTCCTAATTCTGTTGATGTTTAATTTACTTATTTATTTTTAACTGACAAGGGCAAGTTAATTTAATTGAATAGCTTTTTTTAGCTTGTTACTTATGCTTTTAACAATGGTAATAAATGATAAAATAATTATAACTAATACAACAAAAATTCAATCTGCAGTGCTTGCAGTTGAGTATGATGAATTATTAGCCGAGCTTAAAGGTGAAGATGTAGCAGTTGAACTTAACGGTGAAGAAATTTATAAAGTAAGATGCGAATCCTGCCATAAATTTGATATAAAGCTTGTTGGTCCACCTCATAACGAAGTTGTACCGAAATACTTTGGTAAAGAAGAACTGCTTTTAGCTTTTATTAAAAATCCAGGCAGGATTGATGAATCATATCCATCTATGCCAAACCCCGGCTTAAAATTTGATGAAGCAAAAGCAGTTGCAGATTATGTGCTTGAGCAGGTTAAGAAGAATGTTGAGAAGCAAAAATAAAGTTAGAGCTAACGAATTGACAAATTGGAGAGAATAAGGAAAGCGATTTTAGCTAATATTTTGTAGAATTTAATTTTTTCAAAAATATTTTATAATCTTGAATATCGTTCATATTGAAAAAGATTTCCTCTTTGTAATACGGTAAAGATTCTGCGGAGATGATTTCCGCGCCAACCATCTCTATTAAATTTAGTACGCTCATATTCTTATTTTTTTGCTTGCTGGTTTTTAATTCTTCGCTTAATCGTTCATTTAAAATCTTTTCAGCTTCGCGGGCACACTCCTTTGCATACTTACCAGCCAACTGCTGTATATAACCATCGGCTTTTGAAACAGTTATTAGTTTATCGGTTTTAAATTCAACAAGGTATTTTATCATTTCCGTAGATATAAATGGAAGATCGCAGGAGATAATAAAACTCTGTTCAGTTGATGAATGAGTTAACCCTGAATGAATTCCGGCTAAAGGACCTTTCTGTTTAAATACATCTTCAAAAATTGGGATGTTCAGATATTTATAATCAGCGGGTTCATTTGTTATAAGAATCACTACTTTAAATATACTCTGCATTAAATCACGTATTCGCTCGATGATGGCTATCTCTCCTACTTTTAAAGAGATTTATTAACGCCCATCCTGGAACTTTTTCCGCCGGATAAAATTATTCCAGTTACATCATTATACATTTAATTCCACGTTTCTATAATTCCTTTACCAAATATGTTAATAAAATTTGATTATTAATAAAGATGTAAGTATTTTTATTCAGACAAAATAATCCGATTTGAATATGACAGTAATATTTTCTAAAAAGTGTGAATACGGGATGCAGGCAGTACTTTATCTTGCAGCCCAGAAACCAGATTTTGCAATAAATGCCGAGAGGATTTCCCAGGTTTTAAAAATCCCAAAGGAATTCATTTCAAAAATTTTACAAAGTTTAAGGGAGAGCGGAATAATCTCTTCAACGAAAGGAAAATCTGGAGGATTTTATCTCGCAAAATCGCCCGCAGAGATAAAACTGATTGATGTTGTTGAAGCTATAGATGGACTTGAAATGTTTAACAGTTGTGTTTTGGGATTTCCGGAATGTACACCCGATACCCCTTGTCCTGTTCACCACAAATGGGGTGCGCTAAGAACCCAGGCGTTAGAAATGCTTACCTCTGAAACACTAGACAAGCTGAAAGAACAAACTCTGCAGAAGATATTAACCTTATAATGTATTAAAAGATTTAGGTAACGGAAAATTGAGATGGCTGGCAAGAAAAAGTTAGTCAGGAATACTGAAAAGCCGATTCAAAAGTATAGATTTATTATCCAGGTACTCTTTGCATTGTTGTGCATCTGGATAGGGATAGAGTTTTACTTTTTCATCAACTACCTGGAAAGCGGGGGAGCCGCAGCATATACAGATAGACCACCCGGGGTGGATGGTTTCCTTCCAATCAGTTCTTTCATGAGTTTTTACCTTTTCTTAGCTACAGGGCAAATACATTCTGCTCATCCTGCCGGATTTTTTATTTTCTTTGCCATAATATTGATCTCCCTGGTTTTCGGAAAAGCATTTTGCAGCTGGTTATGTCCAATTGGTTTTTTATCTGAACTCATAGCTGACTTTGGTGAGAAGATATTTAAACGCAGAATTAAAGTTCCAAAGTGGCTGGATTATCCATTACGAAGTGTAAAATACTTTTTGCTTGGTTTCCTCATCTATTCTGTAATTATTATAATGAGTGAAGTCGCACTTAAAGCATTTCTTGATAGTCCGTACAATCTTGTTTCGGATATTAAGATGTACTACTTTTTTGCAAACATCTCTCAATTTTCGCTAATTGTAATTGGTGTGCTGTTTGTTTTATCAATTTTTATCAGAAATTTCTGGTGCCGTTATTTATGTCCCTATGGTGCATTGCTCGGAATAACTGCCTTGCTAAGCCCTTCAAAAATTAAGAGGAATGTTGATAAATGTGTTGATTGCGGGCTCTGTAATAAAGCTTGCCCGGGGTTTATCAAAATAGATAAAATTAAAACAGTTATTTCCGATGAGTGCACAACCTGTATGAACTGTGTTGATGTTTGTCCTGTGGATAACACACTTCAGTTGGAAGTAGTTGGTACGAAGAAGAAAATCAATAAAAGACATGTTGCGATTGGAATAGTTTTACTCTTTATGATAATAACAGGGGCTGGTTTGCTAACAGGGAACTGGCAAAACGATATTACCGAGGAAGAATTTCTTTACCATCACAAACATTTAAATACTTATGGTCATCCAACAAGCACGGAATCTGTAAAAAGATTCAATGAAGAGCAATTAAATAATTCAAATAGTTCTTCTTTGAATGATAATGAAGCAAATAAATTACCCGATCCATTATCATCAACTGAGAGGAAAATTAAATGCCGATTAAGCGCCATAAAAGTTTAGCACCTCTTTCGCGCGAACATCACAGTGGATTAATACTTGCACAGTTAATTAAGAAAGGTGCACCGGATTACAAAAATCTCCCTAAAACCACTTCTGAAAAAGTTAAATACACAATTGAATTTTATAAAAGTGAGTTAGTTGAACATTTCGCTAGTGAAGAGGAAATACTTTATCCGGCAGTAAAAAATAAAAGCAAAGAAATTGATGAATTATTTATAGAAATAATTTCAGAGCATAAAAAAATTAAACAGTTAGTAGTTCAGCTTGAATCTGGTGAAAATAAATCAGATATTTTAAACGAGCTTGGTGTTCTTCTTGAATTGCATATCAGGAAAGAAGAAAGAATTTTATTTGAAGAAATAGAAAAATTTTAACTTAAGATGAATTTGAATATACTAATTCAAAACTTGCCAAATAATATTTAAAATACAGTTTCAGTTTATAACAATAATGAAATTTTTAAGAGCACTTGCACCACCTTCAACCTGGCGTTTTGTTGTTATTATTTTGCTCGGCATAATGTTCGGGCTTATAATATTTACTCTTCACGTTGGCAGGGCAACATCATATTTATCCGATGATCCCGAAACATGCACTAACTGTCATGTAATGGCTCCGCAATTTGCAACGTGGGAGAGAAGAAGCCATGGCAGAGTTACAACTTGCAACGATTGCCACGTTCCAAATGATAACGCGATAAGAAAATTTATTTTTAAAGCCAGTGATGGTTTGCGGCATTCGTATATGTTTACTTTTAGATTGGAACCACAAGTAATCAGGATTAAACAAATGGGCAAAGATGTTGTTCAGGAAAATTGTGTTCGCTGCCATAAAAATACTCTTCATCCTGTTTCTGTTCGTTCAATTTCTAACCAAAGTATTTATGATGGAATGAGCGGCTATTGCTGGGATTGCCATCGTGAAACACCACATGGAAGAGTGCATAGTTTATCATCTGCACCTTTTGCAAGAATACCAAAGTTTACAAATCCTTATCCTGATTGGATACTAAAATCAATTTTAAACAATAAACAAACTTATCGGTAAGTAAAATGAAATCAATAAATGAAATAATAAAAAATAAACCATGGCTTGCTTGGGTTCTTTTTCTTGCAACAGTGGTTGTGGTTTTTTTAATCGGCATAGCTCGCCTCATCAATTCTGGAAAGAAAAACAGAAGCAGTTTACACTTTGCAAATGGTTAAGCCAATTGATGATTGGGAACCACGAAATGAAGTGTGGGGAGAAAATTTTCCAAGAGAATACGAATCGTATTTAAAAACACTCGATACAGATTTTTCAAGCAAACATGGCGGCTCAAAGATGATAGATTATCTTGAACAATATCCTGAACTTGTTGTGCTTTGGGCTGGTTATGGTTTTTCAAAGGATTACAACCAGGGAAGAGGTCATGCTTACGCAATTGAAGATATTAGAAATACATTGCGAACCGGCGGAAATGAAATAAGCCCGATGCCTGCAACTTGCTGGAGCTGTAAAAGCACAGATGTTCCGCGATTGATGAACGAAATGAAAGTTGAAAATTTTTATAAGGGTAAATGGATTGAACTCGGCGATCAGGTTATAAACCCTATTGGCTGCCAGGATTGCCACGATCCCAAAACCATGAACCTGAGAATAACGCGCCCTGCTCTTAATTGAAGCATTTGAAAGACAGGGAAAAGATGTTTCTCAATTTTCACGACAGGAAATGCGATCGCTCGTTTGTGCCCAATGCCACGTAGAATATTACTTCAAAGGTAAGGAAGAAAAATATTTGACCTTTCCATGGGATAGAGGTTTCAGCGCTGATGCAATGGAAGAATATTTTGATAACATAGAATTTGCTGATTGGACTCACAAGCTCAGCCGTGCCCCAATGTTAAAAGCACAGCATCCTGATTATGAATTATTTAAAACGGGAATACATGCTATCCGTGGCGTTTCTTGTTCTGATTGCCATATGCCTTATAAGAGTGAAGGTGGCGTTAAGTTTACTGATCATCATATTCAATCACCATTGAACAATGTTGCAAACACATGCCAGGTTTGTCATCGCGAAGAAACTGAGAGATTAATGCAGGATGTTTACGATAGGCAGGATAGAATTGAAGAGCTGAGAAGAATAGCAGAAAAAACAATTTCCGCTGCGCACATTGAAGCAAAAATTGCATGGGATAACGGCGCAACGCAGGAGCAAATGAAAAATATTTTAACACTTATTCGCCATGCACAGTGGAGATGGGATTGGGTCGCTGCCGCAAATGGTTTAGGTTTTCATTCACCCGTAGAAGCTTTACGCGTTCTTGGAACATCAATTCAAAAAGGAGAACAGGCACGAAGAGAACTTTCAGTATTGTTTGTGAAAATGGGATGGAACTACCCTGTGAAGCTTCCTGATGTTTCTACAAAAGAAAAAGCTCAGGAGTTCATTGGTCTTGATATGAAAATGCTAAATGATGACAAGCAGAATTTTCTTAAATTCAACCGCTGTTCAGTGGGATGAAAATGCAAAGCAAAGGCAGGGAACTTTTAAAGGAATACAAAAAAGCTGAATGATTTTTCTAAATAACATTGTTCACAAAATTTTTTTATGAAAGAACAAATATGAAATCGATTATAAAAATATTTTTAATTACATTTTTATTTATTACTACTAATTATTCTCAACAAGAGTTAGGCGATGGCTGGAAACTTAAACGGGCAAATTCAATTAAGATCAGAAATTGACGGAAAAGATTTTTCAAATAAAACGCATCCATTAACCTTTGCTAGTTTAAGAACCCGGTTTAGGTGTTGCAAAAATCTTTCGAAGAAAAATTAGTATTCTTTATTCATTTCCAGGATTCTCGTGTTTTAGGTAAAGAACCAAACACTTTAACATCAATTGAAAATATCGATCTTCACCAGCAATTTGTAAACTTGAATAATTTGTTCGGATGGAATTGGAATATTCAAGCTGGAAGATTTGAAATGGTTTATGGTACTGAAAGATTTTTTGGTGTAGTCGGTTGGAACTATGTAGGAAGATCATTTGATGGATTAAGATTAAGCATTTTACCAGATTGTTCGAATTTAGATTTATTTGGTTTAACTGTACATGAATCAGTTGATTATATTGGGAATGCGACGCCTCTAGTGTACCCGAATCCGGCAGATCTTGAGCAGGTTTTATAGTGTCTATGGAAATTAGAAAAACAATTATCTTAAACAATAAAAATAATATTGACCTACTCGGATATTACGAAGCTAATCATCAGCGAACAGCAGGGGGTGCTAAAATTGCAGATATGTTTACAATTGCAGCATCTCACTACGGCAATTATGGAAAAATAAAAATAATTTTCGAAGGAGCTTTTCAATTTCGAAAATATATCGAAAGCAGAGATATAAGTGCGTACCTTATATCACTACTTTTAAACTACCAATCAAGATTAGTAGATTTTGGCATTGGTGCAGAAATTCTCTCCGGTGATTCTCCAAAACTCGTTTGATACAAAAACTTCTTTTGAAGCAACCTTTGGAACCAATCATAAGTTTTATGGTTATATGGATTATTTTATTAATATTCCACGTAATACAAATTTTCTCGGTATGCACGATTTTTATTTAGCAGGAAATTATTCTCCTGAAAATTCAAAGTGGGCCTTTGATGCAAAGCTTCATCATTTTATGTCGAATAAAGGTTCAGCAACAGATGAAAACACATTCGGGCAAGAGTTAGATCTGACAATAAAGTATAACTTTATAGAAGGAACTACACTCAGCTGGGGTGGAAGTTTATTTTTCCCGGATGATTTAATGAAAGCCTTTTTCTACCCAAGAGAAGATGTTGCTTTTTGGACTTATGCTATGATAACGGCAAATCTTTAATAATAGTTTTTGTAGATTTAATTATTGTTATCTGATTGAGAAAATAAGCGACTCAATATAATTAACATTCAGGAGGAACATATTATGAAAATCCATTTTACAATAGCAGTTCTTTTATTATTTTCTAGTTTTCTTGCAGCACAAAACTGTGTCACCTGCCACAAAAAAATTACACCCAATATTGTAACTGATTGGGAGTTAAGTAAACACTCTGAAAATGAAGTTGATTGTTCAGTTTGCCATGGTGATGGACACAATAATGCATCTAATGTTGATTTAGTAGAAATTCCAACTCCTGAAACCTGCAGGACCTGCCATGAAACGCAGGTTGAACAATTCAGCAAAGGGAAACATGCATTTGGTTGGGCATCATTAAAAGCTATGCCAACTTTCCATATGCAGCCAATGGCATTAACTGAAGGTATGAAGGGCTGTGGAAGCTGTCATAAAATCGGCTTAAAATCGGAGGAGGAAATTAAGCAGCTTAAAGAAGATGGACAATCTTATGGAACAGCATCCTGCGATGCATGCCATACAAGACATACATTCTCGGTTGAGGAAGCTAAACAACCGCAGGCTTGCCAAACTTGCCATATGGGCTTCGATCATCCTCAGTGGGAAATGTATTCAAGTTCAAAACACGGTGTAAGGTATTTACTAAAACAAAATGGAACATTACCTGAAGGCACTTCTGCACCAACTTGCCAGACTTGCCATATGTCTGAAGGAAATCACGAAGTTAGAACGGCATGGGGATTTCTTGCAGTTCGTTTACCATTACCTGAAGATGAACAATGGAAAGCTGATCAAATAGCAATACTTCAAGGTTTAGGAGTTCTAGATCCTGATGGAAATCCTACTGCAAGACTTGATGTTGTAAAAGCTGCGGATGTTGCACGACTTGATCAGGAAAGCTGGCAGGCAGAACGAGATAAGATGATAAAAATTTGCGGAGATTGCCACTCGGAAAAATTTGCGAAGCTTGAGCTTTCTAAAGGTGATGATATGATCAGGGAAGCTGACCGTCTGATGGCTCAGGGAATAAACATTGTTGCAGGATTGTATAAAGATGGTACTCTGGAAAAACCCGAAGGTTATGCTTATGCATTCCCCGATCTTCTTACTTTCCACGATGCTGCATCTGTTGTTGAGCAAAAATTATTTGAAATGTTTTAAAACACCGGATGAGAACATTCCAGGGAACCTTCCATGCCAATCCTGATTATGCATTGTGGTATGGATGGAGTGAAATGGTAACAGATCTGGCTGAAATAAAAGAACACGCTGAACAGATGAGAAAATAGATTTCTCATTTAATATTTTATACTTAAGGGACACGATTTATTGTGTCCCTTTTTTATTATTGAATAGTAACGACTTTTAAGTCATGGGTAAAATTCATCATCTTTAATTTTATGTAATCTTCGCTGTATAATAATAACCTTTATTTACAACGTTACGTGAACCGCTTCCGAATCATTTATTAAATTTATTATAACATTGGAATTGTATAACATAAAATGGGAATTATATAACAATTATAATTGTATTATCATTGCTTCATAACAATTAAGTATTTACATTTGGCACAGAAATGATTAAAAAGTTTTACATAGCTGGCTTAATACTATCCTTTTTGTTCTCAACAACAGGGTACACGATCACAATGCATTTTTGTAAGATGATGGAAGAAGCATCTACAGAGCAATGTGGTATGTGTGAGATTATGGAGCAGCCGGAATCAATGCAGGGCTGCGAATCTATGGAAACTGAATGTGAGATCGAAACTGTTGAGGATCATTCTAATTGCTGTGAAACCCAGGTTATTGATAACAAGGTTGAGGATGATTTCCTTTACCTTAAAGAGGAAGTTAAGAATGATTTAACATCATCAGTTATTGAGTTACCATTAAGTATTTTAATCAATGATAAACAAATTGTAAAATCACACTCACTTTACGCTTTCGATTCATCGCCACCCTTGCACGGGAACGATCTATATATCTTTAACTCCGTTCTTATAATATAAAATTATACTACTCTCTTTGCAGAATTATGCAGCTGGAAACTTGCGTTTAAACCTGCTGTAGCTAATTCAACATTAATGATTCGTTTTTTAACTTTAATGAAAATGGAAAAGAAATGAGAAGTATTAATTTAATATTAACCGTAATAATAATTTTAACTAACACCCTTTACATATCTGCACAACCGCAGGAGCTTGATCTATTAATAGAAGAGGCAATCAGCGTAAGCCCCAGGCTGAATATGTTGAGGGCAAAAAAGGATGCTTCATTTAATAGAATTGAACAAAACTCAAATCTTCCTGATCCGATGCTAACTCTTGGCTTGATGAATCTTCCGGTAAACTCATTTTCTTTTACACAGGAACCGATGACCGGGAAGATTGTTGGATTAAGCCAGATGTTTCCATTTCCGGGTAAACTTTCTGCAATTTCGGATGCAGCTTCTGTAGATACATTGATTATCCAGCAGGAGATTGGTGATGCTGTAAATGAAATTCGTAAAATGGTTAGCACGAAATATTTTAAACTGAGTTACATTAGAAAAGCACTGCTCTATTCACAAGAAAGTAAAAAGCTTTTAGAAGAGATTGCTGATGTTGTAAGTACAAAATATACAGTTGCAACTGCAAGCCAGCAAAACCTGATTAAAGTACAGCTTGAGATAACAAATATCTCAGAGAAAGTTGAAGATCTAAGGAGCAAAGAAAAATCTGTCCTTACGGAACTAAATTCACTGCTGCTTAGAGATCCGTATACCAAAATTGAAACGAATTATTTTGATGACATAATTTTTGTGGATATATCTGTAAGCGAGCTCGATTCTCTTTCCAGGATATACAGACCTTTTCTTAAAGGGATAGCTTATGCAGAACAGAAAGCACGGCTAAACCAAAATGTGGCTCAGAATGATTTCTATCCGAATTTTACGCTGGGATTACAGTATTCTTTTCGTGAAGAAATTGCTGTAAATCAAACACCATTAGATGATTTCTTTTCAGTGATGGTGGGAATTTCACTCCCGCTTAATTACGGTGGAAAGGTTTCCTCGAAAGTAGAAGAGTACGTTTCGATGCAGCAGTTGTATTCTGACCAGTACTCTTCAGCACTTCAAAATTTGAATAGCAATTTCGGCGCTTCGGTTTCACAATTGGAATCAATTGAAGAAAGAATAAAACTTTTTGAGGAAGGTTTACTTCCGCAATCACAGCAAAATTTTAGTTCTGCTCTTGCTAGTTATCAGGTTAACGAAGTTGATTTTATAAATGTAATCGATGCACAGGATCAGCTATTTAAAATTGAAAATAATCTTTACAGGTTAAAAACAGATTACCTGATACAGGTAGCCGAACTTGAGTTTTTAGTTGGCACAAGTTTGAGAAATTTATAATTGGAGAATAAAAATGAACGTTAAAAAAATAGCAGTAATAATTGGATTAATCATTGCTGTTGCAGTTACCGGATACTTTATCTTCTTTAACAGTAGCGGCAGTAAAGACATTTCATCAGTTGATGAAAAACAGTTCTATACCTGTGGAATGCACCCGGAAATTATTTCGGATGAACCAGGTTTGTGCCCGATTTGTGAAATGAACCTCACACCAATAAAAAATGACAAACAGAAAAACTCCGGTGAGAAAATAATTCTTTACTGGCGTGCACCAATGGATCCGAATGAAATTTATAACGAGCCTGGTAAATCAAAAATGGGAATGGATTTAGTTCCTGTTTATGAAGATGAATCAGGTGCCCAGGGAGTAGTTACGATAGATCCACAGGTACAGCAAAATATGAACGTTAAAACAGAGATAGTTTCCAAAAAACGATTGTCATCAAAAGTTACTACTAACGGTGTACTGCTTAAAGATGAAACAAAAGAATATATAGTTACGACAAAAGTTTCCGGCTGGATTGAGAAACTCTATGTGAATTACACAGGGCAGGAAGTTCGCAATGGGCAGAAACTTATGGATATCTATTCGCCGCAGCTTGTGGCAGCACAACAAGAGCTATTAACTGCTCTTTCTTATAAAAACACTTCCAGCCAGAGTTCAGTGGAAAGCATAAAAAAATCCGGAAATGAATTGGTTGAGAATGCTATCCGCAAACTACAATTGCTTGATGTATCCGAAGCTGAAATCAATGCTCTGATTGAAACAAAAAAAGTTAGAACAAACATGACGCTCTATGCATTAAACTCAGGCACAGTAATTCATAAAAACGTTCTCGAAGGTGAAAAGATAATGGCTGGCGCACCACTTTTACGGATTGCAAATCTTACTAATCTTTGGTTAACAGCCGATATTTATGAATATGAGCTTTCCAAAATAAAACTAGGTTCACAAGCGTCAATAAAATTCAATTTTCTTCCAGAAAAAACTTATACAGGGAAGATCTCATTTATTTATCCAACCATCGAACCAACTTCGCGAACTGCTAAAATTAGAATCGATGTTAATAATAGTAAAGGAGAACTGAAGCCGGAAATGTTTGCAAACGTGGTTATTGAAGGAATTGATTTAGGTGAATATCCTGTTATTCCCGAGAACTCTGTTATTAGGAGTGGTACAAAAGATATCGTAATTCTTTCCATTGGGAATGGAAAATTTAAACCAACCAAGGTAAAACTTGGTGGTTATTCAGATGGATTGTACCAGGTGCTGGAAGGATTAACAGAAGGAAATAAAATTGTTACATCGACTCAGTTCTTAATTGATTCGGAAAGCAACTTACGTGCAGCTGTTAATCAGTTCCAATCATCAAGTGGTGATATAAAAGAAGAAAAACGTGAGACGAAAGACGAGAATCTTAAGATGAAAAATGATAAACCAGAGACGAAAGAAGAAAAGCATAATCATTCTTCATCGATAGTTCACGAAGGTGTAATTGATGTTGAATCGATTGATAAAAATATAGATGGAAAATTATTTGAATGCCCGATGGATTGGAATGTGATATCTGATGAGGATGGCAGATGCCCTCTTTGTAATATGTACTTGAAAGAATATACGATTGAAGAAGTAAAAATTAACTTAGATAAAAATGGTTTTGAATATAAGAAATAATTATGCTGTCATATTAAGCGAAGCGAAGAATCTCAGAGATTCTTCATTACGCTTCACCCCATTCAGAATGACTCAAAATAGTGATATATAAGTTTTGGAGAAATTAAATGATAACATCAGATCAAAATAAAGACGGAACGATCGCAAAGCTGATCGAGTGGTCAATCAACAATAAATTTTTAGTGATCATTTTTACCACAGCTTTGATCGCCTTAGGAATATGGGCATTAACAACAACAAAAGTTGATGCAATTCCTGATCTCAGCGATGTACAGGTAATCATAATTACTGAATATCCCGGACAAGGACCACGAATCGTTGAAGATCAGGTTACATATCCGTTAACAACAAAAATGCTTTCAGTTCCTTACGCAAAGGATGTTCGTGGCTACTCGATGTTCGGGTACTCAATGGTTTACATCATTTTTGAGGATGGAACAGATATCTATTGGGCACGAAGCAGAGTTCTCGAATATCTGAACGGATTGCAGGGCACTCTTCCTGCAGGTGTAAATCCTCAGCTTGGACCTGATGCAACCGGTTTAGGATGGGTTTACCAGTATGTTCTAAATTCAGATAAAAGAGATTTACAGGAACTTCGCTCAATCCAGGATTTCTTTCTAAAGTATGAACTATCCTCATTACAAGGTGTTGCTGAAGTAGCAAGCATTGGCGGTTTTGTAAAACAATACCAGGTAAATGTTGATCCTACAAAACTTGCTTACTACAATATTCCTCTTCAAAAAGTTAAAATGGCGATAAAGCAAAGCAACAATGATGTTGGTGGAAGACTTCTTGAAATGGGTGAAATGGAGTACATGGTTCGAAGTCTCGGTTATATAAAAAGCACTGAAGATCTGGAAAAGATTTCGATTGGCGTATCATCAAGTACCGGTACACCAATTTATCTAAAAGAAATTGCAACCATTAATGTTGGGCCTGAATTACGAAGAGGACTTGCCGAATGGAACGGTGAAGGAGAGACAGTAGGAGGAATAGTTGTAATACGTTTCGGTGAAAATGCCCTCGCAGTGATCGAGAGGGTTAAAGAAAGGTTTGAAGAGTTAAAAAAATCTTTGCCCGACGATATTACAATTGATGTAGCTTACGATCGTTCAGGATTGATTGAGAGTGCGATTGATAATCTAAGCAGCAAGCTGATTGAGGAGACAATAATTGTTGCACTGATTATTATTGCTTTCCTTCTTCATGTGCGAAGCAGTTTCGTTGCGATATTCACGCTTCCAACTGCAGTACTCATTTCATTCTTAATTATGAGACTGCAGGGAATTAATGCTAACATAATGTCCCTTGGCGGAATTGCAATTGCAATCGGTGCAATGGTAGATGCTTCAATTGTAATGGTTGAAAATGCTGCTTCCCATCTATCTGCTGAACAGGATAAACCGCTTAAAGAAAGAAAGCAGCACTGGTCATTGATTTTGCAATCTGCAAAAGAAGTGGGACCTTCTATCTTTTATTCATTGGTTGTAATTACAGTTTCATTCCTTCCCGTCTTTACACTTGAACAGCAGGAAGGAAGATTATTTAGACCGCTTGCGTTTACGAAAACCTATGCGATGGCTGGTGCAGCAATACTTGCGATAACAATTGTACCTGTTTTAATCGGGTTTTTTGTACGAGGTAAAATAAGAAAAGAAGAAGATAATCCAATCACAAAATTACTTATTAAGCTTTATCATCCTGTTGTTGATTTTGTGATGAATCGGAGATGGTGGGTAATGGCTGCTGCTTTGTTAATAGTTCTTGCTACCTTTATTCCTTTTTCAAAGCTTGGATCAGAATTTATGCCGCCGTTGTATGAAGGTGATCTACTTTATATGCCAACAACTTTACCAGGTATTTCTATTACAAAAGCAAGGGAAATACTGCAGCAAACTGATAAGATCATCAAATCATTTCCTGAAGTTGAATCTGTTTTCGGAAAAATAGGTAGAGCAGAAACTGCAACAGATCCGGCTCCGCTTACAATGATTGAAACAACGATCCGATTGAAACCGCAGGATGAGTGGCGTGAAGGAATGACTCCCGAAAAGCTTATAGAAGAAATGAACACTGTAATCCAGATTCCCGGTTTAACAAACGCGTGGACAATGCCGATAAAAACAAGAATTGATATGCTTTCAACGGGTATTAAAACTCCTGTTGGAATCAAAATAGCCGGACCGGATTTAAATGTTCTGCAGGATTTGGGAAAACAAGTTGAAGAGTTGATGAAGACTGTGCCCGGAACAAGGTCCGCTTACTCTGAAAGATCTGTTGGAGGTAATTATGTTGATTTCGAAATTGACCGCGATGCAATAGCACGTTATGGATTAACCGTCGCAGATGTACAAGATGTGTTCATGTCCGCAGTTGGTGGAATGAACATAACTAAAACAGTTGAAGGATTGGAAAGATATTCTGTTAATCTTCGTTATCAACGCGATTACAGGGAAAACATAGATGCTTTAAAGCGTGTATTGGTTTCGCTTCCAAAAAGTGGAAGCATTCCGCTCGAACAGTTAGGTAATCTCGTTATTAGAAAAGGTCCGCCCATGATCAAATCAGAGAATGCGAGACCAAATACCTGGGTGTATGTAGATTTGAAAGGTGTTGATGTAGGTACATTTATAGTTGATGCCAAACAAATAATAAAAGATAATCTGGAACTTCCCGCAGGTTATTCACTTAAATGGAGCGGGCAATATGAATACATGGAGCGAGCTGCAAAACATCTTTCGATGGTTATTCCGCTTACACTATTAATTGTAATAGTTCTTCTTTATATGAATATGAAATCAATGACCAAAACCGGAATTGTACTTTTGACTTTACCGTTTTCAATGGTTGGCGCTATATGGTTTTTATTCTTTGCGGGTTATAATATGAGCGTAGCAGTATGGGTTGGTATAATCGCTTTACTTGGTGTTAGTGCAGAAACCGGAGTTGTCATGCTGCTTTATCTCGATTTAGCTTATGAGAAATTCAAGCGTAATGGAATCTTGAATAATCTGTCTGATTTAAGAGAATCAATATTTGAAGGAGCAGTTAAGAGAATCCGACCGAAGATGATGACCGTTCTTACAACTATGCTTGGTTTGCTTCCTATCCTCATTGGTTTGGGTGCGGGATCGGATGTGATGAAAAGAATTGCTGCACCAATGGTTGGTGGTATTCTTACAAGTATGATAATGGAACTGACACTGTTTCCCGCAATATTCTATGCAATTAAAAAAAGAGAATTAAAGAAATTATTATCTCAAACTAATCAACAATCCTAATTATTAAAAAAAAGGAGTACTAAAATGTTAAACAACATGTTAAAATCAATCTCGTTCATAGCTGTACTAAGCATTGTACTATTTACAGCTGGAACACTTAATGCACAGGATAAACCTGATTCCTGCTCGATGCATAAGGAAGGAATGATGCACAAATCCGATGATCATAAAATGATGGATAAATCCGATGACCATAAAATGAAGAATCATGAAATGAAAAAGGATTCTTTGCATAATCATTCTGGAACTATGAACGAAAATAATTCAATTGTACGTGAAGGTGTAGTCGATCTTTCAGAAATAGATGAAAACGGTGATGGCAAAGTTTACCAGGATCAGATGTGCTGGAACGTTGTTTCCGATAAATCGGGTGAGTGTCCTCAATGTGGAATGAAACTCAAAGAAGTTTCACTTGAAGATGCGAAGAAAAATCTTAAAGATAATGGGTTTGAAGTAAAGTAAGTTCATTGTTTATCAGACTGCCGGCATAGGCAGTCTGATGGACTTGCGTAAGATTTTTGTATTTACAGTAATTGATTGTGATGTTAATTTCCAATACCTTTTGGTACAAATTTTTTCTTTAATAACCTTCCGGTGGCGAAAGACCTTATGTATAAACTTTATTTCGGAAAACGAAATAATTTTACAACTCTCTGCAATATCTGCATTTCAAGTATATTACTTTAAGCAAAAAACTAATATTCTCCTTAAATTTGGGTATTAAATTTTAAACTGAACTCACCACGGAGAAATTTAAATGCAAGACACACCAATTAATTTTGAAGTCGTTTCAAAAGCAATTAATGAGAGCAATCTTGAAAACGTTGGTAAAGCTTCTATCCGCGAAATAAAAAAACTGGTTGATGTAATTGAAAAACAAACTGGTGAAAAGTTTATCAGGATGGAAATGGGAATCCCTGGTTTACCTCCTACTCAAGTTGGCGTAAATGCTGAAATTGAGGCGCTTAAAAAAGGTGTGGCATCAATTTATCCTGATATACAAGGAATACCATCGCTAAAAAATGAAGCATCACGATTTATAAAACTTTTTTTAGATATTGATATTAGTTCAGAAGGATGTATTCCAACCGTTGGTTCTATGCAAGGGGGATTTGCTGCTTTTCTAACAGTAAACAGAATGTATAAAGAAAAAGATACTGTGCTTTTTATTGATCCTGGATTTCCTGTTCATAAACAGCAATGCAATGTTTTAGGTATTAAATATGAAACCTTTGATGTTTATGATTACCGAGGTGAAAAACTCCGCAATAAACTTGAAGAAATCCTTTCAAAAGGAAATATTTCTTCAATGTTGTATTCAAATCCGAATAATCCTTCCTGGATTTGCTTTACGGAAAAGGAATTAAAAATTATTGCAGAGATGGCTGATAAATACAACGTGGTTGTTTTGGAAGACCTTGCTTATGTAGCAATGGATTTTAGAAAGGATCTTTTTACTCCCGGCAAGCCGCCTTTTCAGGCAACTGCCGCAAGGTACACAGATAATTATATTTTGTTTATCTCAAGCTCAAAGGCGTTTAGTTACGCCGGGCAGCGCATAGGTATAATGGCAATCTCCGATAAACTGTATGCTAAAAAATGTCCTGATCTTAAAAGGTTTTACAATTCCGATTCCTTTGGTTACACTATGATTTTCGGAACAGTTTATTCTTTAAGTGCAGGTGTAACTCACTCTGCACAATATGCACTGGCAGCAATGTTAAAAGCTGCTAACAATGCGGAATTTAATTTTGTTGATGTTGTTAAAGAGTACGGCGAAAAAGCAAAAATCATGAAAAACCTATTTACGGAAAACGGTTTCAATATCGTTTATGATATGGATGAAGATGAACCAATTGCCGATGGATTTTATTTTACTTTTTCCTATCCCGATTTTTCAGGCGAAGAACTACTGAATGCGTTAATATATTATGGTATCAGTGCAATCTCACTTGCAATAACCGGCAGTAAAAGATTGGAAGGTGTAAGAGCCTGTGTTTCCCTTGTACAACGTGATCAATTTGATGATCTTGAATTCCGGCTAAAAAAGTTTAATGAACATCATCCTTCGCAAGGGGCAAAAGCTGAACAGGATTGATTAACGCTTGATGTATTGTTAACTTCTGTTCAAATTAATAATGAATAATCAGTAAATACTATACCCGGTACTATGAAAGTTTTCGAATTACTTGAAGAAAAATTTATTCTTACAGATTTTAAAAGTTATAAAAAAGAAGACCTGATTAACGAACTAATCGACCTCCATGCTGATAACGAGTTGGTTGTTAACCTGGAAGATGTTCGGAAAGCAGTTCTCGATAGGGAAAAGGTTATGTCAACAGGTGTTGGCAAGGGTTTTGCAATTCCTCATGGCAAAACAAACTCTATAAAAGATATTATTGCTGCATTTGGTAAAACATCTCATCCCGTTGATTACGATGCACTTGATGGCGAGCCGGTTCATCTTGTATTCTTACTGGTTGGTAAAGACACACTTGTAAGCAAACATATAAAATCACTCAGCCGTATTTCAAGGTTGATGAATAAAGATGATTTCCGGCAGAAGCTGGTTGATGCAAAATCGAAAAATGAAATTCTTAAGATTTTTGAAGAAGAGGAGAAGAGTTATAACGATGTTTAATTTGATATTTAAGTTTTTATAATTTTCCATTCTTATTTTCAATTCAACCGTAAATGATAAAAGCAATAAAAGGCACAAAAGATTTACTTCCTTCCGATGCTCCCCGCTGGCATTATCTTGAAAACATTGTAAAAAAAATCTTCACAAATTTTAACTATAAAGAGATAAGAACTCCTGTTTTTGAGGAGACATCACTTTTTGCAAGAAGCATAGGCGAGGATACAGACATCGTTGGGAAGGAGATGTACACATTTAAAGATAAAGGCGATAACAGTTTAACTTTAAAACCGGAAATGACCGCTGGGGTTGTTAGAGCTTTTATTGAACATGCGCTCTCTAAGCAGCAACCATTTCATAAGTTGTATTATATTTCTCCTATGTTCAGACAGGAAAGACCGCAGGCGGGAAGATTCAGGCAGTTTCACCAGTTTGGAGGAGAAGCAATCGGCAGCTCATCACCTTTGCTGGATGCTGAATTAATACAAATCTCTTACGATATTTTAAAAGCACTTGGATTGAATGACTTAACGGTTAAAATAAATTCACTGGGTATTCCCGAATCAAGGGAAAATTATAAAAAGCTTTTAAAAGAATATTTGCAGGATAAAAAAGAAAATCTTTCTGAAGAGAGCAGGAAAAGATTTGATACAAACATCCTAAGGATTTTTGACAGCAAAGTTGAATCAGATCAACATTTGCTTGAAGATGCGCCAATGATGATTGATCATCTTGATGAAGAAAGCAAAAATGATTTTGAAATAGTTAAAGAATATCTTAATAAAATTGATGTGCCGTTTGAAGTTGATCCTAAATTGGTTAGAGGATTGGATTATTATACAAAAACCACTTTTGAAATTATCAGCAGTAAAGTTGGTTCGCAGAGTGCATTGCTTGGCGGCGGAAGGTATGATCTTCTTGGTGGAACAATTAGGCGGAAAACCTACACCGGCTGTTGGATTTGCTGCAGGTATCGAAAGAATTCTACTTGCCTGCGAAAATGAAAAGAGCTTTGCACTGCCTGAACCCGCAATCGATCTTTATCTTATAAGAATTGAAAAAGAACTTGAAAGTGTTGTAAGCGAACTTGCAGCAAAACTCCGCCGGGAAAATCTTATGGTTGATTTTGATTATCTTCAAAGAAGTGTTAAAGCACAAATGCGCGAAGCAAATAAATTGAATGCACGGTTTGCACTGTTCATTGGAGGCGAAGAGTATAAGCAGGGAAACATAAATTTGAAGAATATGGAAACCGGCGAACAAAAAATCATTTCAGCTAAATTCTCCTGAAGAAATCATCAAACAAATAAAAACATAAATCTATCTCGAAGATGTTAACTGAACTTAAATGAGTTTAATAATTGGAAGAAAACCTGTACTCGAAGCAATTAACTCCGGCGAAGAAATTGAACAGGTTTATATTCTTTTCGGGCAGCAGGGAAATATAATAAATACAATTAGAGTTGCGGCAAAAAAACGGGGAATAAAGTGCAACCAGATCCCGCAGGAAAAATTCAGAACATTAATACAAAACAGAAATGCACAGGGAGTTGCCGCTGTTAAACAATCTCACAAATTCTATTCTTTGGATGATATAATTTCCGAATCCAAAAACTCACCTTCACCTTTAATTTTAATTTTAGATTCCATACAGGATACACACAATGTTGGCGCTATTTTAAGATCTGCTGAGTGCAGCGGTGTAAACGGGGTAATCGTAACAAAACACAACAGCGCACCAATTAACGAAACTGTTGTTAAAACATCTGCAGGAGCAACAGAGCATGTTAAAATTGCACAGGTAAATAATCTTGCAAATACAATTGATGAATTAAAAGAAAAAGGTTTCTGGATTGTTGGTTCATCTTTAGAGAATGCAAAACCTTACACCGAAATTGATTATAAAATCCCAATTGCACTTATAGTTGGCAACGAAGAAAAAGGAATCAGAAAACTAACCGCAGATAAATGTGATTTTCTTGTACAAATACCGATGACAGGTAAACTGCAATCTTTAAACGTTTCTGTTGCCACAGGAATTTTACTTTTCGAAATTCATCGCCAACGAGGCTCTTAAGCTTAATATTTTTATTGATTCTCATCCCTTAATTTCTTACGTTTAAGTAAAACAATCAGGGAGGGACCATGAAACTGGTAGCTTGTTTGGTTTTACTATTATTCTTTTCAAATAGCTTCTCACAAAACATTGCTCCTCAATTCTCTGAGCTAAAGGGAATGGAGGATCAATCCGCCAGCACACATTTATTTTATAGAATTCACTCAGTTACTGATTACTCTAATTTACTCCCGGAAGTTCGAGATGACATTTATCACTTCGATTTGCAATCAGGTATTGATACTCTTTTCTTGGAAAGTTATAATCGTATTGATACAATTCTTCATATTCCTGTTGATTATGAAGTAATAGATTTCGCCTTTTGGCAAAATAATCCGTCAACTTATATTTATGGTGGTGCTACTGAGACTACTCTATTAAATGAGCATACATTTATAAGAAGATTTGACAGTGAAAATATTTATAATACAAATGGAGTTGTTTATAGTATCCAAATTTCTCAACAGGATGATAGTTTGCTTTTTGCCGGCGTATCGGTTAATGATTCTTTAGGAATAACTGTAACTATTAAAAGCACAGATGGTGGATGGAATTGGGAAAGAGTTCATGGAATATACCGGATTGTTTCCTTAAATCAATTTGATGACCAAAGCTTCTTTGCGCGAAATATAATGGATTATAAACTAAATAAAACCACTGATTGGGGAAATTCTTTTTATTTGGTTGATTCATCTATGACATACTGGGAACAGCAATATCAATATGATTCTGATGGTAATCACATTTATAGAATTACTCGAAACCACTACAGTAATGATTATGAGTTAATAATTTCTCCGAATAGTGGCGAAGCATTCTCTTGGGAAACCAGGCACATTTCTCAAGGTGAATTATTTATTTCAAATAATAGCTCATTACAAGGCGAAATTTACCTGGCAGATGGAAGAAACATCTACCTCTCAATTAATTATGGAAATAACTTTAATCTCTATAAATCCGTAGATAGAAAAATCGTTGGTATATATAAAAAACCAAACTCTGATAAACTTTACGCTGCGACAAAATATAAAATTTATGAAATCACTCCTGATACAATTCACGTAATTAAAAGCTTGCCAATTCCTGATGAATATTTAAATTACTATCCCTTAGCTGTTGGCAATAAATGGGTTTATGATAAATACACGCATATTGAATGGAACACTTATCACGATATATTTATTAGAACTGTTGTTGGCGACAGTTTACTTCCAAATGGGAAAAGATATTTTCATTTATTTGAAGATGTAGTAGGTTCTTACTCCCAAACTTATTTTGAAAGAATTGATTCATCAGAAGGGAAAGTGTATAGATATGATAATACACAAGGGTTTCCTGATGATGAGTTTGTAATTGATGATTTGCTTGCAGAGGTAGGTGATACAATTTCATCTTACAGAATGGGTTATTGGGAAGATGGATTTACGAGGATGATAGATCAGGTAACATTTGAAAAATGGGGATTAACAAAGCCAAAAAAGGTTTTTGAGCAGTACATTCTTCACCCACCTATCTATTCCTTAACGCAGGATATAGGATTGGATAGCATATTCTTTTACTTCGATTTCGGAGAAACCCGAGTAATAATTAAAGGCTGCATTATTGATGGAATTGTTTATGGAGATACGACGGTTGTTTCTGTAGAGGATGAAACACCAAATTTGCCAACAGAATTTTCTCTTTCACAAAACTACCCAAACCCATTTAATCCCACAACAAAAATAAAGTTTACCATCCCAAGTACTGTCATTCTGAGCGGAGCGAAGAATCTTGTTACACTAAAAGTTTACGATGTTCTTGGAAATGAGATAGCTGTTTTAGTTAACGAAGAAAAACCTGTTGGAAGCTATGAGGTTGAGTTTTTGGCGAATGGAATAACAAGTGGAATATATTTGTATAGACTTCGAGCAGGTTCTTTTATTAAGACTAAGAAGATGATATTACTAAAATGAAAGGAAGTTTTATGAAAACTTTATTTTATTTTTCAGCCATTGCTTTAATCCTTTTTTTATCTCCGGCATACCCGCAATGGACACAGCAAACTTTACCAGGCGATATAGATGTTACTTTAGGTATAGATTTCATTGCCCAGGACCATGGTCTTATGGGTGGCTGGCATTTTAATTTTGGTGGTCAGATATTCGGAAACGCATTTTACACAACAAACTCAGGTGCAGTTTGGTTAGAAGCGAATTTTCCCGATTCGATGAGAGTAATCGTTGGTGTGCAGATGTTAAATAATTTAATTGCATATAGTGCTGGAGCATATAACAGCTCTGGAATTCTGAGCACTGCAAACTCGAATCATCATCAGAATCTTAATCCGCGAATTAGAAAATATTATGAACAAATAGGAATGGATTTTTCTGAGCAAGAATATTACCGCGGTTATTTTGTGGAAACAACTGATGGCGGTTTAACCTGGCATCCAAAAGGATCGTTTGAAGATTCCGTTTACTATCTTGTTGGAATTTCATTTATTGATCTTCAAACCGGCTGTGTTTTAGCATCAGGACCGGAAGGATGGAGTGCAGCCATTTTGAAAACCTTCAACAGTGGAAATAATTGGAGTTATGTTTTTCCGTTTGAAGAAGGACTTACACTAAACAATATAAAATTTTTCAATCATCTAAATGGTATGGCAGTAGGATCATCATCTGCAATTCCTGGAGATGTTGGTATTATTCTCAGAACCACTGATGGCGGCGATAACTGGATAAGAACTCAATTACCCACCCTGGTAGCAATTGATAAAGTAACTTATTATGATATTAATACTGTTCTTATTTCAGGAGTTAAAGCAGATTTTTCCAGTGTTATATACAGGTCTGATGATGGTGGACTATCCTGGGTGCAAATGTGCAATTATGGTGATCTTATGTATGTATCCGGAATTAATACATTGCCGGGTTCTGAAATCATTCTTGTGTTTGGTCAGGAGGAGCCTATAGGATCAGCAATTCCATTTATTGAAGTTAGTCTAAATGGTGGGTATAGCTGGTATTATAGTCCGTTATCACAATTTCCGGACTATTTTCCTTTCAACTCTGAATTGGTAAATGAAGTAAGATGGTACCTAACAGGAACATCACAGACCCAGTCGGGTTTTGTTCTGTTTACCGATAACTCAGGTGGAGTGCCAGTAGAACTTGTTTCGTTTACTGCAGAATCAATCGAAAACGAAATTCAATTAAAATGGACAACTGCAACCGAGCTAAACAATTTGGGATTTGAGATTGAAAGAAAAACCGATGAGGAAAATTGGAGAACAATCAACTTTATTAAGGGTAAAGGAACAACAACAGAATTTCAAGACTATCTTTTTATTGATGACCTTTTTGGCGTTACGGCTACAAAACTGTATTACAGATTAAAACAAGTTGATTTTAGCGGAGTTTATGAATATTCTGAAGAAATTGAAGTAGTAAGAGCTCCTGTCTCATTCTGCTTAGAGCAAAACTACCCCAACCCAGTTAACCCAATCACAACAATTAGTTATCAAATTCCTCATCAAGAATTTGTTACACTTAAGGTTTATGATGTTTTAGGAAACGAAATTGGAACTTTAGTTAATGAAGAAAAGCCCTCTGGAGAATTTGAGGTTCAATTCGATGCAACGGGATTGCCTAGCGGGATATATTTCTATCAATTAAAAACCAGCTCATTTGTCCAAACAAGAAAAATGATTTTATTGAAATAAAGGAACACTATAATGAAATATTTCTACATCTTCTTTTTAACTACACTGTTAGTTTTTTCTAGCATCAATGCACAGGAATTTTCAGAGAGATTTACAGCATCAATAAATGGTACAATTGAAAACTCAGTAGTTAACCCAATGGCAATGGTTTCATCAGAAAATGGAAAGTACTGGTGCACTTATGAAATAGACGAAGTAACGGATGAGATGCGAAAGTTAAGTCATCTAAAGTTTAATGAGAATGAAAATTTTCTTTTCTCTCTGGTAAAAGTTCTGGGCAGTGATCTGGAAATCTCCAATTCGGGCCTTATTGTTTTTTATGATCATTCGGAACATTATAAAGGCAAACTAAAGATTCTGATATATTCTTCAGATGGAAATTTTCTCTTCGAGAAAACCTTCGAAGGTGCAACTCATTTTATTTTTTCTTCTTCCGGTAATTTGTTCGGGGTAAGAACACCAGATGGAATTAATATAATTTCTATGAATACAGGCAGCAGCTATTTGATTAATAAAGGACTTCAGTTTGCAATTGATGAAACAGCCGACGGTAATGAGATAATTGCAATCGCTGAACGGAATAAGATTCTATTATATGAAAAGTCCGAATTGAACAGAACAATTAATTTGAATATGGAACTACCGAGAAAAGTAATCATCGCTTCAAAGCATAGTATTGTGGGGGTTATAGATAAATACAATCTTATTGTGTACTCAACCATTAGTGGGGATATTATTTTTGAAGACCAAATAGGTGGAGAATTTTCTTTTCGCGATCTTAAAATTGTTGATGATAAAATAATAGCCGGTATTCATAAAAGAAACAAGGAAGAATCAACTGGTTCACTTCGAGTCTATAAACTAGATGGAAATCTTCTGGATGAAAATTTAGGAGAAACCAAAACATTAAAAAATTATAACAAATTAAATCTTCAACAAAAATCTCAATCCGGTTACGATCCTATCCCTTGGCCCTTTTTCCCCTTCGATAGTATGCGCACTGTTTGGAATCATTACGAGCAGCATATGGGATTGGGAGGAACGGATTCCTACCTTCACCAGGGTTTAGATTTGATAACACCAATCGGTGAACCGACATTTTCCGTTATAGATGGATATGTAAAACTTGTTTTAACATTAGGCGGGGCATCTTATTGGAGAACAGCAGTTAGCGACACTCAGGTTGCCGGTATTTCCGATGGCTGGCTTTCTGCTCACCTGATCGAAAGCACCATTCAGTTTGATATTGGCGACACAGTACAGGTTCACGACTATCTAGGAGATATAATAGAGTGGAGCAGCACCTGGGGACATATACATTTTGTGGAAATAAAAGATTCCGGGTTGGTCTGGTTCTATGCCGACGATGAATGGGGGATAAATTTTAATCCTATGCTCGCGCTTCAACCTTATCCTGATACCACAGCGCCGTATATTGATCCTGTATTTGTATGGTCTAAGTTTGCATTCGCCATTAATGAATCAGCAATCTATTTACAGCCCGATAGTCTGTTTGGTGAAATTGATATAATTGTTAAAGTTGTTGATTATGCTGGAGACTCAGGATGGCAGCAGCCAGCTTACACTACATGGTACACAATAAAAAGAATTTCCGATAATGAAATAATAAAACCCAAAACTCTTGGACATATTCTTAATCACAAATATCCCTTTTATGATGGCGGGAATTATCAACCTTATGCAGGTGTGATCTATCAAAGAGATAATACGCTCCCTCCTTCGGGATGGTCAAATGAGCAGAGAAATTATTATCACAACTTAACAAACAGCAATGGTGATTCGCTGGTTGAACTTTCTGAAAAAGCTTTTGCATTCGAAACAGATAATTTTCAGGATGGAGATTACAGAATAATTGTTGAAGTGTATGATGAAGCCGGTAATTTTGATATCGATAGTATGGATGTCCAGTTTAAAAACGGTAATCCTGTTATAACTGAAAATGAAGAAGGAAAAATTTATACTTATAGTATAGAACAGAATTACCCCAACCCTTTTAACCCAAAAACAACAATCATTTATCAAATTCCAGAATTAAGTTTAGTTACTATTAAAATTTACGATGTATTAGGTAGCGAAATTGTAACACTTATTAACGAAGAAAAACCTTCTGGTAGTTTTGCAGTTGAATTTAATGCTTCTTCACTTCCAAGCGGTGTATATTTTTATCAGCTTAAAGCAGGTTCTTTTATTGAAACTAAGAAAATGGTGTTATTAAAATAATAATGGATTAAATAGTGAAATCATTGAACATTACTTTATGGATTATTCTTTTCTCCCTCCAATTATCTGCACAGAATCCCAATTGGAAAGTTTATACTTCCGAAAATTCCGGATTGCCTGATTTAAATCTGTATAACCTTGCCATTGATAAAAACGATATTAAATGGATAATTGCAGACACCAGCATAATCAGGTTTGATTGGACTAATTGGGACGTATTTAATTCTTCAAACTCAATTATACCATACCAATGGAGTGGGGTTATTGTAAAAGGTGGTGATGGAAATGCCTGGATAGGTGGATATGCATTTTATAATAATATCGGGCTGGTGAATATAAGTATAACCCCTTGGTTGGTTTATGATACTATAAACTCTTCACTTGCTTACGATAATATTGCAGGTCTTACGCCCTCAAGAGATGGCGGAATTTGGATTAACTCTTGGCCGGGTTTTCTAACTTTTCCTGGAACAGTGCAGAAATTTGCCAGTAACAATTGGTACAACTCAACACAGGAAACGATTAATTATACAGATGAGATGGAAGAAGATCTAAGTGGCAATCTGTGGTATTTAAATTTATTTACTTCAGGGGGAGTTTATAAAATTGATGGTGATACTACTATCTGGTTTCAATTCTTACCTGGCGGAGCTACATCCTTAGAAACTGATCTTATGGGTAATATTTGGATGAGCTGGTATAGAATTCCACCGGATACTTCCGGCTTAATTAAATATGATGGTATAGACTGGATGTTTTTTAACCAAAATAATTCCGGTTTACCAGCACAAGAGGTGAGAAATATAGTAGTTGATTCACTAGGTAATCTATGGATGAGCGGAGATGGTTTAATTAAGTTCGATGGAATTAATTTTACCCACTATACTCAGCAAAATTCTGGTTTATATTCAACCGACATTAGAGATATCCAAATTGATGAAAATAATAATAAATGGATAGTTCATACTAATGCAATTTCTGTTTTCAATGAAGATGGTATAACATCTGTTGCAGAAGAATTTGAGTTACCAATTACATTTAAATTATACCAAAACTACCCCAATCCATTTAACCCAGCTACTAATATCGGATTTCGAATTTCGGATTTCGGAATGGTGATTTTAAAAGTATATGATATTTTAGGAAATGTGATTGCAACACTCATCAACGAAGAAAAACCAGCAGGTAGTTATGAAGTTGAATTTTCAGGCAATGAATTACCAAGTGGAATATATTTCTATCAGCTACGAGCAGGAAATTGTATTGAAACTAAGAAGATGGTGTTGATGAAATAATATAATATACTTACTAGAAATTCTTTCTGCTGAAGATTAAGGCTAACAAAATTTGGTATCAGCACAAAATATTTGAATTTAATTTAAGTAATTTTTTGTTGCCACAATTTGAAAGGAGTTTAAATTTTATTAAGTTAAACGAAGATTTTTGAATGTTTCTATATCCAATTTAACCTCGGCTGAATAATTTATATAGTGAGTTTCAGAAAAATTCATATCAATAAACTAACCCAAATAATAATTAATAACGAAGGATAACTATGAAAACTTTTTTCTTGTTTACGTTTTCTCTTTTCTTCCTCTCATCTGGAATCTTATTAGCCCAACCTGTAGAAATTCCTTATCATTTTGAACCTTATGAATTGGAATCCGGATTCTTTAATGGCAGTAATCAGGCAGGCAATACTATTGAAGTTTATTCTGCTACTGTAAGAATTGATGATTATCCCTGGATGGGGCTTCACTTCAGCAAAGCAGATCTTGGCCGTGAAAGTTATTTGATTATAACTTCATTAAAAGATGGCTTATGGCAAAAACTGGATGCAGTTAGTATAGAACAGTGGAATAATTACAGTGCCTTTTTTAACGGAAATGTTGTAGAGATTCAACTCTTTGCTGGACCGTTTGATAGTGATGTTTTTGTTAACATCGATGAAATTACTGTCGGAGATTGGGCTACCGCTTCACCCTACACTAGCATTTGCGGTCCTACTGATGACAGAATTTCATCAGATCAACCAGCTACAGGAAGATTGATGAGCATCGGTTGTACTGCATGGATTATTCCAAACGGAAAATTTGTTTCAGCAGGTCATTGTCTTGATGGCAGCTGAGGAAATATAGTGGAGTTTCAAGTTCCACCATCATTACCGAATGGAACGATTCAGCATCCCGGCCCTGAAGATCAATATTCAGTTGATCTTTCGACAAAAATATTTACCAACGGTGGAGTTGGAAATGATTGGGGAGTATTTGAAGTATTTCCTAATTCAATTACGGGGTTAATGCCTAAGGAGGCTCAAGGTGCTTTTTGGCCACTTGTGCAGGATCTTGGTCCTGATTCAATTCGCATTACAGGTTATGGAGTTGATAATGGTGCGGCAAATCAAACACAGCAAACGCACATAGGTCCAAATGCTGGTTCTTCGGGCACAACAATGAGATATGTAACTGATACGCAAGGTGGAAACTCGGGCAGCCCTGTTATTAACGGGCTTACTGGCGAAGCAGTTGGTGTTCATACACACGGAGGTTGTAATTCCTCAGGTGGTAATAATAATGGAACAAGTACATTTCATGCTGCCTTCTGGGCTGCAGTTGATATGGGTGCTGGTGGTTGTCCCGTAGTAGCTGCTTCTAATCCTAATCCTGCTGCTGGTGCAACAAATATTTCAATAAATCTTTCAGAATTAACCTGGACCAACGGTGCAGGTGCATTAACAAATGAACTATATTTCGGATCGA
Organism: uncultured Ignavibacteriales bacterium; assembly: GCA_963764825.1. Classification (GTDB taxonomy): domain Bacteria; phylum Bacteroidota; class Ignavibacteria; order Ignavibacteriales; family Ignavibacteriaceae; genus JAZGGS01. The sequence goes on along the minus strand of CAVXUA010000012.1, from coordinate 120,746 downwards.
GTCCTGGTTCAATGTCTTTAGTTCAAAGTGGAACACTTGCAACAAGCTGGACAATAACAGTTGGTCCTTTCGATTATTTAACTGATTACTTCTGGCAGGTTATTGAAATTGGTGATACCTGCAACACAACAGGCCCCGTTTGGAGTTTTACAACAGAAGCAGATCCAAACATTGTTATTGACACTTTGTTTTTTGATGATTTTGAAAGTGGTATAGGTCAATGGACTGTTACAAATCAGGGTGGAAACTGTGATTGGGAAATTCGGTTTTCGCCGTTTCCAAATAGTTATACTTTACCTCCAACCTCTTCTGGCGGAATACTTACTGCAGATTCTGATGAATGCGGAAGCGGTACAACATTTTTATCAACCGCTACAATAGTTCCTGTTCTCGATCTTTCTTCATTTACTGGAGAAATATGGATTGAATTTGATAACGACTGGAATGTACTTGATGCTGAGGACGAAGCACATGTAGAAGTTAGCACTGATGGCGGAAGTACCTGGACAGGCGTTTGGGATCAAATTGGAGTTGATATAAGTAACACCCACGAAGCTGTTGATGTTACCGCATTACTTGGCGGACAATCAAATGTAAGCGTTAGGGTAAGAAGTGTACAACCAGGATGGGACTGGTGGTGGGTACTTGATAACTTTTTAGTCTATGGTACCGGCATTGTTCCTGTTGAGCTTACTTCCTTTACTGCCTCAACAAATGAGAACGAAGTTACACTAAACTGGTCTACTGCATCTGAAATCAACAACCATGGATTTGAGATACAGAGAAGTTCTAACGGTGAATTTGTAACTGTTGGATTTGTTGAGGGATATGGTACTACAACAGAAATTCAAAATTACTCTTATACCGATAGAGAGATTCCTGTGGATTATACATTTACAGGTTAAAGCAAGTTGATTTTGGAGGAACTCATAGTTACTCTGAGGTAATCAATATTGAAGTTGATGTTATTAACCCAAAAGAATTTGCTCTTTACCAAAACTATCCAAATCCGTTTAATCCATCAACAAAGATAGAATTTGCGTTACCTGTTCAAACTCAGCTTCAACTTAATGTTTATAATATGTTAGGTGAAAAAGTAGCTGAAGTATTTAGCGGTACATTAGAGAGTGGATTCCATGAATTCGTTTTTGATGCAGCAAATCTTTCTTCAGGAGTTTATGTTTACAGAATTGAATCGGATAAATTTACTGATTCAAAAAAGATGTCTATTCTAAAATAAACTCTCATATAATATTACTTTCAAAGCCCGGCTTATCCAAGTCGGGCTTTTTTGTTTGCTAATCGTTAATTGATTTTATTAAAATAAAATCGTTGTTTTAAATACGGATTTCTGAGGAACGTTTAATGAACCTTTTAGACAGGATTATGAATATTAAAAATATCTTCCTCTGTATTCTCTTCTTACTACTTCCAACTATTCAAAAAACTATATCCTGAAACCCGGTACATTATTTGGGATGTACAATTAAGTGTTAATCTTGCTGAAGGTACAGGAGCTGAATTTGATGGGACTTTCTTCTATGTAAGTAACAGTGTCAGACTAACCTGATTACAAAATATAATTCTGCTGGTGGTTTGGTAGAAACATTTTCAATCCCCGGAGTAAGTAATCTTAGCGATATTACATTTGATGGAACATATATGTATGCTGAGGAACGGGTTCTTCATCTGATTTATCAAATGGATTTTATTGCAAAAACCCTTGTAAATACTATCAATTCACCTGTTAATGTAAGTACATATAGCATATGATGAAAACAATGATGCGTTCTGGGTGGGTAGCTGGAACGAACCTCTAGCTCTTATAATGCGTTCAGGAAATTTGCTGAATTCTTACAATATAATGCTACCTTCTATATCAGGAATAGCTTGCGATAATGTTAGTCCGGGCGGACCATATCTGTGGATTTTTGATAGAGGAAATACAATCCCTGGTCCACAACTTATTCATCAGTTTCACATTCCTGCAGGAACTTTTACTGGATTGACTCATGATGTATTAAGTGATGTAGGAATCGGGCAGCCGAATGCTGCTGCAGGAGGATTATTTTCGACTGCTGATTTTAATATGGGTACTTTTTCTTTAGGTGGAATATTAGTTGGAGCTCCAAATATTCTGTTTGTTTATGAACTATTAAATATAACAACTGTTGAATTGATGGACACTTCTACAAGCAACCCAGGCAGATTTACTTTGCAGCAAAATTATCCAAATCCCTTTAATCCTTCAACAAAAATAAGTTTCACAATTCCGTAAACTGGTTTTACTTCACTAAAAGTTTATGATGTATTGGGAAATGAAATTGCAACGATTTTAAGTGAAGAAAAACCAGCAGGAGAATATGAAGTTGAATTTAGTGGAAATGGATTAACAAGTGGAATTTATTTCTATCAATTGAAAGCAAATAATTTTATTCAAACTAAAAAAATGTTATTAATAAAATAGAAAGGTGATAAGATGAAACGTATAGTATCTTTTTTACTTAGTATCGCATTCTTGTTTCTCATTCTTCAATTATCAACATCTTGCCAAAAAACAGATTATAAACAACAAATAAATCCACTTCTTGATAAATATTTTGAAGCGTGGAATTCTGGAAATTTTGAAGAACTGGATGCCATTACAAGTTCGGAATTTGAGTTGAGAATGAATCCGGATTTTAAACTAAAAATCGGAAGCGATTTACTAAAGGAAGAAATAACAAATACAAGAAATGCATTCCCTGATTTTCATTTAGATGTAGAGAAAAGACTTTTTGTAGGAGATTCAGCAGTTGTGATCCAATGGAGTTTATCAGGAACGAATACCGGGAAAAGCAGTATGCCTCCAACAGGTAATAAAGTTAACATCCCAGGATTTAGCGTAATATTTTTTGCAGATAATTTGCTTACTGGTGAATGGATAGCTTTTAGTGATTTAGCTTGGGTAACACAGCTTGGTTTTACGTTAACTCCACCGGAGTTTATTGAAGAATAAATTATTTAACCTATTTATTTCTATCGATTTAGAGTTTACCCTGCAGAAGGCGTAGTAGTAAGTTTTATTGAAACAATGAAGATGGTTTTAATTTAATAATAGTGGAGAGATGTTATGAAAACTTTACTTTTATTGTTGTTTATTTTCTTTGCTAACTGATTCTTATTCTCAAAAATTAAGCTTTAATGAAAATGATAATGAAAGCACAAGTTCATCTATTGATGCTTTTGTTGGTGATTGGGTTGGAACAGGTTGGGGTTGGGAAATCCGATTTAAACAATCTGCAGGAGAATTTGGAAAACAATTTGCAAAAGGAAAGTTAAATCTTCCTTTTGAAAATGAGAAGATAATTATGTCTTTAATGGTAACGCACACAACGCATTTCTATTTAAATATTGATGGGTCGGGAAATGTTGAAGGTGAAGGAATAGTAACTTATGATCTGATCCCAAATCTTTGCGGACTAGCTGCATTAACAAAACAGGTAAATGAAGCAATTAATATGTTGGATAAAATTCCATCAATATTTAAATGGGCAGGCGAATTAAGCAAAAAAGCTATTAAAAATTTTAACAGGGAGTGGGCAGACGAGTATGCAAAATATGCGGGTTCGTTGGAAGAGTTATCTTCAATTACTAAACAATCCGGCAGTGTATCACAGGAAGAGATAAAGTCATTTGTGGAGAAATGGATTACTGGAGCCTGGTATTCTGACGATATCAGGAAACTGGCTGCTTCAATAATATCAAGCAGGTGTTCTTCAGGAGAACATAATTTCGGAAATGATATCGACTGCAAATTAATTGTCGCTTTGCTTAACAAGGATGTTGCAGAATCGGTAGGTAAGATGGCTTTGAATGAACTAATCGATCAGGTGTTGAGCAAACTTTCGAAAACATATAGAGAAAAAATGAAGGGCATAAAGCTCGAATCACAAAAAGGAGAAGAGCTATGCAAATGTGGTGCAGGTGCTTCTGTTGTTGCTGGAAATAAATACGGACCAACAACTCTTGAAGAGCTGGTGATGGAATTTGGACCCGATGTTTTGGATGCAGCAATGTTCCAGGCAGCGTTAGGTAGTGCACCTTTTGGTTTGGTACTTTCTATTCCAGGAGTTACGCAAGTTCAATATTATTATAAAGGATTAAAGGATGGACCCGAAAACAGGAAGTTTAAAATTAAAGGTAAGCTAATTTCAAACAAGTTGTATCTTGAAATGGACGGTGATGTTTATGATGGAGATAAAAATTTAACAGTTGAATACCAGGTAAATTATAAAAAAGAAACTCCAAAGTTTCCTTGCTGGACTCCATTATTGGACGATGGAGGAGATGCCTATGAATCGGGTAAAGAAACTATTTATGAAAGCAAAGAATTTGTAACAATAAAAGAATTTGTAGATCCTGCAACCGGAAAGAAAATAACAATAGAAGTTCCTGAAAGAGTAACGTCCAAAAAGGAAATTTTCCAGAATACACCATTCGCAACATTCAGAGAAACAGGTACCCACAGGGACAATAAATCAATGTGGCACGATTACGAATATGTATGGAATGCTCACAGAATAACAACGCCTAAAGAAAAATAAAAAAGAGGAGAAAGATAATTCTCTCTCCTCTAAAAAAAATTAATAACTTATCTTTCCATCTTCGTATAATCGGAAGGGATGGTAAATCGTGAATCCTCAATATCACCTTCCACAATATTGGTTAGCTCCATGGTCATTCCGTTAACCATAGCATTCACAACTTTTATTGGATAACCAAGCTGTGATGATTGCCAGTAAGTTAACATTTCGTCACCTTCGTAGCTTACAATATATTTTTCACATTCATAACCATTTATTGTTTCGGTACCAACCAGGGCAGCATCGTATGTCTCTTTCATGTTATCGATACTTTGAAAAACATCGTTAGCCATGCTCATCATACTCTGGCTTCCCATTTCCATATACATTTTTTCTGAAGGCATAACAACTCTGGTTATTTTTTCTTCCTGGTTAACAATAACAAAAATAGTTTTACCATCCTCTTCTGCTTCTATGCAGTAGTATGGATTTTCTACAAATAACTTGCTTGTTGTTACTTGATCTCCTTCTGTTTGGATCATATCAGCAGTGAATTGTGCTAGACAAGAATTACTGATCAAAATAAACATAATAAAATTTATCCATAGAGTTTTAATAAATATTTTCATTATAAAATCTCCTTTTCTATTAGTAAAAAATTTTATGTAATTATAAAACACAAACTTTAAAACTCAACTTAAACTTAAATAATTTTCAACAACTTATTCATTTGATAATTCAAAACACTTAACGATCGTTAATTGATTCTGTCCTATTTTATTTGCAAGTTTAATCATAAATAAATACATCTGCCCTGCAGGGGATTAGGAACTTACTTATTTCATAATTCCTTAATTTATTTCTTCCTTGCACAGATGGTTCTAAATATATTTTCATAGGAGTGTGCTATGAAAAAATTGATACTCTCCCTCTCTTTAATTATTCTTTTTCATCAAACTATTTTATCTCAAGGTGGCTGGTACTGGCAGAATCCATATCCGCAACCAAATGAGTTGAATGATTTTTACTTTATTGATGCCAACATTGGCTGGGCTGTAGGCAACTACGGTACTATGCTTTATTCATCCGATGGAGGTGCAACCTGGGGTCAACAATTCTATGGTACTGATCCGTTGAATGCAGTTCATTTTGTTGACTGGGATAATGGTTGGATTGTAGGTTATAATGGATTAATTCTACGGACAATTAATGGTGGGTTATCATTTGTTATTCAGAATAGTGGAACTAGCGCCACATTATATGATGTCTTTTTTACGGACGCTGGCTCTGGTTTTGCAGTAGGTACCGCGGGAACATTGCTTCATACAACCGACGGAGGCAGTAACTGGGCTCAGTTCCCTACAGGTTTGGCTATTTCGCTAAAGTCACTCTATTTTCGAGATACTGATCATGGGTGGGCCGTAGGACACCAAGGGACTATCCTTTATACCAGTGATGCAGGAAATAGTTGGTCTCCACAAACAGCTGGTACTACTACAGCCAGTCTTCATTCAATTCACTTTACAGTGCCTAACATTGGGCGCATTTGTGGTTCTAACGGAATAATTCTTATCACTACAGATGATGGACTTAACTGGACAATAGAAAATACCGGTACTAGTGAAGAGTTACTTGCGATTCGCAATGTTGGAACTAGCCACGCCTTTGCAGTTGGAAGTGCCGGCACAATTTTTAGCACCTGGGATGGTGGAGCCGTTTGGTTTGCTCAAACCAGTGGAGTAACAACCCGTCTTAATGCTTTAGCCATCCGCAATCAGATCTGGGCTGTCGGAGAAGATGGGGTTATACTGAAAACTACTAATTTAGGACAAACCTGGAGTATGGAAAACTATGGTCCTCGAGGTTGGATGTATTCTATAAAATTTGTGGATATGCTTAATGGCTGGGCGGTGGGCAGCCCTGGCACTATTTTACACACTCAATATGGCGGAGAATATTGGGAAGTGCAGGCTATATCACCATTTAATTTATTTGCAACGGACTTTGTTGATGCTGCTCACGGATGGGCAGTTGGGGAAGACGGATATATTATGCGTACACTAAATGGTGGGGTAAATTGGGCACGAACTGATACACTTGGTGTAGATTTATACGCTGTTGATTTTGTAGATGCAAATTATGGATGGGCAGTATCACGCTACGCAGATATTTATTATACTAGTAATGGTGGTGTAAGCTGGACTTGGCAAAATAGTGGTATTGCACCTAGATCTTTGCACGCTGTAAAGTTTGTCAGTCAGACAGAAGGCTGGGCAGGTGGACTGGAGGGTTATATAATACATACCACGGATGGAGGCACAACCTGGAATCAACAAAACAGTGGCACTAGTATTCGTTTTGCTGGTATAGATTTCGTGGACGCGAATAATGGATGGGCAGTAGGAATTTATGGCGAAATTGTGCACACCACTAATGGTGGTGGTACCTGGTTACCTCAAAATAGCGGAACCGGGGAACGATTGAATGCTGTAGATTTTATCGATTTAAATAATGGATGGATTGCGGGTGCAAGTGGCACCATTTTACGCACAACAGATGGAGGAAACACCTGGTTTTCCCAAACAACCCGCACGTGGTATGATGTTAGCTCAGTTTGTTTCCTTGATGCAAACAATGGTTGGGTAAGTGGAGATTATGGACTTATAATGGCTACTCATAATGGTGGAGGTATTGCAGGTATCTTTTCTTTAAATGAAGAAGTTCCTAACGACTTTGAGCTTAATCAAAACTATCCTAATCCGTTTAATCCTAGCACAACAATTAGATGGCATCAGCCTGAACTGGGAATAGTATCTCTTAAAATATTTGATCTGTTGGGAAGAGAACTTACAACAATTGTTAATGAAGAACTAAGTGCCGGCAAACACGAAGTAACTTTTGATGCTTCACTTTTTAGTAGTGGAGTTTATTTCTATCAACTTAAAAGCAGGGATATTTATTCAAACTAAGAAAATGGTATTGATGAAGTAACTAGAATAACTAAAATTAAATACTTATGGAATGAAATATGAAAAAGATTAGTTTATTATAATTTTATTTAGTTCAGGGATTTTTGTTTTTATCGTTTGCTCAAACGAATGTTCCACCTGGTGATGTATCTGGAACATGGGGGATAAATGGCTCACCTTATAATATTCAAGGCGATATAACTATTCCTAATGATTCTACGTTAACTATTGAGCCGGCGTAGTTAGTAGTATTTCAAGGATATTTTGCATTAAATGTTCAAGGAAGATTATTAGCTACTGGCACACAAACAAGTAAAATCACATTTACAGTTAATGATACAACCGGATTTCACAATCCTAATACTACTTTGGGTGGATGGAATGGGATTCAATTTATTGATACACCTACTGAAAATGATACATCCAAAATTATTTATTGCACATTGCAATACGGAAAAGCTGTTGGCTCAAGTCCTCCCGATAATGCAGGTGGTGCGATTTTCATTTCAGCTTTTAACAAGGTATTAATTTCCAACTGCCTAATTGAATATAACAGTGCAGGTGGTTCAGATTCTCCATCAGGTGGAGGTTTAGGTTTGCACTTCGCAAGTATAACTTTGGTGGAGAATGAGATTTCGCATAACCGTGCTTGGGATGGTGGGGGAATCAAAATCTGGGAATCTGATCCGGTATTTATAGGTAACCTCATCGATTCAAATCAAGCTGATGAAGGAGGGGGTGGAGTTTGGATTGGTGGAATATCCAATTCTGAATTTAATTATGATATTATTACTAACAATATAGCCGGTGGCAACGGTGGAGGTATTATCTGCTGGGAGACCACAATTACAATCTTAATTCAGTAAATGTTTTTGATAACTCTGCAAACTGGGGAGGTGGTCTTGGAGTTATTGATTGTGAGATTCAATTAAATAATTGCAATATAATTGACAACGGTTCAAATACTTTAGGTGGAGGATTAGGTTCAGATTTTAGTAATGTTCAAATAAATAATACAATTTTTGAAAGAGATACTGCTTCTATTTTTGGTGGTGCAATGGGCATTTACACCTCTGATTTAACAATCACAAATTCCACTTTTACTGAAAATAGTTCCAGGGTTTTAGGCGGAGGCATTCATTCTGACTTCAGCAATATTAACATCAACAGCACAACATTTGAAAGAGATACAACAGGGGAATCTGGTGGTGCGATTTTTACCTGGCATTGCGATTTGAATATCGGGGATTGTGAATTTAATGAAAATACAGCTACATATAATGGCGGAGCAATCTCTTCTGATTCCAGCACAATAACAATTACTAACTCTGACTTTACACAAAACCTTGCTATTTGGGGAGGAGCAATACTTAGTGGAAACTCTGAGCTTGATCTTAATGATTGTTTATTTTCTGATAATTATGCTGAGCATGGTGGAGCATTAAGCATCGGCTGGTGTGATGCAGAATTAAATCAAATATCTTTTACTCAAAACTCTGCTATCTGGGGCGGTGGAATTAGTTCAACAAACTGCAATTTGCAAATTGATTCGTGTTTATTCTATCAAAACCTTGCTGAATACCAGGGGGGTGGATTAGAATACATTGCAGATACTACTGGATTTGTTTCTGTTTCCCAACTTGAAATCACAAATTCAAAATTTGAAGAAAATTCTGCACTAAACCGATGTGGCGCCGGACTAATTGAACAATACAATTCTATCCAACCTCTTGCTCAGCTTTCGATAGATAACTGTGAATTTATTAATAATAATGCTTTACGTGTCGGTGCATTAAGAATAGGAAATATATCAGATTTTACTATTTCAAATTCTAAATTTACTGGAAACATTTCTAATCAATGGACTGCGCATGTACTTTTGCGTCCTTTAGCCTTGGTAATGTATACAATTGTTTATTTGTAAAGAATATAGCTAATGGGGGTACTTCGGGCGGAGCTGGAATTAGCAATAGTTCTAAAGTTAATTTTATGAATTGCACCTTTGCAAACAACAGATCTGGAAGCGGAGGTGGAATACAGGTAAGAACGGGTAGCACTATAACACTAACAAACAGCATACTCTGGGGTAATTATCCCGATCAGGTTTCTTTACTGGCAACGAATGATACTTTAGCCTGTACCCTCTATTCAAATTATAATGATATTCAATTTGGTGTTGATTCAGTTCATATAAATGATTCTATCTCTGTTGTTAATTGGGGAATAGGCAATATTGATTCAGATCCATTATTTGTTGATACATTAAATAACGATTTTCATCTTCAGGATTTAAGCCCCTGCATTGCAACCGGGATTGACTCAATTCAGATTGCAGGATTCTGGCAATACGCCCCGGCTACAGATATCGAAGGAAATCCTAGACCCAATCCAGCCGGTACAATGCCCGATATGGGAGCTTATGAATCGCAATTTCCTTCAGGAGTTATAGAACAATATTCAGAATTACCAACAGAATTTTCACTTTCACAGAACTATCCCAATCCTTTTAATCCTTCAACAAAAATAAGATTTACCATTTCGACCTCACCCTTAAATCCCTCTCCTTACCAAGGAGAGGGAAATAGGGAGAGGTTAGTTACATTAAAAGTTTATGATGTTCTAGGAAATGAAATTGCAACACTTGTGAATGAAGATAAACCAGCAGGAGAATATGAAGTTAAATTTTCCGCCATAGGCGGATCCGCCTCCGGCGGAAATGCTTATCATAACAAGTGGAGTTTATTTCTACCAACTTAAGTCAGGAAAGTTTATTCGAGACTAAAAAGATGATATTAATAAAATAGTATCAACTATAAACCACATTCTATAGTGAGACACTTAATAAAGCAGGAAGCAGATATGAAGATTATAAAAATACTTCTGATGTTAATTGCTTTCGTTGGAATTTCATTTTCACAAAGCTTTGAATCAGAACATTTCACAATTGAAAAACTAACTAACGGAGTTTATACAGCTATACATAAAAATGGTGGTTATGCCATCTGTAATGCCGGAATTATTAATCTTGGTAATGAAACACTTGTTTTTGATTGTTTCATCTCACCAAAAGCTGCGAGAGACTTAAAGAAAGCTGCTGAAGAGCTAACCGGGAATGACGTTAAGTATGTTGTAAATAGCCATTATCACAATGATCATATTCGAGGCAACCAGGTTTTTTCCGGGGCTGAGATAATAGCTACACAAAAAACAAAAGAACTAATTGAAAAAACAGAACCTGAAGAATTGGAATATGAAAAGAAAGTGGTAGATGATAGAATAGAATCAACGCAGAAAGAAATTGATGGAGAGACTGATCCTCGAAAGTTGGAAGAACACAAAATGTGGCTCGGATATTATAAGGCTATAAAAGAATCTTTCGATGAATACAAAACCATATTGCCAGATAAAATAATTAAAGATACACTTGTAATTCAGGGTAAAGATAGAAAAGTAATTCTGTTTTCCAGAGGCAAAGGTCATACTGAGAGTGATATGGTGTTACTGTTGCCCGAGGATAAAATTCTATTCACTGGTGATCTTCTATTTATAGAAAGTCATCCCTGGCTTGGTGATGGATTTCTGGAGGAGTGGATTGAATATCTAGAGGAATTGAAAAAGCTTGACGTAGAACAAATAGTCCCTGGGCACGGACCGGTTGGGAAAAATCAAAACCTGGACGAAATGATCAGTTATATTCAAACAATTACCAATTTAGTTGATGATGCAATTACAAATAATATATCTAAAGAAGATCTTAAATTAACTTCTATACCAGATGAGTTCAATGATTGGTGGCTAAGCAGATTCTTCACTCTTAATCTTGTAGTACAATACAGTAAAAAAAAGTAATTAGTAAGAAGCTTAGCTATATGTAAGAAGAGCTTCTTAATAGAATATGAATAAAGTGGTGCCAATGAAATTTCATTTTTTTAATTTCAATGAGGTTAATTATGAAACAGTTGATACTATCAATACCAATTTTAATTTCACTAAATGGATTCCTTTTCGCTCAAAATCCTTTTAATCTTGCACTGAGTTTAGATGGAGACGGAGATCAGGTATCACTTCCATCTGTTCAACCATCCAATTCTTTTACAATTGAGGCTTGGGTATTTATTGATACAAACTATTCAGGCTGGAGGACAATTTATAGTGGAAGTTCGCGAGGCTTTTTTCTAAAAGACAAATTGATAAATTGGTGGCAGAGTGGTGATCGGTTTTTAGGAGGTGATACCATCCCCTCATTTGAATGGCATCACATAGCTTTAACTTATGATGGGAACACTTTTATTACTTATTTGAATGGTACTTTAGATACTATGTCAAGTAATTCTGGTGGAACCCTTCCGCTGGGAGCGGTTGGTATAGGTGGCCATAATCTTGAGTATTTTGATGGTCTTATAGACGAATTACGTATATGGAATTTTATGCGTTCTCAAACACAAATTTATAATACTATGGGAGATACTCTTGGACCCGTCTATTATTCATCTGCAGATAGTGGTTTGATAGCTTATTGGCGTTTTGATGAGCTTGAGGATTTGGGTATTAATGGTGATGGTGCTGACGATGTAAGAGATTACTCAATATATGGAAGTCACGGTGACTTAGTCGGTGATGCAACACTTGAAATATCAGGAGCCATTGCGGGAATAGAGCTTGATTATAAAAACATTCAACCCAAAGGATTTATATTAACCCAGAATTACCCCAATCCCTTTAACCCAACTACAACAATTAAATACCAAATTTCAGAATTAAGTTTTGTTACACTAAAAGTTTATGATGTGTTGGGAAATGAAGTTGCAACACTTGTGAATGAAGAAAAACCTGTGGGAGAATATGAAGTAGAGTTTAATGGTATAGGATTAACAAGCGCAATTTATTTCTATCAACTAAGAACAGAAAATTTTATTGAAACTAAAAAAATGATTCTTATAAAGTAGAACTTGTGTAACTATTTAATAATGGAGGAATAATGAAAACTGTCACATTGTTAATTACGGTATTTATTTTCTGCTCGCTATCCTTTTCTCAGGAGGATGTTAAAGGTAGTAAAGATCACCCCCTATTTAACCGCATGCCCGGTTACAGGATAATGAAATATGATGAGGTTGAATTCAATGTCTACAAAGATTTTAAGATCGAAAATGGAAAGAAAGTGAACGTTGAGGGTTATTATTATTATTTAAACTACGGTCTAATAAAAGGTGAAGAAGAATCTTCCGGTCCTAAAATCCTAAGAAATTATATGAACGCTGTTACAAAGGCTGGTGGTACCCTACTTTATGAAGAAGGCTGTTGCAATATATATCTTCAATTAAAAAAGGAAAACCGGATTACCTGGATTCGTGTCAAATCATACGGGGACGGTAGAAAGTATCAGCTATGGATTATTGAAGAAGCAGAAATGGAGCAAGACATTGTTGTTGATGCTAATTCAATGATGAGTGATATAAATGCGCTGGGGCGGGTAGCACTGTATGGTATTTATTTTGATTTTGACAAATCTGTGGTTAAACCTGAATCAGATCCTACGTTAAAAGAAATTTCAAAATTGCTTTCTGAAAATCCAAAGCTAAATCTCTATGTTGTCGGCCACACCGATAATACTGGAGATTATAAATACAATATGAAGCTTTCTCAGGATAGGGCTGAAGCTGTTGTGAAAGCACTTGTGTCTAAATACAATGTCGATTCTAAAAGGTTAACGTCTGCGGGGGTTGGGCCTTTAGCTCCTTTTACTACTAATGATACCGAAGAAGGCAGAACCAAAAACAGAAGAGTTGAGCTAATCAAACAATAGAAAAATTATTAAAGTATTATTTGAATCATATTAAATTGAGAGATTAATAATGAACTTAAATGAATTTAAAACCGGATATGTTTTGATGATGTTTATACTCCTAACTATCAATTTGTCCCGCACAGGATGTTGAGGGCAGCAAAGACCATCCACTTTTCAATCGGATGGAAGGTTTTTATATAACTTATTACAATGTAGATGAATTCGGCTCTGAATATTTCCTTCACGCGCGGGTAATTCTTAGAAGAAATTCAGGTCGAAGGGAAAAAGATTGAGATAAAATATGGGACCGATACTCCTACTTCACCGTATAAAATAACAAAAAATTATATAAATGCCGTCAAAAAAATTGGTGGTACTGCTTATGAATATACTCCTAGTAACGCTTACCTTCATGTGAATAATAATGGACAAGACATTTGGGTTGCAGTATCTACTTCGGATACGTGGTATCATTTAACAATAATTGAACGTAGTGGAGTTGAACAAGAAATTGTAGCAGATCCTAAAGCTATGGTGGATGATATAAGCACAACAGGACACGTTACTGTTTACGGAATTTACTTTGATGTAAACAGTTTCACTATTAAACCTGAATCTGCACCAACATTAAAAGCAATATCTGAAATGTTAAAGATGAAAAGTAAACTTAATCTTTATGTAATCGGGCATACTGATATGACGGGAGATTTGAAACATAATATGGAACTCTCAGAAAACAGGGCTAAAGCTGTAGTAGATGAGTTAGTAAAGAACTATGGCATATCTGCTAAAAGATTAGCTGGTAAAGGAGTTGGTCCGCTTTGTCCTGTAAGTACAAATAAAACAGATGAAGGAAAACAACTTAATAGAAGAGTTGAGTTGGTAGAACAATAAGAGAAATTAAATTTGATTTTTTCAGACAAATAAAATAGTTTTTGCTTAAATAAATTTAATTATCAGAAAACGGCGAGAGTAATATGAAAACTTTATTATTAATACTCATTGCATTAATTGTTTACTCAAACAATCTCTTACCACAAGGATGGGAATGCCAGGAATGCCCAAAACGGGATCTTGCATTTTTCGAATTTGATATATGGCAAAAAACAGCCCCGCCACCCGGTTCAGGATTGGATCAGGCAGATTGGCTGAATATGTTAATGGTTGGCGATGGAGTTTTAGATGCTTTGTTTAATCAGGACCCTAGCAAAGGTTGTTTAAATTTTTATGATGGGCAAATGGTTTTAATTAACGAGTTTGGTGAGGAAAATTACTCTGTAGGAGGCACATCTTCTTCATATTTTCATCCAGGTAGAGATATGTCTTCAGAACTTCAATACCTTGTTTCTGGTTCAATCAATAAGGGAAGTTCCGCAGGTGTATATATAATAAGAGCTTTTATTGAAGTTAATGAAACAGCTGAGATAGTTGTTGAAGCTACAGCAACGTATGATTTTTCAATTTCCGGTGCGCAGAATGGTAAAAACATTGCACAACAACTTATGCCCCTTATGCAGCATATCAGGGATTTTGAAAAGAGAAAAAGAGATGAAGATCCAGAAATCGTTGTTAGTGCAATTGGAGAGGGATCTATAAACGAATTAAAACTTGAAAAAGAAAAACTTAAAGGTGGTGAAACAACAAAAGCAGAGATTAAAATAATCGATTGTGATGGCGTACCTACAAAAGATATGGATGTTACACTTAAGGGAGATGGAGGATCATTCAATCCGGAAAAAGTAAGAACAGATGAAGAAGGTAAGGCTGAATCCAAGTTTACTGCCGATTGCGATCCGGGTAAATATAAAGTATGGATGGAGTTTTGGGCTCGCTATCCCTACTCGATTGAGAAATTGGAATTTGATGATGATGGTGATATAGAAATCGAAATTGAAGCTGCTGATAAATTTAATATTGTTTATAACCACACAATGACCCATAGTTATATGGGAGGGTTTTTATTAGAATCTATTGGAACTGGTACAATCCCCTGCACAATAAATTGGGAAGCAGATCCTCCAACAGTAAAAGGCGATGGAACAGTTAATGCAACCTGGACAGGAAATGCCGAGGAGTGCAAATTTCAAGGCAATAGTAGTTACAAAGTAAATTATAAAGGAAAAGTTGTCTATTCAAAAGATGGTGATGCAACTTTAGAAATTAAAAAGATAAGCGATTCAGACCAGGGGGGACAGTTTAATATAATTTGCCCTGGATATTCTCAAAACATTCCTGCCAATCTACCGTTTCCTGCCCTTGAAGAAGATAGGGTGCTTAAATTTACTTTTAAAGATGGCGAAACTACAAACCTGGATGTGCCGGGTAACGGAGTAACACATTATAGTTATACACTTAAGATGAAATGTAAGTAGTTAATTCTATTAGCTGATTTTTGCTTGAAAAGCGTGCTCCCAATAAAAAAGTGATTAATTTATGTAATTAAATCTTACACACTATTGCCATTGATGTATTCAAATATTATTTTGTGCTCCAATTGTTCTATCCGCAAAGTGGTGAGGGTTTCAGGTAGTTAATGAATACATTATACAAAGAGAAAGCTAGAGACTCATTCAGTCTTCTCTTTCTAGCTGCAACAATAATTTCAGTTATTTTATTTCTTATAATTATGATATAAGAAATTCCTGGATTTTAACTCAATTAAATAATTCTTAATGTGGGTCGATAGTGAAGTATATCTTTTCTATCGATTTTTTTTTGTTTAATGCATTTCTAAATCTATCCGAAATAGCACAATTAATAATAATATTTCATAACTTAGAACAGGTTATAGAATGCTTATGACATAAAATTGGTAATAGATAAATTTGAATTTTTTTAATGAAAACCTGTAATTGAACCTGGTATAAAACATGGGAACACAACAAATACTACTAATTGTATTGGGAATTATTATTGTAGGAATAGCAATAGTTATAGGACTTGATAATTTCCAAAGCAAAGCCGTGCAGTCAAATAGAGACGCTGTAATATTGGACTTAAATAACTTAGCTTCAGATGCGCTTGCCTACTACAAGAAAACCAGTACATACGGTGGTGGAGAACAAAGTTTTATTGGCTATGATATCGCTACACAGTTAAAAACGAATGATAATGGAACTTACAATGTGCTCTCAACGCAGTCGCAAAAAGTTATTGTTGAAGGAATAGGAGTAGAAAAAGAAGGTAATTTAGGATGTTCGGGGAGTAATAATATCAAATACCGTATCATTGTTGAACCTGGTAAATCAACTCTTCAAAAAATTAATTAACTTTAAGCAATTACTTTTCAAAACTTACTAACCCTTCTTCCTTTCTCTATCGCTTTATAATCTTAATTCTGTTAAATTTGTTATTGATATTACAGATTTTAAACAATTAGTTTAAATACGGAGGAAAGAATGAGCCACAAGAAAATTGTTCCTGCTGTTAGAACTGAAAAGATCACTTACGCAGTTAGAGATATTATTGTACTTGCAAATGAAGTTGCAAAATCCGGTAAAGAAATGCTTTACTTGAATATAGGCGATCCGAATATTTATGATTTTTCTCCACCGGAACATCTTGTAAAAGCAACTTATGACGCAATGATGAACAATGATAACGGTTACGCACCTTCTTCAGGAATACAGGAAGCAAGAGATGCAATTGAAAGAGAAGCGGAAAGAAAAGGAATAACCAACGTACACGATATTTTTGTTACAACTGGTGCAAGTGAAGCAATTGAAATTTGTCTAACTGCTTTAGTTAATAATCGGCGAAAATGTTTTAACTCCAACTCCCGGCTATCCGCTTTATACGGCAATTCAAAGTAAGCTGGCAACGATTGAAAATCCTTATTACCTTGATGAAGAAAACGGCTGGCTGCCGGATATTGAAGATATAAAAAGTAAAATAAATGATAAAACAAAAGCAATAATTCTTATCAATCCAAACAATCCAACCGGATCACTTTACACAACGGAAAACCTTCAGCAAATTGTTGATCTTGCAGGTGAAAATGATCTGGTAATTTTTGCGGATGAAATTTATGATAAACTTTTATTTGATGATAAAAAACTTGTTTCAATAGCTTCTTTAAATAAAGAAGTTTCCTGCATTACTTTTGGTGGATTATCAAAAAATTATATGGTTCCGGGTTTTAGGATTGGATGGGGAATTGTAAGCGGAAGAAAAGAAATTCTTATCCGATTACATCGAAGCAATAAATAAAATATTAAGAGCACGTCTTTCTGCAAATCATCCTGAGCAGTATGGAATTAAAGCCTTCGCTTGAAGGTGATCAGTCAAATCTTATTGAGGCAAAAGAAAAACTAACTTTAAGACGTGATATGACAGTTGAAAAACTTAACTCAATTGATGGCATTTCCTGTGTAAAACCCGAAGGCGCATTTTATGCTTTTCCAAGACTTACATATGAACCAACCGGATAACCATTTTGTTGCAGAATTGATTAAAGAAACGGGCGTTGTGGTTGTTCCAGGCACTGGATTTGGGCAGGTTCCCGGCACACAACATTTTAGAGTTGTATTTTTGCCAAACGAAGAGATACTCGAAAGAGCTTATAACGCTATCGGTGATTTTTATCATAAATATCTTCAAAAATTTCCTGAAAAAGCAGAAGCTAATTAATTTCAACAGAAAATTTGTAAATACTTGATAAGATCATTGAAATCATCTATAATAGATTATCTCAATCTGTCTCAACGTATTCACAATTCTTGATCTTGTTTGACTAACCTATCATCTCTATATTTGCTTCCTTCATTTTAATAAAGGTTTACTTTAGTTTGGAAAAATATTCGGTAACAAAGCTTAGCAACGGTACGACAATAATCTCAGAATTTATTCCTCATGTTAAATCGTTTTCATTAGGATTTTGGTTTAACGTTGGTACAAGGGATGAAAACCTTAATAATAACGGCATATCCCACTTTATAGAGCATATGCTTTTTAAAGGAACAAAAAAAAGATCTGCAAGGAGAATTTCTGAAGGGATAGAATCTTATGGTGGATACTTAAATGCCTTCACATCAAAAGAGCATACCTGTTACTACTCGCGCGGCTTAACTAAAAATTTGAGTAGAACTTTCGGCATTCTTTCTGATATGATACAAAATCCTCTATTCAGGGAGAGCCACATAAAAAAAGAAGCAGGGGTTGTTATTGATGAGTTGAGAGATATTCATGATAATCCTGAAGAATTAATTTTTGATAAGTTTGAAGAAGTTATTTTTAGTGGGAACCCTTTAAGTTACCCTATTATAGGAACTGAAGGAAACATAAATAAATTCAATTCCGGCGAGCTGCAAAAATATCACAGGAATAATTACATTACCGGAAACCTGCTTATTGTTGCATCGGGTGCTGTTAAACATAGTGAGTTGGTAAAACTTGCAGAAAAAAATATTCGCAAACATAAACCAGGCAGCGAACTAAGCAGGGAAAAATTCTATCGTAAAAATATAAACGATCTGGTTATTGAAAAGGACTTCCAGCAGGTTCATTCAATAATAGGGCGCTCTACAATTGGACTTAAAAATAAAAAGAGAACACAAGTTAAAATACTATCCACTATGTTAGGCGAAGGAAGCAGCTCGCGATTGTTCCAGGCAGTAAGAGAAAAACTTGGTATAACTTACCAGATAAATTCTTTTCTTAATTCTTACCAGGATGTTTCTACTTTTGGTGTTTACTTCTCTACTAATAGTAAACAAGCGGAAAGAGTTATGGAAATTGTTGTTAAGGAATTTCTAAAAATGAAAGAGAAGAAAATAACTGAAAAGGAATTGAACCGGGTAAAAGAATATATTAAAGGTGGTATGCTTCTTAGCTTAGAGAGCACAACCAACCGGATGATAAGGATTGCAAATTCATTTTTATATTTTAACCGGGTAGTTTCACTCGATGACTCTCTAAAAAAAATTGACTCTGTTACAGTTGATGATATAGCATCAATTGCTAACGAACTGCTTGATGAAAAGAAACTCTCGAAGGTTATTTTAACTTCATATGTTGCTGCCTGATTATCTCCATTAAAAATTTTACACTAAAATTTATTGATTATCTTTAAACTAATCTTAAAAAAAACATTTTAGAAAGTGTTAAAAAACAACCACTTACAGCAAAAGTAAAAATTCTTCTAAAAACTATATAAACTAGCAAAATGGTTTATTTTTGCTCAATATTTGAACATTATAACCATATCTTCAAACATGTCCTTGTTGAACATTTCAAATTAATTCGCTTTATTTCGAAACAAATGCTCAGAGTTATTTACATAATATTGGTAGCTGGCTTTTTCATACTTAGCCACAGCCAGATGGTTACAGATAATTTCAAACTCGGATTTCCGGAATTTATTCCTGAAGGTAAATCGTTCGAAGTATCAATTGTAACTTCTAAAGGATTAGCAGATGCAGATTTGCTGGAGCTTGAATTAAATTCTTCTAACGGAATTCAATTAAAAAAAATAGAGCTTAGAACAGCCGATAAAACAAGCCTGGTTAATTTTAAATACATTTCGGCAGCTGAACCGGGTTTGAAAATAATAAAATGTGTTATTGATTTTTCGGCTGCGCAACTTATTGACGAAGATTTCTTCCAGGTAGTGATGACTTTCAATTCTTTTAATGTTGAAAGTGCTTCGCTTGAACTGAAAGGCTTAATTAAAAGTGGTGATATTGTTTTAGGTTATTTGCACAGTAGCGAATCATCTATTCAATCTGAAAAGGAAAATATCTATAAAGTTAATCTTTTGTTATACGAAGTCTCATCAATCTCTGCCCAGTCTTTAAGTTTTGGTTTTTCATCAAGTGTTACCTTGCCGGTTGTGCAGAAAGTAAAAAATAATTTGTATGCAGATTTTTGGCTAAAGATAAATAATCCAAGGATTGAATTCTTATCTATTAAAAATGTAAAGACAAACAAAGTTGTGTACAGTTTATTTACAAATAAATTTCAAATTCTTTCAGCTAAATCAGATTACCATGAACAGTCAAACCTGATGCCGCACTTTTTATCAGCAGAATCATGGCATCATATCTCATTGGTTTTTCTTGAATCTGAAGGAGTGGCAAATTTTTATTGTAACGGAATTAAGTTCTCTACAATTGCACTCCCTATTGTCTTTAGCCCAAATGATTATCAATTTGAATTTGGTAATAAAAATAGTGAATCAACTTTTTACATTGAACAATTCCGTTTTTTAAACCTTAACGAGTCAGTTGAAAATATTTTTAAATTTCGCAGCTACAAAAACTTTAACTCAGATAGTTCTGATTTACTTTTTCAAATAAACTTTGATGATGTTA
The DNA here is from genome assembly GCA_963764825.1 of uncultured Ignavibacteriales bacterium. Lineage (GTDB taxonomy): Bacteria > Bacteroidota > Ignavibacteria > Ignavibacteriales > Ignavibacteriaceae > JAZGGS01. Next base: position 100,114 of record CAVXUA010000012.1, on the reverse strand, counting down.
ATTCCTTAATTGCCGGCGCAGATAATTTTATTACTTACGATAACATAAATTTTGCACGATCGAATGCACCGTTGTTTGCCGAAGCACCGGAAATAAATTTAAGAGTTCTTAATAATTTTTACGAACTTGAATGGAGCGGGGGCGATGTTAACAGCGCATCGTATTATGTCATCGAATCATCCGAAGACCAGGGCGGGTATATTGAACTTTACAGGACGGATGCGGAAAAGAATGAAGAAAAAAAATATTCCTACCTTGCTGAAAGAAGCATAAACACTGGAGTTGTTTTTTACAGGGTTAAACAGGTTAACACTGATGGAACAATGGTTTATTCCTCACTTGTAAAAATTGGGCAGGGTGTAATGGAAGATATAATTCTAGGGCAGAATTATCCAAACCCTTTTAATCCGGCTACGATAATAGAGTTTGAAATTTTGCAGGATGCAGAAGTTGAAGTAGTTGTTTATAATCTTACAGGAAATGAAGTAGATATTCTTCATCATGGTTTTCTTTCCAGCGGAGTTTATAAGTTTGAATTTGATGGAAGTGAATTGCCATCTGGAATTTATCTATACAAAGTTTCCACCCCTCAGTTTACTCAAACAAGAAAAATGATCCTAGCAAAGTAGTACCTTTCACTATTGGCTCCACTGTCTTAATCATATATTTTAATTATATTCGAAGGGGAAAAACGAGGGTTTATGCTTTCCAAAATAAATTCAAGTGCTACATACGGAATTGATGCTTACCTGGTAGATGTGGAAACGAATGTTGAAAAACAGATACCAGGTTTTATTATTGTTGGTTTGCCGGATAACGCAGTTAAAGAAAGCCGCGAAAGAGTGAACACGGCTATAAAAAACAGTGGTTACGAATTCAAGCCGCAAAAGATTACGGTTAATCTTGCACCCGCAGATATTAAAAAAGAGGGGAGTTCATTCGATTTACCGATTGCTATTGGGCTGCTTTCTGCTCATGGAATAATAAAAAACCATTCCCTGGATGATAAAGTATTTCTTGGCGAACTATCGCTTGACGGAAAATTGCGCCCTGTTAAAGGTGCGCTGCCAATTACTGTTGAAGCAAGGAAAAAAGGAATTAAGCAAATTATTCTTCCTAAAGATTCTTCCCTCGAAGCTTCAATTGTTAGTGGAATTGATGTTTACGGTATGGAAAATTTAAAAGAAGTTGTAGATCTGCTAAATGGTGATATTGAAAAAGAAAGTATAAAATCGGATAGGAATAAAATATTTTCAAATATTAACAAGTACCATCTCGATTTTTCTGATGTTAAGGGACAGGAAAATGTGAAACGCGCACTCGAAGTAGCTGCCGCAGGTGCACATAATATTTTAATGATAGGTCCTCCCGGATCCGGTAAAACGATGCTTGCAAAACGTTTTCCGTCAATTCTGCCCCCAATGACATTTGATGAAGCGCTTGAAACAACAAAGATCCATTCCATAGCAGGAATTTTACCGAAAAATACAGCGTTAATAACAGAAAGACCATTTCGCTCTCCACATCATACAGTTTCGGATGCAGCATTGGTTGGAGGTGGTTCTTTTCCACGTCCCGGTGAAGTTTCATTTGCTCATTACGGAGTTCTTTTTTTGGATGAATTACCAGAATTCAAAAAAAATGTTTTAGAAGTTTTAAGACAACCACTTGAAGATTCAAAAGTAACTGTTAGCCGTTCAAAACTTTCGCTCGAATTTCCAGCAAATTTTATGTTAGCTGCAGCAATGAATCCTTGTCCTTGTGGTTATTTTACTGATCCGAATAAAGAATGCACATGCGCACCTCCTTCTATCCAGCGTTATATGGCAAAAATTTCAGGTCCGCTGCTAGACCGGATTGATATTCATATTGAAGTTCCCTCGGTTAAGTATAAGGAATTAGCAACTGTTTCTTCCGGCGAATCATCTGAAAATGTTAGAGAAAGAGTGATAAATGCCAGGCAGATTCAAATTAAAAGATTTGAAGAAATTGGGTATATCTTTAATAATGGAGATATGGGCTCAAAAGAAGTTAGAAAATACTGTAAATTAGATTCTGCCGGAGAAGAATTATTAAAAATGGCGATGACAAAATTAGGTCTTTCTGCACGGGCTTACGATAGAATTCTTAAAGTTAGCAGAACAATTGCAGATTTAGAACAATCTGAAAACATTTTACCCCAGCATGTTAGCGAAGCCATCCAATATCGCAGCTTAGATAGAGAACTCTGGAAACATTAATCTCTAATCTGAACAACATCACAATTATTTTTCCTGCGGACAGGAATATTTGCTTTTTTAATGAAATAAAAATATATTTATTGCTCGATTTTTAAAGATTAGGGCGGACGCCGGAGTTGGAGAGCCGGGGCGGACTGTAAATCCGTTGGCGTAAGCCTTTGGGGGTTCGAATCCCTCGCCGCCCACGCTTGATATTACAGTATATATAGTTAAGGGAAATCATCTATTTGAATTTACTTCCCTTATTTTTTTGCTCTTTCTAAGGTTGTTCGGTTGAATAATTTTTTTAAAAACGGAATGTGAAGATAAAAATTCTTTATAAAATAGTTAGAGTTATTGCAAGCGGGAGTAACTCAGCTGGCTAGAGTCACAGCCTTCCAAGCTGTTGGTCGCGGGTTCGAATCCCGTCTCCCGCTCCAATTAAATAGCGGGCGAAACAAAAATAAATTACAATGCTGACGTAGCTCAGTAGGTAGAGCACATCCTTGGTAAGGATGAGGTCACCGGTTCAATCCCGGTCGTCAGCTCTAACATTTAATTGCTGGCTTAGTTCAGTGTTTAGATTTTGATAAACAGAAAATAATTTTGGATTTCTTATGAGAGACATAATTACCCTTGAATGCACAGAGTGTAAAAGACGTAACTACACTACAACTAAAAATAAAAGACTTCATCCCAGCAGAGTGGAATTTAAAAAATATTGCCGTTGGGATAGAAAACATACTGTTCATAAAGAAACAAGGTAAACTAATTACGTCAGTAGCTCAATTGGCTAGAGCAGCGGTCTCCAAAACCGCAGGTTGGGGGTTCGACTCCCTCCTGACGTGCTACTAGAAAAATATAGCTGAGAGAATTATGAAGGAAAAAATAAAAAAGTTTTTTGAAGATGTGGTTAAAGAGATGAAGAAGGTTACCTGGCCTACTAAGGATGAACTTGTTGAATCTACAAAGATTGTTGTTGTTGTTTGTATTATGTTGGCAGGATTTGCTTACGGTATTGATATGTTAATTAGTCAGGTTATAACAGGTATTTTTTAACAGGAATTATGATGGCATTGAATTGGTATGTGGTTAGAACTTATTCAGGACACGAGAATAAAGTAAAACAGTTTCTGGAAAGTGAACTGGAAGATAATGAACATTTAAAAGCAAAGATTGAAGATATACTTGTTCCAACCGAAAAAGTTTTTGAAGTAAAAGACGGGAAGAAAAAAAGTAAAACTAAAAACTTTTTTCCCGGTTATATTCTTGTTCAGGCAGATCTTGACAACCAGGTAAAAGAATTTATTCTTAACACACAATCGGTGATGGGCTTTCTTGGCACAGGTAACAATCCTAACCCATTACGTCCTGAAGAAGTTAAGAGAATTGTTGGCAGACTTACCCAAGATGAGAATACTGAAAGAATGGAAACATATTTTAGAAACGGTGACCTGGTTAAAATTATAGACGGACCGTTTAACAATTTTAGCGGTACGATACAGGAAGTGAACGAAGAGAAGATGAAAATTAAAGTGATGGTTTCAATTTTTGGAAGAAAAACTCCTGTAGAAATTGATTTTGTACAAGCAGAGTTAGAAAAATAACAACTTATTTTTATTTATAGGAACTTAGAATGGCAAAGAAAATTGAAGGATATATAAAGCTGCAAATTCCGGCTGGTAAAGCAAATCCCTCGCCACCTGTTGGACCTGCATTGGGTCAAAAAGGTGTTAATATTATGGAATTTTGTAAACAGTTTAATGCGAAGACCCAGGATAAAGATGGTTTAATCATACCGGTTGTTATTACTGTTTTCAAAGATAAATCATTTACTTTTATTACTAAAACACCCCCGGCATCTATACTACTTAAAAAAGCAGTAAATCTTGAAAAGGGCTCGCCCGAATCGAATAAGATTAAAGTTGGTGAAGTATCGAAAAGTCAGTTGAAGGAAATTGCCGAATCTAAAATGGAAGACCTTAATGCTTACAATATTGAAAACGCAATGAATATGATAGCCGGTACTGCACGCAGTATGGGTTTAACTGTAAAAGAATAATTATAAAATTTTATAATCATTTTTGTTTAATGATGGTGAATAAATGAAACAAACTAAAAGAATTAAAGAATTATCTGAAAAAATAGATGTTACTAAGGAATATAATCTGGCTGATGCGGTTAATCTTCTTAAAGAAAATTCGAAGGTTAAATTTGTTGAATCGCTCGATTGCGCGGTAAAGCTCGGCGTCGATCCTCGCCATGCAGACCAGATGGTAAGAGGTACCGTTTCACTTCCTAATGGAACCGGTAAAGAGGTTAAAGTTCTTGTAATTGCCAAAGGAAGTAAAAGCGAGGAAGCTCTTGCAGCAGGTGCCGATTATGCTGGCTTTGAGGAATATCTTGAAAAAATTAAATCCGGCTGGGCTGATGTTGATGTAATCGTTGCTACACCCGATTCTATGGCTGAACTCGGAAAACTTGGTAGAATTTTAGGTCCAAAAGGATTGATGCCAAACCCCAAAAGCGGAACTGTTACTATGGATGTAGCTACTGCCGTTAATGAAGTAAAAGCCGGTAAAATAGAATTCAGGGTAGATAAAACAGGTATTGTTCATACTTCACTTGGTAAACTAGACTTTGAAGAAGACAAACTGGTTGAAAATGCAAGAACGTTTTTGAATACTATTGTTAAACTCAGACCAGCATCTGCAAAAGGACAATATATTAAAAGCTTATTCCTGTCTAGTTCTATGGGACCGGGCTTAAAAATAAACAGAGATGAAATTCCAGCCCATTAGGGTTTTAAAAAAGTTTACGCACTTAATTAAATGCTTCTAACCGACTCGATTAATAAAATTTCTGGATCGGGAGTAAAATGAACAGAAACGAAAAAACAGAAGTCGTTTCCGAATTAAAGGAAATGATAGAAAATTCTTCTGCGATATATCTAACAGATTACAGCGGAATTAATGTTGAGGATGTTAGCCATCTTCGAAATGAATTTCGTAAAGAAGGGGTTAGATATAAAGTATTTAAAAATACTTTATTCAAAAGAGCCCTTGAGGAATCTGGTAAATACGATAAACTTGCAGATCATTTGATAGGAATGACCAGTTTTGCATTTGCTGCAGAAAACCCGGTTGCTCCTGCCAAGATTATCAACAAATATTTTGTTGATACTAAAAAGCTTTCGCTTAAAGCCTGCTATATTGAAGACGAATACTTTGATGGAGATCAGCTAAAAACTTTAGCTACACTTCCTTCCAAGGATGAATTAATAGCAGGAATAATGGCTAGCTTGGATTCACCTGCTTCTGGAATAGTAGGTTCCATAAATGCTGTTATGAGAGACCTTGTAAGTGTAATAGATGAGGTTGCTAAAACTAAAGCAGCATAGTAAACGTAAATAAAATTATAATGATTAGGAGAAATAAAAATGGCTGATAAAGTAGCTGAAATTGTAGAAAAAATAAAAGAACTTTCGTTAATGGAGGCATCAGAATTAAAAAAAGCTCTTGAAGAAGAATTTGGCGTAACTGCAGCAGCTCCGGTAGTTGTAGCTGGTGTAGCTGCGACTGGTGATGCAGGTGCAACTGAAGAACAAACCGAGTTTGATGTTGTGTTACAAACCATTGGCGATAAGAAAATAAATGTTATTAAAGTTGTTAGGGCTCATACAGGGCTAGGGCTCAAAGAAGCAAAAGAGCTCGTTGATAATGCGCCAAACCCTGTTAAAGAAGGAATCCCCAAAGATGAGGCAGAAAAACTCAAAAAAGAGTTTGAAGAAGCTGGCGCTACCGTCGAATTGAAATAATATTCTTATTCCTAATTATAGCACCCTGTTTTTTAGAGTGATAAGCCGGTTTTATCCGCCTTATCGCTCTGTGGTATTACAGCTTTGTTGTGTCATGTTCCCGATGGTGATGAATTTAAAAATTTATAGGAGAAACTCAATTGGATAACAACCGAATATCCTTTGGAAAAATTCAGTCTATTCTGGAAACTCCAGATCTTTTAGATATCCAAACCGGTACTTTTGAAGATTTTATTCAGCTTAAACCTTCTCCGGATGATAGAGTGGATAAAGGTCTTCATGCAGTGTTCCAGACAAATTTTCCAATTTTTGATAATAAGGAAAATTATAGGCTGGATTTTATAGAATATAATATGGAAACTCCCCGCTTTTCTGTGCAGGAATGTATGGAACGAGGGCTTACCTTTGCTGCCCCGCTAAAAGGCAAGCTGCGGCTTTCCACAAAAGATCCGGATACGGAAGAATTTGTAAACAGTGTGGAGCAGGAAGTTTATCTTGGTAATCTTCCTTTTATGACTGAAAGAGGAACATTTGTTATTAATGGGGCTGAGCGTGTTATTGTTTCTCAATTGCACCGTTCGCCAGGTGTAGCTTTTGCACAAACTGTGCATCCAAACGGCACACCTATTTATTCTGCCAGAATTATTCCGCTTAGAGGATCGTGGGTCGAGTTTGCAACAGATATAAACCATGTTATGTTCGTTTATATTGATAGAAGAAAAAAATTCCCCGCAACTACTTTATTAAGAGCGCTTGGTTATGCATCAGATGAAGAAATATTGAATCTTTTTGGTCTTGTTGAAGAGATAAATGTAAATAAAGTTGACGTTGAAGATTATGTTGGAAGAGTGGTTGCAAGCGATGTATTTGATATGGCTACTGGTGAAATCTTCCTCTCCCGGGACAGTATTTTAAGTGATGAAGATATTGAAAGACTAGGTGATGCAGAAGTTGAAACCCTTAAACTTTTAAATAACGAAACATCTACAGAGCAAGACCTGATTGTAAATACATTAAGAAAAGATACTTCGCATACAAAAGAAGAAGCTTTGTTTGCAATATATCGCCAGCTTCGTTCGGGCGAAGCGCCGGATATGGAAACAGCCGAAGCTCTTATTGAAAAACTATTTTTTAATGATAAAAGATATAACCTTGGTGATGTTGGAAGACACAGGATGAATGATAAATTGAACCTGGATATTGATGAATCAACTACTGTACTAACAATTGAAGACATAATCAGGATTATTAAATACATTATCAAATTAAAAAATGGCAACGAAGCGATTGATGATATTGATCATTTAGGTAATAGAAGAGTTAGAACTGTTGGCGAACAATTAACCATGCAGTTTAATATTGGCATGGCACGTATGGCAAGGACAATTAAAGAACGAATGAACATGCGTGATACTGAAAACTTTACACCGCAGGATCTTGTAAACGCGCGAACTATAAGCAGCGTAATAAATGCTTTCTTCGGTACAAACCAGTTATCCCAGTTTATGGATCAAACAAATCCACTTGCAGAGTTAACACATAAAAGAAGAATGTCTGCATTAGGTCCTGGTGGCCTAACCCGCGAAAGAGCAGGTTTTGAAGTTAGAGACGTTCACTATACTCATTACGGAAGATTGTGTCCCATTGAAACCCCTGAAGGACCAAATATTGGCTTAATTTCATCACTAACTATTTATGCAAGAGTTAACCGTTATGGATTTCTTGAAACTCCCTACCGAAAGGTAAACCGAGGTAAAGTTTCTAAAAATATAGATTATTTAACTGCCGAACAGGAAGACGTTTTTACAATTGCCCAGGCAAACGCACCTTTAACTGAACAGTCAAAATTTGTTAATGAACGTGTTAAATCCAGACTTAAAGGAGAGTTTCCAATAGTTTCACCGGATCAGGTACAGTATATGGATGTTGCGCCTGCTCAACTAGTAAGTACTGCTGCAGCTCTAATTCCTTTCCTAGAACATGATGATGCTAACAGGGCGCTTATGGGTTCCAATATGCAGCGCCAGGCAGTTCCTTTATTAACTCCCGAGGCACCCTTAGTAGGAACTGGAATGGAAGGCAAAGCTGCAAGAGATTCGAGAGCACTTATTTTAGCCGAAGAGGATGGAGTTGTTGAGTATGTTGATTCAAATAAGATAGTAGCTAAATATGATGTTAACCCAAACAGTATAGATGCTTTAACTTCATTTGATGATGTTAGAAGAATTACATATAACCTTACAAAATTTAGTGGTACAAACCAAGAAACCTGCATCAATCAAAAATCTGTTGTTGCGGAAGGACAAAGACTTAAAACCGGTGATGTTCTTGCTGATGGTCAGTCCACAGATAAAGGAGAACTTGCACTTGGCAGAAACGTTCTTTGTGCGTTCATGCCATGGCGCGGTTACAACTTTGAGGATGCCATTATTATAAGTGAAAGAATTGTTACCGATGATACTTTTACTTCAATACATATAGAGGAATTCGAATTGCAGGTGCGCGAAACTAAACGCGGCGAGGAAGAATTAACAAGAGAAATTCCAAATGTTAGCGAAGAAGCTGTTAAAAATCTTGATGAAAATGGTATTATAAGGGAAGGCGCAGAAGTTAAAGAAGGTGATATACTAATTGGTAAAATTACACCTAAAGGTGAAACAGACCCAACTCCTGAAGAAAAACTGCTAAGAGCAATATTTGGAGATAAAGCAGGCGATGTAAAAGATGCTTCGCTGAAAGCACCTACTGGATTAAAAGGAACAATTATTAAAACAAGGTTGTTCAGCAGGAAACGTAGAGATACGGAGTCGAAAAAAATTGAAAAAGAAACCCTGGAAAAACTTGAACATGATCATCACACTAAATTATCCGATCACTACAGCAAGCTTGTTGTAAAGCTTACAAAAATTTGTGATGGACTCACCACCTCGGGAATAAGAGACCTTGATGGCAGTATTGCTTTAAGAAGCGGAACAACCATTAAGGATGTAACATTTACTTCAATTGAAGATATTACTAAGCTAGATTATACACTCGATTGGTTTGACAGCAAAAAAACGAATAGTCATATTAAAACTCTATACAAAAATTATTTTAACAAACTGGCAGAGCATTCCGAAGAATTTAAAAGAGAAAAAATTAAAATTGCCAGTGGCGATGAACTTCCACCCGGAATTGTACAGCTTGCAAAAGTATATGTTGCTAAAAAACGTAAGCTTGCTGTTGGAGATAAAATGGCAGGGCGCCACGGTAATAAAGGTGTGGTTGCTAAAATTGTACCTCCGGAAGATATGCCTTTCCTACCCGATGGTACACCCATAGATATTATTCTTAACCCGCTTGGTGTTCCTTCAAGAATGAACCTTGGTCAGCTTTATGAAACTGCTTTAGGATGGGTAGCTAAAAAGTTAGATGTTAAGTTTGCCACTCCGATTTTTGATGGAGCAAAAGTGGAAGATGTTGATGAATGGCTTGAAAAAGCTGAACTGGAACTTGGCAGTAAAACTGATTTATATAATGGTCGAACAGGTGAAAAGTTTCATCAAAAAGTTACCTGCGGTTACATTTATATGCTTAAGTTAAGTCATCTTGTTGATGATAAAATTCATGCGCGTTCAATTGGACCATACTCGCTAATTACCCAGCAGCCGCTCGGTGGAAAAGCACAATTTGGCGGTCAGAGATTTGGAGAAATGGAAGTATGGGCATTGGAAGGTTACGGTGCTTCCCATATTCTTCAGGAAATTTTAACAGTTAAAAGTGATGATGTGGTTGGTAGAGCAAAAGCATACGAATCGATTGTAAAAGGTGAAAACCTACAGGATCCAAATATTCCTGAATCGTTCAATGTGTTAATTAAAGAGCTTCAGGGCTTAGGTCTTGATATAACAGTTAATTAACACCGAAGAACAATTATTTCACATAGAAATTAGGAGATAAAAAATGGTTTACAGAATTCAAGAACACGCAATGATGGATATTAATAGCATTACTATTAGTCTTGCTAGCCCCGATGATATATTGTCAAGATCTTATGGCGAAGTTACAAAACCGGAAACAATAAATTACAGATCGTTCCGCCCTGAAAAAGATGGGTTGTTCTGCGAAAAAATATTTGGACCAACACGTGATTGGGAATGCTACTGTGGCAAATATAAAAGAATAAGGTACAAAGGAATTATTTGCGATAGATGCGGTGTTGAAGTAACTCAAAAAAGTGTACGCCGCGAAAGAATGGGACACATTTCTTTAGCTGTACCAGTTGTGCATATATGGTTCTTCAGGGCTCAGCCATCAAAAATTGGAAACATAATTGGTTTAAGTCTTAAGGAACTTGAAAAAGTTATTTACTACGAATCTTACATAGTTATAAATCCTGGAACTACCGGATTAAGTAAAAAAGATCTTATTTCGGAAGATCAGTATTACGAAGTATTAAACTCTCTTCCTGCAGATAACGATAAACTGGATGATACAGATCCTGAATAAATTTGTAGCTCGAATAGGTGGCGATGCAGTTAAATCAATACTTAAAAATATTAATATTGCAGAGTTATCGGGGGAATTAAGAGATAAAGTAAAAGTTGAAACCTCTCAGCAGAAAAAAGCAGATCTGCTTAAAAGATTGAGAGTGATAGAAGCTTTTAAAGAAGAGATGGGTAAGGTTGAAAATAAACCTGAATGGATGGTGCTTGGATTTATTCCTGTAATACCTCCTGAATTAAGACCTCTTGTACCTCTCGAAGGTGGAAGATTTGCAACTAGTGATCTTAACGACCTTTATAGAAGAGTTATAATACGTAATAACCGGCTAAAAAGATTAATTGATATTAAAGCTCCCGAAGTTATTCTGCGTAACGAAAAAAGAATGCTTCAGGAAGCTGTTGATGCACTGTTTGATAATTCAAGAAGAGGTAGTGCAGTAAGAAGCGATAACAATCGCCCGCTTAAATCTCTAAGCGATATGCTTAAAGGAAAACAGGGAAGATTCCGCCAGAATCTGCTTGGTAAACGAGTAGATTATTCAGGTCGTTCTGTAATTGTTGTAGGACCAGAACTAAAACTGCATCAGTGCGGCTTGCCTAAAGATATGGCTGTTGAATTATTTAAACCGTTTATCATCAGAAAATTAATTGAACGCGGACACAATAAAACTGTTAAAAGCGCAAGAAAAGTTGTTGATAGAAAAGATCCATTAATCTGGGATATCTTAGCGAAAATAATTGAAGGGCACCCTATTCTTCTTAACCGTGCACCTACTTTGCATAGACTTGGAATACAAGCATTTCAACCGATACTTATTGATGAACGAGCAATCCAGCTTCATCCTATGGTTTGTACTGCATTTAATGCGGATTTTGATGGCGACCAGATGGCTGTGCACGTTCCGTTATCCTTCGATGCTCAACTTGAAGCATCATTGTTAATGCTAAGCAGTCATAACATCCTATCACCGCAAAATGGTTCCCCCATTGTTGTACCAACGCAGGATATTGTGCTTGGATGTTATTACTTAACCAAGCTTAAAGAAGGTGAAAAAGGGGAAAATATGGTTTTCTCTTCACCTGAAGAAGCAATAATCGCACATAATAATGGGGTTATAGGTCTTCATGCTAGAATACATGTATATGTTGATGACGAAAAGACTGAGACCACCACAGGCAGAGTAATCTTTAACCAGATTGTTCCCAAGGAAATGGGCTTCTTTAACCAGCTCCTCATCAAAAAAACCTTTGGCGGTTTTGTTGGTAAAATGTTTATTCAATTAGGTAATAAAGTTACCGCAAAGTTTTTGGATGATCTGAAAGATATCGGGATTTAAGTATGCAACTGAAGGCGGACTATCGGTTAGCTATGCCGATATGGTTGTGCCTGAACAAAAAGAAGATATGATTAAGTAAAGCAAATAAAAAAGTTGATGGAATTCTTAATGAACATGAGCAGGGTGTTATTACTGATGCTGAAAGATACAACAAAATTATAGATGTTTGGACTCATACGACAAATGATGTTGCAAGAGCTTTAATGGAAAAAATTAAATCAGCAAACGGTGGTTTTAATTCGGTGCATATGATGGTTGACTCCGGTGCTAGAGGTTCGCAGGAGCAGGTAAGACAGCTTGCCGGTATGAGAGGATTGATGATGAAACCTCAAAAAACTCTTTCCGGGCAGGCGGGCGAAATTATTGAAAACCCGATTGTTGCAAACTTTAAAGAAGGTCTTACTGTACTTGAATATTTTATTTCAACACACGGTGCGCGCAAAGGACTTGCTGATACAGCTTTAAAAACTGCGGATGCGGGATATTTAACGAGACGACTTGTTGATGTTGCGCAGGATGTTATTATAACTGAAGATGATTGCGGGACAATTCTTGGAATAGAAATTAAAGCACTGAAAGATGTAGAGCAGGAAAGAGAACCGCTCGCTGAAAGAATTACTGGGCGTACTGCACAGGAAGATGTATATCATCCAATAACTGAAGAATTAATTGTTGAAGCCGGTGAGATGATTAATGAAGATATTGCAGAACAAATTGAAGATGCAAACATCGATTCGGTTTATATAAGAACGGTTCTTACTTGCGAATCGCGCAGAGGTGTTTGTGCAAAATGTTACGGTAGAAACCTTACAAACGGAAAAATTGTTGAATCTGGTGAAGCAGTTGGTATAATTGCAGCACAATCAATCGGCGAACCCGGAACACAGCTTACACTTAGAACATTCCACCTTGGTGGTACATCATCCAGAATTGCCAGCCAATCGCAGCTTGAAACAAATGTAGAAGGAAAAGTTAAACTCGAAAAAATTTCTTCTGTAGAAAAAATTGAAAAAGATCCGTTTGGAGGACCTGATTATAAAATAAATGTAGTAACCGGCAGAAGAGGTGCAATAGGTATATATGATACCGATAACCGTCAACTAAAACGATATGATGTACCTTATGGAGCTGAACTTGTTGTTAGTGAAGGACAGGCAGTAAAGAAGGGTCAACCTCTCTATAATCATGATCCTTACAATGCTGTTATCTTAACAGATATACCCGGTAAAGTAAGATTTTTCGATCTTGTAGAGGGATCTACATTAAAGCAGGTTACGGATGAACAAACCGGGCACGTTCAAAAAGTTGTAATCGATTCAAAAGATAAAACATTAACACCTAGCATTACTATTGAAACCGAAGATGGAGAATTGAAATCATTCAATCTTCCAACCAGGTCGTATCTTTCAGTTGATGAAGGTGAAACGATTGCTGCAGGTACTATCCTTGCAAAAATATCAAAGCAAGCAACAAAGAGTCGCGATATTACTGGTGGTTTGCCAAGAGTAACAGAATTGTTTGAAGCCCGCAGCCCGCAGGAACCTGCAGTAGTTGCCGATATTGAAGGGGAAGTAAAATTTGGAGCGAGGAAAAAAGGATCAAGGGAAATCCTAGTTGTAGCACAAGATGGTTCTGATGAGAAGAAATACAATGTACCTTTAGGAAAGCATATTCTTGTTCAGGAAACAGATGATATTCCTGCTGGAGAAAAAATAACCGATGGTCCTATAAATCCGCACGATATTCTAAGGATAAAAGGAACTAGTGCCGTTCAGGAGTATCTTGTAAATGAAATCCAGGATGTTTACCGGCTTCAGGGCGTTAAGATTAACGATAAACATATTGAAGTAATTGTGGGGCAAATGCTTCAGAAAATAAGAATTGTTTCACCAGGCGATACCAAATTCCTGGAAGAAGATATTGTTGATAGAATCGAGTTCATTGAAGAGAATAGTAAAATTCTTAATATGGTACTCATAGAAGATAAGGGAGATTCAAAGTTTAATGAATGGTCATTTAATTACTAAAACAAAATTAAGAGAAACAAATATCGATCTTAAGAAAAAAGATAAGAAGCAAATTGTAGCTCGCGATGCTGAGCCGGCAACCTTTGAACATGTATTGCTGGGTATTACCCAGGCAGCTTTATCTACTAAAAGCTTTATTTCTGCAGCTTCATTCCAGGAAACAACAAAAGTCCTTGCAAATGCAGCAATTGAAGCTAAGAAAGATGTACTTAGTGGATTAAAGGAAAATGTTGTTATGGGGCATTTGATTCCTGCCGGTACGGGTTTGAAAAAGTATGGTAAATATTTTGCTAAAGTCAGAAATTAAAGTTCCTGAGGAATCTCAGGAAGAAGAAGTTTCGGCAAGTTAATATGATGCTTAAGGAAATTATATTTCAAAATCCGGTGGTATCTAAAGAGATAGACCGGGTTATTTTATGATAGCCAAAAAAACGAATAATTAACTCTAAATTTCTTGACTTCATTTGGGTTAAAAAGTATATTTAGAGTCTGAATTTTTTTTAACTGGTAAATACTAGGAGATACTTTTGCCAACAATTAATCAGCTTGTAAGAAAAGGCCGGGTTAAGATTTTAACGAAAAGTAAAGCACGTGCTCTCAATTCTTGTCCGCAGAAAAGAGGAGTATGTACAAGAGTTTATACAACAACTCCAAAAAAGCCAAATTCTGCACTTAGGAAAGTAGCGAGAGTAAGGTTAACAAATAATATGGAAGTTACAGCTTACATCCCTGGAGAAGGACACAATCTCCAGGAGCACTCAATTGTACTTATTAGAGGTGGTAGAATAAAGGATTTACCAGGCGTAAGATATCATATTATAAGAGGAACGCTGGATACGAGCGGAGTTGAAGAAAGAAAAAAAAGCAGATCGAAATACGGTGCTAAAAAACCGAAGGCGAAATAAAAGATGAGAAAAAGAAGAGCTGAAAAAAGGTTTATTAAACCTGATCCAAAATTTAACGATTTAATGGTTGCAAAATTTACCAACGCACTTATGCTGCAAGGTAAAAAGTCTACTGCAAGAAAAATTATTTACGATGCGTTCAGTTTAGTTGAAGAAAAAACTAAAAAGACGGGTCTGGAAGTATTTCAGAAGGCAATTACTAATGTTCAACCATTAATTGAAGTAAAAAGCCGCAGGGTTGGCGGGGCTACTTACCAGGTTCCTACGGAAGTAAGACCTGAAAGAAGAACAGCTCTTGCGATGAGATGGATAAAAATATTTTCCAGGAAGCGAAGCGAAAGAACAATGGCTCAAAGATTAGCACCAGGAGCTAATTGCCGCATCTAACAATGAAGGATCGGCAGTAAAGAAAAAAGATGATACACATAAGATGGCAGAAGCTAATAAAGCTTTTGCGCATTTTAAATGGTAAAGGAAAGTTGATAGATAAGATATTATGGCAACAAGAGTTGATATAAATAAAGTAAGAAACATTGGCATTATGGCTCATATCGATGCCGGTAAAACTACTACCACTGAACGTATTTTGTTCTATACCGGAAAACTACATCGATTGGGCGAAGTGCATGATGGTGCTGCTACTATGGATTGGATGGAACAGGAAAAAGAGCGTGGAATTACTATTACCAGCGCTGCTACCACTTGTTTCTGGAATGATAATCAAATAAATATTATTGATACACCCGGACACGTGGATTTTACGGCTGAAGTTGAAAGATCGTTAAGAGTTTTAGATGGCGCAGTTGCACTGTTCTGTGCTGTTGGCGGAGTAGAACCACAATCTGAAACGGTTTGGCGCCAGGCAGATAAATATGAAGTTCCTAGAATTGCTTTCATTAATAAAATGGATAGAACTGGTGCAGATTTTTATAAAGCAGTTCAAATGATGAAGGATAGACTTGGTGCGAATGCAATTCCTTTAACTTTACCTATTGGAGAAGGTGATTTATTTACGGGTGTTATTGATCTTATCACTTTTAAAGCAAGAATGTACCACGATGAAACTTTGGGCGCTACATTTGAAGAGATTGATATACCGCATGATCTTATGGAAATTGCAAACAAGTATAGAACCGAAATGCTTGAAGCTGTTTCTGATGTAGATGATACACTCCTGGAAAAATATCTCGAAGGTGAAGAGATTAGTCCTGAAGAGATAAAAGTAGTCCTTCGTAAAGCAACTATTGAACTCAAAATAATTCCTGTACTCTGTGGTTCAGCTTTTAAGAATAAAGGAGTTCAGAAACTTCTGGATTATGTTATTGAATTTTTGCCATCACCGGCTGATGCAAAAGACGTTCAGGCCCATCATATTGGAATGAATGATGTTATAAAAAGAAAAATTGATGAGAAAGAAAAATTCAGTGCACTTGCATTCAAAGTTGCGAATGATCCTTATGTTGGTAAACTTTGTTTCTTCAGAGTTTATTCAGGAGTACTGAAATCAGGTTCATACATTTATAATTCTACTAGCGGTAAAAAAGAAAGAATTGGAAGATTGCTACAGATGCACGCAAATCACAGGGAAGAGATCAGCGAAGTAAAAGCTGGCGATATTGCATCTGCCGTAGGATTGAAATTTACAAAAACCGGCGATACACTTTGTACTGAAGATGATCAAATCATTCTGGAAAAAATTACTTTCCCTGAACCAGTTATTCAAATTGCCATTGAGCCAAAAACTAAAGCCGATCAGGATAAATTATCCGATGCTCTGTCAAAACTATCGGATGAAGATCCTACTTTCAGAGTTAAAGTTGATGATGAAACCGGTCAGACATTAATAAGCGGTATGGGCGAACTTCATCTTGAAATTCTTGTTGACAGAATGAAAAGAGAATTTAAAGTTGAAGCAAACATTGGTAAACCACAGGTTGCATACAGAGAATCAATTACGGGCACCGTTACCGCAGAAGGAAAGTTTGTTAAACAAACCGGTGGTCGCGGTAAATTTGGTCATGTTTGGATTGAGATTAGTCCTAACGAACCTGGTAAAGGATATGAATTTGTAAACGGGATTGTTGGTGGATCGGTTCCCAGAGAATATATTCCGTCCGTTTCAGCAGGAATCCAGGAATCGATGAGAAATGGTGTGGTAGCAGGTTTTCCTGTTGTAGATGTTAAAGCTAAATTGTACGATGGTTCATACCATGATGTTGATTCGGATGAGCTATCCTTTAAAGTTGCAGGTTCAATGGCTTTTAAGGCTGGATCTCGAAAAGCTAACCCGATTTTACTCGAACCGATTATGTCTGTTGAAGTTGTAACTCCTGAAGAGTACCTCGGTGACGTAATGGGTGATTTGAATTCTCGTAGAGGAAAAATTGAAGGATTTTCTGCACGGAAAGATGCTCAGGTAATAAATGCTAAGGTTCCGCTTTCTGAAATGTTTGGTTATTCAACAATTTTAAGATCGATGACACAGGGAAGAGCAATTTACTCAATGCAGTTCGAACATTATTCTGAGGTTCCAAAATCAATAGCCGAAGAAATCACTGAAAAATCATTAGGTAAAAAATCTACAGCAACTGCTTAATTAATTTAGAATTATTACAACAAGAAAAATAAAAAGGAGATAACGATGGCAAAAGAAAAATTTGATAGGAGTAAGCCCCACGTTAATGTTGGTACAATTGGTCACGTTGATCATGGTAAAACTACATTAACAGCTGCCATCACCATGGCTCTCGCCAAAAAGGGCTTATCTGCAATTAGAACCTTTGATAGTATTGATAATGCACCTGAAGAAAAAGAAAGAGGCATTACTATAGCAACTGCGCATGTTGAGTATTCAACAGAGAACAGACACTATGCTCATGTTGATTGTCCTGGTCATGCTGACTATGTTAAAAATATGATTACCGGTGCTGCTCAAATGGATGGAGCTATTTTGGTGGTTGCTGCTACAGATGGTCCTATGCCACAAACAAGAGAGCATATTCTTCTTGCACGCCAGGTAGGCGTTCCCAAAATAGTAGTATATATGAATAAAGTGGATATGGTTGATGATCCTGAATTGCTTGAACTTGTTGAGGTAGAGTTAAGAGATCTTTTAAATGAGTATGAATTCCCGGGTGATGAAATTCCTATTATTCAGGGATCAGCACTTCAAGCACTCGAAGCTGCAGCAAGTGATGCACCTTCAGATGATCCTCGCTTAAAAAGTGTTTGGGAATTAATGGAAGCAGTAGATAGCTACATTCCAGTACCTGAAAGAGATACTGACAAACCATTTCTTAATGCCGGTTGAAGATGTATTCTCAATTACTGGTCGTGGAACTGTTGCTACTGGTAGAGTAGAAAGAGGACAGGTAAAAATTCAGGAAGAAGTTGAACTTATTGGTCTTGGTCTTCACAAAAAGACAGTTGTTACTGGTGTGGAGATGTTCAGAAAAGAATTAGATTCTGCTATGGCTGGTGATAATGCTGGTATTCTGCTAAGAGGAATTGATAAAAATGAAATTGAAAGAGGAATGGTTTTAGCCAAAACAGGCTCCATTACTCCTCATACAAAATTTGAAGGTGAAGTTTACATCCTTTCAAAAAGATGAAGGCGGACGCCATACACCTTTCTTTAACGGCTATAGACCACAGTTCTATTTTAGAACTACTGATGTAACCGGTGTTGCTACTTTACCTGAAGGTACCGAGATGGTTATGCCTGGTGATAATGTTAAACTTTCTATTGAACTTATTACTGAAATTGCTATGGAAGATGGATTAAGATTTGCTATTCGTGAAGGTGGCAGAACTGTTGGTGCTGGTGTAGTTACAAAGATTCTTGAATAGAAAAAAATAAAAATTTTAATGGAAAGGGAGCTTTAACTCCTTTTTCGTTTGTGTTAATTAATAAGGAGTTATGTAAGTGCCCGGACAAAAGATTAGAATTAAGCTTAAATCTTACGATCATATTTTGATTGATAAATCAACTGAAAAAATAATAAAAACCGTTAAAAGCACTGGAGCGGTGGTATCCGGACCCATTCCTTTGCCAACTAAGAGAACACTTTATACGGTTTTAAGATCGCCGCATGTCGATAAAAAATCGCGCGAACAGTTTGAAACAAGAGCGCATAAAAGAATTATCGATATTCATAACTCTAATAATAAAACTGTCGACTCGCTAAGTAAATTAGATATTCCGGCGGGCGTTGATATTGAGATAAAGCTGTAATTTGAAAGCAGGAGCTCTGATGGCTGGTATGATAGGTAAAAAAATAGGAATGACAAGCATCTTTAACCCGGATGGTGATTTAATACCGGTAACGGTAATTAAAGCTGAACCGTGCAAAGTTGTTGCCATCAAAACTGAAGAAAAAGATGGTTACAATGCTGTTCAGTTAGGTTATGGTTCTAAAAAAGAAAAGAACATAAGCAAACCTGTACTTGGATATTATAAGAAAAAAAATCTTGCTCCGTCCGAAAAATTAAAAGAGTTTACAGGCTTCGATACAGAGGAAATGAAAGTTGGTGATGAAGTTAAAGTTGAAATATTTAAGGAAGGTGAAAGAATTAAAGTTAGAGGAAGAAGCATTGGTAAAGGTTTCCAAGGTGTAATGAAACGTCATGGTTTTAGCGGTGTTGGAGGTACAACACACGGACAGAGTAACAGATTAAGAGCACCCGGTTCCATTGGACAGAGTTCATATCCATCCAGGGTTTTTAAAGGACACCGAATGGGTGGCAGAACCGGTTTTGACAATGTAACAATTTCCAACTTAACGGTTGCCAAGATTGTGCCGGAAGAAAATCTGATAATGATTAAAGGAGCTGTACCTGGTTCAGCAAATTCAATTGTGGAATTGATAAAGAAATAATTTGGTTAAAAAATGACTTTAGATATTTATAAAAAAGACGGCAATGCTTCAGGAGATAAAATTGAATTGATTGATGATATTTTTGGAATAGAACCAAATGATCATGCAATTTATTTATCGGTTAAAGCATTTCTTGCTCATCAAAGGCAGGGAACTAGTAAAGCCAAAGAAAGAAGTGAAGTAAGAGGCGGCGGAAGGAAACCCTTTAGACAGAAGGGAAGAGGCGGTGCACGTGCCGGTACAAGCAGATCCCCGTTATGGGTTGGCGGCGGTACTATTTTTGGTCCGCGTCCTAGAACTTACAAGCAGAATCTTCCTAAAAAAGTAAAACGCCTTGGTAGAAAATCAGCATTCAGCTACAAGGTTAAAGATGAGCAGTTAGTGGTTGTAGAAGATTTTTCTTTTGAAACACCGAAGACTACAGAATTTGCGAATATTTTAAATGCTCTTAATGCAACTGGCAAAAGAATTTTACTATTAACCGGCAAAAATGATAATGTGGTTTATAAATCCGGCAGAAATATTTCTAAAGTAAAAGTATTAGAAGCTACAAAAGCTTCAACTTATGATATTTTGAATAACCAGGTTCTTATTATGCAAAAAAGTGCAGTGGATGTTATAAATAAATCGTTTTTAGAAAACGGAGAGGCAAGCAAGTAGTATGCACCAGATATTAATTAGACCTATTATAACAGAAAAAATGACTTCACTTAATGCTGAGCAGAGTAAGTATGGATTTTTGGTTAATCCAAAAGCTAACAAAATTGAAATTGCAAAAGCGATTGAAAAAAAGTTTGAAGTAAAAGTAGTTGATGTTAAAACGATAAATCATCCTGGAAAAACAAAAACACAGTTTAGAAAAAGTGGAAGATTTACAGGTAAAACTGCAAAATATAAAAAAGCCCTAGTTACTCTTAAAGAAGGCGATTCAATAGAACTGTTCGAAGAAGTTTAGGGATACTGAAACAAGGTAAATTAAATGGCAATAAAAAAGTTTAAACCAGTTACACCGGGTACAAGATTTAGAAGCAGTTCAACTTTTAGCGAAGTTACAAAAAGTAAACCCGAAAAGTCTTTAACTACCCCGTTAAAAAAATCGGCAGGTAGAAATAATAAAGGCAGGATAACATCTTTCCACAGAGGCGGCGGGCATAAAAGAAAATACAGAATTATAGATTTTAAAAGAGATAAATCCGGTGTTCCGGCAAAAGTATTTTCAATTGAATATGACCCTAACCGGTCTGCAAGGATAGCACTGCTTCATTATGCCGATGGCGAAAAAAGATATATCCTTGCTCCAAACGGATTAAAAGTTGATGATAAACTATCATCCGGGCCGGGCAGTGAAATTGCAATTGGAAACGCATTACCGTTATCCGATATGCCTCTTGGTAGTTTTATTCATAATGTTGAATTAAAAGCGGGTAAAGGCGGGCAATTAGGAAGAAGCGCTGGTGTCGCTATTCAGCTTATGGCTAAGGAAGGCAACTATGCTCAGCTTAAAATGCCTTCTGGCGAAGTAAGAATGGTAAGATTGGAATGTATGGCTACATTCGGCGAAGTTGGTAATACCGATCATGAAAATATTAGTCTTGGTAAAGCAGGTAGATCAAGATGGCTAGGACGCAGACCAAATGTTAGAGGTGTTGCAATGAACCCGGTAGATCATCCAATGGGCGGCGGCGAAGGTAAAAGCTCCGGTGGTGGTCATCCTGTTTCTCCTTGGGGACAGAAAGCTAAGGGATTAAAAACCAGGAAAAAGAAAAAAGAATCAAACAGATTTATTATTAAAAGACGTAAAAAGTAAAAAGGTAATATGCCTAGATCAGTAAAAAAAGGTCCATACATAGATTACAAGCTGGCTGATAAAGTTAGTAAGCTTAACGAGACCAACCAGAAAAAAATAATTAAGACCTGGTCTCGTGCTTCAACCATTACCCCGGATTTTGTGGGTCATACCATCGCGGTTCATAACGGGAATAAAATGATTCCTGTTTTTATTACTGAAAACATGGTAGGGCATAAGCTGGGAGAATTTTCTCCCACAAGAATTTTTAGAGGACACCCTGGTACAAAAGCTGAAAAAGCTGCCAGGACTAAATAATATTTAATAGGTTTTTATTAAGATGGAAGCAAGAGCTGTACATAGATATATAGGTTCATCACCGAGAAAGATGAGATTAATTGTCGATTTGGTAAGAGGATTATCGGTTGATAAAGCGATGGAGATACTCCATTTCTCTACTAAACATGCATCTCGCGATGCTGAAAAAGTTCTAAGGTCTGCTGTATCAAACCTGATAAACCTTGATGATTCTACCCGTGTAGAACCTGAAGAATTATTTATCAAGGAAGCTTATGTAAATGCAGGCCCTATGTTAAAACGTATCCAGCCCGCTCCAATGGGCAGGGCATTCAGAATAAGGAAAAGATCATGTCATTTAACAATTGTAGTTGCAACAAAGGTATAAATTAGGAGGAGATAACTATTGGGACAAAAAACACACCCTATAGGATTAAGAGTTGGAATAATTAGAGGATGGGAATCTAATTGGTACGAAAATAAAAGTTATGCCCCTAAGATTAAAGAGGATGCTCAACTAAGGAGTTATGTAAGAAACCGTTTAAAGAAAGCCGGTATCTCCAGAATTGTTATTGACAGAACTTCTAAAAATATAATTCTTAATATTCATACTTCCAGACCGGGAGTTGTAATTGGTAAGAGTGGAAAAGAAATTACTCAACTAGAACAAGAACTGAAGCAGATAACTGAAAAAGATGTTAAAGTTCAAATATCCGAAATAAAAAGACCTGAATTGGATGCGTACCTTGTTGGTGAAAATATTGCAAACCAGCTTAGAGGTAGAATCTCCTTCAGAAGAGCAATGAAGATGTCTATTACTGCAGCAATGAGGATGGGTGCGGAAGGTATTAGAATTATGTGCTCAGGTAGGTTAGGCGGTGCAGAAATGGCAAGAACCGAACAATATAAAGACGGTAGAATTCCGCTTCATACTTTACGTGCAGATATCGATTACAATTGTGCAAGAGCTGAAACAGTTTACGGCTCTATCGGAATTAAAGTATGGATTTGCAATGGTGAAATTTTAGGTAAAAGAGTTTCGGAGTAGTAATACCCATAGGAGTTTTTAAATTATGTTAATGCCCAAAAGAGTAAAATATAGGAAATCGCAGCGCGGAAGAATGGCGGGAAAAGCTAAACGCGGCAGCAGTGTTTCATTTGGCGATTTTGGCTTAAAAGCTATGGAACCTCACTGGATTACAAGCCGCCAGATTGAAGCTTGTCGTGTAGCTCTTTCAAGAAAAATGAAAAGAGATGGAAAAGTTTGGATACGAATTTTTCCTGATAAACCTGTTTCTAAAAAACCGTTGGAAACAAGAATGGGTAAAGGAAAAGGCGCACCCGAGTTTTGGGTTGCTGTAGTTAAACCTGGTAGAATTATGTTTGAAGTTTCAGGTGTTTCTAAGGCGCTGGCTAGTGAAGCATTAAAACTTTGTTCTTATAAACTTCCAATTAAAACTAAAGTTGTAACCAGACCCGATTACGAATAATTCTGAAAGCGAAGAAATGAAGATCCATGAAATAAGAGAAATGAAAACTGAAGAAATACTTGAGCGGATTGCTGAAGAAGAACGCAACTTTGTAGATTTAAAGTTTGCGCACCAACTAAAGCAGCTTACTAATACTGCAAAATTGAAAATTGTTAGAAGAGACATTGCAAAGATGAAATCTGTTATTGCAGAAAGAGAAAGGGCAGAAAAAAGCCCTGCCGTTAGCGAAATTAAAGAAGGAGCTAAAGCTTAACTATGACTAAACGTGGCTTAAGAAAAACCAGAACTGGATTAGTTATTAGCAATAAAATGGATAAAACCATTACTGTTGCTATCGAAAGAAAAGTTCCTCATCCTATTTATAAGAAGTACTTTAAGAAAACAACAAAATTACTTGGTTCACGATGAAAAAGGTGAATGCAATATGGGTGATAAAGTAAAAATTATGGAAACTCGTCCACTAAGTTCCAGGAAAAGATGGCGTATGATAGAAATTATTGAGAAAGCCAAGTAGCAATAAGGAGTTTTTAAAAAGATGATTCAAGAAGAAACAAATTTAATAGTAGCTGATAACTCTGGCGCAAAAAAGATTAGATGTATCCGTGTATTAGGTGGAAGTGGACGCAGATACGCCAGCGTTGGAGATCTTATAGTTGTTTCGGTTAAAAGTGCTGTACCAAATAGTGCTGTAAAAAAAGGTGAAGTTTCCAGGGCAGTAATTGTAAGAACTAAAAAAGAAGTACGCAGAAAAGATGGTTCCTATATACGCTTTGATGAAAACGCTGCTGTTCTTATTAATCCACAAAACGAACCGAGAGGTACACGTATTTTCGGACCCGTTGCACGCGAACTAAGAGAGAAACAGTATATGAAAATAGTTTCATTAGCACCGGAAGTATTATAATAATTGGGTTATAAATGAAAATTAGAAAAAATGATAATATAGTTGTTATTGCTGGAAATGATAGTGGCAAAACCGGAAAAGTTTTGAAAGTTTTTCCTAAAACTTCCAGGATTATTATTGAAGGCATTAACCTTAGAAAAAGACATACAAAACCGAACCAGAAAAACCCGCAGGGCGGAATACTGGAAAAAGAAGCCCCGATTCATGTTTCTAACGTGATGATACTGGATCCAACTAATAACGAACCAACTCGTATTGGCTCTCAGATTATATCTGGATGAAAAAACCGGGAAAAAGAAGATTGCCCGTGTTAGTAAAGCTACTGGCGAAATGATTCAATAATAAAATGATTTTAATGAAGGTTATTATATAAAATGGCTGAAAAGAAAACGCAAAAAGAATACTGCTGATAAAAAAGGTAAAACAAAAGCTGGATCAGATAAAAAATCCAAGCAGAAATCCTCTGCTCCGGAAATAAAAATTCCTACACGGCTGTTTGAATACTATAAATCTGATGTTGTACCACAGCTTATGAAAACTTTTGCTTATTCCAATGTTATGATGGTGCCAAAGCTTTCTAAAATAGTTATAAATATGGGTGTTGGTGATGCTGTTGCAGATTCGAAAGTGCTTGAAGAAGCTAACAAAGAACTTGAAACAATTGCAGGGCAAAAACCATCTATAAGAAAAGCTAAAAAATCCATCTCTAACTTTAAGTTAAGAGAAGGGGTTAATATTGGAACTATGGTAACGTTACGGCGCGAAAGAATGTATGAATTCCTGGATAGGTTAGTTAATGTAGCGCTTCCAAGAGTTAGAGATTTTAGAGGTCTATCGGATAAATCATTTGACGGCAGAGGTAATTTTACACTCGGTATAAAAGAGCAGATCATCTTTCCTGAAATAGATTTTGATAAAGTAACCAGGGTAATGGGAATGGACGTAACCCTTGTTACTACTGCTAAAACTGATAATGAATCTTACGAATTGTTAAAGGCATTTGGTATGCCGTTTATTAAAAAAGAAATTAAAACAGCTTAATAGGAGATTTATGGCTCGCAAAAGTTTAATTGCACGCGAAGATAAAAGACGTAAGCTTAACGCGAAGTACAAAAAGATTAGGGAAGAACTTAAAGCTAATGGCGATTACGATGCTCTGCAAAGATTGCCAAAGAATTCTTCTCCTGTTAGACTGAAGAATCGTTGTATGTTTACAGGCAGGTCTAGAAGTTATTACCGCAAGTTTGGAGTATCCAGGCTTGTTTTTAGAGAAATGGCCCTTAAAGGCGAATTGCCGGGCGTAAAGAAATCAAGTTGGTAAGAGGAGTAAGTATATGCCAGTTACAGATCCAATAGCAGATTATTTAACAAGGGTTAGAAACGCTTCTAAAGCAAGAAAAGTGCGAGTAGAAATTCCTTCTTCAAAAATGAAGATAGGGTTATCCGATATTTTGAAATCTCGTGGTTACATTGTTGATTATGAAGTTATTGAAGATACTAAGCAGAATAAAATAAATATCCTGTTAAAATATAAAGATGGTCTTCCCGCAATTAGCGGTTTGAAGAAAATTAGTAAACCAGGTTTAAGAGTATATAAAAAATCAACTGAAATGCCCCGGGTGTTAAACGGATTGGGTACTGCGGTTATTTCTACATCAAAAGGACTTTTAACAGATAAAGAAGCACGGCAGCAATTACAAGGCGGCGAAGTTGTTTGCTATATCTGGTAAAATTGTTAATGGAGTATTAAAGTGTCTAGAGTAGGTAAAAAACCGGTTGTTATTCCAGATGGAGTTAAGATAACTCAAGAAGAGTAACTTCCTTAAAATTAAAGGACCGAAGGGCGAATTAGAGAAACAAATTCATCCAAATATAAGTATCGAAATTTTGAGAACCAGGTTAATGTAACCAGACCAAATGATTCTAAGCAGAATAAATCGCTGCATGGTCTCTCCAGGGCATTGGTTCAAAATATGGTTACAGGTGTAACAGATACGTATAAAAAGACTTTGGATATTGTTGGCGTGGGTTATAAAGCAGAGTTAAAAGGAAAAGATCTGCTTCTAAATATTGGCTATTCACATCCAATATTTTTAGTACCACCCGAAGGTGTAACACTGGAAACACCCACACCAACTCAGATAATTATTTCGGGAATTGATAAACAGCTTGTTGGTTTGGTTGCTGCTAAAATTAGGTCGTTTAGAAAACCTGAACCTTACAAAGGTAAAGGTATTAAATATTCAGATGAACATATTGTTAGAAAAGCTGGTAAGACTGCTGGTTAATAAATTTTTATTGGAGATATAGTAAAAAATGAAAAAGTTAAATTCGAGAGAACGTGCCAAAGTTAAGATAAGAAAAAAAATAAGCGGCACATCAGAAAAACCTCGTCTTACTGTTTACAGAAGTTTAAATCACATTTATGCCCAGTTAATAGATGATTCGACAGGTAAAACACTTGTTTCCGCTTCAACTTTATCCAAGGAGTTAGCAAGCAATTTAAAATCATCTAAGGGCAAAATTGAACGCGGAAAATTTGTTGGGAGTTTGCTTGCTAAAAAAGCTGCTGAAAAAAATATTACGGCAGTATTATTTGATAGAAACGGATACAGGTACCACGGTAGAGTTCAGGCGGTTGCAAATGGTGCGCGGGAAGGCGGGCTAAAATTTTGAAAACCGGATTTCTCATTTGCCGGGTCGTCTAATGGCAGGACTACGCCCTTTGAAGGCGTCTGTAGAGGTTCAAATCCTCTCCCGGCAACAGCGGTTAGTTTATTATTTATAAAATATAGATAGTTTATTTTTTATTATTAGAGAGTTCACCAGGAGAAGAAATTGAAATCATCTAAACAAAATGAATCTGACGGTTTTAAAGAAAAAGTTGTTCACATAAACAGGGTAGCAAAAGTTGTAAAAGGCGGGCGCCGTTTTAGCTTTAATGCCATTGTTGTTGTTGGTAACGGCAACGGAACTGTTGGCGTTGGACTTGGTAAAGCGAATGAAGTTACCGATGCAATTTCAAAAGGAATTGATGATGCTAAAAAAAGTCTGGTTAATGTACCCCTAATAAAAGGTACACTGGCACATGCAGTTATCGGTAAATATGGTGCCGGTAAAGTTATGCTTAAACCAGCATCTCCCGGTACAGGTCTTATAGCCGGTGGCGGTGTGCGTGCAGTATTGGAAGCAGCTGGTGTGCAGGATGTTTTAACTAAATCTCAAGGTTCAAGTAATCCTCATAACCAGGTAAAAGCCACGCTGGATGGGCTTGTAAAACAGATTGATGCCAGGAAGATGGCTGCTAAAAGAGGAATTACTATAAAAGAAATATTCAATTCGTAACTGAGGATTTAATGGGAAAGATTAAGATTATACAGACTAGAAGTATCATCGATAGACCAAAAGATCAGAAAAGAACTATTGAAGCTTTAGGTTTGGGAAGACCAAACTGGGAAAGAATTCACAGCGATTCTCCGCAGATCCGCGGAATGATAAATAAAGTATCGCATCTTGTAAGAGTTGAAGAAGTAAAAGAATAAGGTTTAATAATGGATAGATTAAGTAATCTAAAATACGCGGTAGGTTCTAGAAAAAACAAAAAGCGAATTGGGCGTGGCGAAGGCAGCGGCAGAGGAGGAACTTCTACCAAAGGTATGAACGGTCAGCTCTCCCGCTCCGGTGCATCGAAAAAAGCATGGTTTGAAGGTGGTCAGATGCCCTTGCAGAGAAGAGTTCCCAAATTCGGTTTCACTAATATTTTTAGAGTTCCTTACCAGGTTATAAACGTAAATGCGCTGCAGCGTGTAGCCGATGAGAAAAAAATAAGTAAAGATATATTGAATGCAGAGGTTCTTAAAAACCTTGGTTTGGTATCTAGCAGCACTAAACCAATTAAAATTCTTGGTAAAGGTGAACTTAAAGCAAAAGTAAATTTAGAAGTTAATGCATTTAGCAAATCTGCTAAAGAAAAAGTAGAAGCTGCTGGCGGCTCTATCAAAACAGTATAACTCGGAATTAAATGTCAAAACTTACAGATACTTTCAGGAACATATTAAAAATTCACGAACTCCGCCAGAGGATTTTTTACACTTTGGCAATACTGGTGCTTGTTCGGCTGGGTGCACATATTACTCTTCCGGGAGTTGATGCTACCCTTCTTACCGAAAGTATGGCAAACCAAACTTCGGATAATTTGTTTGGTTTATACGATTTGTTTGTCGGTGGTGCATTTTCTAATGCAGCAATTTTTGCGCTTGGAATAATGCCTTACATTTCTGCATCAATTATTATTCAGCTTTTGGGTGCAGTTATTCCATACTTCCAAAAGCTTCAGCAGGAAGGTGAAGAAGGCAGAAAGAAAATAACTCAGCTTACAAGGTATGGAACGGTTTTAATTTCTGGTATGCAGGCATGGGGTGTTACTGTAAGACTGCTTAATATGCAGGTACAGGGTTTACCCATAGTACCCGCGCCGGTACAAGGTATTGCATGGGTAATAACTACAGTTATTATTCTTACTGCAGGCACCGTATTTATGATGTGGATGGGTGAGCAGATTACTGAAAAGGGAATAGGTAACGGAATATCGCTTATAATTTTTATTGGAATTATTGCACAGTTTCCTTTTGCAGTTCTTGATGAGATAAGGCTTATTAATGTTGGTCAGAGATCAGATTGTTATGGAGCTGATCATCTTAGTGTTTATGGTTTTTATAATTGCCGGTGTTGTTCTGGTAACGCAGGGAACAAGACGAATACCTGTACAGTACGCAAAGCGTGTTGTAGGAAGAAAAGTATACGGAGGTGTTACACAGTATATTCCATTAAGGGTAAATACTGCTGGTGTTATGCCGATTATATTTGCTCAATCGATAATGTTTATTCCAAATACTGTTTTATCGTTCTTCCCTGATAACGAATTTTTACAGAGTTTGTCAGGCTTGTTTGTTTATACATCACCTGTTTATTCAGCTATATATGCTTTGATGATTGTGTTCTTTACATATTTTTACACAGCAATAGCTTTTAATCCAAAAGATGTTGCAGATAATATGAAAAAACAGGGTGGTTTTATTCCCGGAATCAGACCAGGTAAACAGACATCGGAGTTCATTGATAATATTTTAACTAAAATAACCTTACCCGGATCTATTTTTCTGGCTATAGTTGCAATTCTTCCGGCATTTGTATCAGCCCTTGGTGTCTCAGGACAGTTTGCCCAGTTCTTTGGCGGCACAAGTTTGCTTATAATTGTTGGTGTTGCTTTAGATACTCTTCAGCAAATTGAATCGCATTTGCTAATGAGACATTATGATGGCTTTATGAAATCGGGTAAGCTTAGAGGACGCAGGTAATAGTTCTCTGTGATTTATATTAAGACGAAAAAAGAGATCGATTATATTAGAGAAAGTTGTAAGATTGTAGCTGAAACTTTACAGCTTGTTAAAAGCAATATTAAAGCTGGTATTACAACTTTAGAAGCGGATAGAATAGCTGAAGATTATATAAGAAGCAATAATGCTATCCCTGCGTTCAAAGGTTATTCACAAGGGAATGCTCCTGGTTTTCCCGGTTCAGTTTGTACCTCGGTTGATGATGAAGTGGTACACGGAATACCGGGTAACAGGGTACTTAAAGAAGGAGAGATTATCTCTCTGGATGTTGGTGTTCTTAAGAATAATTATTTTGGCGACGCTGCAATTTCGGTTGCGGTTGGAAAAGTCTCTGAAGAAAAGCAAAAACTTCTGGAGGTTACTGAAAAATCGCTTTACGTAGGTATTGAAGCTGCTAAAGAAGGTAACAGGGTTCACGATATTTCAGCAGCAGTGCAAAAATTTGTTGAAGAAAATAACTTTTCTGTTGTTAGAGATTTGTGCGGACACGGTGTTGGAAAGTTTCTTCACGAAGAACCTTCAATTCCTAATTTTGGAAAAAGAGGTACGGGAGCAAAGTTGAAAAACGGGATGACCCTGGCAATTGAACCTATGGTTAACCAGGGCGATTACCAGGTAATTACAGCATCCGATGGATGGACAGTATTAACCGCAGATGGAACTCCTTCTGCACATTTTGAACATACGGTTCTTATAAATAGTAATGAACCGGAAATATTAACTATATCTTAATGGCTAAACAAGGACCAATAAAAATAGACGGCGTTGTTACTGAAACATTGCCCAATGCTACATTTAAAGTTAAACTTGATAATGAACATGAAATATTGGCACATATTTCCGGAAAAATGAGAATGCATTTTATTAAGATTTTAGTTGGAGATAAAGTTTCAGTGGAACTATCTCCATACGATTTAACTAAAGGTAGAATTACTTATAGGTACAAGTAACGGAGCTTTTATGAAAGTTAGAGCATCAGTAAAAAAAATATGCGAAAAGTGTAAAATTATTAAGCGCAAAGGTGTTGTTAGAGTAATCTGCACAAACCCTAAGCATAAACAAAGACAAGGTTAAATTTTTTAAGGAGAAGTTAATTGGCTCGAATATCTGGTGTTGATTTACCTAAAACTAAAACGGTCTTATTATGGTCTGCAGTACATTTACGGTATTGGAATGACCACTTCTGCCGATGTTTTAGAAAAAGCAAAGGTAGATCCTAAAAAGAAAGTTGCTGATCTTACAGAAGAGGATGTAGCTGAAATAAGAGCAGTATTAACTGCAGATTATAAAGTGGAAGGTGCTCTTCGTTCTGAAGTGCAGCAGAATATTAAAAGACTGATGGATATTGGTGCCTACAGAGGCATCAGGCACAGGAAAGGTCTTACAGTCAGAGGACAAAGAACCCGTACAAATGCCAGGACAAGGAAAGGCAAAAGAAAGACCGTTGCAGGTAAGAAAAAAACACCTACTAAGAAATAATATTTGATAAGTCTCGGAGGTTAGAGAATTGGCTAAGTCTGTAAAAAGAACTAAGAAAAAAACTCAGGTTGATGCTAACGGCATTGCACATATTAAAGCAACCTTTAATAATGTAATTGTTACATTAACCGATATTTACGGCAATACTATTTCCTGGTCGTCTGCAGGAAAAAACGGCTTTAAAGGATCCAGGAAAAATACACCTTTTGCTGCACAGGTTTCTGCCGAAGCAGCAGCTAAGGAAGCTTACGATTTAGGATTGAGGAAAATCGAGGTGCTTGTTAAAGGTCCCGGTTCCGGCAGAGAAGCTGCAATTAGAGCATTGCACACAGCCGGGCTCGAAATATCATCTATTAAAGATGTAACCCCAATTCCGCATAACGGCTGCAGACCACCGAAAAGAAGAAGAGTATAAATTTAAAGAGGAAGTAAATGGCAAGATATACTGATTCAGTTTGTAAACTATGCAGAAGAGAAAGACAAAAGTTATTTCTTAAAGGTCAAAAATGTTACACTGAAAAATGCCCGATTGAAACAAGGAATTATCCCCCGGGTGAGCATGGACAGGGTAGAAGATCAAAAGTTTC
Organism: uncultured Ignavibacteriales bacterium; assembly: GCA_963764825.1. Classification (GTDB taxonomy): domain Bacteria; phylum Bacteroidota; class Ignavibacteria; order Ignavibacteriales; family Ignavibacteriaceae; genus JAZGGS01. Next base: position 68,509 of record CAVXUA010000012.1, on the reverse strand, counting down.
CGAATACGGAATTCAGCTGCGTGAAAAACAGAAGATTAAAAGATCTTATGGTTTGCTGGAAACCCAGTTTAAAATTTATTTTGAAAAAGCTAACAAGCAAAAAGGTATTACCGGCGAAAACCTGATTCGACTTCTAGAACGCCGTTTCGATAATGTAGTATTCAGGCTTGGTTTTGCTTCATCCAGAAAACAAGCGAGGCAGTTAATATTGCACAGACATTTTCTAATTAACGACAAACTTGTTGATATTCCTTCTTACCTTATGACTGAAGGAGACATTATTAAAGTGAAAGAGAAGAGTAAAAAACTTGATGCCATTCATGATTCGTTAAAGAGAATTAAAGACAGCACTTATGGCTGGCTTTCAACAGATAAAGCTGCTCTGAGCGGAACATTTTTACAGGTTCCGGAAAGAAGTGAAGTTCCTCTTAACGCTAATGAACAATTGGTTGTGGAACTCTATTCTAAATAAGAATATTTTTTTTGAGAAATTCTAGAGGATTATTAAATGAGTGTTACATATTTAAAGATGCCGGAAGCTGTTGTGCTTGATGAAGTAAGCTATAAAAATACGTTCGGAAAGTTCTCCCTTCAACCACTTGAGAGAGGATATGGTGTTACATTAGGTAATTCTCTTAGACGTGCGTTGTTATCTTCATTAACAGGCACAGCAATAACTTCAGTTAAATTCGGTGGTGTTTTGCATGAGTTTACAACTGTTGAAGGAGTTGTTGAGGATGTATCTGAAATTATACTCAACCTAAAGCAAGTTAGAATGAAACTCCTTGCTAAAAAACCGGGTAAAATAGATATCTCTTTTAGCGGCGAAGGAGAATGGACTGCTGCAGATATTCAGAAAGCCAGCAACGATATTGAAATTCTTAATCCTGATCTTCATATTGCCACGTTCAATAAAAATCTTAAACTGGATGTTGAACTGGAAGTTGGTAAAGGAACCGGGTACGTTCCTGCAATTGAAAATATAACTCCTGATCAAACAATTGGCGTAATTCCTGTAGATTCAATTTTTACACCTATTAAGAATGTAACATTTGATGTAGAGAATGTAAGAATCGGCGATAAGAATGATTACGAAAAATTATCATTAGAAATTACTACAGATGGTTCCATCACACCGGATGATGCTTTAACGCAGGCAGCTAAAGTGCTTCGTGAACATGTTCAGTTGTTTATCAATTTTAATATTGAACAGGAAGAAGAACAAACAGTTACACCTAAAGATGTAGAAACTGAAAGAATAAAAAAGATTTTATTAACCAGTGTAGATGACCTGGAGTTAAGCGTTAGATCGCATAATTGTCTTAAGGCAGCTAACATTCTATCACTTGGCGAGCTCGTGGCAAAGGATGAATCCGAAATGCTAAAGTTTAGAAACTTTGGAAGAAAATCTCTTGCAGAATTGATGGAGATAGTAGAAAATTTTGGAATTGAATTTGGAATGGATGTAGACAAGTATATTAAGGAAGAACCAGAAACCAATTAATTTTTTTTAGAGAAGGTAATTAAATGAGACATAGAGTTAAGGGAAGAAAGTTAAGCAGAACTGCAAGCCATCGTAAGGCAACTCTTGCATCACTTGCTACTTCGCTCCTAAAACATAAAAGAATAAAAACTACACTTGCCAAAGCAAAGGAGACCAAGGTTTTTGCTGAAAAATTAATAACCAAGGCGAAAAAAGGCGATCTTCATTCCCAGAAGCAGATAATGGAAGTTATAAAGGATAAAGAAACAGTTAAGGAATTATTTAGTGATATAGTTCCGAAAATTGGAGACAGACCCGGTGGTTATACCAGGGTAGTCAAACTTGGTAACCGTTTAGGCGATGCAGCACCGTTGGCAATAATAGAACTTGTTGATTATAACGATATTATTACTGCTAAAGCAACTGAGCGAAAAGATGAGAAGGATGCGAAGGTAAAGAAGAAGAAAGAGAAAGAAGCCGAAGAAAAAGAGCAAATAGAAGAAGCTGAATTTGTTGAAGAAGCTTCTGAAAAACCGGAAAAGTAAAAAACACAATTTTTAATTATTTTAAGAGTAATTGGTTAAACCGGTTACTCTTTTTTTTATTATGTTTGAAAATGTTTCATTCATCAAACCAGTTTATAATCTTAAAGATGTTCCGCATAGTGCTCTGCCCGAAGTAATCCTCTGCGGCAGATCAAACGTAGGCAAATCTTCTTTTATAAATTCACTCTTTAACAAAAAATCCCTTGCAAAGATCAGCTCTTCACCTGGGAAAACCCGCTCAATTAATTTTTATGATATTGATGATACCTTTTATCTTGTTGATCTTCCCGGTTTTGGTTATGCTAAAATCAGTAAAAGCGAAAGAGAAAAATGGGGAAAATTGGTTTCAGGATACATCCTTGAAGGGAAGAATATTACATTGGCATTGCATTTTATAGATAGCCGGCATAAACCTACCCAGCTTGATGTTATGCTTAATGAGATGCTAAAAACCACTGGCATACCATACTTTTTTCTCCTTAGCAAAACAGATAAGCTTAAACAATCTGAATTTTCTCAATCAGCTAAAAAGCTTTCAGAGGTTTTCCCGGAAGCAAAAATTAATGAAAATATAGTGCTTTTTTCATCTACAAAGGGAAGAGGACAGAAAGAAATTAAAAAAATCTTTGGAAATATGTTCTATTAGAAATTCCCCTTAGGAATAATTTCTAATCACTCATTTGTTATTATTTATTTGTAGCTTTATATTTAATAATATTTTATTCCAACTCTAAAGTATAAACTGAATGGATCGCAGGCAAAGAAAAAGAACACTGATATTTTTAGTAGTACCCGTTTTGGCTGTCATTCTGTTCATTACCGATGATTTAACAATCCGGTTAATAACACTTGCCTTAATTATAATTTACGTTGCATTTATCATCTTCTTAAGAGATTCAGTAAGATTTTCTGGCGGATACTCTATCGGGGAAAAAGAGGAGAGCGATGTTGACAGCATTCCAGCGGAACCATCAACAGATTTCCAGGAATCTTTCAAAATAGTATCAAAGACTCAAGATGTGGAAGTAATTACAGATGAAACTTATTCTCCGGAGTATGGAGTTTCGAAAACCACTCTTAAGCCACCCGACCTGAAGGAGAGATTTGAAGAAATAGCGAAGGAAGAAGTTCCGCCCGGTGTTGGGCATGATGAACAATTTACGTTTGCACTCGAAAAAATGCTTACAGTTGTTGCAGAATCATACAATGCTCATACTGCAGTTTTCTTTTGGTATAATAAGAAAAAAGAAAAACTCGCTGTTGAAAAATTTATCTCCGGCTCTGATCAATTATCAAAAAGAAAATTCGACCTGGAAGATGATATTTTAAGTAAAATTGTTCAGAAAGGTGAACCGGAGTTGCTTACAGATATTCCCCCAGCGGCGGAAGGCGATGTAATCCGATATTATGATTCGCCGCAAGGTATAAGAAGTTTTGCCGGGGTTCCCTTATTTTTTAATGATGAACTGGTTGCTATAATTGCTCTCGATTCCAAAGTGGGGGATGCTTTTGGAATTGAAACTATTTATGCGCTTGGCAGGTTTGTAAGGTTAATTACAATGCTCATCCTGATATTTGAAGAAAAGCATTCCGACTCTATTTCCCAGCAGCGGCTACAGGGCTTGCTTAAAATTATTGGACCTGATAATGATTTTGAGAGTGAGGAAAAAATGCTGGCAATGCTTCCCGATGCTCTTAAAATGCTTCTAAACTGGGATGCGTTTGTTTACGTTTATTTCGATCCACTTGAGAAATTATTCAAAACTGAAAAAGTAATTAATAACACGTCTCTTAAAATACATAGGCGAAAGTTTGCAAATTGATTTAAGCGGAACGCTTGTTGGAAAATCAATCTCTACAGGAATCCCCGTTAAAATTGATAACACTTCGGCAGGCGGCTATACAAGATATTCGAAAGTAGAAGATTCAAGTTTTGATGGTTCTTTCCTTGCAGTGCCATTGGTTTACAACAAACAGAATTACGGCGTTCTTTGTTTCGAGAGTTTAAAGAAAAATGCTTTTAGCAACCAGGATGTTCAGTTTCTAAGAAGTTCTTTAAATTTCCTTTCTTATATTATTTACTCCCATTCAACCAGGCGGCTATTGAAAAGCGTTACTTCAATCGATATTGAAACAAGGGCGCTTAATGAAGCAGCATTTAAAGAAAGATTAGCCACTGATCTTATAAAAGCAGAGAAATTGAAAATTCCGGGAACAGTTGCACTAATAAAATTAGATGATTTTCTTGAACAGGAATCGTTGTTTGATGGAGACCCGTTGCCAAGGGTAATTACTGTCGTAGCCGAATCAATCTCCCGCGAAATGACACCCTTTAATTTGTTCGGTCGGCTAGAGGATAAAGTATTTGTTGTTTATTTCTTCAACTCAAACACAAAAAATGTTTTTATTTGGGCTGAAAAATTAAGGGTTAAAATTGCCAGGCAACCTATTGCAGTTGTTTCCAAGCAAACAACTTTTACTGTATCAATTGGCGTTGCTTCCGCTACTAACAAGGTTGATGTTGATGAAGTAATTTATAATGCAAACCTTGCTCTCCAAAAAGCTATTGAAAAGGGCGGCAACACTGTACGGAATATTAATTAAAAAGTATTCCGCTAATGTTTCAGAATTAATTTATCCCCGGTCTTATGAACAATTATTTTATAATTATACTTGATGGTGTAGGAATTGGAGAATTACCCGATGCCTCCAATTATAATGATTCCGGAAGCAACACTCTTTGTAATATGGCAAAAGCTGTTGGCGGTTTGCAGTTACCAAATATGGAAAAATTAGGCCTGGGGAATATTACGAAAATTGAAGGTGTTTCTGCCGTTGAATCTTCATTATCTTCCTATGGTAAGTTGACGGAAGTATCTGTAGGGAAAGACTCAATCACAGGACATTGGGAAATCGCTGGTTTATACGTCAAAACGGATTTTTCTTATTTTCCGCAAGGATTTCCTAAAAAACTTGTACAAAAATTTATGGATAATACCGGATGCAAAGGTGTGCTCGGTAACAAACCAGCTTCCGGCACAGAGATTATTAAAGAACTTGGGGAAGAGCATGTAAGAACAGGTTTTCCAATCATTTATACTTCTGCCGATTCAGTTTTTCAAATTGCTGCTCACGAAGAAGTTATTCCTCTGGAAGAATTATATAAGATCTGCTCAATTACCAGAGAGGAAGTTTTAATACTTCCACTTCAAGTGGGCAGGGTTATTGCAAGACCATTTATAGGAACACCGGGTAACTTTACAAGGACAACCAACCGGCGGGACTTATCCCTTGATCCGCCTGAACCAACCATTCTTGACTTACTCCTATCTAACGGAATAACTACAGTTGCAATTGGTAAAGTGAATGAACTATTTAATTTTAAAGGGATAAAGATAAGGGAAAAAACAAAAACCAACGAAGCAGGATGTAAAAAGTTGTTAAAATATTCTAAATCAGCTACTGGAAGTTTCATCTTTGCCAACCTGGTGGATTTTGATGTATATTACGGTCATCGAAACGATCCTGAAGGTTTTGCAAATAAGCTAAAGGAATTTGATGACTTCTTACCTGAATTATTGGATTCTTTGGATGAAACCGATAGAATTGTAATTACTGCTGATCATGGAAACGATCCAACAACCCCCAGTACAGATCATAGCAGAGAATATGTACCCTTATTGTTTTATCAGAAAAATGTAAAAGGGAAAAATTTGGGTGTAAGAAAAACATTTTGCTGATGTTGCAAAAACAGCAGCAGATTTTTTTAACATAGAAAATGATTTGAAAGGTGAAAGTTTTTTACATGAATAACTTGTTCTTTACAATTTAAACTTGTTATTAAAATCTAAATATTCTCTGGAATAAATTACTATATTACTTAAGGGCAGTTATTTAAAAATGCTAAAGATAAATTTTATCAATAAGATTTAAGAGGTAAACGTGTTTCTAGGAAAGGTAATCGGAACAGTCTGGTCAACAAAAAAAGATGATAAACTTGTTGGAGCAAAATTTCTTCTTGTAAGAGAACTTGATATCGATTTAAATGAAAAGGAACGTTTCATTGTTGCTGTAGATAGTGTTGGCGCGGGTGATGGTGAAGTTGTGATTGTTGCTTCCGGAAGTTCATCCAGGATGACAACCTTCACAAAAGACAAACCTGTTGATGCAGTTATTATGGCTATTGTTGACAAACTGGATATTTCGGTTAGAGAATTGTTGGAAGGGGAAATTGATTTGTAATTATAGTTAATTTTTTTAAACTTAATTAGAAATGATTCTTTTTAACCTGACAACAGTTTAATCAAGCAATTTACAAATCAGAAACGGAAAATATTTTGTTTTTAGGAAAAGTGATTGGAAATATTTGGGCTACAAAAAAGTATGAAGCGCTTAAGAACTTTAAACTTATGTTTGTTCAGCCTATTAATGCTGATTTAGAGAAAACGGACAATCCGATTATTGCAGCAGATACTGTGGGATCCGGACCCGGAGAAATTATATTATTATATAACTGCATCCGAATCTGTTATACCGTTACCCGTAGATATGGCTCCGGTTGATGCATCGATTGTCGGTATCGTCGATACAATAAATCAAGAGATTTAAAACTTAAGGTTATGGTTTGCTAATAGTTAAACAATTTACAAACCGGGAAAGCCATTCTTTGGAGAGATACTTTCAGGAGATTGGTAAAGTAGAGCTTCTAACTGCTGAAGAGGAGATCAGTCTGGCAATACAGATAAGATCCGGTGACCATACTGCCTTAGAACGACTAACAAAAGCTAACCTTCGGTTTGTTGTTAGTGTGGCAAAGCAATACCAGAACCAGGGTCTTTCGCTTGGAGATCTGATAAACGAGGGAAATCTTGGATTAATAAAAGCTGCAAAACGATTTGATGAGACAAGAGGATTTAAATTTATTTCTTATGCAGTATGGTGGATCAGGCAATCCATCCTGCAAGCACTTGCAGAGCAATCCAGGATTGTCCGGCTTCCTTTAAACAGGGTTGGAGCACTAAATAAGATAGGCAAAGCATACAGAAATCTTGAACAGGAATTTGAAAGAGAGCCAAGCAAAAAGGAATTAGCTACTGAACTTGATATGAATGTAAAAGATGTGGCTGAAGCTCTTAAGATTTTTCACCGCCACGTTTCAGTTGATGCGCCTTTTTCGCAGAGTGATGAAAGCAGTTTACTTGATATTATTCAAAATGATCAACAACCCTCTCCCGATAATTCTCTTATGTCTGAATCATTGAAAAAAGACATTGAAAGTGCTCTCACTACACTTAGCGAAAGAGAATCAGAGGTTCTTAAATTATATTTTGGATTTACTAAGGATCATTCCTATACGCTGGAAGAGATAGGTGATAAATTTAATCTCACACGCGAAAGGGTAAGACAAATTAAAGAGAAAGCAATTAGACGGCTAAGGCATGCCTCCCGAAGTAAAAATCTGAAAACATATTTAGGCTGACACTTGAAGATATTTTTCTATTTAAAAACTCTCCTCATTCTCACAGCTATAATTTCGTTTTCTGTGGGCTGTTCATCATCTAATACAGTTCGTTACGGTTCCGATTCAAATAAACCTGATGATAATCTCTCCAAGAAAGATGATTCCCTCGCAGTAGATCTCAACCTTGATTTATCAGACCCAAGCGACCTACCGGAATATGAACCTGATATAGAACTAACTGAATTGATTGGCAGGTATAGTGGAAATAATAATCCTGACGTACTAAGCAGCGATAATGGTACAACTAAAGAAAAAGTTTTAATGGAAATTATCAAGTACCTAAACACACCATATAAGTACGGGGGAAATTCTAAGGATGGAATCGATTGTTCTGCCTTTACACAAACCATTTATAAAAACACACTAACTATCAACCTGGAGCGATCTGCAAGACTGCAATATAAACAGGGGATTCAAATTTCGGACATTGAAGATCTTAAATTTGGTGATCTTGTATTTTTTAATACTCGCACAAGGGTTCGTCCTGGTCATGTAGGCATTTATATTGGTGAAAAATTATTTGCTCATGCCAGTTCTAAAAAAGGAGTAACCATTTCTTCGCTGGATCATTCATATTATATTAAATCGCTATATGGGTGGCAGAAGAATAAGAATGGAAGAGATTGTTCAATAAATCTGAATGTGCAATTTATTTTATTAAAGCCCTATCATTTTCAACATCTTCACATTGCTTTCGTACTAATAATGATTATTTAAGTTTATAAATTTATCCTTCAAGAAAAATAATTATAATGAAATACAGATTAAAAAATATCGATTGCGCAATTTGTGCTTCTAAGATTGAAAACGAATTGAAGAAGATTGATAAATTTAAAAATGCTTCTGTTGATCCTGCTCTTAATACACTTACAATTGATTCAACTGATTTACAGCTAGTTGAAAAAATAATTCACAAAGTTGAACCGGAAGTTAAAGTTGAAAAACTAGATAGAAAACTAAATCCATTCTCAGCAGATAAATCTAAAATCAAGAAAGAAATAGTCAAAATATTGCTTGTTTTACACTTTTTACTCTGGGAATAATTTTCAGAAAAGAACTGCAGGCAACAGAAATTCGATGGGCTGAGTACCTGCTTTTTATTACAGCTTATTTAATAAGCGGATGGGGAGTAATTCTTAAAGCATTGAAGAATGCATTGCGCGGTAGAGTATTTGATGAAAATTTTTTAATGACCATTGCAACTGTAGGTGCAATTTTAATTCAGGAACTTCCTGAAGCAGTTGCGGTTATGTGGTTTTATAATGTTGGAGAATTCGTAGAAGGATTGGCAGTTAATCGTTCAAGGAATTCTATACGTTCACTTCTTGAAGTAAGACCCGATTATGCAAATGTTATAACTGACGGAAAAATTTTTCCAAATTCCTGAAGATGTAAGCATTGGAGAAAAAATTATTGTAAAGCCAGGCGAAAAAATTCCGTTGGATGGTAGAGTGCTTGAAGGATCATCTTTGGTTGATACATATCCGTTAACAGGAGAATCAGTTCCGCGAACTTTTAAAATTAATGGGATAGTGTTAGCCGGGATGATAAACAAAACCGGAATTTTAACAATTGAAGTAACTAAAAACTTTAATGAATCATCAATCTCAAAAATTCTAGAGTTAGTTGAAAATGCTTCAAGCAAGAAAGCAGAAACTGAAAAATTTATTACAACTTTTGCCCGTTATTATACACCTGCTATTGTAATTATTGCATTATGTATTGCATTCCTGCCGCCTCTTCTTAATTCTTCGGCACAGTTTTCTGATTGGATCTATAGAGCTCTGGTTATTTTAGTAATATCATGTCCCTGCGCACTTGTAATAAGTATTCCTCTCGGTTACTTTGGTGGAATTGGCGGTGCTTCCAGACGAGGAATTTTGGTAAAAGGTTCAAACTATTTAGATGCTCTTGCAAAGTTAAAAACAATTGTATTTGATAAAACAGGAACACTTACAAGGGGAGTTTTTAAAGTTACAGAGATTGTTCCTTCAAATGGTTACTCTAATGATGATTTGCTTAAGTATGCTGCATATGCAGAATATTATTCTTCCCACCCGATTGCACAATCCATTAAAGAAGCTTATGGAGATGAAATTATTCAAGCAAAGATATCTACACACCAGGAGGTTTCCGGGCAAGGTATAAAAGCAGAAGTAAATGGTGATAAAGTTATAGCAGGCAATGATAGAATGCTGCACACCGAAAACATTGAGCATCATATTTGCGATGTAGAAGGTACAGTTGTTCATATCGCTGTTAATAAAAGTTTATGCAGGTTATATTATAATCTCCGATATAATTAAAGATGATGCAAAGCAGGCGCTGGATGACTTGAGGAAAGAGGGAGTGACTGATATAGCTATGTTTACAGGGGATAACGAATCATCTGCAAAAATTGTGGCAACAGAGCTTGGTATAAAATCATATAAAGCAGAGCTTTTGCCTGAAGATAAACTTGCTGGATTGGAAGAGATAATGAGTTTCGCTAAAGCTAAAGATAAAGTTGCTTTTGTTGGCGATGGTATAAATGATTCGCCTGTAATTGCAAGGGCTGATGTAGGTATTGCAATGGGCGCTTTAGGCAGTGATGCAGCTGTTGAAGCTGCTGATGTTGTTATTATGACCGATAATCTTTCTAAAATTCCGGAAGCAGTAAGTGTGGCAAACAAACCAGAAATATTGTTATACAGAATATTGTATTTGCCTTAATGGTTAAAGGTTTGTTTGTTGCCCTGGGAGGATTTGGGCTGGCAAATATGTGGGAGGCAGTTTTTGCCGATATGGGTGTAGCGCTCATTGCAATTTTAAATGCAACGCGGGTGCTTCGGATTAAATAATTTTGGCACTAACAGTCTGAATTTTACAACAATAAATCTATACTTAGCTAATGCTGACTACTAGTCAGCAGTTTGTATTCCTTCTGTATTATCCCAAATGTTTCTAAACTCAGCCCAGCCAAGAAGCCCGGAGTTCGATTTAATTAAGTATTTATAATCAAAATATTCTTTATTTGTTTTATCACAAAGAATTAATTCAATCTCTGAACCTTCTTTTAACAATGCTATTTTGTTGATAAGGTCTTTTTCTTTATAAATCTCAAACGTGTTTTTCACTTTTGCCGTAACCCCAACATAATATGCAAATTGTTCAATAAGGTTTAATTTTCTACTTGTGTCATCGAGTACGTATTTATCTCTGCTCGACCAAAATCCTTCCCAACCATCTACATAAACAATTCCATTGCCGTTAAAAGTTGGCCATCTTGATAAGTGATCCATAAATATTATATTTTCTCCATCATACCAGTAAATCATATATTCGTCATCATCGCTAGACCCGGTTGTATGAACTGCTATTTCTTTATAAGCATCAGTATTATTAATATCTATTATCTGAAAACCGTCTGTATCACCATCATCGAATTTGGCGAGAACCGTTTTATTATCGATGGTAAGTTTAAATTCGTTTGGGTTATCGGTGGTTTCTACGTTTATAAGTTCAGTTTTATTATCTGAATTTAAATCAATAACAGTGAAGAAAATGAAGTCTTGTGCACTAACTGTTTTAAATCCTAGAAATCCAACTAAAATTATTAAAATTACTTTATTCATTTTATTTATTCCCTGCAATTTTGATATAATGTGTATAAACAATCATTCTAATAGCCCAAATTTAGTTCTAAAAACATAATTGTACCCGTCTCTGTCAATTCTACTCAAACGTCAATGTATCGTAATATGATATAAGCTCAAGAGCCCGTTGTTTCACAAAACTGTTACGGCTGTCGGCCGCCACTATTTTCCACATTGTACCGTCCATATTTTCATACATTGTTTCAATGAACTCAAACTCTTTGTCTCTGAAAGTGATCCATTGTCGTTGTGCAGCTCTTAGTTTTTCCTGCTCATCAGTATTGAGCGTGTTCATAAGTAGTTTGTAATATTTATTCAGTTCAGCATCCCATTCTTCCATAGCTGTTTGAATGCAGTTTATCGTTCCAACGGTTGTTTGGTTTGAGCCGATTGCAAGGCAATCCTCAACTTTTATATCAATCGGGTGCTTTTCAGTCTCACTCTCCTGCCCGAAAGTAAAATTTGGAAGTAGAATTAAAAATAATCCTGTTATTGTTAGTAATTTCATTTTTTTCTCTTTTTAGAAATGTAATTAATTTTTATACCTGTAGTGTCCAGTTATTTCAAAGTCGAACAGACAATCTTCAAGCACTTGCCCTGCGCCGATGTTATGGACAATTAAATATCTTAACCCGTCATCGGATTTTATATGAACCACAATTCCAATGTGAGGAACTCCGCTTGCTAAATTCCAACAAACAATATCACCCGGAATAAATCTTCCGGATTATTCGTTATTGGTTTTACTGTTCCTTTTCTTTCAAATAGTTTCATAAGATTAGGAACTCTCCTGTGATCAATATTTTTATCAGGTTTTGTTAATCCCCAAATCTTAGGATATTTATCAAAGTTTGCTTTCATATCCTCGTGAACATCTTTTTGCAGATCAATTCCAATTAACCGGTATGCCCTGATAATTACATCTGTACAAACTCCTCTATCAGCAGGAATATCTCCATTCGGATAATCGATTGAATAATAACCCGGGTCATAAGTTACTTCTTGTTTCGTTAATTTCCAGTGCTGAAACACTCAACGTGTCTTTGACCTGGCTATATAGAATGTTAATAAATAGTAAAAATATTATTAGAAATCTGAATTTTCATCTTATGCGCTAACGGTTGGCTTTCTTATTCTTATTAATATTTCCAATTATTTTTATTTATTCGATACGTAAAATCGCTATCGCTTTTCTTAACCAAATGTTGATATTTTGATTGGTAATTCTAATCCCACCAATTTTCTCAACTGCCTTTTGAGAACGTATATTTTCTTTTCCGATATAGAAAATTACATCTTCCAACGATTCGAAAGCATAATCAATCAATAATTTCTTTATAGATTTATTATATACTCCTCCCCAATATTTTCTTGAAAGAAACGACCAGCCAATTTCAACAGCACATTTCAGCACCATTTATCAGTTTAAATCTTGTACTTCCAATTACTTCACTGCTTGCTTTATCTATGACAATTAAGGCTCCTTTTGATTCCATAGAATCTTTAAAAAATGCTGAATAAACATCTCTTTTAAATCGGTCATTATTTGGATGCTGCTCCCAAATTAATGGGTCTTTTGCAACTTGATATAATGGTTCAAAATCTTGTTCATTCAATGGTCTTAGCATGACTAATTCGTTTTCTAAGGTTGGTTGTAAATTAAAAGTCATTTTTCGATTATTTCGCTTTAATGCAGGAATTATGATTACTTTATTCTATGTGTTTAATTTGCTCAAGTGTAGTTTCTATTTTCTTGATTGCCGCTAAGGTTTCGCTAACGGCTGGCACTAATACACTTTTCTATTCGTTTGATAGTATTCCAATTTCGTGTAGTTATATTCTTTCCGAAAAAACTCTCTAGATTTTCCATAGCTTTTGGAGTTTTTGATATTGAAATATCAAGAACACTTAATATATTTTTTCCGATTTTCTGAATAATTTTATACGAGTTATCAGAACTTGTCCAGGGCAGCTTTAATTTAGTCTGAGCATTCTCCTGCAAAAAAGAAATATACAACCGGATATCTTCGGTGAGTTCTACATCTTTGAACGGATCGTTGCTGAGCAATTCATAAATCATTTCAGATTTTCTTACTATAGTAGGAATTAGGAAACCAAACGATTTTTCCAGATGCGCTGAAATCTTTTTTTCAAGGTATTCTTCATTATTACTGATTGCTTCAAATATAATATTGCCTGAATTTAAAAGTGTCCCTACACTTTCGAAACCCAGGTTTTCTAATTCATTACGCAAATCAGCCATGGGAACTTTATGATGACCACCCACGTTAATTCCACGCAGGAAAGCAACATATTTTTCATTTACTTCTTTCGATTTCATTGTCTTATTATTTATTACAGCTTGCAGCTAGTGGTATGATTAAACGTCTTTTTTATTGTGCTGATTTCTTTTTTTGCTTTAATATTGTTCCAATTCCCGCCCCCAAAGCTACTCCTATCGCAACCCATATAGCAATATTATCCAGGGCTACTCCTATTGCAGTTCCAATTGCAATTCCCAACGCCATTCCTAAACCTAAATTCTTATTGTTTTTCATATTTATACAAATTTTTAGTTGCTGCCAACTTCTCAAAAAAAGAATATTTAATTTTTATTGTATGCTGCCTTTTATTCTTCATAATCCTAACATAGGCAGCAGTTTTATCCTATGATAGGTTAAACCGGCTGTAATACAATTTTTTAATTCAGATTCTGGAATTTCATCATTCATTTGAAAAACTATGGCTCTATTTCCTTCATATTTAAATGTTTTTTTATAAACCCTTTTGAAGGTTGGTACCAACTTGCTTGTGCATTTAAAATAAATAGCATACTGATCCGGTTCTTTCTTCTTCCAGTCAATTCTTATAGTGCTTCCATTTTTAACCAGATAGCTGGGTTCACCCCATTTCAAGGTTTCCTCTAAATTCGTTATTTCTTCTATTTCGTTTGCTGCTTCTATGACTAACCGTCGGAGATTTAATATTTTCTTTCGAACTGGACCAGGATAATTATTGAAAACAAATTCAACATCAGAGCTTGTTTTTATTTGTAATTTTTTCATTGGAGTCAATTCCATACAACTACTTTGTAAACGTATTACTTATAACTTGACAATATGTTGTTTTAATGTTTGTGTGTTTATTAGATAAAATAAATTGTTATAAATAAATAAACAAGAAATAATTGATAAGATTAAGCCCGCGTAAAGAATCTCTACCTTTGTTGAAACACTCAACGTATCTTTAACCTGGCTGTGTGCAAGGTTAAGGATTAGTACAAATATTAATAGCAGCATTACTCTAATAAATTGTATTTGGTTTGTCTAGCTTTCCATCTTTCACGAGCATATTTTTGCATATCATAAAATGTATCTTGTTCATCTACTATTTCAAGTCCTAACAAGGTTTCAATTATGTCCTCCATTGTTACAACTCCATCTAATCCACCATATTCACCAAGGATTAATGCAATATGTTCTTTTTTTTCTAAGAGTATCTCCCATAAAGAGAAAAGTACCATTGTATTTGGAACTTTAACAATCTTTCTTTTAATATCACTAAATTTAAAATTATGCTGATCTTCTGCTAACTTCTCAAATACTTCCTGTCTAATAACATATCCTGTTATATTTTCATCATTTTCAGTATATACTGGAATTCGCGAAAATTTTAAGTAATCTTTATTTTTTAAAAATTCATTCAAAGATTGGTTTTCATCAGCAACAGCTACTACAACTCTTGGTGTCATAATCTCACTTACCTTAACATTTTTAAGTCTGAGTATGTTTTGAACGATTTTGTCCTCTCTTTCTGAAAAAATACCTTCATATGCTCCTATTCTTGCTAGGGCTGCAATTTCTTCTCTGCTGGTGGTAAGTTCTTTTTTGTTTCTTGAAAATGTTTTCGTTATAGCAGTAGACATCAATACTAAAGGATAAGTAATGAATATCATAATATTTATTGTAAAAGAAGTAATCCCTGTTAATTTCCTCCAATAATTGGCACCTAAAGTTTTTGGGATGATTTCGGTGAAAACTAAGATTAATATTGTTAAAACAGCAGATACAATACCAAAGGAAGCTTCACCAAACACCTTAACTGCCTGTGCTCCTACCCCGGCTGCACCAATTGTATGAGCTACAGTATTCAACGACAAAATTGCAGATAAGGGCTTATCAATATTAGCTTTAAAATCTATAAATTTTTTAGCCCAAACATTTCCTTTTTCTTGTTTTACAATCAGGAAAGACTGAGGTGTAGAGAGAAGCACTGATTCCATAATTGAACATAGGGAAGAAACGAATAAAGCAAGGAATAAATAAACGAATAATAATATCATATCTTTTCTGTAAAGTTTTTGTTTTAGTTGAATTAATTAGAAACTGCCTGCTTGCCGGTAGGCAAGTATAGCGGGACTAAATGTTATACTATTGTTCTACTTTTATTGCGTAAAATAAATTGATATATAAGAAAAGACAAGTATTAATAGAAAAGAATAAACCCGCGAAAAGAATCTCTACCAATTGCTGAAACACTCAACGTGTCTTTAACATGGCTATAGATAGTGTCATCTACTTTTCATTGATTTTCCACTCCTCATTCTCAAAAACAAAATGAGCCTTTTTATTTTTTATCAGGGAAACATATCTTTCAAATTTTTCTTGGTCAAATGTCCAGGCAGCGCACCAGTACTTAAATATTTCTTCATCTTTTTGTATCTCTTTAATGTTAGCTTGTTGATCGAGCGAGAATAGGGCTATAGCTTCTTCATATTGTTTATTATCCATATATGATTTAAGCCTTTCAGTCGTATGAATTTGACCACTGATGGAATCACTTTCAGAGTAAACATATTTGGAATCGGTTGTATCCTGTGCTTTACAACCTGTTATTAGAATAGCAAAAAGAAATAGTATTATTATGTTTTTCATACTTCATCCTTTCTGTACAGGTGTCCAGTGTTTTTCAAGTTCCCAGAAATATTTAAGGTTTAACGTACGCAGTTTAGTGATGACTCCGAAATACTCCTTTTCTGTCAGCAGTGTCCATTTGATACCTGAAAGCCCTAGATTCTTGTTAGTCTTGTTTAAGTTTGTCAAAAGGATGTTGTCAATTGGTGGATGAGCAATTTTAGCTAGTGCACTTTTCCCAGAGTCCCTGATGACAATTGCAGTTTTGATATACACCGCAATAATTTTAGCAGCTCTTCCATACGTCGTTTCTATTCCTTTTCTTTTCAATTGCCTGATTATTATCCTGGCTGTCTTTCGATGAAAGTTGTCGAAGTCCTCAATGATTGTCTGTCCCTTTTTATTGATCAGTTCTATTAGTTCAGTTGCATCAATTGCGGATTTAATGTTCTCTGTTTTCGTAAACCCTCTTTGCGAAGCTCTTGCAGCAGTCCATATTGCAAAATTGTGTAGATGGTTGTTGAAGGTGTAATTCATTCTCTATCCATATACTACTATTACAGAACGATTTGTAAAATTAATTATAGTGTATCCGTCCACAACATTTCTTAAACTTTTTTCCGCTATTACAAGGACAGGGACTATTACGACCAATCTTTCCTTTCTTTTTGCTTAAACTTCTCGATGCCATGTCCTGTTTAAATATTCTTTCCAGTAGATTGTATAAATCAGGATGGTTTTTAGCGAGTAACTTTGGCCGCTCAAAGAAGTATTCACTCACAACAGAGAAAAATTCAGCCCGGTCGGTTCCGCCATAGGGATTGATGTCTGACTTCCCGTCATATATCTCATCTATCTTTTTATTGATTAGATCTATCCACGGAATTGAATATTGTTTTTCCAATAGTAAAGAGGGAATACCATCGACCGATCCGTCTGTCTTATCTATCAAATGAACAAACTCATGAATAGCGGTATTTTTCTTGTCTGATTCATTTTTAAATCCATGCCGCAATGCCTACTTTGACAGGATCATTTTACCTTCCATATATCCGCTGCCAACCATTCCTAAAATTCCGCGGTCTGAACCTTCTGTCTCAAAATTTCTCATTGAACATTGACGGGTAAAGTAACACCTCGTGAATATTAGAATATTTCCAATCATTAAATTGAAATATTGGAATAACAGCACTGGAAGCTACAAGTAATTTATCTGTTAAATCTATGCTGGTATCTATTCCTGTAATTCTGCAATTCAACAGGAATTCCTGAACTTTGTATTCAAATCTATTTTTCTCTTCTCCGGATAATGAATTATAAAAAGACACATACCGGGCTAATATAATTTTCCAATCAGTTGGAAAAGGTTCTTTTGGCACTATCCATCGCGGGTTATTTCTACGATTCCATCTAAACACAAAGAAAATAATTATGGCTATAATAACTATGGATATAATAGGGCTCATATAGATACTCTATAATTTTTCAGCAATTACAAGCATTTCAAAATCTTCAGTTGTCAGCTTATCATTTCTTGAAAATGCTCCTAATCTTGCTCCAAAAATATCAATCTTTTTGTATCCAAGTGATTTTAATAACCAAGTTATTTCACTTGGAACATAATATCTTTCGTTGCATTCAAGTTTCTTTTTATTTCCCAAATCATCTAATATTTCTGTGATATTATTATCTCGAAATGTCATTAAATCAAATGTGTTACTTCGATATGTCGCATCACCTTCTTCTGTTGCTTTTTCAAAAATTTTTCAACTGAATGATATATTGGAAATAATCCGTTTAATGTTGTAAAAATATATTTGCATTTTTCTGTTAACGATTTTGTTACGCTTTTTAAAATCTCAAAATTCATTTCATCGGTTTCCATTAAAGGAAATCCGCCTTCGCACAGCATTATTGCAACATCAAATTCATCATTAAAAGGCAAGTTTCGTGCATCTTGTTTCTGAAAATCAATTTTTAAATTATTTTCTTCTGCTTTTTTCTTTGCTCTTGCAAGTTGGCTTTTTGATAAATCAATACCAGTAATTTTATATCCACGTTTCGATAATTCTATTGAATGCCTGCCAGTTCCACATCCTACATCCAATATTCTTAGACTCTTGTTTGATTTCAATTCGTTTTCAATAAAATCACATTCTCCAATAGTTCCTTGTGTGAAGCTTTCATTATCATATTTTTTACCATAATTCTCAAACAAAGATTCGTACCAAGGTTTTCTAATCATTTTTCAATCCATTACTTGTTTGTATTTGGTCTCTTTTGCATAACGCACAACTTCCCAACAAACACAATTGCGTTAATCGGGTATGTGTTATCTAATTTTAAAAAGTTACTATTTTACATATAAAAATTTAAGTGAAAAGAGTAACCCTGCTCATAAGTTACTTCTTGTTTTGTTAATTACAGTGCTGAAATGC
This sequence comes from uncultured Ignavibacteriales bacterium, assembly GCA_963764825.1. Lineage (GTDB taxonomy): Bacteria > Bacteroidota > Ignavibacteria > Ignavibacteriales > Ignavibacteriaceae > JAZGGS01. The sequence goes on along the minus strand of CAVXUA010000012.1, from coordinate 49,974 downwards.
TCAGCGTATCTTTAACCTGGCTATGTGCAAGGTTAAAAATTGGTAAAAATATTATTAGAAGTTTGGTTTTCATTTTGTAGGTTTTAACGGTTAGTATATAAAGTTTAGCATCTCAAAGGGTGCTGTGATTTCACAAATACTGTTATGCTCCTCTTCACTTTTAAAATGGTAAATCATCCCATTTTTCTTCGACCTCTTTTTCCTCAACTTTGGGTTTTGCTATAGTTTCTAAGAATCTAATAACATTTGAAATGTCATTGAAAATTAAAATGCTCTCATTATAATTCAGTACAGGATTGTCATGAGCAAAACTTTTATTATTTCTGACATCATTAAAAGCTTCCAAAACTGAAATTGACGATTTAAGTATTCGTCTGGTCATATCGGATTCTATAATCCCTTTTTTGTCAATTTCTTTTATGTATCCTCCAAACAAACTGTGCAGAGGAGTTTCATTGTTGTATTTGATTCCGTGATTATCGCAAAGTTGTCTTACATATTTGATTGTGAAAGTATGAAGTCTGTCAAGTGCCTTTTCTGGTTCGTTTTTTTCAATACTTTCTCTTATCGATTCCGCTAAAATTGAAAAATCCTTTTCGTCAGAATTGGGGGATAGTGCATCCAAGTTTTCAACTGGATTTTCTGATTTTAAGTTCTGAACTATTTTAATACATTCTTTATAAAGGAGTTCGTCAGTTTGGTCATATTCGATTTCTTGCATTTGAACTTTGTGTAACCAATATTCAAGAAGTTTTTCCAATAGCATTCCGATGTTGTAGTTGCTTTCGGTGAGCCAATATCCTCTTAATCTGTTCGCTTTCGAACCCGAACGATGGTCGTACTTTTCATCGTAAATGTCTATTTTAATTGAATCTGCTATAAACTCTTGAAAAGTTCTATCTGAAAAATCAAGTACATACCCTGAACCCATTCCGAACAACTTTTCAAATTTACTTTTCTCTATATAGTTGAATTTTGCCATTTATTCTAATTGAGCATAACTTCTTAATAAATGCAATTGCGTTTATCAGGTTTGTACGTTGGTAAAAGTTACTTTATGTTCTTATTTGAAAACATTCCTAAGCATTATCCCCCCACAAAAAGGTAATGTTATTGGCGGAAGGATAACCGCGATAAGATATTTATATTTAGATTGCTACCGCCTGTGCGGGAATGACAAAGAATAAAACTCTAACTGCAACCGGAAGTAGAACCGCAAGTCATACACTTTAAGCAGGTTCCGTTTCTAACCATCGTCATACTCTGGCATTCGGGGCAAAGATCGCCTGTATAACCTTTTTCAATTGCTTGTTTTATTTTAGAATTTATAGCAACTTTTTCCTCAGCCATAACAGATTGCTGGCTCGGGTTTGCTTTACCAGCAGAACGATTAGCGCTGTAAGTATCGATATTATCTTTATCTAATTCAACAAGTCTTTCGCTAACAATTTCTTCGCTTTCAAATTCGGGTTCTGCAAGTGTTTTCACAATTCCGGGTGAAGCTTTAGATTTTATTTCATCAGGTTCAACGTGTGATAAATCATTCCTGCCCAAATAAGTAACAGCCAGTTCCCTGAAAATGTAATCAATTACCGAAGTTGCCATTTTAATTTTTTCATTTCCTGTAACTATTCCGGCTGGTTCAAATCTTGTAAATACAAATGCGTCTGCAAACTCTTCCAGCGGAACGCCGTGCTGCATTCCTAAGGAGATAGAAATTGCAAAGCAGTTAAGCAAGCTTCTAAAAGCAGCTCCTTCGCGGTGCATATCTATAAATATTTCGCCTATCTGCCCGTTATCATATTCACCGGTTCTTATGTAAACGGATTGACCATTAATTTTTGCTTTTTGTGTATATCCTGATCTTCTGTCAGGCAGTCTTCTTCGTTTAGCAATATACCTGTGAATAATTTTTTCAGCTACTTTAACTATATCATTTTTATCCTTCTCTTCAATTATAGCTTCAATATCTTCATCGCTTACAGAATTTAATGGCTGCGAAAGTTTTGAACCATCCCTGTAAAGTGCGTTGGCTTTTATACCAAGCTTCCAGGATTGCATATAAGCATCCTTCATATCTTCAACTGAAGCATTGTTCGGCAGGTTAATTGTTTTGGAAATAGCACCTGATATAAATGGCTGTGCTGCCGCCATCATTTTAATATGTGCAGTTGAGCGGATAAACCTTGTTCCTTTTTTGCCGCATTTACTTGCACAATCAAAAACCGGGTAATGCTCGTGTTTAATAAACGGTGCGCCTTCAACTGTCATTGTGCCGCAAACATAATCGTTAGCTGAAGCAATTTCCTGTTTCGAAAATCCTAACGCTTCAAGCAGATCAAAATCGTAGGAGTTTACTCTCTCCTCATCAAAACCTAATTTTTCAACTATAAAATCTGTACCAACGGTAAATTTATTAAATGCAAAACCCATCTCGAAAACCGAAGGGAGATGTTTTTCTACTTTTGCTAAAGCTGCTTCATCAAAACCTTTTGCAGCAAGTGATTCAGGATTTATATAAGGGCATCCGCTAAGAGATCCATGTCCTTTTGCATACTTTATTATTTCGCCTATCTGATCCTTGTTATAGCCAAGTCTTTCCAATGCCGGTGGGATGGACTGGTTGATAATTTTAAAATATCCTCCGCCAGCCAATTTTTTAAATTTAACCAGAGCAAAATCAGGCTCAACCCCGGTTGTATCGCAATCCATTACCAATCCGATTGTTCCGGTTGGAGCTATAACAGTAACCTGTGCGTTTCTAAAACCATACTTCTCACCTAATTCAACAGCTGCATCTGCATCCTCTCTAGCAGCCTCCAGCAGGTCGGAGGGGCAGTGTTTAGGATTTATACCTGCCGGGAAGATTGAAAGACCTTCATACTCTTCGCTGGGTACATTGTAAGCTGCTCTTCTATGATTCCTGAGAACGCGCATCATATCTTTTCTTATTTTGTTTGAAACCGGCAAACGTACCCAGTTCACGAGCCATCTCAGCAGAAGTTGCGTATGATGTCATATGCATCGAGGCAGTTAAAGCTCCACATATTGCAAATGCTTCGTTACTATCATAAGGAATTCCCTGCAGCATAAGCAGTGAACCAAGATTAGCATAACCAAGCCCAAGAGTTCTGTAATCATAACTAAGTTTTGCAATTTGCTTGCTGGGATACTGAGCCATCATAACACTAACTTCAAGAACAATTGTCCACAATTTTACAGCATGACGGTAACCGTTTATATCAAACTGCTTTTTCTTCGAATTATAAAATTTAACAAGGTTTAAGGAGGCAAGGTTGCACGCAGTATCATCCAGGAACATATACTCACTGCAAGGATTTGAAGCTTTTATTTCACCATCTTCAGGGCAGGTATGCCACTCATTAATTGTTGTATGGAATTGTATTCCGGGATCGGCGCAAGACCATGCAGAATATGCGATGTCATTCCAGAGATTTCTTGCTCTAATGGTTTTACATGGTTTTGATTTCCTGTTCTCCTTTTTCGAATTTCTTTTTTCAATCCGCCAGTAAAGATTCCAGTCCTCGTCATCAAGGACTGCATTCATATATTCATTTGTAACCCTTATTGAGTTATTTGAATTCTGTCCTGAAACTGTAGCGTATGAATCGGAATTCCAGTCAGTATCGTAAACAGGAAATTCAATTGATTTATAGCCTTGTTTTGCAAGATGAATAACACGTTCGATATAATTGTTGGGAATCATTGCCCTGCGTGCATCCAGAACTGCTTGCTTTAATTTTTTATTAATATTCTTGTTGAACCTGTCGTTTTCAGGATGCTCTTCGTAACAAGCTTTCATAATTTTATTCAACAGGCGGTTGGTTAACTTTGAACCTGCTACGAGAGCTGCAACTTTCTGCTCTTCAATCACTTTCCAGTTTATGTATTCTTCAATATCAGGATGATCCATATCAAGGGTAACCATTTTTGCAGCTCTCCTGGTTGTACCACCGGATTTGATTGCACCTGCAGAGCGATCTCCGATTTTTAGAAAGGACATTAGCCCGGAAGATTTACCGCCGCCGCTAAGTGGTTCATTTGAACCTCTTAATTCTGAAAAATTTGATCCTGTTCCCGAACCATACTTAAAAAGTCTTGCTTCTCTTACCCAGAGATCCATAATACCGCCTTCATTAACCAGGTCATCACTTACAGATTGAATAAAACAAGCATGCGGCTGTGGATGAGTATAGGCATCAGTAGATTGTGTCATCTTACCTGTTTTATAATCTACATAAAAATGACCCTGGGAAGGTCCGGAAATTCCATATCCCCAGTTTAACCCTGTGTTAAACCACTGCGGGCTGTTAGGTGCAGCCATCTGGTTTGCGAACATGTACATCAATTCATCATAAAATGCTTTTGCATCCTCTTCAGTATCAAAATAATCACCCTTCCAGCCCCAATAAGTCCAGCATCCTGCCAGCCGGTGAAAAACCTGTTTAGCATCCTTCTCAGAGGTGTACCTGTCATCTTCGGGCAACTGATTTATTTTTGTTTCATCTTCAGTTGATGGCTGAAGCCAATCGGGGACTCCTTCTTCACTTATCTTCTTTAATAATTTTGGAACCCCTGCTTTTCTGAAATACTTCTGGGCAATTATATCGGTTGCAACCTGCGACCATTGTTCCGGCACTAAAACATCCTCCATCCTGAAGACAATTGAGCCGTCGGGATTTTTAATTTCTGAGGTTCTTTTTTCAAATTTGATTGAAGAAAGAGGGTCTTTACCGGCCTTGGTAAACAGTCGTTTTATCTGCATGCGGGTCTCCTGAAAAAAGTTTTAACGCTGGTTGCGTTTGGTTTGAAAATTAAATAAATGTCTATAGAATCAAAGATGGAAACAGTCAATTGCCTACTTCAGATTTTTAGGTGAACTATTAAGTTTCGGGGTTCGGGAAGAAGCTAAAAAAAAATATTTAAAGATGAAATAGGTAGCCGAACTTTTTAGTATTAATTTTTCCTACCCCGATCAGGTTAATGCTAACTTGGTAATATTTTTATCAATATCCAAATTTTATTTTACATAACAGAATAAGAAATTTTTTTTGTAGTTTATAAGCAGTATTATTTACCTAATTAATGGTCGCGGAATTGAGCAAGCGAAATACTTTCCATCACAATTTGCTGTGTGCCGTCTAAAAAAATATCTAACTTTACAGATCGATTTTGACCTAATTACAAGTTATGCCTGAGAACGAAAAAATAATTGAGATAAATAATCTTACGAAAGATTTTAAAGAGATACGAGCTGTTGATAATCTTAGCCTTAATGTACTAAAAGGAGACGTATTTGGATTCCTGGGTCCCAATGGAGCTGGTAAAAGTACTACCATAAGGATGCTGCTTTCCTTGATCTCTCCAAAAGAAGGATCAATAAAGATATTTGGAAAATCATTAGTTGAAAATAGAAATTCAATCTTAAGCAATGTTGGTGCGATTATAGAAAGCCCTGATTTTTACAATTATCTATCAGCATACAAAAACCTGGAAATTTTGGGCAGAATTTCGGGCAAAGAAGTTACCGGGAAAAGGGTGATGGAAATGCTCGATTTAGTCGGGCTTAAAGATAGATGTAAGAGCAAGGTAAAAACGTTTTCTCACGGAATGAAACAGCGGCTTGGCATTGCGCAATCCCTTCTGCATAACCCCGATCTTATCATTTTGGATGAACCAACAGTGGGGCTCGATCCGCAGGGAATGAAGGAAATTAGAGACTTAATAAACCGTTTAAGCAAGGATGAAAATAAAACTATTTTTCTTTCATCCCACATCCTTTCTGAAGTTGAATTAGTTGCCAACCGGATGACTATTATCAATAAAGGAAAGACAATTGTTGAAGGAAAGGTTGAAGAGCTCCTTAACTCCGGGAATTTTAACGTTACGTTTGAAATTGATGATGTTGAAAAAGCAAAACAAGTATTAAACACCACTTCGTGGCTGGTAAAAATTGTATCCCAGACAAATAATAAGCTGGTATTTTCTCTCAGCACTGACGAGATTGCTGGGCTGAACAAATACCTGGTAGAAAATAATTTGGCAGTAAGTGCGGTGGTCCCAACCAGGTCGCTGGAAGAATATTTTCTAAGCATAACCGGGGATGCCGACTGATGATTACAATGGTAAGAATAGAACTGTATAAGATCTTTAAAAAATGGAGGACCTATATCGGTTTTATTGCAATTGGAGTTCTTGTTCCTATTATCCAGATTGCAATGCTTTATGAAGGAGAGAGCTCAATAAATTTTGTAACCAGAGAGATAAGGGAATCATTCGTTTTTGTTGGGAATTTGCTGAACTCTTATTTTATTTCTTACATTGTTTTAAATGCAATCGCGGTGCATATTCCTTTTTTAATCACTTTAGTTGCAGCAGATCTGCTTGCAGGAGAAGCTACTGCAGGAACTTACCGTTTGCTGGTTCCTCGCCCGGTTTCCAGAATGAAGATTGTAACTTCAAAGTTTTTTGCCGGAACTATTTACACTAATTTATTAATTCTTTGGATGGCAATTATCAGTCTTGGTTTGGGTTTTATAATATTTGGGGTGGGGGAGCTTATTGTGTTAAAATCAGGTACAGTTATAATCTTCGAAAAAAGTGATGTGCTTTGGCGGTTCATCCTTGCTTACGGATATGCTTCTCTTGGAATGATGGTTGTTTGCAGTTTGGCGTTCATGTTTTCTTCCCTGGTTGAAAACGCAATTGGTCCGATTATTTCAACTATGGCGGTTATTATAATTTTTATAATCATTTCAGCAATCAATATCGATTTGTTCAAAGGAATTAAGCCGTACCTGTTTACCAGTCACATATTAAAGTGGAAAGAATTCTTTAACGATCCGGTTGAAACATTAGAAATTATTAAATCAGTTCTAATTCTTGTAGCGCATATTGTTCTCTTTTTTAGTTTAACAGCATTTATCTTCAGAAAAAAAGATATTTTGAGTTAAAGGTGATTACTATGTTTAGGAAATATTTGTTTTTAGTACTGCTCTTTTCAGTTACAGGATTTTCGCAAAGTAAAGATCCTGATGAAATATTGAATAATATTATTAAAGCTTTTGAAGAAATTGAAGATTACATTGTTGATGTAAATATTAAAGTGGATGTGGCTTTTTTAAAAGTTCCTGAAGCAAATGCGAAAATTTATTTTAAGCAGCCGGATAAAGTTCATATGGAATCGGAAGGATTTGCTTTACTGCCAAAACAGGGGATGAATTTTTCACCGCTAGGGTTTCTAAAAACAGATTATACCGCACTTTACGATAAAGAAGTTGAACTTAACGGAACAAATGTTTCAGTTCTTAAAGTTATTCCACTGGATGAAAGATCTGATGTAATTTTAAGTACGTTCTGGATAGATCAATCAAACAACCGGATTATGAAAGTTGAATCTTCCAGGAGACCGAGCGGTACGTTTTCTATCGATCTTACATACCCAAAAGATAAACCTGATTTTCTTCTACCCGCAACAATGGTTTTTACTTTTGCAATTGATGATATTCGCTTTCCCACCGGAATTACAGGTGATTCTAATTCTGAAAGCAATAATGAAAATGAGAAAGAGAATAAAGACAAAACGGGCAAAGTTTATATCAATTATTCAAGTTATAAAATCAACCAGGGGCTTTCTGATGATTTGTTTGAAGATGAAAAAGAATAGCCGCAGTTCACTTTACTGATTATACTACACTTTTCTTTATACTTTACTATTAGAACTTCTACTTAAAGTAAGCACCTTTTTGTAAATGAAGGACGGCCGGACAAAACAAATATATAATGAATGTGAGGGCAATACATTACTCATCAAAATTGCCCGGCCGTCACTAACCTGGTCACTTTAGGAGGCTACTCTACATTAGAGGAGTGACCAGATTTGGGAGGAGATTGTCAGACTTTTTTAATTCTGACTATGCTAAGATTGTAATAATCGGTAACTCGAAAAAAGTCAAGAATTTTTCAAGTATTTTATTTGCAAGTAAAAAATTAGCTCAATAATATTGCCCGGGGTTTAGCTAAGATATTCTAATAACTTTTCAGATTCGGAAACCATACGATAATTGGATTATTATTAGGTTAATTGTTTAATTGCTTTGCATGATGAGTGTAATGATTTACCAAAACATCTACCCATTCAATAAATCGCTTTTCTTCATCAATTTCTTTTTGAGATAATTTTGATAGGAAAGATGATAATTCTGTTTGCGAAGATTTTAATTCCGTTACAATCTGATCCCAGCTAAAGCGCTTGCGCGATTCAACCGCAGATTTATTAAATGAGTTAATATCATAGTTATCATCAACATCAGGATTTGTAAGAAAAGCTTTAAATTGATTTAGCACTTCAACTTCCCAACCAACAATGTGCGCTAAAATATCTTTAGCAGACCATTTATCATTTGCTATTTTTTTATCACGAATTTTTACATTCATACTTTCAATAACCTGGTTGAATTCTTTTTCAATTGTATATAAATTTTCACAATGTTTTAACCATTCAGACAATTGTAAATCATTTGATTTCAAAATATTTAATTCCCTCTTAATATTTCTTTGCGTTGTAAAAATGTAAAATATCCTTCCTCATTATTTTTCTCATCTTTAAGCCTTTTCGAAACGAGCACATACTCTTCGTGCAGTACTTTATTTACTTTTTGGGAATATGTTGGATAGTCAGCCGGTTTATTTGAAAACTCACGGCTAAAAATAAAGTAAGTTGGCTGCTTTGAAAGCGTGTATAACAAATCTATTTTTTCGTGACCGGGAAATCCCTTACCAAGATCCGCAAAATCCATTTTAGCAATTACAGGATCTACCAGCCCATGGAAATCGTAAACCTTAAGACCTGAATAAAATGAAATTGCTCCAATTGCATCGGTTGCAATAGATTCATCATCACTTTTTTTATACTCATTGAAGAACTTCCCAATTAGAGTCAGTCTATTTGAATGCCACCGTTCTGTGGCAACTCCCTGGTATTGCCCATGTGTTATTCCGGGTTTGTGAAAAAGTACCTTCTCTATTGGAGTAGATTGAATTATGGTACCGATTAAAGCGATTGCAATCAATATAATGGCTAAAGAATTTTTTCTAAATGTTTGCCCGGAATTTTTCATAAGATTAAAACCTGATACAAGCAAAATATAGATGAAGGGAAGAACCGGGACAAAGAACCTGTACATTGCCATGTAATCCCCCCCAACTAATACTATGTAGAAAATATAAGCTGAACAGATTGTTGCGCAAAAAATCAAAACAAAACTGTTACTATGTATGGGAATTTTTAAAAACTCTGATAATGAAAATTTTTTATTCATCAGCAGATCTTTCCTTTTCCAAAAAAGGTGGAGAAGCAACGGCAGGTATGGTAAAAGGAAATGAACAATAAAATATATTAAATACTTTAATCCCCTGAGCCATTGATGGAATGTACCGCCAGTCTTCGCATAAAAAGTTAGTGGAAGTAAAAATCCAAAATAAGAATAACGCCAAATGAAATAGATAATGAAAGGAATGAAATAAACTAAAGCTCCCACAATTAACGGTTTTAACTTTCTCCCTGATTTTTCCTTCTTCAGATAAAAAATTATATGAACGAAGAACAGCAATAGAAAAATTCCGAATCCTTCAGGTCTGGTTAATGTAGCAAGAAAACAGATTAAAAAAGATAGGTTTAACGACTCACTCTTACCAGATTTCCAAAAAGAAATTGAATGATATGCAGATCCAACAATAAAAAATGTAAAAAGATTTGTCTCCATTCCACTGGATGCCCAGGTTGCAAAGGGACCTGATACAGCAAGGAAGAGGCAGGGAAGGAGGGCAGTAGTATCATTTAAACCGATTTGCCTGGAAATTTTATAAACATATAGCAGTGTAACTAAACCAGCAGCAACCCCAAAAAATTGGGCAAAGAGGATTATATCAAACCCGGCGATTGTACCAATTGTGCAGATTATAACCCAGAGAAAATTGGTGAATCCCTCAACCGGGATTTCCGCAATATTCCAAACGAGTCCGTAACCTTCAGCCAGATTTTTTGCAAAACGAAAACTGATAAATGAATCTTCGGCGGGAACTGCAAGGTAAATGGAGTGAAGAATAAACACTGTTGAGATAATTAGAAAAACAATTATATAATACTTATTCTTCATTAGAGCCCATCGAGTCTTTTGTTAACTTCGAGGTAAATTAAATTTAAAAAAATTAAGCATCCCTATTAACAGAATCAGGCGAAAATGCCGGAAGACAAACAGCAATATACTCTGCTCCATCCTTAAGTGGAGAACTGTATCTTACCCATTCACCTTCATGTAAGATTATTGCCTGGCCTTCTTTAATCTCAATCGATTCGGTTTTTGTTTCAACCCTTAACATTCCTTTCAGTACAATTGTGTATTCATCGAATCCTGGAGTTTGTCCAGGTTCAACCCATCCGCCGGGGCTTTTCATTTTTGCAATGCTAACACCTTTTGTTTCTGAATTTACCCGCCCGATAAACTCTTCAATAATTTTTGGTTTATTTCCGGCTGATTCAATTTTTGATGGTGAATTTATAATAGTCGGCATAATTTATTCTTCCGGTCCTTCCTGCCAATCGGTTAGCTTTCCATCTCTGAAAAAAAATGTTACTTCTCCGTAGTACCATTGTGTAAAAACTCCCCAGGGTTTCGCATTTTTATCAATTTTATCCGGTTCACCCCAGCTATCTTTAACCATTTCATCGGTCATCCCGGTCCATATCTGTTTATACGAAACTTTCTCTCCAGCTTCTCTTCCATATTTTAAAACATATAATTCACGATAAGCAGTTATCACTTCCTGTTCCAGCTCAGGTATCCTATTTGTCATACTATCAATTTCAAAATTAATATCTAATATCTCGGTTTTAAGCTGATCTTTTCTAAAACTTAATTCATCTTTTTCCCGGTTGTATTCTTCATCTGAAATTTGTGCAAAAGTAGTTATCGAAATGAAAATAAATAGAACAGCAAATATTAAATTTGTTCTGTGCATAAGAACATTTAATTTTTGTTTAATAATGAAAACATAAAGTTAATGATTTGTTGAATTATTCTAATAGCTCGAGTGTGCAGAGATCGAAATATGTTTTGCCGGGGACGATGTTAGAAAATCCTCCCGATAATTTTATCTGTAAGCTGTCGCCGGAAACAAAAGTTATAGTATCTACAATAGAATAATTTTTCCATGATTCACTATCAACATTTGTTCGGTTAATTTGAAATAGAGAATCCGGAGCATCCAAAAGAAGTTCAGCATAACCAGGTTTGTTTGAATATTTAGACCAGAAGGAGAATTTATAAATGTGTGTTCCTTCCGGGATTATAATGGTGGTAATAACATCATTCCCACTACCCCAAAGTACATCGATGGTGATTGCCCAGTTTCCTCCGTTTGGAGGTGTGTCATTTGTAAAATTAACTAATGATGGCATATTAACAAACCAAAAAGCAAGCGTTGATATACCATTTATTTCAAACGAGGAATTTGGGATAAGATTTTTTTCGTTCTCTGGTGCATTTACTGAATCGCTGCATCGAGAAGATAAAAGAGCACTTAGTAGAAATACAAATAACGGAAGTAGCAATCTTTTATTCATAACTTTTGCGCCGATAACCATGTATTAATTTTAGTTAATTGGTTAATTGTAAAATATTATTGCCAAAAATACTAACTATTTAAAATACCCTGTTATTTATTGCAGATATTATAAAATGAACTTAAAAAATAGTTAGCTAATCAAAAAAAAAGAGCTTAACAAAATATGCTAAGCTCATTATAGGAAATATTCTAATCTTTAATTATTCATCAAGTTCCTTAAACTCACCTGCTGTTTTTGTGAATATCCATATTGCCAGCATTCCAACTACAGAATGAATTGCAAGGACATACATAATATTTTCAGGCGTGCCTGCTTCCTCAAAGCTTCCCATAAGTCCGGTGTAAATACCACTGAGTGTTGCACCGATAAATGTTGCCAGGAAGCTGGTGCCCATATAAAGTCCTGCTTTTTCCTTTGGTGCAATCCACATTATATATTCTTGTATTCTAGGTGAAGAAATCATTTCACCAATTGCAAATAAGAAGACACCGAGAAAAACAAGCTCGTTTGCCATTGTTACAGAAAGTCCAAGTACAACGAAACCGGCTGCAGCGACGAAAATACCAAAGAGGAAGGAAGAAATTGCCGCTCGTTTTTCAAAGATTGTTGAAATCAATACCTGGAACACAATTATTATATAGCCGGTATGCGAAATAGCCTCGGCATTAATTTTCCAGATCCCTCCCTCGTTACTGGATATAATATTCGTAATGCCAGCTCCCAAAATCGAACTGACACCTTGGTACAATACAGCAGTATTAAGATGAACATCGATATATACAGCCAATACATTAAAGAAAGCCCAGAACGGTAACCAGAAGAAGACTCCTAAGAGAATAATAAACATCAGGAATTTAATATCCGATAGTGCCTCACCCATATCTTTAAATTTTTGTTTAAGGGTTACGTCTGTATTTTCACGTGGGGGTTCTTTATAAAAAATAAGAGTAATTATGAACATCAAGGCAATGGCTGCTGCCGCAGTATAGAATACATAATCCCAGGAGATTGCTCTTAGTTTTCCCATAATAATGGGACCGAATGATGCCCCGATATTAACCATTGCATAAAAAATCCCGAAACCTTGAGTTTTATTTGTTTTATCCGTTACGGCTCTTACAGTTCCTGCAATGAGGGGTTTAAATATTCCTGCAGCAAAACCGATACTTAACATTGTAATTGCGATTCCTGAGAACGATTTAGTTACAATTAGCAAAAGTATAGTCGGTAAGTAAACAAGGTAAGACACTATCAATATCTTTTAAAACCATATTTATCAGCAAAGGTTCCCGAAAATAAGGGGATAAGATAGGATAAAGCTAAAAATATACTCTGGATAATACCCAGGTCTCCTCTTGAATATCCGAGCTGTTGCAAGTAGATTCCAAAACCCATGTAAATACCGTAGTAAGCAAAACGTTCCAGAACTTCTATTCCGTTTGCTACCCAGAATACAGAGGGATAACGTGTGCGATTTTTCATAATTGGATCTCTGAATTTGTTAGAAAGAAGATGTTATTAATATTTTGTTTAAGAAATTGGAAATGACTTTAGATGAAAATAATATCTCTGTGATCAACATTTATTGGTTTTTTGAGAGTGAAAAATCTACTATGTAACTAAAATCAATTATAATAATATCAGAATCAAGTTTTATGTTTACAAAAACAGCAAAGTTTAATGAGCTGAAGATTGAAATTTTGCCAGTTATTTTACAAACAGGAATTATTTAGATCGTTTATAATTCCAATGCAGCCGCAGCCCTTTCGTATTCTTCCGGTCTTATGTAGATAACATAACCAAAGCTGCCTTTACCATCGGTTACACCGTTTGAAGCATAGACATTAACATTTGCCCGATACAATTTATTATGAATTTCTGTTAAGGCACCAAGCTCATCATCTCCCTGCACCAAAATTGCGGGGTGTGGTCCATCCAGTGTAAATCCAGCTTCCCTGGCTGCCTCGCTTAGCATATTTTCATCTTCAGGGAAAAGTGTAAACTGGGTTCGTTCCGATCCCATTGGAATTGCTGTAAACGCTAGCAGGTTTACACCAATTTCTTCGAGTTGTGTTAGTATTTTGTACGCCTCGCCGGGCTGATCATCAACGGTAGTGTAAAAATATTCTGTTTTTCTGATAGTGAGCGCCATAATCCCCTCCTCTTATATTTGGTTATAAGTTTTTAAGAGATTTGGTTTCAATTTAATTCGAAAAAATCAAGAAATCAAGACTTCTTAATAAAAGTTCAGCATCCTAAACCAGGGGCGTATATTTTTACTTCAGCATTTTTTTCATAAGCATCAACTGACCTAAATGATAGGAGTTGTGATTGGATAAGACCATTACTTCTCTAAAGATTGTGTATTGGGGGGCGTGTGGAATATTAGCAAACAAATCATACTTATCATCTTTCACAAATTTTTCCATTATATCCAAACCTTCAAAGAACTCCTCAACAGCTTTCTTCCACTTCTCTTCATTAGCCATTTCATCTTTATCGGGCCAATAACCTTTAGGCCAATCAGGGGATTTGTAACCGGCATCGGTAATAAATTTTAAAATATCGACTTGAGCTCTTTGCATATGATCGAGTAACTGCCACGGCGTGTAATCAACATTTGGAATTTTTTTATTGATCAAATCTATTGGAAAGTGATTGATTCCTCTTTTGATTGCTTTATGTGCATTTCCCCCGCGCAATGAAAAAAGCAATTGTTTTCTGATAACTTCATTTTGATCCACGTAGTCTTAACTCCATTTTAGAAATTAGTTTTGTTTCTAAAATAGTAGATATTCAAATTTCAACAAAATTTATTGGAAGTAGATTTATCTAAGGAGGGTCATCTCACCCTATGTCTCTCTCCTGAATAAGAGCCTGGCCCGCTTTGGCGGGAAGAGGGATTTAAAACTTAAACCTACCTGCCTGTCAGGCAGGTAGGATGTGAATGTTTTTTATTGGCAATCGATGTTGAATAATTGTTCGTTCCAACAATGCCAATCAGTGTCACCAAAATGCAGCGGATCCATAACTCTGCCGAATAGATTTTCGTAATTCCATTCGATATCTATGATGCGGTTTTCTTCCTGTCCGAAGAGATCATAAAAACGGTTATAAGGATCATCATTTGTTTTACCATAAAATATATAACTGCCATTTGCCGGAGACTGTGGAACTATGTTAGTGTATTTAATATCAGCAGTGTTTTCTTGTGCATCTCTGTGCCACCCAATATATAAGAACGGAACCGGGTCATTAGGATCTTTATTCAAAGTCCAGTTTCCTTCAGTTAGCGGCAGGTTTGAAAATCCTGTATACCATTCAAAATCTTCATAAAAACCCTGCTTGGTTAAAAGCATTCTCCATTCAGTACCAGTACTAATTGATTTACCAAAAAGCTTGGCAGTATGAACAATGCCGCCAACAGTTATATCATAGGACCAAAGCCAGGAACCATCCGACTGTTGAACCGGTTGATGATTAAAAGCTTCTGCAAAAGCAGCAACGGGAACCGCGAGAGTAATAGTTAAAATTGTATTCCAAAAACCAACATTAAATGCAGCCCATTTCCAATTAGTTCGTTGCGTAGTATCCGGTGGAAATATTTTTCCAAATAAAAATGGTGAAGTAGTGTCGGGAAATTCAGAAAAATCCATTATAAAAGTTGATTGGGGTGGAATATCCGGAGACTGCTCCGTAGGTGTTATTGGTTCTTCATTTGAACAGGAGAAAAATATAATTGAGGTGAAGACAACAAGGATAAAAATCACCTTGCCAAAGTATTTATTCCGTACCATTATTTAGTTCCTAATTTTATTATCAGATTTTATTGATAGATAAAAATTTAGCAATATTTGTACCACCTGGAAGGGTAAAAATAGGCGAACAAATGGCAGTGTAGAATTATAAAAATCACATTTTTACATTGAAATAGAAAATGTTACAAGCTTATTACTACAACAACTGTAGTTAAAAAACTACTTCAATAGGATCATCTTTTTTGTTTCAATAAAACTACCTGCCCCGCCGTTTGCGGGGTAAATATTTAATTGATAGAAATAAACTCCACTTGTTAACTCGTTTCCACTAAAATTAACTTCATATTCTCCTGCTGGTTTTTCTTCACTAACAAGTGTTGCAACTTTGTTTCCTAAGTAAATCATAGACTTTTAGTGAAGTAAATCCTGTTCGAAGAATCCTAAAACTAATTTTTGTTGAAGGATTAAAAGGATTGGGATAGTTTTGGTTTAAATAATATCCAGAGAGTTGATTGCTATTTTCATCATCATCTACAGATACAGTGAAATAATTACTCAATTCTGCTGAATTTGGACCACCATAAGCACCCATATCATTTCTTATAGTTCCCTTCGAGGGCCATAACGCCATACCTGGATTTCCTTCGGGATCATTATAAACGGAATCTGGATTTCCCGCATCAATACAAACTGAGGTATCAGCTAGTATAAATATCGATCCATCAAAAGCTGGGAAAACATCAATATTTCCTTCACCTTGCCATCCGCCTTCAATATTAGTGTAGGTAACATCTACTGTTCCGCCACCTCTTAGAGCGATTTGATCTCCTCCAGTTAAAGCAGAGTTGTGCCAAATAATATTGTTTCTAATTATAGCTGAAGTTGACCAAATTAATATTCCACCTCCATCAAGAAGTGATTCGTTAAAAATAATTGTATTATTCTCAATAAGAGTTGCACCACTTGCATAGCTCCATATTCCACCACCTCCAAAATCTGATCCTCCGCCATTTTGGTAAATTACATTATTACGGATTATACCTGTTGCAAAATTCATTACAATACCAGCACCATATAATCCCTGGTTAAATGTAATTACATTATTTTGAATAATAGGATCACCATCCCCGCATCTTATTGCACCACCACCAGCGCTTACACAATTAGTTTTATCAGTTACATTATTATATGTAATTAAGTTAAACTGAATTGTTGGAGAAGAAAGTTCAATTAAAATTCCGCCACCTTCACGATAAAATCCACCAATATGAATATCCTGCCAGCGTGTTCCTTTTCCACCCATTAATGTAAAGCCCTGAAGAATTGCACTATTTGTTTCGCCATTTATAAACAACACACAACTTGCGGTATCAGTATGATTTGGCTGACTACCATTAATATACGTGTGGATAATAAAATCAATATCACCAGTTAACATATAATGACTTGTAACAAGTATATCTTTGCCAAGGAAGTTTATATTTTCTGTGTAAGTTCCAGGGGCAACCAAGACGGTATCGCCATCGATTGCGGCATCAATTGCAGATTGAATTGTTGAATAATCAGAAGGTACATTGAGAATAGTGGCACATAAAGGAATTGAAAAGCAAATAGAAAACAAAATAGTTGTAAAAAATATCTTCTTAATCATAATTTTTCTCTACGATATTTGTAATGTTTTGTAAATGCAAACTGGTAGCACGGATTAAAGTTGCTAAAAATCAATTAATTTATCAACACTTATTTATAAACTATTATTTTGTTACTTTATTTAAGCAAAATCATCTTTTTTGTTTCAATAAAATTCTCAGATTTTATTTGATAGAAATAAATTCCACTTGTTAAGCCGTTTCCGCTAAATTCAACTTCATATTCCCCAGAAGGTTTTTCTTCGCTAACTAATGTTGCAACTTCGTTTCCTAAAACATCATAAACTTTAAGGGTGACAAAACCAGTTCGTGGAATTGTGAAACTTATTTTTGTTGTTGGATTGAACGGATTTGGGTAATTCTGCGAAAGGTAAAAACTATGAGGTGCATTCAATTCATCATCAATATTTACTACGCCTGGTCGTAATCGTCTCCATACTCCCTGGTAATTTGTTCCTGCAAAAATAAAAATTTCATTTGAAGCAATTACCTCTACGGAAGCAACCTCTGAAAGCCCTTCACTGAATGGTGAAAAGGAAGCTCCATTGTTAAAAGATGCATAAATCCATAAAGGTGATAAATCTGTACCTGCAACTACAAGTCCTTCTCCCACTGCGGCAAGTGCAAAAACTGATGCATCTGTTGGGAAACCGCTACTTACAGCCCAAGTTCCACCATAATTTGAAGAAAAACGTGCGCCACCAAAAAAAGCTCCTGCAAATGCAAAATTATCGATTGCAGAAACTTCTACATAATCAACTGTAGGACTTTGAAGAGAAGGTACCCAATTAATCCCATCATCTGCAGATTTATATATGCCAATACCGGGAACGGCAGCGTAAACAAAGTGATCGCTGCCAGTTGCTATGCCTGGGGTATATTGATTTGGGGAATTTGACGGAAACCAATTTGTACCATTATTGGATGAATAAAAGATTCCTTCATCGGTTGCTGCCAAAATGTTGTTTCCACTTGTTGCCATGCCAAATACAAAAGTAAGATCAGGAGGAAGCCCTGTTCCACTTCGTATCCAGGTTAATCCTTTATCTGAAGATTTGTAAACAGTAGAATTGTACTGAAGAAATGTTCCAGCGAATATATTGTTATCTTTTTCGCATATTCCCCAAACCGTACAATAGTTAATTGTATCGTTCGTACCAGTAAGTTTTATCCACTCATTTCCGTTATTATCTGTCAGGTAAATTCCATCGCGTGTTCCTGCATAAACACTTGATCCGCTTATTAGAAAAGAAAGGATGCTAGAACCCGCAGGAAAACCAGACATTGATTTATACCAATTTAAACCGAGATCTGTTGATCTGTAAATCCCCACGTAATTGGTTCCTGCAATTAAAGTTGATGAATTTGTAACTGCTAGAACGCGTGCATCTTTAGGGCCCATTCCTACATTAGAAGAAAACCATGTTGATCCGAAATCTGTTGATTTATAAACCCCATCATAAGATGTTGCTGCAAACACAGTGGATCCACTAGCCGTAATTGCATAAATGTTAACAATACTAAAAGTGAAGTTAATATTGATAGTTGTAAAAGAATTTCCATTGTTGGTGGATCTGTAAATTTTATTTCTTCCACCCGCAAAGATTGTATCTCCAATGCAATAGTATGAAAAGATTTCAGCTCCATCCAATTGTGTAATGTAAGCCCACGTTTCTCCATGATCGGTAGTATACAATGTGTAATTTGATGTGGATGCTATAACCTTATCACCACTTTTACAAATTGCGCCTATTCCAATAAAACCGGATAGTTTTTCTTCCCACGTTACACCGTTATCTGAAGAGCATTGTACACCATCGCCTATTGTAGCTGCAAATAAATATGTATCATCAATAACCATAGAAGTTACGCCAAGCGTATTTCCGTTTGAAGGAGCTAACCAGGTTTGTCCACCATCTGATGAACGATATACTCCATAACCGGAGGTGCTGGCAAAGAGAAATCCAGCATTGCTAATTATGGATGTTACTTCATAAGTTTCAATTCCATTGTGTAATGGGATCCAATTATTTCCATCATCAGTAGAAGCAAACAGCCCGTCTGCATTTGTTCCTGCGTAAATTATACCATCAATATTTGTAAGCGAACTAATCGCAGCTCCCTCTGGCCCATTCGTGCGTACCCACTGTGCAAAGGTCGAGGATAAAATCATCAATACTGATAAAACAAAAATTAATTTTTTCATGATAATCGTCCTATAATTTATTAGGAATAATTCTCACTAGTTTAAGCTAAAAAACATTTGTTATTCAATATTATTAAGAATCGGCTAATTTTCTAATCACTGGCGTGTCTCCCTCATATAGTTCTTTCGCTCTAGTGTATTAAGATGATATATATTTGACTAAAATAACATGTTGAGAAGAAAATTTCATCACAAAATTATAAAAATTCAGAAAGTTATATAGAGTATCAATGAAGAAGTGAAATGCGGGATTGATTTTCATTGGTAAGATTTTGATATATCCGTGCTAGACTAAATCCCAGTGTTTAATTATTCGTCATCCCATTCATATAAAGCAGGATAATTCTATGATTCTGTTTTAAATAATAAAGATTCTTAAACTAGCCTACTCATTGAAAATCATATTCGGAATAGAATAAATCACTTCATCAAAACCATTCTTTTAGTTTCCAAAAAACTTCCTGCTCTTAATTGATAAAAATATATTCCACTCGTCAATCCACTAGCATTGAATTCAACTTCATACTCTCCGATAGGTTTTTCTTCATTAACAAGAGTTGCAACTTCATTTCCTAATACATCATAAACTTTAAGTGAAGCAAAACCAGTTTGTGGAATTGTGAAACTTATTTTTGTTGAAGGATTAAAAGGATTTGGATAATTTTGATTTAAAACGAATCTAGAAGGTATGCTTTCACTTGAATTCACACCAACAGCCGGTACGCTATCAATTATAGCAGTCCATAAACTTGGTAAATTATTATCGATTCTTGTCCATACAGGGCGGATAATACTATTGTGCGCACTCACACCTATATAATGTCCTATATAATTATTTGCACTTACAACAAAAGGATTTTCACTAATTTTGAAATTTGTAAATGTAGCTCCGCCATCTTTTGAAAGAGCCATATATACATCGGTTTGAAGTGTTAAATAATTACGCCGATCATAAAATACAAAATATAAATAGCCATTTGTTTGATCAATCGTCATCCAGGCAAAAAATTGATGACTTCCGGCTGGATCATTATTTACTCGGATAGGAGGACTCCAGGTTTCGCCACCATCAGTTGATTTAACTAACCATACATCAGTATCAGTTGTACCACTTCGTTGATCAGTCCAGCATATGTATATATTTCCATTATACATACCAGAACTTAAATCACAATTTATAATTGGAAAACCAGGAACTATCGGCACACCGGGAACATTGAAAACTAACCAGTTAATATGATATCCTAATATGTTTATATCATTTGGTAACCAGGTTTGTCCTCCATCAGTTGATTTATCAAACATTAATCCTGCAGGACCCATCCACGTAACGTATACTTCGTTGTTTGGCCCAACTGCAGGCATAGGAGCGTGTGTACTATAATTACCAGCTTGTGCATTTCCTTTTCTATCACTTATTCTCAAGGGAGTTTCCCAGCTTAATCCTCCATCTATAGAACGAGATAATTGAATTTCGGAACTATCCAGCGGGTTGCTGCTGCCATGCTCATCGAATTGTGCCCATGTAACGTATAGACTGCCATCTGCCTGATTTATTGCCGCCCATTCTTTATCATTTTCTTTAGTTCCATTTACACCAGTATATGAACCATTCGACCAGGTTCCACCTAGAGAACTGGTTTTTTGGCAAACCACACGACTCATATCAGGAACTAAGTGGAAATAGTAGTAATTGCCATTATCATCTGTAAGTACACAAGGATCCCCAATTACACCATACGATGAATTGAGAAAACCATGCCGCCAGTTTAATCCTGCATCCGTAGAGTAATAATAGTTATTACTGTTAGCTCCAACTAATATATGATTTGTATTGTTGGGATTTATTATGATTGAGGGTTCTTCAGGTTCGAATGGATTTAGAGCATCTCCAACTTGCACATTTTGATATTGGGAATAAGAAAGCAACCCAAAACCAGAGAAAAATATTATGAGAAAAAGACAAAATAATTTACACATTGCAATCTCCCACTGTTAATTGATACCATAAACTAATATATGCTATCAATTTTGGCAAACAACAAAATTCCCCCGCTCTTTAAAAAATATTACTAATTATTAGTTTATAATTGTTAACTATTAATTTAGATTAACTCCTTACTTTATCAACACCATCTTCTTCGTCTCAATAAAATTTCCAGCTTTTAATTGATAGAAATAAATTCCACTTGTTAATTGTAAATTGTTAATTGAAAATTCTACTTCATATTCTCCGGCTCGTTTTTCTTCATAAACCAGAGTTGCAACTTCGTTTCCTAAAACATCATAGACTTTTAAATTCACCAAATCCTCCCGAAGACTCCGAAATCGTAAATTTTATATTAGTGCTGGGTTAAATGGATTAGGGTAATTCTGGGAACAGTCCATACTTATTTAATAAAAATTCATTTGTGTTCTCTTCTACATCGCTGATGTTATTCATATTGAGTTTGGCAATATACAAATCCGCTAGAGATCCAGGTGGTATAACTATTAATGTATCATCCATTTGCATTGAACCTGAGAACGATCCTACAACATATCCAGTGTTATTATCATCTAAATAAATATCTATAAGCACGCTCTTCTCCAAGACCACCTGTATATAATACATTTTTAAATATTCCTGTTGTGAAATAATTCGCTATAAATATATCATCTGTTGCATTACCAACAAATGAAATCCTCCAATTTCAAAACCTTCGGTAGAAACTCCGCATACGCTCAATCCATTTGTTGTATTATATGATATTGAATTTGGATTGTCATAACCCGTACCACTGCCATGGTCCGCCCATGTAAAATTTCCATTACCATCTAAACCAGCTATAAAAACATCTGCGTTATTATCCGTTGAGGTAAATTGAAAGGTTCCAAAGTTGGCGGTATGTGCAAAATAACCTGCAAGATAAATATTACCAAAATCATCACAAATTATGCATTGCCGCCATCATCATAATCACCACCGGCTTGTTTAATCCAAACTTTACTTCCGGTTACATCTATTTTTGCAATGTAAACATCGTTACTACCATCATAGCCATACAATGTATCACCATCAAAAATCATAGTATTATCAAAAGTGCCTGTAAAAACTATATCAAATCCATCAAAGCACATACTCTCTGCAAAGGACTCACCAAAATCTTCCATAAATGCTTGTTCTGCCCAAAGCACGTTACCATTAGGAGAAATTTTGGTATAAAACATTGTAGCATATTGAACTTGCTTGAAGATTATATGAACCAATCTGTAGAGTGCTTTCAAAAGACCCACCGACATAAATATTATTTAAATCATCTATGGCAATACACAGTCCTTTATCGCGCATAGAGCCAGCACCGTGCACTACCCATTGGAAAATCCCATTAGGGTTATACTTTGCTACAAAAACATCAGTAAATCCTGAACTTACAAGGGTGGTAGTGCCAAATGTTGCTGTTCCACTAAAAAATCCAGTAACAATAATATCATCATTATCATCAGTTATTATATCTAATCCTCTATCAAGTCCCGTACCTCCCATTAATCTGATCCATACTATTTCACCAGCAGGATTCAGTTTTGTAAGGCATACATCAGAAAAGTTAACTACCAATGTGGTGTCGTGGAAGATAGTTGTATCTGTTATTTCACAAACGAAATAAATGAACCCAAAATTATCTACATAAACATCTTGTGCAATATCATTGGAACGACTCCCGCCTTGGATAATCCAATCCAGGTATGAGCTTTGAGCTTTTAATGTGAGGGAGATCCACAACATTAACAAAGAAGGAAGTATTAACTTCCATAAATTTCGATTTAACATAACTACTCCAATTATTATAAATACTATTTCATTAAAACCATCTTTTTAGTTTGAACGAACGAACTAGCTTTTAATTGATAGAAATAAATTCCACTTGTTAATTGTAAATTGTTAATTGAAAATTCTACTTCATATTCTCCGGCTCGTTTTTCTTCATAAACCAGAGTTGCAACTTCGTTTCCTAAAACATCATAAACTTTTAGCGAAACATAAACAGTTTGTGGAATGGTAAAACTGATTTTTGTTGAAGGATTAAATGGATTGGGATAGCTTTGATACAAATGATATTCATTAAGAGAAACGGGTACTTTAGACTCGAATACTCCTGTTGTAAAATCCGAGTATAAATAAACTGCTCCGCAATAAAATCCTCCTGCATACTGAATCGGAGCACCAACGGCAAATATATCATCATCTAAATCTACCTGGTAGCTAAACTGATCACTTTCACCTCCATCGCTTGCAAGAATTTTAGACAACTTAGTCCAGTTAGAATTAATTCTTTTATAAATATATGCGGCTCCAGCACCATTTCCATTTTGATTATCGTGACGAACTCCTATAAGAGCATAATTATTTAACAAAGAAACACTGAAACCAAATGCAACAGTTGTAACTGCACTACTATCAACTAATTTAGCTTCTTCAAACCATAAAGTGTCTTGTCGCTGGAACACATAGGCAGCACCACTCATATATGTTTGGTGAAATGAACTAACCGCTCCAACAATTGCATAATCGCCAGAGAGAGAAACAGAAAAACCAAAATTATCACCGGAACTTATATCACTGGATAAGATTTTAGCCTGCTGGATCCATTGGTTACCATTATAATAAAAAATAAAAGCTGCACCACTTCTATTGCCGCCACTATCATCGTTATGTGCACCTACAATTGCATAGTTTCCATCGATGGATACAGAATTTCCAATATATGGTTCAGCACCAACATAACCTGATGGTGTTAATTTTTGCTCCTCAACCCATAAAGTATCTTCCAGCCGAAACACATATGCAGCACCAACATTCCCATTCGCGTCTCTTGCACCAATTAAAATTTTATCTCCGCTGACTGATATTGAACTACCGAATTTATACCATGCTTGAATATCACCAGGAAAAATTTTCTGATGCTGATGCCACATTCCTGTTAATGTATCGTGTTTAAATATGTACACAGCTCCAGCCCAAGTTCCATTTTCGGGATCCTGATCTGCTCCAATAAAAATATAATTATCTTTTACACCTACCGCCCATCCAAAATGAGCAGCAGTAGTACCATCAGTTGCCACTAAAAGGGTATCTTCTATCCAGTTTCCATTAACTTTCTCAAACACAACTGCAGCTCCTGAATTCACACCTTGAATATCTGATTCGGGTCCACCTACAACTAATATGTTCTTATCGACGGCAACTGAAAAACCAAACGAAACAACATTCTGTGGGTCATTGGGAATTAGCTTGAGTTCTGTGATTTGTGCTAGATTAACACTCAGACAAAATATTACTAAAGAGAGTGTAAGAATTTTATATATATTCATTTTTATCCCTTTCTTGTAATTTTTGAAAAACTAATTGTTATTTCATCAAAATCATTTTCTTAGTTTCAACAAAAGAATCTGCTTGCAATTGATAAAAATAATACTCCACTTGGTAAGCCGCTTGCATCAAACTCAACTTCATAATTACCTGCAGGTTTTTCTTCATTAACTAATGTTACTATTTCATTTCCTAATACATCACATACTTTTAATTCTACAAACCCTTTTGTGGAATTGTATATTTAATTTTTGTATACTGGATTAAATGGATTTGGATAATTCTGCGAAAGTGAAAATCTCTGTTGGCAATTATTCTTCATTTTCTACGTGAAGTTATTTCTCCATACTTGATGAGGGTTTTTCCATTTCCTACTACATAACCGTTTGTTGTGGAATGGTGAAATGAACTCCTCTGAGGGATTCAGTTGTTAGTCCTGCTCCTTCAATAGCCCAGGTAGTTCCTCCGTCCATTGTCTGGAGAATCACTACCATCAGCTCCAACAGCCCATCCATTATTTGAATCCAGGAAAAATACTCCAATAAGAGTTCTGTTCTGAGTATCAGGATTTGTCTGAGTAGCCCAGCCTGCTCCTCCGTCTGTAGTATGGCCAATTACTCCTCCATCTCCAACAACCCAGCCTTCCTGGTTATTTATGAAGTGTATGTCATTAAAGGTTCCTGGTGGCGCTATTTGAGATATAAAGATCAATGCCGTTATAATAATATATACGGTTACCGCCACATACCCATACATTATTAACAGAGGGTGCACTAATTCCCCTGAGGGTTGATGACAATCCGACTGTTTAAATTGGTGAGAGTAGAAGTAATTTCCCATACCTGTCCATTATCTCCACAGGCATATCCAATAGGATTGGCGGGTTTTGTGCCAGGAGGAAAGGAAATATCAAGAAGTGTGCCCATTGAAGCTATAATATTCCAGTTAAGTCCACCATCATGTTGTATTATATATCCATCCTCCCGCTCCGCCTGAGTAACCATTATCTGCATCCAGCATATGGATAGCACTGGTATATCCTAATGGAGTTGATTGACGTAGAGAAAGTGATTGCTCCGTCATCAGTTCTGTAAATGCTGTCGTATGTGCTGGTAGTTAACCATCCTGTATTATCATCTGTAAAATAAAGATCGGAAAAATCAACTATTCCAGGTATTGATGGAGGATCAATAACATACCAACCATATGTTTGGGCAAAGGAATTTAGAGTATAGAATAAAGAAAGTAGGATTATATAAAGTAAAAACCTTTTCATAACTGCTTCCTGAACAGATAAGGAAATGCGTGTTTAAACTTAATCAGTTATAGAGAAGAACTCAATTATTATTTATCAATAATTGCTTATTTGAAAAAAGTTTAAATAAACGAGTAGAAAAATATACCACGAGAGTTGGTGGCTTTTGTGGAAAGATAAAAGGAAGCATTAAAGTCTATTGATTATTTATTTTGCAATAGAACTTCTATTTTTGTAATCCAGATTAATCGAATTATTTTCCTTTTACCAACGGAGAAATTAATGAGTTTTGAGGTTATTAATAAATCTGAATTTGATAAAGTAAAATCATTAAAAGGCGATTGGGCTACAAAAATGCAGCTTTTTGCAGATATGTGCAGATACAACACACTTGTAGCTGTTAAAAAAGCAGGTTCAGGTCATCTTGGTTCTTCTTTAAGTGCGATGGATATTACAACTTACCTTTATTTAAATGAATTGAACATTTTTGATGTAGGACTCGATTCTCCTGATCGCGATATATACTTTTCTTCAAAAGGGCACGATGTTCCCGGTTTGTATTCACTTTTTTATGCGCTGGGAATTACAACTGAAGAAAAACTTTTAATGCTAAGAAGATTACATGGTTTAGATGGTCATCCCGAAACCCGCATTCCCGGAATTGAAGCAAGCACAGGTTCACTCGGAATGGGAATTTCAAAAGGGAAGGGAATGGCATGGGCAAAAACTTATCAAAAGAATAAAGGGCACGTTTATGTTTTAACCGGCGATGGTGAATTCCAGGAAGGACAAATTTATGAATCGCTGCAAGCTGCGGCTCATCAGAAAATTGGATAATCATACTGCAATAATGGATCATAATAAATATCAAACCGATATGCTTGTAAGCGATGTAAATAATATTGAAGATGTTGTTGCTAAAGTTTCTGCATTCGGTTGGCACGTTGTAAGAATTGATGGACACGATTATAATGAGCTTAAAAAAACTTTTTCTGATTTGAAAAAAATAACTGATAAGCCTAAAATGATAGTAGCTGATACTGTAAAAGGTAAAGGTGTTTCGTTTATGGAGAAACCTGAAACAGAAACTTTTGAAGGAAAAACTCTTTACAAATGGCACAGCGGTGCACCTGATGATGAAAGTTATTCAAAAGGATTGAGTGAGCTGACGGAAAAGATTAATAGACTTAGCTGAAGAACTTAAGATTGATAAAATTGAAATTCCGATTAATAAACCTGAAGGAAAAGCTTCCTCAAAAGCTAAGATGGAATTTGTTACAGAAGCTTACGGTGATGCACTCTGTGAAATTGCTAAAACAAATGATAAACTGGTTGTACTTGATGGTGATCTTTCCGCTGATTGTAAGATAAGAAAATTTGAAAAAATGTATCCTGATAGATTTATTGAAAACGGAATTGCTGAGCAGGATATGGTTTCGATGGCTGGCGGATTAGCAAAAATGGGTTTAATTCCTGTTGTCAGCACGTTTTCAAGCTTTCTTGCAGCAAGAGCTAACGAGCAGATTTACAACAATGCCGGGGAACAAACTAAAGTTGTTTACACATGCCAATTTGCAGGTATCATTCCTGCAGGACCGGGAAAATCTCATCAAAGTGTGAGAGATATTTCTCTTTTTGGTGCGCTGCCAAATGTTACAATCATCCAGCCGTGCAATGCAGAAGAAACAAAATGGGCAACAGAATATTGTGTGAATGAAGCAAAAGAAAATTGTGTTTTAAGATTGGTAATTGGTCCTTCCCCAGAAAAAATTGAACTGCCCAAAGATTATAAATTTAAATTAGGAGTTGGTGCAGAATTAACAGAAGGAAACGATGCTGTACTTTTTGGTTACGGTCCTGTAATGCTTCACGAAGCTTTGTTAGCTGCAGATTATTTAAAAAAGATTGGCTTTGGTTTGAAAGTAATAAATATGCCCTGGTTAAATAAAATTGATTATGATTGGCTGAAGAAAGTAGTTTCAGATCAGAAAAAAATATTTATTTTAGAAGATCACTCTGCAGTTGGCGGATTGGGAGATAGATTATTGAATGTTATGAACGAATTGAATCTTCTTGAAGGAAGATCATTTACAAATTTTGGATTAAAAGAATATCCCGAATGCGGAACACCGTGGGAAGTGCTTGCATATCATAAACTTGATGGAAAATCTTTAGCAGAAAGAATTTCCGGGATTGAAAATATTGAAGAGAAAGAACAGATAGCGCAAAAGTATACTGAAGATGCACCGCAATAAAATAAAAAAGCCCTCATAAAGAGGGCTTTCTAGAATAATTTATAATCAACTTATTCTTTTACAAATCCTAAATCAGGTCTTTGATTACCATATTTGTTTTCAATAGAAGTAATAAACGGAGCCATTTTTGCCCATAGTGCACTCGCTTCTTCCTCCATTAATGCATTATCTTCTTTAGTAGAATTGTGAAAATCAGCGCCATCTTTAAAACTTTCTGTTATTGCCATCATGTTGTTATCTAATCCCAACTCAATAAGCCAAACAGCGTATCCATTTTTAATATTTTTGTCTTGGTATAGCTTTTTCCATTCTGCAAGTATATCCATTATTTCTTTTCGGTTTTCTAATGTATAATGAAAAAACATCCAGTGGATAAATTTTGCATCTTCAGGTTTTAATCTGGGTTCTTTGGGCATATAAGAATATTTGGCAGATCTTGTTGCAATAAAATCTTTATGAGTTACCATACTGCTTTCGTTCTTCTTCATAAATTCGCCCCACTTCTCTTTACCTATCTTCTCAATTGCCGATCCGAATATTTCACCGAATTTATCTATATCAGCATAGCTTGAGAGTGGTAAAAGATAGTAGTAATGTCCGTCATCCCTTTGTGATGCTCGCATGTATGGAAAATCAAGTCCTGCCCCGGTCATCATTTCAACCCATTGTTTTGATGTTTCTTCATACTGCTCCCACATATCCACTCTTACAACTTCTTCACGAATCCAGTAGAGTTGGTCTTCCATTCTTCTTGCGCGAGTACAGTAAACGAACTGGAAATAAATAATCCAGTTAGAAGTGCAAGAAAGAATTTTACTTTAAGCATTATAATGCCTCCTTTTATTATTAGTGAATTAATTAGTGATGTTTGAATACGGGATATTTTACTTGCTGATGAAATTCTGATTGGAAATTATAAAAGTATATGTTAAAACACAAATAATAGGAGGAAATTTGATAAAAAACTAAGGAATGTAAGCAAAATGATAATTTTTGTTAATTGGAATTTGCTGGAAGCGATTCAAAAAAGATCTCGTCTGAGCTTAAAAAACTTCCCGGCTTCTGTCATCAAAAGAGCAATCGCTGTGGGATTCGTGTCCTTTGTAACGATCATCCATAGTTTTTTCGAAATATTCTTCGAGTGCTTTACAAAGCTTTGGTCGTTGCAGCCATTCACCTTCTTCATTTAATAACGGATCATTATCCAACGGAATTTCTTTCTTCTGGTAGCAACCAAAAAGTTCTACTTCGGCAGGTTCAATTTTATGCTCATTTAAATATTCAACTAATCCGCAAATTGTATCTGCAAAATAATAATTCGCCAAATCGTCATCGCCTTCAACTATCGGTACTTTAGCCATATATGTAAAGGGTATAGTTTTATCATATTTAGATTTTGGTCCTATTATCTTTCTTACCATTCCCATATAACACCTCCCTCGAATTTATTTTTCCTAATTTGATTTGACATTTTTAAATTAAAATCTCTTTTACTCTTCCAACTTCACCGCTTTCTAATCGTACTTTTATTCCGTGTGGGTGTGAGGAAGATTTTGTAAGGATATCTTTAACAACACCTTCAGTTAATTCTCCGGTTCGCTGGTTTTGCTTTATTATAATTAAAACCCTTAAGCCAGGTTTAATATCAGTGCGCTTTGCGTCTTTCATATCTTAACTTATTCTTTCTAATTACTCCCCAATATCTTCATTCCAAAGTTCCGGCTTTTCTTTGATGAAATCTTCCATAAGTTTGATGCATTCAGGGCTGTTTAATATTTCAATTTTAACTCCACGCGAACGAAGATAATCTTCAGGTCCCTGGAAAGTTTTATTCTCGCCAATTACAATCTTTGGAATTTTGTATAACAAGGCTGTACCGCTGCACATATCGCAAGGTGAAAGTGTAGAATAGAGAGTCGCTTTTTTATAATCAGTAGCTTTTAATCTTCCTGCATTTTCAAAACAATCCATTTCAGCATGAAGAATTGCACTGCCGTTTTGAACTCGCCGGTTATGTCCTCTTCCAACAATCTTATTATCAATAACTAAAACCGAACCGATTGGAATTCCACCTTCTTCCAATCCTTTTTTTGCTTCCTCAATTGCTGCTTCTAAAAATTTATCCATCACAGCACTTTCATAATATTATTGTGAATTAAAATGTAGTCTTAAAGGTTTGCAAACCGCTTAGAATTTAATAATCAATTCCGCTTCCGATAAAATAATAAATAAAATCAATATAAATTGAAAGAAGCTCCTACAACTGTCCTATCAATAAAGTTACATTTGATAATCTCCAAGAATTCAGGATCATGATTGAATTAACTGGATTTATAAGCAGTAATTGTAATAAACTTAAAAAGAGTTTTACTGATTAATCTAAATTAAGTTTTTCAAAATTCTCTTTGTCTACAATCCGGTAGTGCGGATGATATAATTTTCTATAAATGTCACTATGGTGAACAAGGACTTTTCCCTCCGATAGCATTTTATCCAACCCGGATTTATCATCTTCATAATTTGGAATGACTAATTTCATCTCATCAATTACACTTAAAATAAAATTCCATTCTTTCCACCATTCTTTAATTGATGGAATTTTAGATGTGTCTGCACTATGAATGAAGGCATTAAAATATTTTTCTTCCGGGATTGTACCTTCTTTAACTAATTTTAAGCTGATACGATAGTATCGGATTTTATACCCTACCTGTTGCCAAAGAACCGAATCGAATTCTGTACTGCTTTGAAACTCATTTTGCAAATATTTTAAAGCGGATTTTTGATCACTAATAATGTGCCCCGGACCAAATACGCCCTGAAAAAAGAATTTATAAATATCAACCAATTGTGCCCTAGGATGCAGCTGCAGTTCCTCAAGTATCGCTTTTTGAATTAATTCTTCCTTATTATCAGCTTCACCGCAGCAAGTGAAATTAAGCAATGCAGCAACTAAGCAAAGCGAAAAAAAAGGGCTATATACTGTTTTTCTCATTAATTTTGTT
This sequence comes from uncultured Ignavibacteriales bacterium, assembly GCA_963764825.1. Lineage (GTDB taxonomy): Bacteria > Bacteroidota > Ignavibacteria > Ignavibacteriales > Ignavibacteriaceae > JAZGGS01. The sequence continues at coordinate 18,849 of CAVXUA010000012.1, read as the reverse complement.
TTACAAATTACGAATTGAATAGATCATAAATGCACAAACAATTTACCGGCGCGCAATAATTATTCTTCTTTTTTAATATAACGTAATTAAATTGCTTAGAATCTTCAATAGCAAGGAAATAAAAAAGTGTGAGAATAGATGAATCAGTAGGAAATTCGAATATCTTCAGGATTATGATTAAATTATTTAACTTTTCAGTATTTTTTTTCAAAAATAATCACAACAAAAATATTTATTTAGGAACTTAATCAATTATTTTAAGTAAAATCAGTTGTTAAATAAATGATAGTTTGAAATTGGGTTATTAAAATTCAGATTTTAATAAAGGGTAGTTAGCATGAAAAATATAAATAGATTCTTCCTCGTTATTCCAATTGCAGTTTTATTTTATTCATTTTCAGGTCTTATTCCTGGAATAAAAATATTTAATCCTACTGAAGTTATTCATTATAATTTTGGTGATGATTATAAAGCCGCATGGCACAAAGTTGATTCGCTTGAACAGCAAGGATTAACACGTTCAGCTTTGGAAGTTGTTGAAGAAATTTACAACGCTGCAAAAAAGGATGGCAACCAACCGCAGTTTATCAAATCTATTTTTTACAAACTGAAATACGGAAACTACATTGAGGAAGACAGCCACATAAAAATTATAAATGATGTAAAAGCTGAAATTGATACAGCATCGTTTTCCTGCAAATGCAATCCTGCAATCAATTCTGGCAAATATTTACTGGCAGTATTATCAAAACAACAGGTGGCGATTTCAGCAAAGAACTGAAACTGTAAATTTTAATAATGAAGATTTTCAAACGTGGGATCTTTCCCGGTTAATAAGGGAAATTGTTAAATCATTTCCACGCATCTTTAGAAAAAAGTGAAGAGCTGAAGCTCGATTTCAATTAAGGATTTTAAAGATATTCTCTATTACAGCGATTCACAGCAAGCTATACCTTCGCCCGACATTATTTGATCTGCTTGCTCACCAGGCACTTTCGTTTTATATAAATGATGAAGCTTCTGTAACTGATCCTGTTTACAAATTTGAATTGAATAGTGATGAAGATTTTTCGCAATCTGAAGATTTTATTGATAAAGATTATTCGAACTAAAGATTCTCTCTCACTAAAATTTTATGCAATTAAACTTTACCAGGATCTGATTGATTTCCATCTTGATGATGATGAAAAAGATGCTTTGATAGATGTTGATCTTGCAAGATTAAATTTTGTAAGAAGAAACAGTGTTCATCACGGAAAAAGACAACTTATACATTTCTGCAATTATTAAAATGGAAGAACAGTTCAGAAATGTTCCTTATTCCTCACTTATTTCATTTAACAAAGCAAAATATTATTTACAATGAAGGAGTTAAGTATAATGCTTCTGTTTCCGATGATCACAAATGGGAGATTAAAAAAGCTCTTGAAATCTGTAACACTGCAATTGAAAAATTCCCTGATACTTTCGGTGCGCAGGAATGCAGGTGGCTTCAGAATTCGATATTACAAAAGAGTTTACAATTTCAAACCGAATATGGAAACATTCCCCAACAGCCATTCCGTTCATTAATTTCTTATAAGAATGTAAATAAAATTTTTATAAGAGTAATTCCATGGAATGAATCTTTGGAGAAAAAGGAAAAGAATTTAAATGCACATGATCTTGTAAATTATTATAATGAACATAAAGCAGTTGAGGAATGGTCAGTTGATCTTCCTGATGATAAAGACTTACCAGCAGCATAGTGTTGAAATAAAAATGCCCGAATTACCTGCAGGCAGATATCTTATACTTTCTGCCACCGAAAAGAATTTTTCATACATTAAAAATGCAGTTGGATATAGTAAAATATGGGTTTCCAACTTGAGTTATATTAGGCGGGATATTGGAAATAATACTGTTCAGATCTATGCTGTGCATAGGGAATCGGGGCACCCGCTAGCAAATGTTGATGTTGAGATACGACTTCAAAAATATTTTCCTGATGACAGGGAATACCGATTTGAAAAAGTAGCTGATGGAACAACAGACGGCGAAGGGCTTTTCGAGTTTACAAAAAAGGAAAACAGTTATGGTAATTATATTACTATCCTTAAAAAAGGAAGCGATAGATTCGAATCACAGAATTATTACTCTTATTATTATGGAAGTGATCCCGGGAAGAGAAGGGTTACACACTTCTTTTTGGATAGAGCAATTTACAGACCCGGGCAGGTTGTTTACTTTAAAGGATTGATGCTTGATACTGACGGGAAGAAAGATCACGAAATAATTACTGATCATAAAACAACCGTAACTTTTTATGATGCAAACAGCCAGAAGATTTCCGATGTTGCTTTGACAACAAACGAATACGGAACTTTTAACGGACAGTTTACTATTCCTTTTGGTAAAATTGGTGGACAGTATTATATAATGAACGAAGTCGGTTCTCAATATTTCAGGGTTGAAGAATATAAACGTCCTAAGTTCGAAGTAAAGTTTGAACCGGTTAAAGGTAGCTATTCTTTAAATGATAAAATAACCGCAGAAGGATTTGCAAAAACTTATTCTGGGGTAAACCTAAATGATGTTGAAGTTAAATACCGTGTTGTACGAAATGTATCATTCCCGTATTTCTACTACGGGTGGCGTGGTTATTACAATTGGTACTGGGGTAATAACACTGAAATGGAAATAACAAACGGTGTAACCAAAACTGATAAGGAAGGAAAATTTAAAATTGATTTTAGTGCAATTCCCGATCTATCTATTCCGAAAGAAACCAAACCTGTTTTTAATTACATTGTTTACGCAGATGTTGTTGATGTAACCGGCGAAACACATTCTGCTCAAGCTTATGTTAGTGCAGGTTATGTTGCGTTGGTTGCAAGTATTAATCTTCCTGAAATTGTTAATAATCAATCATCCGATAAATATTCAGTTTCAACTACAAACCTTAACGGGCAGTTTGAACCGGCAAAAGTTTCTGTTGATGTTTATAACTTAAAACTCCATCAAGGGTTTTTAGAAATAGATTATGGCAAAAACCGGATGAATTCCTTCTTACAAAAGAAGATTTTTATGAAAGCTTTTCAAACGATATTTATAATGAAGAAGACCAGTTCTTTAACTGGGAAAAAGATAAGCAAGTTTTTAAAACAAGTTTCACTACTACAGATAGTTCTTCATTCTTTTAAAGATCAAAATGATTGGGACCCCGGTAAGTATGTAGTTACTCTTATAACAAAAGATAAAAACGGCACTCCTATTGAACTTATAAAATATTTCACATTGTTCGATCCTGAATCTGGTAAAACTCCTTTAAGAGCAGCAAGCTGGATATATCTTGAAGAGAAAAGTTATGAACCCGGAGAAACTGCTAAACTTTACATAGGTTCTGCTGAGGAAGATGTGGAAGCACTTTTTGAGATGGAATATGATGGAAAAATAATCAGGAAAGAATGGATCACTTTAGATGATGAACAAAAGAAAATAGAAATTCCAATTAAAGAAGATTACCGCGGAAATGTAGTTGTACATGTAACTTTAACTGTAAATAATGAAAACCATATTTTAACAAAAGTTATTTCTGTTCCATGGAGTAATAAAAATCTTAATATTACATTCGAAACTTTCAGAAATAAAATTCTTCCGGGATCTGAAGAAGAATGGAAGTTAAAAATAACCGGACCAAACGGAGATGCAATTGCTGCAGAACTTCTTGCTTCAATGTATGATGCTTCACTCGATGCATTTGCTGCGAATTATTGGGGTTTCAATGTTCACCCATATTATTATGGCAGATTGAACTGGACAACGGATAACACCTTCCGACGCACTAGCTGCTAATTACTACAATGAGAACTGGAATAATTATGTCTCCAGGCAGTATTTCTATTATCCGTATATAAATAATTTCGGATTTTATTTTTATGGTTATGGATACAGCGATGGAATGTATATGAGGGGCGGACGAAATGGGGATGTAATGTATAAAATGGATGCACCGATGCCCGTAAGTGAGTCAATGGATGAATTATCAGTGCAGGGCATTGTGGGTGAAGAAAAAGAAAGTGGTAAAACTTCTTCCACGCTAGAAAAAAATGAAGATAGAAAAAGACTGAATGGTGATAAAGATAATGGTTCCCAAACTTCATTTGAAGAAGTTTCGATCAGAAAAAATTTAAATGAAACTGCTTTCTTCTATCCTGAATTAAAAACAAATGAGCAAGGTGAAATTGTAATTTCTTTCACTGCGCCGGAAGCTTTAACGCGATGGAAGTTTATGGGCTTTGCTCATACAAAAGATTTAAAACACGGAATGGTTTACAATGAAACTGTAACACAAAAAGATTTGATGATTGTGCCAAATCCGCCAAGATTTTTAAGAGAAGGTGATGAAATTTACTTCACAGCAAAAGTAAGCAATCTATCAGATCATTCTCTTTCAGGGGAAGCAACGTTACAGTTGTTTGATGCTTTCTCCATGAAACCGATAGATGGTCTGTTCGAAAATAATAAGAATGTAAAATCATTTAAAGTTGATAAGGATTTAAGCGAAGGCTTAAGCTGGAGATTAAAAGTTCCTTTCGGTAAAGCTGATGCGATTGTTTACAGGGTAATTGCAAAATCAGGTAAATTTTCTGATGGTGAAGAAAATGCACTTCCTATTCTTATTAACAGGATGCTTGTTACAGAAACTCTTCCGCTTCCTGTAAAAGGAATCAAACTAAAACTTTATTCTGGATAAGCTGATGAATAATACCTCATCAACTTTGCAGAATTATAATCTTACACTTGAGTTTACTGCAAATCCTGCATGGTATGCAATACAAGCACTGCCGTATATGATGGAATTTCCTTATGAGTGCAGTGAGCAGATCTTCAACCGTTTTTATGCAAACAGCATTGCAACTTTTATTGCAAACTCCAGTCCGAAGATCAAAAAGGTTTTTGAAACCTGGAAAGAAGTTGATAAAGATGCGCTTCATTTCGAATCTTGAAAAGAACCAGGAATTAAAGTATGCCCTGCTCGAAGAAACTCCGTGGGTTCTTGATGCACAGGATGAATCTGAAAGAAAACGCAGAGTTGGTTTACTTTTCGATCTTACAAGAATGGCAAATGAACTTGATCGAGCTGAACATAAACTTCAGGAAATCCAATATTCAAATGGTGGATGGCCATGGTTCCCGGGATTGCGCGAGAATCGGTTCATCACACAATATATTGTTGTGGGAATGGGACATCTTGAAAGACTTGGGATAAAAGATATTAGGGAAAACCCTGCAACGTGGGAAATGCTTACGCAAAGCTGTTCTATACACTGATGTAAGAATGTATGAAGATTATGAATATCTAAAGAAGCATGGAGTAAATCTTGAAGAAAAACATATCGGTTACATTCAGGCACAATATCTTTACGGAAGAAGTTACTATCTCGATATTCCTGTTGCAGAAAAACATAAAGAAGCTTTTGATTTCTGGAAAGGACAGGCACAAACATACTGGCTCAGCAACAACAAATATATGCAGGGAATGATAGCGCTTGCACTTTATAGATTATATGATGCGAAGACTGCAAAAAATATAATCAAATCGATAATTGAGAATGCAGTTTTTAATGATGAAATGGGAATGTACTTTAAAGAAGAGTGGGGATGGTATTGGTACCAGGCACCGATAGAAACTCAAGCCTTGCTTATTGAAGCCGTTGATGAAATAGTAAAAGACCAGGAATCAGTTGATTTGATGAAAGTGTGGCTGCTAAAACAAAAGCAAGTGCAGGATTGGAAAACTACCAAAGCTACTGCGGAAGCTTGTTACGCACTACTCTTAAGAGGTACAAACTGGCTTGCAGATTCTAAATTACCTGATATAACAATTGGCGGGCAATTGATTGATCTTTTAAATAATCCGGAAATTCATATTGAAGCAGGAACAGGTTACTTTAAAACTTCGTGGAAGGGTGAAGAAATAAAACCTGAAATGGGTGAAGTAACAGTAACGAATAATAATAATGTTGTTGCGTGGGGTTCGCTCTACTGGCAGTATTATGAGCAGCTTGATAAAATAACGCCGAGTGAAACTCCACTTAAGATTAAAAAGCAATTATTCCTTAAGATAAATACTGATACCGGCGAAAAAATTACTCCTGTTACGGATAGATACAAAACTAAAACCGGGTGATTTGATAAAAGTAAGAATTGAAATTAGAGTTGACAGAACTATGGAATTTGTTCACTTAAAAGATATGCGTGCTGCCGGATTTGAGCCGATAAATGTTCTCTCAACACATAAATACCAGGATGGATTGTACTATTACGAAAACACACGCGATGCAGCGACAAACTTCTTTATGGATAGATTGCCCAAAGGAACTTATGTTTTTGAGTATCCTTTAAGAGTAACTCACAAAGGAGATTTCTCAAACGGAATTACAACAATGCAATGTATGTATGCACCTGAATTTACAAGCCATTCTGAAGGTGTGAGAGTTATTGTTGAGTAATAGAATTTGTATGCATTGATAAATATGAATTTATTAAAAGGCGTCTTTATGGCGCCTTTTATAATTTGATAGTCGCAAAAAATGAGAAATCAAGACTAATTTGATGTTTTTTATAGAGTTGCTCATTATTTGCAAACTATTGACAAATCGCAAATAAAAAGCTATTTTATTTACTCAATATCTCACCTTTTCAATTATACCATTTCCGTTTTCATTACGAAAAGGATTAACATTTTAAATGTATAAGGAGAAATCTATGCGTTCGGGCATAATAATTTTATTTGTAGCAATTCTGCTTTCGGCATGTAGCAAGGAGACAGAAAAGCAAGCACCGTTATTTGATGATCTTGGTACACTTGAATATCCGGTAACAACAAGCTCGGAGCTTGCTCAAAAATATTTTAACCAGGGATTAATTCTTGCTTATGGCTTTAACCATGAGGAATCATTTCGATCCTTTGAAGAAGTCGCAAGATTAGATCCAAAATGTGCTATGGCATATTGGGGAATGGCTTATGTTCTTGGCCCAAATATAAATCTTCCGATGGATGATGGAGTAGTTCACTCTGCTTATGATGCAATTCAAGAAGCAATTTCGTCTGCTGGATGATGAAACCCAAAAAGAAAAAGATTTTATAATGGCTCTTTCAAAACGATATTCCAGTGAAGTGATGGAAGATAGAACTCCGCTTGATCAGGAATATTCTGATTCTATGAGGAAGTTTGTTGAAAAGTATCCCGATGATCTTGATGTTGCAACAATGTTTGCTGAATCAATTATGGATCTTCATCCATGGGATTACTGGCAGAAAGATGGCACAATACAGCCATGGACTAACGAAATTCTAATAACTCTTGAAGGTGTAATGAAAATAAATCCAGATCATCATGGAGCAAATCATCTTTATATTCATGTGGTTGAAGCATCAAAAACACCGGATCGGGGAATTGCCAGTGCAGATAAACTTAGATTTCTTGCGCCAGGTGCGGGGCATCTTGTTCATATGCCCGCACATATATACATAAGAACGGGAAAGTATCATGAAGGTTCCCTTGCTAACATACGAGCAGTAGAATCCGATGAAGAATATATTAATCAATGTAACCAGCAAGGTTTTTATCCTCTTGCATACTATCCACATAATTATCATTTTCTGTGGGCAACAGCAACACTTGAAGGGGACAGCAAAACTGCAATTGATGCAGCAATTAAAACATCACAAAAGCCGCCTGATTCGCTTTTAAACGTATGCGGCTACCAAACGTTACAGCATTACGCGGTTATACCCCTTTACGCTTATGTTACTTTTGGAAAGTGGGATGAAATTTTGAATTACCCGCAACCACAGGATGAAAGACCATACATGCAGAGTATTTGGCATTACGCAAGAGCGATGGCTTTTATAGCAAAAAGCGAACTTACTAATGCGGAAAAAGAACTTGAGACATTAGAAAAAATGCGCTTTGATAAAAATATAGAAGATCTTTCCATTTGGGGAATAAATTCTGCTGGAACTTTAACTAAAATTGCATACGAAGTTGTTAGCGGTGAACTTGCAGCAAAGAAAAAAGATTATCCTCTCGCCATCGAGCATCTTAAAAAAGCAGTAGAGATAGAATACACATTACGTTATGATGAACCTCCAACATGGTTTTATCCCTGCAGGCAAAATCTTGGAGCAGTATTAATTGAAGCTGGAGAGTATGAAGAAGCAGAAAAAGTTTATAGAGAAAACCTTGGAGAAATAATAAATAATGGCTGGGGATTATTTGGATTGCACCAGGCATTGCTAAACCAAAATAAAAAAGATGAAGCTGCGGACGTTGAAAAGAGATTTAATGAAGCGTGGAAGTATTCTGATATTGAACTTACTTCTTCAAGAATACTATAAATATTATTTAGATGCTCTTCATTTAAATCTTCATCAATAAGAATTTATTAAAAGGCGTCTTCATGGCACTTTTTTTATCAAAGTTGTTCGTTTATTAATTTTTTTCATAGGAAATTAGGTTGGAATCAGTTAATTATTTAATCTGATTCTTCATCAAAACCCAGTAAACAAAAAACGATACTGAAAAACCAGCAAAACTTGATTAATCAAAACTTTTGTGATCGCTTTTATACTCTAAGTATTAGAGCTTATATTTTAGCTAAGAAAATGGCTATGTTTTGATAGGGAAAATATCTTTTTTATGAAGAATATTAGAAACAAAACAGGGAGATTATAGAATGAAGCAAAAGTATTCAATCGCTGTTTTAGTTACATTTCTCATTTGCAGTTATTCACCGGCTCAAATTAAAACCCCCGCAAAAATTTTAGAAAAAATTAGTTCCAAAATTACTTGGAATACTGTTGATGAACTCAAAAATAAAATGGATTCACAACATCAATTCATTCTGATTGATGTGAGAACTGAAAAAGAGTATTTAGCAGGTCATATCGAAAACGCCACCTGGCTACCCCGGGGTTTTTTGGAATTTAAGATTCAAAAATTAATAAGTGATCCGGAAACCGAAATTATTGTATACTGCAAAAGGGGAAGCAGAAGTGCTTTATGTGCTTACACATTAATTGAGATGGGATATAAGAATGTATTGAATTTGGAAGGCGGATTTGAAGAATGGGTAGCTAAAGGAAACAGCATTTTTAATTTACATGGCGAACTGGAAGTAATCAATTTTGAGAAGCTGGAGGAAGAATAGCAATTCGTTTAAAACTATCTAACAAATCATCCACCTAACCTGAATTTATATATCTGTTTAGTTTTCATTCTTTTCATCAAAAACAAATAAGACAAAAAACGCAACTGCAAAACCAACAAACCATGCATAATCATATAAGAAACTAACTTCAGGAATTATCAAGCCAATTAATGCAACAAACACTCCTGCAATAAGTGCGTAAACAGCTTTTAAATTAAACCCCTTCTTGTAAGTATAATCTCCTTTTGGATTGTATAGATCTTTTGCATTTAATTTTCTTCTCCTGATGATAAAATAATCGCAGATTAAAATTCCGGCAATAGGACCAAGAAAACTTGAGTAGCCAATAAGCCAGCCAAAAATATATGCGCTGTAATCGGAAAGAAGTTTCCACGGCATCATCATAATACCAAAAACTGCAGTCATCAATCCGCCTTTAACAAAATTAATATGTTTTGGTGAAATGTTGGCAAAATCGTTTGCGGGAGAAACAACATTTGCTGCAATGTTCGTAGTAAGAGTTGCAATTATAAGCGACACCAAAGAAATTGCAACAACAACTGGATTTTCAAATTTTGAAAGAAGAGCGACCGGATCCCAGATTGCTTCACCATAAATTATTACCGTAGCCGATGTAACTGCAATTCCTATGAACGAAAAAATTATCATCGCAGGTGGCAGACCAATTGCCTGTCCGAGCATTTGAGATTTCTGACTTTTGGCGAATCTTGTAAAATCTGGAATGTTAAGTGAAAGCGTTGCCCAGAAACCTACCATTCCTGTTAAGGATGGAATAAAGAATTTCCAGAATTCTCCGCTGGTTGTAAACTTGCTTGGCTGGTCTAAAATTGGTCCAAATCCACCTGCATTTACATATGCCCATATTAGTAAACCGAATCCAACGAGAAGTAAAAATGGTGCACCGAATGATTCAAGCCATTTTATTGATTCAATTCCTTTAACAATAAAATAAACATTCATTCCCCAGAATAATCATAAAACCAATTGCTGGTCCTAATGAGAATAGTCAACCCACTCCGGTGAAGATGATAATGATTAATAACGAATTAAATGCCTGTCCGCCAATCCATGTTTGAATTCCAAACCAGCCGCAAGCAACAATTGCACGAAGCAGTGCGGGAATGTTGGAGCCGGTTGTTCCAAAAGATGCTCTTGCAAGAACAGGAAAGGGGATACCGTATTTTGTTCCGGCGTGTGCATTTAAAATCATCGGGATAAGTACAATGATATTGCCAAGTCCTATTGTCAACAATGCCTGCCACCAATTCATTCCTCCTGCTATCAAGCCGCTTGCAAGCATGTAAGTTGGAATGCAAACACTCATACCAATCCAGAGCGCTGCAATGTTATAGGTTCCCCAGGTTCGTTGAGAAATTTTTATCGGGGAAAGATCAGCATTAATTAATTTACGATCTTCTATTTGCGAAACATCAGTTTCGATAAGTTCGGTATCTATAAGTTTACCCAATCAACTTCTGAATGACAAATAAGGAATAAAAATCACTTCCACGCGCTTCCGTATGCATCACGCTTAACAAAATTTCCTCTACCAGCAGAACCTAAGAACTTCCTATTTTCAACAATAACTTCTCCGCGGGAAAGAACTATTTCAGCATTACCTTTTATTTTCATTCCTTCAAACATTGAGTAATCAACATTCATATGATGTGTTTTTGCAGAGATTGTATGTTCTTTATTTGGATCCCAAATAACAATATCAGCATCAGATCCAACGGCGATCGTACCTTTACTTGGGTACATTCCGAATATTTTTGCGGGATTTGTAGAATATAATTTCAACCCACCTGTTTACCGAAAATCTTCCTTCGTTCACACCTCCCTGGAATGTAAGATGTAAACGATTTTCTAAACCTGGACCACCGTTCGGAATTTTAGTAAAATCATCTTTACCAAGTTCCTTCTGTCCTTTAAAATTAAACGGGCAGTGATCAGTTGAGACAACCTGCAGATCATTATTTTGCAGTCCTTCCCAAAGTTTATCCTGGTGCCACTTTTCTCTAACGGGGGGTGAGAAGACATATTGGCTCCTTCAAATCCGGGTTTGCTAATGTCATCTAAGGAAAGGTAAAGATATTGCGGACAAGTCTCCGCGTATGCCGGCAGCCGGGCATTACGGGCATCAGTTACTTTTGTTAGCGCATCGTTGCAAGTTAAATGTACTATATAAACCGGCGTTCCTGCCATCTCAGCCAGTGCAATAGCTCTATTTGTTGATTCACCTTCCGCCGCAGCGGGACGGCTAAGTGCGTGATATTTTGGAGCTAATATTTCCTGCTGCTACAGTTTGTTCAACTATTAGGTCGATTACCTGCCCATTTTCTGCGTGCATACAAATTAAGGCACCGTTTTTTTTGGATTGCTGCATTGCTTTGTAAATGGTTGCATCATCAACCATTAAAACACCAGGATAAGCTAAGAACAACTTAAAACTTGTTACACCTTCTTTTACCATCTCATCCATTTCACTTAATCGTTCATCTGGGAGATCGGTTATTATCATATGGAATCCATAATCGATTGTTGCTTTACCCTTTGCTTTTGCCATCCAGGTTTCAAGTCCTTCACGCATGCTTCCCCCTTTAGGCTGAATCGCAAAATCAATTAATGAAGTTGTACCTCCGAATGCTGCTGCTTTGGTTCCGGTTTCAAAATCATCGCTCGAGGTTGTTCCACCGAAAGGCATATCAAGATGTGTATGAACATCAATGCCACCAGGAATTACGTATTTTCCTTTTGCATCAAATACTTTATCCACATCATTTTGTAAATTCTCTCCAATTAGAGTTACTTTTTCTTTTTCGATGTAGATATCTGCTATATAATCTTGTTCAGCAGTAATGATACGGCCGTTTGTTATTAATGTTGACATGACTTCACCATGGTTTGTTTTTCTCAAACTTTCTATTGCAATGCTGAACTTTGTTCAGCATCTTTATTGTATTAAAGATTTTTAATGTATTTCAATTCCATGTTTTTTCTGAAACTCTGCAAGATTTTCCCAGCTCAGTTCTTTACCTTCGTTTTTAAATTCTTCTATTAACTCATTCCATGTTTTAGATTTATTTCCATCATCAACTCTAACCATCGATATACAGCCCTCAACGGGACAGACTATTGAACATAAGCTACAACCAACACAATCCTTTTCTCTAACTATTGTTTCATTATGGCCATTAACTGGAGTTAAATCGATGCACTGATGTGCACCATCTTCACAGGAAATATAACACAAGTTACAATGAATACATTTTTCCTGATTTATTCTTGCAACGGTTTTGTGGAGAAGATCAAAATTTCCAAAATCTTCTATCTGTTCAACAGCTTTTCCTCTTATCTCCTCAATCGTTTTATATCCTTTTGATTCCATCCAGTTGGTTAATCCTTCAACTAGATCCTCAATTATTCTGAAACCATAGTGCATAACAGCTGTACAAATTTGCACGCTTGTTGAGCCGAGTAAAATAAATTCAAGTGCGTCTTTCCAAGTAGTTATACCTCCAATTCCAGAGATTGGCAGATTGATTTCAGGATCTTTCGCCACCTGTGAAACATGATGAAGAGCAATAGGTTTTACTGCGGTCCCGCAAAACCACCATGGCTGCTTTTACCAGCTATTGTTGGCTGAATTTTTAAGGTATCAAGATCGATACCCATAATACTGTTAATTGTATTTATTAAAGAAATTCCGGAAGCGTTCGCTGCCTTTGCCGCGCGGGCAGGGAAACGTATGTCTGCAACATTTGGTGTTAGTTTTACAAGAACAGGAATTGTTGAAACTTCCCTAACCCATTGGTTATCATTTTGCAATATTCAGGTACTTGCCCAACTGCAGCGCCCATTCCTCTTTCACTCATTCCATGCGGACAGCCGTAGTTTAATTCAATTCCATCTGCACTGGTATCAATGGTTTTCTTAACCATATCGTGCCAAGTTTCTTTTTTCGATTCAACCATAATTGAAACAACAACTGCACGGTCAGGCCATAATTTTTTTGTTTCTGCAATTTCTTTTAAGTTCGTATCAATATTCCGATCGCTGATGAGCTCAACGTTGTTCAAACCGACCAATTTTTCACCGTTCAAATCCATCCCGCCGTACCTGTTGCAAACATTCATTACCGGTTCGCCGATTGTTTTCCATACCGTGCCGCCCCAGCCCTGCTCAAATGCTTTGCAGTTTTGGTATGCAGAATTTGAAGGGGGAGCAGAAGCCAGCCAAAATGGGTTTGGTGATTTTATTCCACCGCAGTTTATAGATAGATCAACCATACAATGCCTCAGTTAAAATAAGTTCCATATCCTGATTTATATATTTTCAGTATTAAGAAATTTATCGATACCGTGTGCTGCTTGCTTACCATCGTAGGCAGCATTAACAACTTCTTTACCACCGTTTATGCAATCCCCACCTGCAAACACTTTTGGATTGCCTGATTGGAACGTTTTAGAATCAACTTCAATTCGCCCATTTTTTATTTTAAGATTTGGAAGAGACTTAAGAAAATCAACACGTGCATTTTGTCCTAATGCTGTAATTATCATATCAACTTGAATTTCAAATTCGGAATTTTGAATGGGTTCAGGTTTACGTCTTCCATCAGAATCAGCATGACCTAATTTCATTTTTGCGCATTTTATTTTTTCAACAAAATCTTTCCCCATTATTTCAACAGGAGAAGTTAAAAAGTGAAAAACTATTCCATCATTTTTTGCAAGTCGATATTCAAAATCATTTGCAGGCATTTCCTTTTCTGATCTCCTGTAAATAATCATTACTTCTTCTGCACCAAGACGCCTGGCTTCTGTGGCAGCATCAATCGCAGTATTACCAGCACCAATTACAGCAACACGTTTTCCAACATCAACAGCGCTCCAATTTTCTTTTTTAATATTCTCTATAAATTCAAGAGCTCCCGTAACACCTTTAAAGTTTTCACCTGGAATATTCAGTGATGGGCTTTCTCCCAATCCAATTCCTATAAAAATAGCATCGTGTTTCTCGATCAAATCATCTATTGTTAAATCGTTACCTATTGTAACTTCAGTTTGAATGTTAACACCAAAACTTTTAATTAGCTCAACTTCTTTTAAATTGTCTTCTCTTGTGGTTTTGTAAGGAGCAATTCCCCAGGTATTTAATCCGCCGGGGATTTTGTTCGATTCATAAATCTGAACTTCATAACCGAGATGTGCCAGTTCAGCTCCGCAAGCTAATCCCGCAGGACCGGAACCAATAATGCCAACTGATTTTCCGTTTTTATTTTTAGAATTAAATAATTTTGGTGAACCAGATTCGAAATAGTGGTCTATTGCAAATCGTTGTAATCTGCCTATTTCGATAGGTTTTTCATCATTTTCATTTAGTACACAAGCTCCTTCGCAAAGATCTTCTACGGGGCAAGCCTTCGCACACGTTAGAGGAACCCAGTTCGATTCAAAGATTGTTTTTGCTGATCCTAAAAGATTTCCCGTTGAGATTTTTTTTATGAAGCCAGGGATATTTATATGTGTTGGGCAAGCTTTCGTACAAGGGGAATCATAACAAAATAAACATCTGTTAGCATCAACAACAGCAGAATTATTTGTAAAAGCAGAAGTTAATTCCTCAAAGTTTTTTTTGTATTCTTCTTCAGAAAGTTTTGGAGCTAAATTCATCTTGTAATTGTTTACTAATAATGATTAATACCTTTTATTAACATCTCCCCAATGCTGCATCCATTGCTTTAATAAAATCATCTACTTCACTTTTTGTTACAGTAAGAGGTGGAGAAATGCGAACCACATTACCGTACAAACCACCTTTCCCAATAAGAACTTTTTCCTTTTTCATTTCTTCAAATAATTTTCCCACTAGCTCTCCATCAGGCACTTTATTATCTTTTACAAATTCGCATGCCTGCATTAAGCCCATTCCCCTAACATCGCCTATAGAAGTATATTTTTTCTGTAAGTTTTCTAATCCTTCTCTAAGATAATTTCCAACTTCTTCAGAATTTTGTGCAAGGTTTTCTTCTTCCATCACCTCTATTGTTGCAAGTGCAGCTGTCATCGAAACAGGATTTCCGCCAAACGTAGATATTGTTAAACCGGTAAAACTATCTGCAATTTCTGCTTTGGCAATTGTAACTCCAACAGGAACTCCGTTTGCAATTCCCTTTGCAGCAGTTAGAATATCGGGCTCAACATTATAGTGTTCAATTCCAAACATTTTTTTACCCGTTCGCCCAAAACCCGTCTGCACTTCGTCACTTATAAAAACGCCGCCGTATTTTTTAATTATGGGAACAGCAACTTCAAAATATTCTTTTGGAGGAGTAATAAATCCACCAACTCCCTGGATTGGCTCTGCTAGAAATCCTGCAATTTTGCCTGAAGTTGTAGTCATTATTAATTCTTCTATATCTTTTGCACATTTCATTTCACAGCTTGGATATTCAAGTGCAAAAGGACACCTATAACAGTATGGACTTACGGCGTGTTTAATTCCTGGAATATATGTTCCACCATGCCGCCAGGGTGCATGACCGGTCATGCTCATGGCAAGTAATGAACGACCGCTGTAACTGTGGCGTAACACCACAAGCTCTTGGTTACCTGTAAAGTGTTTTGCTAAGAATACTGCCGTCTCATCTGCTTCTGTTCCGCTGCTTGTAAAATAGGTTTTCTTTAATTGACCCGGTGTTATTTCAGCAAGTTTTTCAGCTAACCTTACAATGTTTTCCGTGGGATAAAGTGTAGATGTATGTTGAAGTTTATTTACCTGTTCCGAAATTTTTTTTGTAATTTTTGGATTGCAATGCCCAACGCTAACTGTTAAAATTCCACCGAAAAAATCGAGATATTTTTCACCTTCAGGTGTGTAAATATACATTCCTTCGGCTCTATCAATTGGAAGCGGCTCTTTGTAGTAATTTGCTACGCTGGGGAATAAATATTCCTTATGTTTAGCATTAATTTCTTTTGAGGATAATTTTTTTGAATCACTCATTAATAAATTCCTTCGTATATTTTTATCTTCTTACTAAATCCTTATAGGCTTCAGGTCGGCGATCGCGGAAAAATTGCCAAACATTTCTAACTTCTTTAATCTCGTCAAGATTGAGATCTGCAATTACAAGTTCATCCTTATCACGGCTTGCCTGTGCAATAATTTTTCCACGAGGAGAACAGAAATAACTGCTGCCATAAAACTCACCAATATTCCATGGTGCTTCCGTACCGACACGGTTTATTGCACCAACAAAATATCCGTTAGCAACAGCGTGGGCTGGTTGTTCAAGTTCCCATAAGTATTCTGATAATCCTGCAACTGTGGCTGAAGGATTAAATAATATTTCCGCACCATTTAAACCAAGAGCTCGAGCCCCTTCAGGAAAGTGACGATCATAACAGATATAAACTCCTACATCAGCATAAGCAGTTTTAAAAACAGGGAAGCCAAGATTACCTGGTTTGAAATAAAATTTTTCCCAAAAGCCAGGATCACAATGAGGAATATGATGCTTTCGGTACTTACCCAGATATTTTCCATCAGCATCAATAACTGCTGCAGTATTGTAATAGATACCGGTTATTTCCTCTTCATAAACAGGAACAATTATAACCATATTATATTTTTTTGCGGTTTCCTGCATCAGTTTTATTGTTGGTCCATCAGGAATTTTTTCAACCATCTCGTACCATTTAGTTTTTTGCTCTGCACAAAAATATGGTCCGTTAAAAAGTTCCTGCAAACATAAAATCTGTACTTTTTGTTTAGCCGCATCTTCAATCATTCTAAGATGTTTATCTATCATTGCTTGTTTTATTTTTTCAATTGGTTCTTCGGTTGATCCTGCAAGCGTGGCCTGGATTAATCCTCCCCGTACTATTTTACTCATTTTAATTCCTCATTAATTTTAATGATTATTTTTTCATTTATCATTATGAGTCCTGTTTAATGGACAAAGAATATTTTCGTTAAATAGTAAAAAAGATTCTTCACTTCGTTCAGAATAACAATACAATTAATATTTTTACTTTAACTCATCCAATTAACTTGCGATTCTGGATTCCATTTGGTAGTTATCTTTTTTTGCTTTGACCAGAATCCGATTGAACTTTTGCCGGTTATATCGCCAACACCAAAACGTGAATCATTCCAGCCTCCAAACGAAAATGGTTCTCTCGGAACAGGAACACCTATGTTAACTCCAATCATTCCCGCACTTGCACGATCTGAAACATATCTTGCCAAACCTCCGCTTTGAGTAAAGACTGCCGCTGCGTTTCCGTAGTTGGAACTATTTTCAATAGATATAGCTTCATCTAAAGTTTCTGTTCTTAAAATAGATAATACCGGACCGAATACTTCTTCTTTAGCTATTTTCATTTCGGGTCGTACATAATCGATCACGGTTGGACCAACGTAAAAACCATTCTCTTTTCCTTCAACAACATAATTTCTTCCATCAACTAAAATTTTTGCACCATCCTTCTCTGCTTCAGTAATGTAGTTTTCAATTCTCTCTTTTGCCTTAGCGGAAATTATAGCACCAAGGTTTTTACCGGGAATTATTTTGCGTGCTTCCTCACAAAGCTGTTTGATAATATGATCTACACTCCCAACTCCTACCATAGCTGCTGCTGCCATGCATCTCTGTCCCGCACATCCTGTCATTGATGCGGCTACGTTGCTGGCAGTCATTTCAACATTTGCATCAGGCAAAACTATAAGGTGATTTTTGGCTCCTCCTAACGCAAGAACCCTTTTAAATTTGATGTTGCACGTTTGTATACAATTTTTGCAACCTTTCGTTGATCCAACAAAAGAAACAGCATCGATTCCGGGATGATCACATATCGCTTCCACTGCATCCTTTGTTCCATGAACAACATTAAAAACACCCTTCGGAAGACCGGATTCTTTTAATAGTTCTGCCAACCGGTTCGCACTTAATGGCACAAGTTCAGATGGTTTTAGGATCATTGTATTCCCAAGCACCAAAGCGTTTGGGATCGTCCAATTCGGTACCATGTTTGGAAAATTAAATGGGGAAATTGAAGCAACCACTCCAACCGGAAAATTTTCAACCCGGCATTCCACTCCTTTGCTTACTTCCAAAAGTTCGCCGGAAATAAGCTGCGGCATTGAACAGGCAAATTCAGTTAGTTCAGCACTTTTTAAAACTTCAGCTTTTGCTTCACCATAAGTTTTACCATTTTCTTCCTGAACTAGTTTTGTAAGCTCATCCATATTTTCTTCAAGCAATCGTTTGTACCTGAAAAATACCTGGACTCTTTCTTTTATTGGAGTGTTTGACCATGGGGAATGCTTCTTTAGCAGTTTGTACTGCTTTAGCAACTGCTTCCGGTGTTGATAAAAAGACTTCAGAAATTATTGAACCATCGATTGGTGAAAGCACATCTAATTTTTCTTTTCCACCATCAACTAATTCTTCCCCAATATAATTTGTAACTGGTTTATACTTCATAAATCTACCTCGGAAATTATTTGGTCAATACATTTTATGAAATAGAATCAACATGTAAGTAAGTAGTATATCTAAAATAGAAAATAGAAATATTACATTAAACATACAAAGAGAAATTCCGCTAATTGGTCTGTAAT
>CAVXUA010000011.1:0-18145 GCA_963764825.1 uncultured Ignavibacteriales bacterium | reverse complement strand
CAGCAAATGACCATAATTCCTTCATTGTTACCGGAGCGCCGGCATCCGGGGAAATGACAAATGCTGTATGTAAAAGAAACATCATTGTAAAGGCATATAGCATCAGATGATATAGCAACCAGGAAATGGATAGACCAACCTTTTTTATAGCAGAATATAAGCTATACTCAGCACAGGTATGAGAATAAATTATAATCCGGGGAACCATTATAATTTCGTAAGCACTAAGCTCTACTGCATAAAACAAAAAAAATCGAGATAAATCCCAATTAAAAACGAAATAGCCTATCACAGGAATGAGATTAACAAGAATTATAAAAATATATGATATGATTCGAAGGTTCATTAAATCAAAATTTTTTTTACTTAGACTTTAAAGTTGTTCATTCTTATCTTCAATCCATTGAACGCTTAGTTTCACTATTCAAATAATAATTGGCAGTTATAATAACTCTAGCCATTTAACTGCTTCATTTCTATCGTTAAAAAAATTATATCTGTCCTCATCGTTGCTTTTATTTCTAAAATCAGGTGAATGCAAAATTGCTATTTTATTAAAACGTTTTAATGTAGGCTCTGCTTGAATTAGTCTATTCTTTAGTTCTTTAATTAATTCAATGCTTTCAAAATTGTGTGCCCCAATATTTATGATAAGATGGGTAGCTGTACAATCGTTAATGTCATCGAATAATTCCGCAATACTTTTTGAAGTTATTGGATTCTTTAAGTGGACTTCTGAGTAATTCATAACAAAATTTTTGTAAGGAACAGAAATTTAGGAATAGTAGAAGTTAATACTGAGCAGTTGATAATTCAACTGCTCAGTGAAAAAAATCATTTAGGTAAGTTTAATGGTACTAAAGAAAGATAGGGAGTTTCCGGATCTACTCCAGGATCAAGAGCATCAGGTGCGTAATCCCCTTTTGGTCCTAAAGATTTTATATATTGATAAATTGCTTTAGCATCCCGCTCACTCATTTGATTTATGTTCATCCATGGCATAGGAGGAAGATCTTCTCTTTCGTGAATAATCATAACCCAATCATCTTCGGTGTAATCCTGCACAGCTAAACGAAGGTTCGAGGGATAAGTTGTCCCCCAGGGACCCTGCCAGCCCAATGATGATCCAGCAAACCAATCCTCTTCAGGTATTTTTCCCTCCGTCTGCAGGTAACCCTCAGTGTGACAGTCATTACATCCTCCAACAATTGCTAGATACCTTCCTGCTTCTACCTGGTTTTCTGCCATTACATGCGGTGCCATCTCCATTTTTGGTTCTTCTTCATCTTGTGTTTTCGGTTCGCAGGCAACTAACAGTAACAGACTGCCAATTGCAATCAACATAGCCTGAAATTTCAGGTTAGCTGAAACATTAAAGAGTTCTTGCATAAATCTTCCTCCCGGAAATGTCTTTGAAAATTGAAAATTAGTATTTAGAAAAGATGTTCTGTGTTGCAACACAATATGCTGAAAATATTAATATCTACCAAATAATAATATTGAGTAAAATTAATAAGCGGTTAGTAAGCTAGAAACTTACCTGGAGAGAAAACTGTGATACTTTTCCTAAATCGCTGAAATCAACTAAAGCATAATCAAAACCTGCTTGCTGGGTACCGAAATTTACTTTTATACCAATGCCAAAAGTCCATTTTTCAACATCATAATTTATTTTATAACCGAGCCGTGCAAAAACTGTTTCATTCCATGCATATTCGCCGCCAATGTTTACCTTTTCTGTGTTGTCATTTGGATGAACTCCATCTATTGCCATTGTAAAGCGGTTCATTTCAGAATCGATAAAAGGATCACTGCCGCCTACTAGATCCATTGCAACTCCTACACGGAACATAAGTGGCAGCGGCCATGGTTCTGTTTTTAGGCTTGCATCTGTATTGTAACCACCGGAACCCTGGTTATTAATATTACTAATTGTAATTAAATCACGCCCTTCAAGTATCATATTACCACCAAAGTTGCTCAAGCTCATAGCAATAATAAGATCGTGAAAACCAGTGTGCAGAGTCGTTCCAATATCAACAGCAAAAGTACTTGCAGATTCATTATAAAGATTCTGTTGAATATATTTTACAGTTAACCCTACTGAAAACCTGTCAGTTAATGTGCGCGCGTAGCTCAATCCGATTGATAGATCACTTACATCGTAAAATACTCCTGTACCTTCCGGCTGCACTACTGTTGTAACTTCCTGCTCACCTGTATTTAGCGCCACAACATTTAGAGCAATAATATCACTTGTGCTTAGCGGAAGCACGATACCAGCAAAGTCGTAGGAAATTTCCGCAAACCATTCCGAGTGAGACACAGCGAAAGAAAAATTATTAATATTTGTTATCCCGGCAGGATTCCAGTAAAGTGAAGTTACATCATTTGCCAAAGCTGTGTAGGAACCACCGAGACCCATTGCTCTTGCACCTACTCCAATTTTTAAAAACTGTGCTGCGGTTGTACCAACTTTTGAAAAACCGCCGCCATAGTTAATTGCCTGCAGCACAACAAAAAGTATTAGGGTAATTATTTTTTTCATTTATAAAATCTCCAAATGATCTGCCAATTATTTTATGACAAGAAACTTTCCAACTTTCTTCTGTCCGTTTGGAATAGATACAACATAAACGTATAAACCATAGGCAATAAACTGGTCATTGCGCGTTCGCATATCCCAAAACATATAACCTTTATTGTCATCATGAAAAAGATCCACAACATGATCTCCCGATACAGTGAATATTGATATTTTACACTCATTGGGAAGATGGTTGAACATAATTTTCTTACCGAATTGAGATGTTTCCCATTCGTTGGAAACTATATAAGGATCTGGCACAACACGAATTATATTCAGATCAACCTGCTGAGTGGAAGAATATTTTGCATTGCTTGTACTGAACTCATAATATATTTCTTCCCTGAATGGTTTATAAGTTAGTATTGTAAACTGATCACCATGCGAAGGAGCAACAGCAGTATGCGTAACAGAATCGCCATATGCATTTATGTATGTATCTGGTTTATGATTCGTCTGAAGTAGAAGTCCTGTATAAGTTGTATCGCCTGTAATTTCATCAATTAAATATTTTTCAAAATTTAAAAGATCAATATATTTTTCATAAAAGCCGGGGCTTCCAGCAGTATAAGCTGCGCCGCCCGGAATTAAATCCCAACCTAGAGGACTGTAATAAAATTTTCTATATTCATTCCACGGTGCAGGTACAGCAAATTCCATAAGCCAGGTATTATTACTAACATCTTCCGGGTTTTCCGGATCAGAAATAATTTCTACTTTTAGCGGAAGATGATAAATTGAATCATCATAAGAAGTTCCCGAAAAGAAATCATATAAACGTGCATTCAATCCGCCAGTTAGCGTAGTATCGATTGTAACCCTGTAATCATCAACGGTGTAAACTTCTTCCTGCACTACTTCCTGGCTGCCTATATATCGCTCATGAGGCTTTGTATTCCAGTAAAAAGTAGAAGTGTCAGCGTTCACATGAGTCCAGCCAACAAAGGAAGCGCCGGATGGAGTATTAAGTACAGTTAACCTGAAACCATCAGTTACCGGAAGGTTATCTTCAGTTTCATTAGAGAAAAGGTGATGATTGAGCAAAATTGTTGTATCATTTGTCTCACTCGAAATCCTGTAAAGATTAAAACCAAGCACATAGTTTGTATCTGCTCCAATAATTTCTAATGTTGAATCAACAAAAGTTATTAAATAATCATCGCCGGTTATGGAATCAGGTTGAATGATGTCCAGTTTTACAACTCCCTGGCAAATTCCCCCAACCGGAGGAATAGAACCTTCAGGATTCAGTTTAGGATCATAATATGGTGCCGAATAATTTTGTGGAAGAACACCGGGAGTTACCGATACCGTATGAGATTCCATTGTTGAATGACCCAGCGCTGATTGATATGATTGTTCTAAACTATCAGGAATCTGATTACCCATATCATAAGATGTAACGCAATACCAGTACTCAATTCCGTTTATTAGATTTTCATCAATAAAACTGTGCTTTAGCCCAGTATCATCTCCAAGCGATTGATTGAATGCAGGATCTAACCCTTTAATACCATCAACCAGATCAAATATTTTTATAGGTTTATACCCAATTGTATTCCCAAACTGATCTGTGATTGGAGTTCCCCATGATTTACCAAGATCATCACTTCTATAAATTTTATACCCCTCAAAATCGTAATTGCCTGTAAGATTATCTTTAGAATTTTCTGCATCAGAATCCCATACAACACGAACCTGTTTATCGTATGCAGTACCTTTAACAACAGGAGTTTTGGGTGGACCGGAACCCTGGTATTCTCTTTCATACATCTGCCGCATCATTCTCATATTCTTCATCAAATCTGTTGTGTCGGCATCAAAAGGAACTGAGCCGGCGCTGCCCATTACAAGTGCTACCGAAGAAACAACAGTTTCGCCAGGCTGTAAACTAATAGGACCCGTCATTATAAAGTAATTTATTGGCGCACCATCCGGAAAATAAATTCCTAAACTATCTGGGTGGGTTTCATCTATCCGGCTATTTGCTCCGTGGAAAAATGCACCCGGTAATTGTAAATTTGGATCATCAGGATTACTGCTGATAACAGCCCACATTTGTTCATCAGTTTTAGGAGCAACTTCCCTGTTAAAATAATGAAAATCAGTAACACCAACATTTTGTGGAGTTTCAAGGATGTTTAATCCCACAATTCCCATATCAGTAGGATCAGTTTCCCACGCTCCGTCTTTTGTATTGTTGATATCCCAGATGTAAACAAAATCGCCGTTAGAATGCTCATCTTCAGGATCGCTGTCTATTAGATTTATATAATCTTGATTATCAAAATCAGGTCTGAAGATTGCGTAATATCCAACATAAACACTATCGAGGTACTGCCCGCTTTTGTTATGAATTGTGTATTCCCAGATAAGCATATCTTCAGCATAGGGTCGTCCGTAAACATATGCGGTCTGCTCAACTTCTATTCCGATTTTTCCATCAGGATGTGAATTATCATTATCATCAAACACTGCATAGATATCACGGTCGGAAACAAACTCCCCTTCAACTTCTTCACCGTAGTTAGGTGAAGTAGGATCAATATTAATTCTGAACTTACCGGGCCAGTGGCGTTCACCGGCAGTTTCAATCCAGCTTCCGCTTTCATTAAAATAGCCTTCAGGCCAGGTTTCAGGATTATCACTCATTGCAAGGAAAGGTGTTTCATCAGGGGGAGGAGCTGTTACATCCCCTGAAAAATTTTGTCCTCTCGATCCGTCTTTAGGTACCCAATCGTATTTATCAGCAATACCACCTACAACGGATGTAATTACATTACCCTTTGTCGCAACTATTAAACCGAGCCCGAAACTGTAATGAGTTTGATCTCCTGCATCGGCAGGCCATCTTATCGCTTCGTTAAAATATTCATGAAAGCTTGAAAGGACACCGTAATTACCGAGGTAGTTAGCAACCTGTCCCTTGTTCATAATTCCAACACCGCGTTCTTCAGCAGAGGTAAACTTTTGTAGATTAGGCGGCTCCTGGTGACAACTGTTACAATTAGGAGCCTGCGCAAAAACAGAAACTGACAAAAGTAAAATAGAAATTATCGGTAATAAATATTTAATTATTCGTTTTAGCATAAAAATTTCCTTTACTTACAATAAAACCTGTAATCCAAGTTTGATGATCCTTGGCGGACCAATATGCGCCGGGTTATGATTAGCATCGGGTGATGAACCAACAAGCCCGGGCTGTCCTGTATCAAACGGTTTACCGGTTCGCGAATAAACAAACACAACATTTTCAGAATCAAAAAGATTTGTTACTTCTAAGAACAATGCTGTTGAAAATCCAGTAAATTTTATCTGCTGCATCATACGCAGATCAACTGTAGAAGTCCATGGTTTCCTGCCCGAATTAACATCAATTCGAACCGTAGGATCTACGTAAGGAGTGTACGGAAGACCGCTGTTTGCTTTGATAATTAAATTCAGGTTAAAATTTGAGAAGAAATTCATTCCAAGAATATTGATACCTCCGCCATCGGGAACAAAAAAGTTCAAACTTAACGCTACCTTATGACGCTGGTCAAAATCAAGAAAATATTCTTGATGTGGAACCTCCTCCTGAGTGAATGCATTGAAATAACCTCCTAATGGTTCAGAGTTATTTCCCTTTGCTACCATATAAGTATAATCAATTGATCCTGAGAAGTAATCGCTGTAACGTTTATACAAAGTAAGATCTATTCCCTTAACACCTGCATAATCCGAATTAAAGAAAACAACATAATCCTGTGAGAGATAACTTACTTGCAGAGTTGACAGGAGATCGGTAATATCTTTGTACCACGCGGTAACATCTAATGCCCATGTTTTACTTAACCCGTATTTAATTCCAGCTTCAAATGAGATTGTTTTCTGTGCTTTTACATTGGGATTGCCAATTAGAGGAAGCGAAGTACTTATATCTTTTTTATTATTATAGTACAGGGAATTGTAATCAGGATTTTGAAAAAAGTGACCATAAGAAAAATGCAAAACTGCGTCATCGGTAATTGGATGAGCTAAACCTATACGCGGACTAAGCTGAGTTTTAGGTTCAACTTCTATTTCATCCGCAAGTATCCAGTTATTGTTTTCATCAAAGTAGCCAAACCTGTTTATATCTGGCCACATTGTAGCTTTAGGATCAACATAATCAAAGCGCAAACCTACGTTTACTATTAAGTAATCATATTCAATTTTATCCTGGATATAACCAGCAAACTCAAATGGTGTGCGAGTATATCTATCAACAAATTGTGCACCTGAAGGCCATGGTTGAGATTCTTCATACACATCGATTTCATGTCTGACTAGTTCAAATCCGCCTTTAAATTGGTTATGAGTGTTTGCCTGTAACGTTGCATCCACTTTGCCGCGAAGAGTAATTGAATTATTATCTGCAAATTCGGAGTCATCACCTTCAACATAAAAATAAACTGTTTCGCCAGTCTTCCCTATTTCATACTGCGATGGAAGTTTATCACCCACTTGTACTTTTGTATTATTTTCAAATCGTGAAAGGTTCACCTTATAAAACAAACTACTATTAACCGTATGTGTAAAGATTAAACCAAGCCGATTTGATTTTACATTCCTATGAGATTGATGATCGCTTAAGTATTTCCATTGATGGCGGTATCCCTGGTATTCCCTTTCAGTAAGCTGACCAGAAAAAGCAAGTTTAAGCGTAGGACTTGGAAAGTAGGTTAGCTTACCAAAACCATCTCTTTCAAGATTATAACCATGCGGAAGATAGCTGTCTTCATTTTTATAAACACCTGATAAAAAGAAAGTAAGATTTGAAAGTATAGGTCCGCTTAATGAACCGGTTAACAATCCAGGAAGCGGAACATCCAGTTCATCGTATATACTTGTACTTTCATAAACATTTTGATCTTCAACACCCGGAAAAGGATTGGCTTTCCTGTATTGAGAATTGTTAAGCATAGGTGAAGTGTATTCAAGTTTACCGTGGAAGGATTTTCCACCATCTTTAGTAACTATATTTACAATACTGGACATAGCATCACCGTATTCAGCATTAAACGTTCCGCTAATAACTACCATTTCATTTATTGCATCACGGTTAAGAATGCTGTTAAAACCGCCGTCTAGTGGTTCATCTACTTTTACACCATCCACCATGTAAGCTATTTCACCAGTTCTTCCTCCCCTTACGTGAAGTTCGCCATTCGCATCAGTTGTAAATCCAGCTTTTGTTGTCAATATATCCAGGATGCTTGTAACCGGCATATTCAATATCTCTTCGGAACTTAACACAGCTAATTTTGAAGTAACATCTTTTTGAACAAGTGGACGTTCTGCAATTACAACAATTTCTTCATCCATTTCCAGAATTTGCTCTTCCATTAAAAATTCAAGATTTGTTGTAAGATCCGCAACAACACGCACATTGCTGATTGTATAAGATTTATAACCCATCATAGAAGCTTTAACGGTATAAGTTCCTGGAGGAATGTTAAGGATGAAAAACTCACCATCAATGTTGCTGGCAGCGCCAAAATTTGTGCCTTCAATAATAAAATTACATCCGGGGAGTGGTTCACTGGTAACGGCATCTTTAGCCGTACCGGAAATTTTGCCTGTTGTACCTGCATAAAGAAAGGCAGTTATAGAAAGAAGTAAGGTTAAAAAGATAGACACTACCAGTTTTCTAATATAATTTTCCACAGGAATTTTCTCCTAAAGATCAAATATTAATCTCAAAATTAATTTGCTCTTCAAATAAAAAACCTTCCGAAGAACCGGGAGCGCCAATAATATATCGTTAAAGCTTATCCGTGGAATAAGCTTTGTAATATAGAATTACTCCAATTACAGACCTTCGAAAGGTTTTATACATCGTAATAAAGTATTATGTTAAACTTTATTTCATCAACACCATCTTTTTACTTACTACAAGACCACCGCTGTGTAAAGAATATAAATAAACACCGGAAGGAACGGAATTACCCAGTTCATCTTTTCCATTCCAAGTTACAGAGTAATTCCCAGCTGATTGAAACTCTGAAACAAGTGTTTTTAATTCACGTCCAAGCAGGTCATGAATAGTTAACGAAACATGATTTCCGGAGGATACCTTATAAGAAATCTTGGTTGAAGGATTAAACGGATTAGGATAGTTTTGCTCTAGTGCAAATTCTTCTGGTAAACTTCCATTTGAATTATCTTCAACAGAGGATATAAGTGATTCTACAACTATGTTATCGTAATAACCCGGTATTCCCTCGCCCGTGCCTTGCGAAAAGCTGAAAAGACCATACTGACCTGAACTCATTCTATGTGAACTGGTATCAGTTACAGGGCATCCGAGTAACTCAACACCATCCCAATAACACCAGAAAGCTGTTACATCAGGACTAATAGTACGTACTTCAATTTTCATGTGATGCCAGCCATCTACAGTAGGAATGCCTCCCGGAATATCGCTTTCTACAAATGAATGTTCAAATGTATAGGTGAAGGTTCCTAAATCGAAATGGTTATTATACAAACGAATTCTCGGGAAAGGAACCGGATCAAAATCTGCAGCCATTTTTATGTATGTTCCTATGGAACTATCTGCATAAACCACCAAACCAGTATATGCTGAGCCACCTGGGTGGTTAACATAACAAAATACATCTGCTTCTATTGAATATTCCTGCAGACTTGTTTCTCCAATTATTGAAACAGCCACTCCGGTATAGGAAGTATCAATGTCCTGAAGCCAGCCTACAAAATTTCCACCAGTTGGAAGAGGTAATGGAGGATTAGTCATTGAAGCAGCAACAACAATTTCTTCATTGGGGAAGAAAGCTTCCCAGTCAGCATGTGCTGAACCCGTTTCAAAATCTTCAGTAAAAATTGGTTGAGCTGAAGATGCAACGGTAAAAACCAGCATTAAGATTAATGTGGTTAATATGGTAAAAAATTTGTTCATAGTTTATCTCCCTCGATTTGTTGTTATCAATGAATAATTTCTTTTTATTCATTTCTAAATTCATATCAATTTAATAAAAAATGTTGCAAATAGTAAAGTAAAATTTGATAATTGGTTGAAACAATCAGCAAACTTTTCAAAGTTAATAATTTGGTAGGCGAAAACGTAGAAAGCTTACTAAAACAAATATTGGATAAGAAAATCTTTCTCTGAATAATTTACGTAATTATACATAATCTTATAAATTACTTTCCAGAGATCACATTCTTAACAAATAAATTCACACCGGTCAATAATAATTCGCTACAAATCATCCGCATTAAAAGTATCGCCCTGGTTTATATCGCCGGTTTTAAAACCTTTATAAAACCATTTCTTTCGCTGCTCCGATGTACCGTGTGTAAAGCTTTCGGGAACAACATGTCCCTGCGTTCTTTTCTGGATTCGATCATCGCCAACAGCACTTGCTGCATTAAGAGCTTCTTCAATATCACCTTCATCAAGTAGGTTGTTCACTTTTTCAGTATAATGAGCCCACACTCCTGCATAAAAATCTGCCTGCAGCTCCAGTCGTACCATATATTTATTAAACTCTCTTTCATTAACCTGCGAGCGTAAAGACATTACCTGGTCCGTTACGCCTGCAAGATTTTGTACATGATGACCAACTTCGTGAGCAATTACATAAGCCATAGCAAAATCGCCGGGAGCATTAAACCTATTTTGCAATTCCTTCTGAAAAGAAAGATCTATATAAACTTTTTGATCACCGGGGCAGTAAAACGGACCTGTTGCAGCACTCGATAATCCGCAAGCTGATTGCACCCTTCCATTATAAAGTACCAGATTAGGCAATTTGTATGAAGCACTTTCCTGCCTGAAAATTTTAATCCACACGTCCTCAGTTTCTGCAAGAACAACGGAAACAAACTCAGCGAGCTCTTTCTCATCATCACTTCCCAGGTATTCTGTACTGGTGCTGCTATTATCTAATTGTACATTATCTAAAAGCTCTAACGGGTTGCCGCCAAGCAGATAAACTATTAACATTACTACAATAAGTCCAACTCCCCCTCCAGCTATTCCTGTTTTTTTACCTCGGCGGTCTTCAACATTGGAACTTTTTCTTCTTCCCTTCCAGCGCATTTAGTTTTCCTCAAAGGTTTTTGATATGATGAGTGATAAATTTAGTAAAATTTTATTTATTGGATGAAATTTACTTGGGATGGCTTGAATATTATTTTGATCAATGATTTTATTAATTAATTTGCACACATTTATTGATAAAAGCCAAAAGCAACTCCGAATCCTACAACTGTAGTTTTTTCTTTAAACGATGTTGAAAACTTAAATATTATTCCCAGCATTTTATTAAATAAGTTGTATCTCAGTTCAAATCCGCTGCGGGGAAGAATTTGATTAGGTCCATAAAAAGTTGATTTTCTTGTATGATATGCTAATCCTCCAAATAAATTGAAATGAAAATATTCACTCCTTGCAGAATGTATCGCAAAAAAACAATAGTCTTTAAAAGGTCCTCCGCCAGTTGGACCTCCAACTTCAAAATAGGCATATGATTCAAAGCTCAGTCTTACGCCAAAGGAATAATCTATTGTAGATTCTTTACGGAATACATCTAAATCAACTAAACCTCCAAATTCAGAAACGGCTAATAATGTTGTAACTTCAATTTGACCGCCGACAATCATTGGGGAAAAAGAATAATCTTTAAATAGTTGAGTTGTAGTATCTGATTGGGAATATGATGTAGATATTCCTAAAGCAAATACAAGTATTGAAAAAATCATTTTGGAAATAATATGCATTATTTATTTATGTGTAATATCTGAGTTCATCTGGATTTTGGAACCATGGCGAAAAACTTTTTGGTGCACGATTTTTTTACTTTATTACTATTCGTTTTTTATTTTCTCCACAAAATAATACTGATTTATTCAACTGGTAAAACATAAAAGAACACCGACACAAAATGACAACCACTTCCAATCAAAACAAACAGATGAAAGATTGCATGATTGAATTTTATATTTTTAATGCTGTATAAAATTGCACCAAATATGTAAGCCATTCCACCTGCAAAAAGCCAAAGTAATCCTTCTAAATATAAATTATTAATTAATGGTTTAATGGCGAAAACTATTACAGATCCTATGAATATATAAGTTAGTGTCGAAATTAATTTATATTTTCCTGTAAAAAAAAGTTTCAAAATTATTCCGATTAAAGCCAATCCCCAAACAGTAAATAGAATCACCAAACCGATTGTACCCTTAAGCGTAACGAGAGTAAAAGGAGTATAAGTTCCGGCAATGAGAACATAAATTGATGCGTGGTCAATAATTCTCATTTTTTTTCTTAACTCTGGCTTTTTGGTACTGTGGTAAAATGTAGAAGCCGCATATAAAATAATTAAACTTGTTCCAAAAATGCTAAAACTTACAACATGCCAAACGTTTCCATGCATACTTGCATGCGTAACTAAAAATACTAAAGCTACAATGCTTAAAATAAATCCGGTAGCATGAGAAATAATGTTAATTTTTTCTTCTTTGGGTGAGTAGTATTTTATTCCATCTATCTCTTTCATTTTATCAATGTCTTTTGTTTATATTTTTCCATTAATTCTTTTCGCGGCTTCATCTTTGTGATTAATCCTTTTCAAAAACACAGTTTTAAAAATCACAATCCTGCCTGCCGATACGCAGGTTCAAATTATTCTCCGCCGCGGCGGATTCGACTGAGAAATCTGTTAAATTATATTGTAATAGATTTCTCCCTTCGGTCGAAACGACAAGAAAAATAATTAACCCTCCTTCATACTTAACTGAATTCGTTTTCTTTCAACATCAATATCAACAACTCTAACCATTATTTTCTGGTCTAATTTTAACACCTCGGAAGGGTCTTTAATAAAACGATCTGTTATTTGAGAAATATGCAGTAAGCCGTTTTCTTTTATTCCTATATCTACAAAAGCACCAAACTTAGTAAGATTTGTTATTACACCCGGCAAACGCATTCCCGGTTTTAAATCTGTTATTTCGTTTATTGCTTCTGAAAATGAAAATACTTCTGCTTTGCCTCTTGGATCCAATCCCGGCTTTTCCAGTTCCTGCATAATATCTTTTAACGTTGGCAAACCGATTGTATCTGTTACATAATTATTGATATCAATCTGCTGACGTAAATTTGCGGCTTCAATTAATGATTTAACAGGCTGGGATAAATCCTTTGCCATCTTAGCAACTATGGAATAACTTTCCGGATGAACAGCGCTGTTATCAAGCGGATTATCAGCCCCGGGAATTCTTAAAAATCCTGCAGACTGCTCAAATGCCTTTGCCCCAAGTCCGCTTACCTTTATCAGTTCCTTGCGTGAACGAAAAGTTCTGTTCTCACGCCGGAAATTTATAATTGATTTTGCAAGCTTCGGTCCGATGCCCGATACATAACTAAGTAAATGGCGGCTGGCTGTATTTAAATTTACACCAACCTGGTTTACAGCAGAGGTTACTACTTGATCCAGACCATCTTTCAAACTATCCTGGTTAACGTCGTGCTGATATTGTCCCACACCGATTGACTTGGCATCAATTTTAACAAGCTCGGCAAGCGGGTCCATCAATCTTCTTCCGATTGAAATTGCACCGCGGAAAGTTAAATCGAGATCAGGAAACTCCTCTCTTGCGGTTTCCGAAGCAGAATAAATTGATGCGCCTGCTTCGTTTACCATAAATATTTCTGTTGTGCTTGTTTCAGTAACCAGAGATTTTATAAATCGTTCCGTCTCCCTGCCTGCAGTTCCGTTTCCAATTGCAATTGCTTCCACTTTATATTTTCTTATCAGCCCTTTTACTTTCTTAGTTGCTTCATCTACTTTCGGCTGCAATGGATGTGGAAAGATAGTATCATGATGTAACAGGTTTCCCTGCTGATCAAGGCAGACAAGTTTGCAGCCTGTTCTGAACCCAGGATCAATTGCCATTGTAACTTTTGGACCGAGCGGAGGTGACAAAAGCAACTGGCGCAGGTTTTCAGAAAATACACGGATTGCCTCTTCATCCGCTTTTACTTTTGAACTGTTTTTAAATTCGGTTTCAATTGAAGGTGCTAATAGTCTTTTCTGAGCATCTTTAATTGATAACCCTACCTGAACGGCAGATTCATTTTTATTTTTTATAAAGATTTTTTCCAAACTCTCAATTGCGTTTTCATTATCTATTGAAATTGATACACGCAAAATCCCTTCCTGCTCTGCTCTTCTGATTGCAAGCAGACGATGACCTGCACAACGTTCTAACGGTTCGCTAAAATCGAAGTAGTCCTGGTATTTTGTTCCTTCATCCTTCTTTTTCTCTATTACTTTTGAACTAATAATTGCATCACGCTCAAATAGCTGCCTGATTTTATTCCGGGCAGCTGCATTTTCATTAATCCATTCGGCAATAATATCTCTTGCCCCGGCTAACGCTGCTTCAATATCCGGCACTTCATCATTTAAATATTTTTCCGCAATCGATTCTATCTGATCTTCTTTCTGTACCATTATTATTTCTGCCAGGGGTTCTAAGCCTTTTTCCCGTGCTGCACTTGCCCTGGTTTTTCGTTTTAGTTTGTATGGAAGATAAATGTCTTCAAGCTCTGCCATGTTCCAACAGTTATTAATTTTCACTTCCAACTCAGGAGTTAACAATTCCTGGTCGTTAATGCTTTTAAGAATTGCTTCACGTCTTTTAACCAATTCCTGCAATCGTTTCCATTCCTTTTCAATTGCTGTTACTTCTGTTTCATCCAAGATTCCTGTAGCTTCTTTCCTGTAGCGGGAAATAAATGGAATTGTAGCTCCCTCCTCCAGCAGCTTAACAGTATTTGAAACCTGTGATTTACTTATAGAAAGTGCGCTGCTTATATGTTTAACTAATATATCTGTCATTGTTTTTTGTAAAATGGGTAAATAAAAACTGTGAGTGTAAATATAAGCGGATGTAATTCCACCCAAAAGCCCCGTTTATTATTTAAATGAAAAATTTTGGACCAAACTGGTTAAAGTGACTTGTAGCAAATCTGTAAAGTAAATTACATTAATGCCGTGCTGATATTCCAACTATTTTATATCTTTGTACTTTAGAAATAAAGAATTTTTAAATCATCTTTGGATTTAATGGATAAGCTGGCAGACACAAAGGTTAAAAAACAAAACCCGCAACACTCAACAATTATTGCTGAAAAGAATGTGCATATTGGTGAAGGTTATTTTACCGTAATTGCCGGTCCCTGCGCACTGGAAAATGAAGAGATTGCTTTGCAAACCGCAAAAGCTGTTGAGAATGCAGGCGCAGAAATATTTCGCAGTTCACTCTTTAAACCAAGAACCTCGCCTTACACATACCAGGGCTACGGATTTGATGGAATAGAAATATTGAGAAAGATACGAAAGGAAACTTCCCTCCTTCTTGAATCAGAAATTTTAACGACTGAACAGTTAGAAAATATAGGCGATGAACTTGATATTATAAGAATTGGTTCACGCAACATGGATAATTACGAGCTGCTTAAGGAGGTTGGTAAGACTAACAAGCCAATTTTGCTTAAAAGAAATATGAGTGCAACTTTAGAGGAATTCCTTTTAGCCGCTGAATATATTATATCTGTTGGCAACGAAAAGGTTATTCTCTGCGAACGTGGAATAAGAACTTTTGAATCGTACACAAGAAACACTTTAGATATTTTAGCCGTTCCCGCGTTAAAAGAATTAACACATCTGCCTGTAATTGTAGATCCTTCGCACAGCACGGGCAAATCCAGTCTTGTTCCATCGGCAAGCAAAGCAGCGCTTGCAGCAGGCGCGGATGGATTAATAATTGAAGTTCATCCTAACCCGGAAAAAGCTTTCTCAGATGGAGAGCAGTCACTTGATCTTGAATCTTTTGAAAAACTTATGAAAGAATTGTATGAGCTTGCCAAGGTTGTAGGAAAGAAAACAAATAAACCCGTGTTAGTGTAATTATGAATTCTCTCCTAAAATTCATGGAAAACCATCTATCCTATAAAAAATTTTTCTATTAAATTGAATCTTTTAAATTATTCTTTATAAATTAGCATCAGCAATTTTTGATTTTAGCACATTCTATAAAAAGTAATTGAATTTCCGGACATATCTGAATGATTAAATTTAAAAAAGGGTTAGACCTTCCGATTAAAGGCAAACCGGAACAAACCATATCCTTAAGTAAAGATCCTTCAACTGTAGCTCAGCTAGGACCTGATTATGTTGGAATGAAACCAACAATGAAAGTGCGTGTTGCGGACACAGTTAAACTTGGCCAGGTTTTATTCACTGATAAGAAAAATCCAGTAATAAAGTATACATCCCCCGGGGCAGGAGAAATTGTTTCTATCCACCGTGGCGAAAAACGCGCTCTCCTCTCTGTTGTGATAAAGCTTTCAGGAAATGAAGAGGTAACATTCAACTCCTATTCTGATCAACAGCTTAAAGATATTACAAGGGAACAGGTAGTTGAGCAGCTTTTAGAATCCGGATTGTGGATTTCCTTGCGCACACGTCCCTTCAGCAAGGTTCCTGATCCGCAGACAAAACCAAACTCAATTTTTATTACAGCAATGGATACCAACCCGCTGGCTCCTTCAACTGCTAAATTACTAGAAGGACAGGAGAGAGATTTTGCTAATGGCGTAAATATCATTTCCATGTTAACGGATAAAAAAATATTTATTTGTAAAGCACCGGAAACTGAGGTTCCGCTTATAGACCGCCCGAACATTGTGGTTGAAGAATTTTCCGGTCCTCATCCTGCAGGAAATGTTGGCACACATATTCATTATCTTGACCCTGTAAGCAGAAATAAAACCGTTTGGCATATTGGGCTTCAAGATGTTATTGCAATTGGTAAACTCTTCTCAACAGGAAAAATCCACACCGAAAGAATTATCTCTTTGGCAGGTCCATCGGTTATAAAACCAAGATTGTTAAAGACCCGTCTTGGAGCATCGACAGAAGAAATACTTGGAAATGAATTAATAGAGGGTGAGAACCGTGTTATTTCCGGCTCAGTACTTTCCGGTTTTGAGGCGAACGGAACGCTTGGTTTCCTAGGAAGGTACCATCAGCAAATTTCTATTATTTCTGAAAACAGGAAACGTAAACTTTTGGGGTGGATGAGTCCTGGATTCAATCATTTTTCTACAAAAAACATAGTTTTATCAGGTTTAATACCGGGTAAAAAAATAAGTTTTGATACAAGTCTTTACGGAGAAGAAAGAGCAATAATACCTTCCGGCGTCTACGAAAAAGTAATGCCAATGGATATTGAACCATTGTTTTTGCTTAGAGCACTGGCTGTAAGTGATATTGAGGATTCAGAAGCACTTGGCTGCCTTGAATTAGATGAAGAAGACCTTTCACTCTGTGCTTTTGTGTGCCCAAGTAAATTAGAATTTGGACCAATGCTAAGAAGAATTTTAAATATGATAGAAAAAGAAGGTTAAATTATTGAAATTCCTCAGAAAGTTTTTAGATAATCAATCAAAACATTTTAAAGATGGCGGCAAGTTTGCAAGACTTCACCCGCTTTATGAAGCTGCTGATACTATTATCTATTCAACAGGCACGGTTACAAAAGGTGCACCGCATGTACGCGATGTATTAGATTTTAAACGATTAATGACTTGGGTTGTTATCGCTTTAGTTCCTACTGTGATTATGGCGCTCTATAATACTGGATTACAGGCAAACCTTGTGTTAGCACAAACTGGCGGAACAGAAGTAAGCGGTTGGCGTGGTTCTTTTATCGCATTCCTCGGTACAGGATTAAATCCAAATGATATTTTAAGTAACATTGTTCACGGTGCATTATATTTTTACCAATCTACTTAATTACCATTGTAGCCGGAGGGTTTTGGGAAGTACTGTTTAGCACTCTAAAGGGCATGCTATAGGTGAAGGATTTTTTGTAACAAGTTTATTGTTTGCACTGATACTTCCACCCAACCTTCCCTGGTGGCAGGTTGTACTTGGAATTTCGTTCGGTGTTGTGATCGGTAAAGAAATTTTCGGCGGTGTTGGAATGAATGTATTAAATCCGGCATTAACCGGCAGAGCATTTTTATACTTTGCTTACCCCGCAGAAATTTCCGGCGATGCAGTATGGGTTGCGGTTGATGGTGTAAGCCGTGCAACTCCCCTTGCAGAATTAGCTGACCCGGTGCTCGAATTATCTGTTTCAATGAAAGATGCTATTATTGGAATTATCCCGGATGGATGGGGGAAACTTCAGTCATTGGCATGTTAATTGGCGCTCTAATTCTTATAGTTACAAAGGTTGGTTCGTGGAGAACAATGTTTGGTTCTGTTGTTGGATGGTTTCTGTATCACTATTATTTAATTTAATTGGCAGCGAAACTAACTCAAGTTCCAGGTTAATCCATTCTGGCATTTTGTTTTAGGAGGCTTTGCTTTCGGTACAGTATTTATGGCAACCGATCCGGTAAGTTCTGCACATACACAAAAGGGACAGTTTTACTACGGAATTTTAATTGGTATGCTCACGGTTCTTGTAAGAGTTGTTAATATGGGATTT
>CAVXUA010000010.1:0-110117 GCA_963764825.1 uncultured Ignavibacteriales bacterium | reverse complement strand
CGCAATCAATTCTGAAGGTAAGTATAGTACATTTGGAAATTTTCTTGTTTCATTGAACAAATTATTTTTAAAGAGATACGATTACAATATTGTTAAATCCCAAAATCTTTACGATAAATCAAACGAAAAATCGCTAAAAAAGAGATAATTCCAAACGGTGTTGATTTAAATATTCTTTCTGGAGAATCGGATCGTAAAAAATGGAGCAAAAGAACATTTGAAGCCGCAATATAAAGTGAAACCGTTAATTATCTTTGTAGCAAATCCTGAACGTCAAGAAAGTAAAAATGGCAGAAGATACAATTAGTACTCTAATGACAATGATTCAATTTGTCACACCTTGAGGTTCTCGGCGGATCAAGTTGAATTATTATTACAGTGCTGCTGATTTATTAGTTTTGACTTCCTCTATCACGAAGGTTCACCCAATGCAATAAAAGAGGCAATGTCTTGTAACTGTCCTATCGTCTCAACAAATGTGGAGATATTCATGTGGGTAATGGGCGATGTTACGGGATGTTTCCTGACTGAGCCGAGGTATGAAAAGACACAAGTTTAAGAGTAAAAGAAGCTCTTGCGGGTTACGCAAAAATTAAAGGCAGAACTAAAGGAAGAGAAAGAATAATTGAGCTTGGTCTTGATTCTGATACAGTTGCTCAAAAAATTATTGAAATCTATGGCAGCTCGTCCTTCGTTCTTGGTCAATGGTTAATCACAATTATTTATCATCAATCATAAATTCCAATGTGCGGCATTTGCGGTATAATAAAATTCGATAACTCCCCTGCTCAAACCAAAAGCTAGGATTATTTTGCTCCGGGTAATCGACATTCGAGGTCCTGATCGAGATAAAGGGACTCTTACTGATGAAAACAATGTTCGGGTTTTTGGATTTGTGAGCTCTCCGTCCTCCCTCGTTCGATTTCCTCCTCCACGAGCTCGGCCCATGAGCCACAGACTGTAGCTGCAGATCGTAAATCTAAATCGACAATCAACACAGTCAAAAAGATGGGTCTGTGATATTTTTATAATCAAGTTGGCGGCGTGTCTTACGATTATCTTGAGCTACGGGAAGAACTGAAAAAAAAGGGTTACATATTTAAGTCGAAAACAGATACTGAAGTTGTACTAATTCCTATATCGAATGGGGTGAAGATTGTCTAAATAAATTTAACGGAATGTGGGCGTTAGTGATCTATGACTAAAGAGACAAAAGACTTATTCTGTGCACGCGACAATTCGGAGTAAAACCATTTTATTATACATTGACGATGAACAATTCATTTTTGCCTCTGAAATTCCCCCATTCTTTCGTACCCCTTAATAAAAAACCACCAGCTAACAACCAGGCAATTTTTGATTTTTTAGTTTTTAACAGAACCGATCAAACAGAACAGAACTTTTTTTAGTGAAATCAAAAAGCTCCAACATGGACATATTTCAAAAAGTGGCAGAAAAGGCTGGGTCAACAATTTCACAAATGGAATTTTCAAAAAAGAGAAATGATTTTATAATTTTCCGAAAACTAGTTTTAAGAATACAGAAGGATTTAAGAATGCTGAAGCATATAGTGAGCTATTCAGTTCAGCGGTTGGTTTAAGATTAAGAAGTGATGTTCCGGTCGGTGTATGTTTAAGCGGAGGGCTTGATTCTTGAGCATTGTTTATCTTATAAAAAAAAGGTGGGTTAAAGTTTGGAGGTTTGAATAGTTTACTGTATGGGAAAGGAAAACGTGGAGATGAAACTGAATATATAAATGAATTTAAAGCTCATAAACATATGCACTACACAAACTGCCTAAATTGCAATTTGTATAAATGGTGGATAAAAATTTATTTATTCACATGTCAAATCTATTCCTTCCACTTCTCCCTATGCACAATTCAAGGTAATGGAATTAGCTAAAGACAACGTGGTAGTAACTCTCGATGGACAGGGTGCAGATGAATCACTGGCTGGTTATCATTATTTCTTTGGATTTTATTTTAAGGATCTGTTTAAAAGTTTAGATGGTTTAGGTTGTTTAGTGAAATGTTTCCTATATAAATTTCACAGGTGGTTCTATCGATTTGAGACACTATATTTTTGGTATTTCTAAAACAAAAGCGCGAGTCGGCGAAAAAGGCTATTTAAATTCTAATTTATTGATACCTATTCAAAGAACAATACAATTGCAGGCGAACTGTATAATTCCGGTAGCCTAAATGAAGCACTATTAAATCACTTTGAATATAAACTCGAGCATTTGTTAAAGTGGGAGGACAGGAATTCAATGTGGTTTTCATTTGGAATCCAGAGTGCCTTTTCTGGATTACCGGTTGGTTGAAAAAACTTTAGCCTCTGCTTCAGATATGAAGATAAAAAAGGTATGACAAAGCACATTTTGCGTGAAGCAATGCGTGGCACTCTTTCTGAAAAAATAAGAACGAGAAAAGATAAAATAGGATTTATGACGCCGGAAGATGAATGGTTCCGGGAAGAAAGTTTCAAGCAATATATTATGGTTATTCTTGACTCGGATTCTTTCAAAAACAGAAAAATCATTGATGCCATAAAGGCCAAAAAGTTATATCAAAAGCATTTAGATAAAGAAATGCAAATTTCTAAAGAGATTTGGAAATGGATAAACCTGGAATTATGGTACAGAAAATTTATTGACTAAAAATTTCAATGAATCCCAGTAAAAGCTAATTTAATATATGAATATGAAAATAATTACAGATATAGATAAAACTGATATAAATCCTTTTGATGCTTTTGTATTAAATCATCCCTTTTTTTGGAAATATTATAAATAATGATTCTGTTGCTTCAGTAAAACAAAAAATTATGAGAACCGATAATAATACAAATAAAAATAATAGTTCGATGTTATAGAATTCATAATTATAACATTGCGATAACCTAAAAAACCCAATGGTCTTGCCGGTAAAATGATTGCAAAATCAATTATAATTGGCGGCCCATTAGCCAAGAAACAATGAAAATATAGCTAAAGATATTTTGAAGAGTATAAAAAAGAGAGTTAACATTAAGCTTCTATGTATACAGAGATAGAAATTTTAAATTGTCATATAACAATATATTGATTGAGTCAGGATACAAATCAGAAAAGAGAATAAATATTATAATTGATCTGTCAAAAGATGAGGATACTCTCTGGAAAGAAGTTTATTCAAAACGACGAAATGAAATAAGGCGTGCTGAAAAGAATGGTATTACTGTAAAAGAATTCCGTGATATAGATACACTTGAAAAAAGCTACAATATATTGAAAGAAGTATATCAAAGAGCCAAACTGCCAATAGCTGATTTAAGTTTATTCGCTAACGCTTTTCGCATTAATTCCTGTCAAAATGGTAAGATTTTTCGGAGCATTTTATAATGAAAGCATTTGGACAATCTACGCTCTGTAAAGGAGGAACTCGATTCGTTATGCCGGGCAGTAAAAAGGAACACTATGATAAATATCCGAATGATCTGATTACCTGGGAAGTGCTGAAAATATTTAAAAAAGAATGGTTATAAAATATTTGATTTTGGCGGTGCCGGTAAACCTGATGTTCCCTATGGTGTGCGCGAATATAAAAAGAAATTTGGTGGTGAGTTCGTCGAATTGCAGAGATATCAAAAAGTACATAAACCTCTGCTTATGAAAACAGGAAAATTAGGCTTAAAAATTTTACAGAAGCTTCAATGAAATCCTGATTGATATAGGTCATCGGTAATGTTCACCTTTTCAGCAACTTAATCAGAATATTTAATCTCGAAGGGGAACAATCCGTTAATAACAGTTAGGGATATACAATCACAAAAAGTTGAACTCTACGAGATACCCTCGGCAAATAGGAAGTAAATCGATTCTCTCGGGGAAGATGAGTAGACCAGTAAATGTGGTTAAGGGGGAAGTTCAAAATCGTAAATCAGCAGAAAATTCATTTAGCAATTGGTTTTTTCAAATTCAAATTGCGCCACGTTTCTAAAATAGGCAAAGTTAAATCGATTACTTGGACGATGAGCAATATGAAGTTGGCGGCATTGACGAAGTTCGGTCATCCTTTCGCTGACCTGATTCTATCTGATGTCTCAAAACGTAAAAAGAAGGACTGTTTATTATGCAGGTTACCACGAGCTTGCTTATCTTCACCCAAAGAGATTTACACCGGATCCATCGGTTTTAAAGGAAGCTGGTTAAAAGAAAGTGAAAAATATTCTATTCTGA
The DNA here is from genome assembly GCA_963764825.1 of uncultured Ignavibacteriales bacterium. Lineage (GTDB taxonomy): Bacteria > Bacteroidota > Ignavibacteria > Ignavibacteriales > Ignavibacteriaceae > JAZGGS01. Next base: position 105,895 of record CAVXUA010000010.1, on the reverse strand, counting down.
GGTTCAATTCATTCAAAGCGCATCACGATGTTGGTGCGCGGGATTATCTATAGAGAGCAAAAGAAAATTTGTACAGCTTCTTTCAAAACACGGAAGAGTGTTCATCACAACAGAGCGTAAATTGATCCTGAATTTGAACAGTATAAGATATCCATTCCACCCCACAAAATTCATTCATTTATGTATTATGCCAATATGTTGATTGGTGATAGTAAAACATTTCTGAAGCTGCTGTTCTTGCCACCACCACATAATAAGCAACTCTTTTGTTGAACTCTCCTTTAACAGATCAAATATGGATTAACATTGGCTTTAACGAGATAGTCTGAGAAATATTGAAAAACTTAAAGAGCTAAATCTGCTAACCTGAAAGTATATTGGCAAGAAAAGAGGAAAAAAATGTTAGCGGATAAGATTGATGTCACTGCCTTCTTTGTCTGGTTTGTTGAAAACTACCCGGAAAGCGTTGAATGAAGGAAAATCCAAATTATCAATATAATTTCAGGTAGATGGATTTTACACTAAAAACATATCGCTTTCTGCTTGGAGCTTTGAAAAAGAAGAATTATGGGTTTGTTGCGTTTCGGGGAGTATGTAAAAAAAGTAAGCGTTCTGCCAGAAGCGGATAAATTCACTGTAGCAATAGTCCGCAGATTCCGGATCGGAGTCCGGAATGACAATGATTCTCCGCCACGATGTAGACCGCAGACCGCAAACGCACTTGAAATGGCAAAGCTTGAAAAAGAACTTAGGTATAAAAGGCACTTATTATTTCAGAATTGTTCCGGAAAGTTTTGATGAAAATATCATTAAAGAAATAGAAGCTATGGGGCACGAGATTGGGTATCATTATGAGGAAATGGATACTGTAGTTCAAGGTTCGGTGTTCAACGTTCAGAAGAAGAATTGATTGATGATGCCTGGGAATTATTTAAAAGTAACCTTGAAAAAATTAGAAAAGTTGCTGAAATAAAAACCATTTGTGCACACGGCTCTCCCCTCTCCCGTTATGATAATAAAATGATCTGGAAAAAATATAATTACAAAGAATTAGGCATTTTGGCGATGCACACTTAGATACTGATTGGAATCAATTTGGTTACTTAACAGATACAGGAAGACGCTGGAATGGAGATTCTGTAAGTGTTCGTGATAAAGTTCAATCTCACTACAAGTGTGAGGAATCTTAAAATCAACTTTCGATATAATAAATAATATTGATAAGCTGCCGGATAAAATGATGTTTACTATCCATCCTGAAAGATGGAATTCCAAATTCATTACCTTGGGTTAAGGAATTGATTTGTGCAAAATTTAAAAAATGTCATTAAGAAATATTTTTATGTTAACAAATCCAAAGAAAAACTACCCGGAAAGCGTGAGTAAAATGAAAAGAGAACCCGGACTACCCGTATAGATTTAATTACTAAAGACCTTTAAATACTTAAATCAGCAGCCCGGGCTATTCTTTTTCAGCAGTCTAAAATTCGTTGTCCATTCTTAAATTCTCTATCAACTGCCAAAATTTCGATGTCTCCTTACCATTTTCTCTATAGACTTGAATTACCTTTTTTATATCCTCTATGATCATTTGATCGATTCTATCTAAATTTTTCACTTTCCTTTTATGTCGATCAATAGTTACCTGGTTTACATTTGTCATCGAAGTCAATAGGCTTTCAATTTTTGTTGCAAGTATCACCTTATCCATTGTCTTCAAGTCGTTATATTTCTCTGGAAGAATTGAGTCATAAAGTTGCTCAAGTTTTTTCAAAAGAATCATTCCGAAACCTAATCTTTGGGTTGCTATTTCTTCCTGCAATCCTTTAGTATATTGTTCTCTTGCTTGCCTTATTTGAGGTTGCAGTTCAGGATTCCATTTGATTAGTGTTGGCTTCGATACACCTATCTGTTTGCTTATTTTCTCAAATGATATCCCAACTGCTCGTAGTTCAATAAATTGTTGTTTTTTTTCTGGCTTTGACATTGCAGTTCTCCAAATAAATTAATATTAAATTTTTTATTATTCCTGAACGTATTCAAAGGAAATAAAGAGTTTAGATCTTTACCCTCTGATGATAGACCACATTAATGGTCCATCTCTTATTTTGTAGAATAAAAGATTCATAACTGATGAAAGATTAATATTTTAACGGCCAGGCAATTGAGGTTCCCAGGCAAAAAAGGTATTAAACTTTTCTACCCCTCGCGCTGGCCTAACAGGCGAGTCGGAAAGACTATCTTAGTTCTTTTCCATATTCTATTATCCACTAGCAATCAGGAAGTTAGTGGGACCGGAGTATTAAATCCTGTACTCATCACTTCCAATGAGGTGTCGGGCACTATCCTTTCTGATGCTATTGCCATCTTAATAGGTATGTTAAAGAACGAGATAACTGAATATAAAGACCTTTTACTATACTGTCAAATTAAAATTAATATTTTTTTATTTTCGCAATTCCAAAAGTGTGCTGCTATGTTACTAACTGAATATTTCAACTGTTCATCCGATGAAGTAATACCAAAGATGCCTATTAAATTTGAATTAATCATACTATCAAGTATTATATTATAACAATAATTGTCTATTAGCTGTATTATATTTGTTTTTAAGTCATTTTCAAAGATTCCATTGACAGCTAAGTAAAATTCCGGTAAAGAAATGGTAAACTTTTGGTAAACTTTTAAGGAGATAGATAAGGTAAAATTGGAGGAAATATTAAGATGTCTTTTGCTCAGTAACCTTTGGTGTAAGCGGGATAAACGCAACAAAGATCCACAACAATGCCTGGTTGGATAATTCTTTTGAAAACATTGCTAACCAAAATGCAAAAAGTGCAAAAATTAAAATAAAAGGTGAATATCTATACAGTATATTTCAAAATAACAAAGCACAACGCACAAAGAACTAACAACACCAACCACTCCCCCTTCAACTCCCATCTCAACAAATATATTATGCGGATATCTAACTACTTCTGTAAATTCATTATAGCTTCTATAACCCCCAAACCCAACCCCAATTAGCGGATGCTCTAAAAATAATTCTTTACTGATGCGCAGCTCTTCTATGCGTGAATTTATAGCTCCATCCCCTCCAAACTTAAAATTTTCTATTTGAATTAGGTTATCAAAACGGGTTTCAATTATTCCCGGTTTAGGGAGTAGAATTATAAATGATAAAGTAAAAATTATAACTGCTACAATACCAGCTAATTGGTATCTCCTTTGTGCTCGCTTCTCACTTCTTGCAATCAGCTCATAAACTAAGAACGCCGCACCAAGAACAACGAACAAAACCAAACCCAACATTGCTGATCGCAAAGATGATATATACAATCCGTATACAGAGATTGAAGTAAAAATTATAATTGATAAAACTTTCCACTTGGATTCTTTCTTCTTTCGTCTTTCATCTCTCGTCTCCCGTTTTTCTATCATCCACATTAGATACAGGAAAAGAACTACTGCAATGCTGCCAATTATCCTGCCGTAAATAACGTGGCTCCACCTCCCTGCCGTGTATTCATAAATCGTAGATTGTTCAAATGGATAATCAAATATTATATATGTAACAGATACTATTGTAATCACAACAATTGAATAAATAAAAACCCCAAAGCGTTCTTTACTGTTTGTTATAACTAAATAATAAAATGCAAAAATGGATGGGATGGTGCTTATAAGAAAATTTAATATCTTTTGCGCACCGTACGCAGGATTATTAGAATAAATTAGCGTAAGGCTTAAGTAGCCGATAAATAGGATGAGGATAATAGCTAATTTCCTGGGATTGTTTTCCTTCAGTAAATTTTGGATATCTATTCTATTAATCCTGGTATCAATAAATATCAGAAGAAATAACAGTATGGAAGAAACGCACTTAAGGATAAATATATTAGCACTGTAGTTAGAGATAGTACCAATTGCAAGGTTCAATATGAAACTATTAACAAGAAAAAAAACAATTATTATTTTTTTATTTTTTAGTATTTTACTCATAAGGAATTAATATAGTATTTATTGCTCTTCCGCAAATATTTTTTCAATTATTTAAATTAAAGTTTGATAATAAAGAGATAATTGTCAATTTTTATTACAGATACATCTGAACATTTTTATTTAAATTATACTTAATGGATCATACAGAAGCACATTCTACAATATCTGCGCCGGTAATAAACTCTTCGGTTGAAAAGATAGGTAAAAAGAGTCTTGCTATTAGAATCACTTTAAACTTCTTTATCTATTTAACTTGCTACCTGGTCTTTTTTATCTTGAAGAAAAAAGGATTTATCTATGATGTAAATTATATAAAATTCCTCCCGATAATGATAGCTGGCTGGGGTTTGGGAAGTTTGCTCTCCAGAAAGTTCAGGATTAAACCGGAGCACATCCTGCTGGTAAGATTAAAAAGATATTATATTTCATTAGTTGTTGCGCTTGGTACAATTGCAATTTTATTACTGCAAACCGAACTCTCTATATCACGATTCGTTGTTGTTGGCTCCTTAATATCTGCCTTTCTTATTGAAGCCGGTATTGAACTACTCAAAATGAATGGTAAGATAGAAATACCAAAATTGGATAGAGGATCAATATCTTACACTTTATTAATTATTGATTTCTTACTCCTAACTTTCATTCTTTTTTATCTTTATGAAAAACGATACCTGGTTGAAAATCTTGATGAAAATCAGATCATCTTAGTAGTATGCACCTATTTAAGCTGGTTGTTCGCGGCAACTATTACACATCAGTTCAAACCATTTGGTAAAGTATTTAATTTCTGGAAAGCGATAGGAGTTCAATTAAAATTTTATATTCTGATTATTGCCCTGTTATCAATAATCGTTTACGTACTGCAGGTGCCTGATCAAAACAGTGGTGTTTACCTGGGAAGTATTTTGCTTTATTTCTTACTTTCCCTTACGGTAACCATTTTTCTTTACCTGGATAAAGTACCTCAAAAAACCGATGAAATTCAAAGCAATTTTCTTCATGCATACGAACTGAAAATTCCGGATGTTGATACTAATACTGTGCCTGTTGAAATTATCAAGTATAAGTTGGAAGGAAATTTCCCAAAGGTATCTAAGTTAAAAAGCAAGCTGGAATTCATATACTTTAAGCAATATCCTGAAGTATTCTCATTCCTTGAACGAAAACTTGATCTGAGTACATTCGATATTGATCGTACATCTGTATTTCGTTCCGCCGACCCGTACAACGTATCAACTTTACTAGAAAATCATCTTGAATTATTTATTAATTTGCACCAGCTAAATGATATCAGACGGATAAACGCATATCTTATCGAAATTAATAAGCGGCTTATTGAGGGTGGTGTACTGGTATTAAATTTCGAACCTATCAGGTACAGGTACAAAAGATTCTTTAAAAAATATCCGTTCCTGGTGGCAAATATTTTCTACCTGAGCGATTTTATAAGGCATCGGGTTATACCAAAACTGCCTGTTATTCGTAAAGTATTTTTCGCATTTACAAAAGGAAAAAACCGGGCATTATCTCTTGCAGAAGGATTAGGCAGGCTTTACTATTGCGGTTTCGAAGTGATGGATCTTAAAGATCTTGATAATATTTGTTACGTTATTGCAAAGAAAATTAAAGAGCCGTCAGATGATAAAAATCCGTCTTACAGTCCTGTTATAAAGATGAAGCGGATTGGCAAAAACGGCAACCCGATTTTTGTTTATAAGTTTAGGACTATGCATCCATATTCGGAATATTTACAGGAATTTGTATATCAGCAAAATCAACTTGCAACGGGTGGCAAGTTTAAAGATGATTTTAGAATCACCACCTGGGGAAAAGTACTCCGTAGGTTCTGGATTGATGAGCTGCCAATGATTACTAACTGGTTTAAGGGAGATTGTAAACTTTTCGGCGTCAGACCGTTAAGCATGCAGTACAATGGCCTTTATCATGATGAGTTCAGGGAGAGAAGATTAAAGTACAAACCTGGATTAGTCCCGCCCTACTATGTGGATATGCCCACCAATCTTGATGAAATAATAAAATCGGAAGAAAAATATCTTGATGCATTTGATAAAAATCGCTCCAAAACTGATTTCATTTATTTCTGGAAAGCTTGTAATAATATATTACTCAATAAACAACGAAGCCGATAATTGCCACTGCAGGTAAATAAATCATAAATGCGATCCATTCTATTAATCATATCAATAGTTACATTAACTGCGAGCACACTTGCCCAAATTGTTTATACTCCATTACAAAGTGATGTTTACGAATTTTTAGAAAGGCAATCGTTAAAAAATAATATTAAACTCGATGATGAGGTAAAACCATACTCAAGGAAATATATTGCTGAAAAACTAACTGAAATTGAATCTGTTAAAAATAATCTTAATAATATTGAACAGGAAGAGTATGAATTTTACAAACAGGAATACGCTTACGAATTAAATAATTTTGATAATGAAAGATGGTTTCTTTTTAGTTACAGTGATTCTCTTTTCTCATTAAAATTTTCGCCAATAGCGGGGTATGGCATCTCAACCATTGGTAAGGCAAATGGGTACACAAGGTGGATTGGTTTTTCTGCTTTCGGAACTTATGAGGATTGGTTCGGCGCAAGTGTGGATATACAGGGATAAAGGGGAATTCGGTGATAATGTAGATAAAGATAAATCATTTTCGCCGCAAACTGGTGCAAATTATAAAGGCGCACCAAATGGAATTGAATATAATGATGTAAAGGGAAGTCTTACTTTCGATTGGAATTGGGGATCGGTTTCAATCATTAAAGATTATTTTAATTGGGGACACGGAAATTTCGGGCAGCTAATTTTATCATCAAAACCTCCTGATTATCCACGCATAGAACTTCACCTAAAACCGACTGATTGGATTCGATTTTCTTATATACATGGTTGGCTTAACTCCCTGGTTATTGATTCATCCTCGATACAATACGAACATGCGGGGAGTCTTGATCCACGGATAAAGGAATCATTCATAAATAAATATATTGCGGCAAACTTGTTAACGATTACTCCTCTTTCCGGATTGGATATTTCAGTTGGCAATTCATTTGTTTACAGTGGTGATTTAAGACCAGAAATGTTTATACCTTTTCTCTTTTTAAATGGCTCGATCATAATACCGGAAGAGGAAGCGTAAATGATGGTAACGGCACACTTTATTTTGATATTTCGTTAAAGTACCCCAAAGAATTTCAGTTCTACTCCACTGCTTTTATCGATGTTACAGAAATACGAAACGTGTTGGAAAATAATTTCAGCAACACTTGGGTTGGTTATACATTTGGAGCAAAAAAAGTAAATTTATTAGTTGATAATCTCGATCTATTAATCGAATACACGCGTATCAATCCCTGGGTTTATGAACATAAATTAGAATCGACTAATTATAAACATCTTGATTATACTTTGGGGCATTGGCTCGGGCAAAATGCAGACCAGGTAAGGATTCAATTCAATTATCGACTTCTAAGAGGTCTTAAAATCGAAACCTATTTTGAAAGAGCCAGGAAAGGTGGTCTGGATGATATCTATTTTGCTTACGCCGGAATGGATGAGTTTAATAAGTCGTTCTTATATTCTCCTCTCCGGCAGGATAATTATTTTGGAATAAACTGCCGCTACGAATATATGCACGACCTGGTTTTGAAAGGGAAGCTACAGGTATTCCAATATTAAAGATGAGGACTCTGAAAGAACACCGGAATATCTACTTGATCAAAACCATTCGTTTTCAATTGCACTCTATTATGGAATGTAAACAACATAGTACCATTGATTTTCATCAACAGTTTATTTTGTATTACTTTCTTTTTATAGCGAAAATAGCGTTATTAGTATAAACATTTTGTTTCTTTATGGGACACCAAGATGAAATATCCATTTATTGTTATTTTTTGTATTGTCGTATCATTACAAAGTTTTCCTCAAAATTCTTATTCAAATAAAAACCATCCATTATCCGGCACAGTTGGAGTATCATTAGAAGGTGGTGCCACCTACACATTTTCAGATTTCAGGAAAGATGGTATTAACATATTTGGAAGAGCCTCGCTTGAATACATATTTCCTGCAAGCCGTGTTGGAGCTATTGGTTTAAGAGGATATGGCGGAGCTGGTTACCTGACCGGTTCTGATGGTGCTACAGTCAGCAGGCCAGAGCTTGGAGAATTCAAAACTCCGATTTGGATATTAGGTGGCGGCGCGGAATACTTATTTACTTTTTCAGAATTCTTTGTTCCATATATTTATGGTGGAGCAGCCCTGCTATATTTCGATCCAAAAGATAATAGCGGGACCCGACTTGCAAGAAATTCATTGAAAATTTATTCCAGGACACAATTTACTTTAAATGGTGAATTTGGAATGAGATTTTTAGTATCTGAAAACATAAGTCTAAATCTTGGTGTTAATATAAATAATGTTCAAACCGATAATCTGGATGATGTTGTTGCCGGGACAGATAACGATTTCTTTTTAACAGGTTTTGGTGGAATTACATACTACTTTGGTGGAGCTAAAGATTCTGATTTGGATGGAATTAATGATAATGCAGATGCTTGTCCGAAAACTCCGTTGGGTGTAGCAGTAGATCAGTTTGGATGTGCAGTAGATAGTGATAAGGATGGTGTCCCGGATTACCTTGATAGATGCCAAAATACTGCGTCTAACATTAAAGTTGATGAATATGGATGTCCAATTGATACTGATATGGACGGAGTACCAAATTATCTAGATTTGTGTAAAGACACTCCGCCCAATATTCCTGTTAACGATGAAGGATGCCCGTTAGATACAGATAAAGATGGTGTTCTGGATTATATGGATAACTGTGCAGACACACCAGCGGGGACAAAAGTTGATAAATGGGGTTGTCCGGTTACTGAAGAACTGCCAGAAGTAACTACATTTGTACTAAGCGGAAGTGTAAATTTCGAAGTTGCAAAATCCGATTTGTTACCCCAGGCAAAAACCGAGCTTGAAAAAATAATTACCGTTTTGATAGAATATCCTGACACCAAGTGGATGATAGAAGGACATACAGATAATACAGGTTCATACTCATATAATAAACGGCTATCTTATGAACGTGCCTCTTCTGTGGCCTTATATTTAGTGAATAACGGGATATACAGAGATCGTCTTATTGTGAGAGGTGTGGGTCCAGATGATCCGGTTGCAGATAATTCTACTGAATACGGCAGAGCTATGAACAGGAGAGTTACAATCGATTTGATTGAAAAGGAGACTAAAATTACCAGGAGGTTTTCACCTGGAAATTATAATACTTTTATTGAAAGAAATGTAGGACAAATGATTTTTACGGACGGTAATTTATTCTGTTTCCAGATAGCTGCGTTTAGAACGAGGGAAAAAGCTGAGAGAGAAGCTGCGAGATTATTGGATGCAGGTGAAAATGTATTTGTCGTTGAATCATATTTGTCCGATCTGCAAAGTACGTGGTACAGGGTTAGAATTGGTTATTTTAAAACTATTAATGAAGCAAGGGAGCATAGAAGGCGATTTATGAGATAGTTAAATATTTTAATATATTTAATCTAAGTTCTAACGGTTTAATCCACTATCATTCTTTTTTATCTACTGGTAGTGGATTTCTTTTTGTTAAGATAACTAGCTAAATAAATATGAAAAAAGTGATCTCCGTTGTTGGCGCGCGCCCTAATTTTATGAAAGTTGCACCAATACATAAAGCATTTCAAAAATACAGGGATAAAATAAACCACCTTATTTGCCATACTGGACAGCATTATGATGCAAAAATGTCTAAGATATTTTTTGAAGACCTAGAATTACCTGAACCTGATTTTTACCTTGGAGTTGGCAGCGGCTCTCATGCTGAACAAACTGGAAAAGTTATGATTGAGTTTGAGAAAATTCTTTTAAAAGAAAAACCTGATCTCGTACTTGTTGTAGGCGATGTTAATTCAACTATTGCCTGCAGCTTAACGGCTGCCAAACTACATATTAAAACTGTTCATGTTGAAGCAGGATTGCGCAGTTTTGACAGAGAGATGCCTGAAGAAGTAAACCGTGTACTTACTGATTCCATTTCGGAATTACTTTTTGTAACAGAAAATAGTGGTATTACTAATCTCAAGAATGAAGGGGTTCCGGAAGAGAAAGTATTTTTTGTTGGTAATGTTATGATAGATAACCTTATTCACCATCTGGAACAAACTAATCATTTGCCAACATTAAAAGATTTTAATGTAGAACCCGGCAATTTTGTTCTTGTTACCATGCACCGCCCAAGTAATGTTGATTCTGATTCTCAACTAAAGAAAATAGTACATATGTTAAACTCTATAGCCCATAAAAGGAAAATTATTTTTCCAATCCATCCGCGTACAAGAAAAAATCTTGAATCCAAAAAGCTTATAAAAAGTTTAAATGAAAATGTGCTATTAACCGATCCGATTGGTTACCTCGATTTTCTTTGCTTGCTCCGTAATTCAGAATTGATCATTACGGATAGCGGGGGCATCCAGGAAGAGAGCACATTCCTGGGAGTTCAGTGCATTACCACACGGAAAACAACTGAAAGACCCGTTACTGTAGAAATTGGGACGAATCATCTTGTTGGAGATGATTTTGAAAAAGCGGAAGTGCTTGCTATTGAAATTCTAAACGGCAAACGGAAATCCGGACAAATTCCAGAACTTTGGGATGGTAAAGCTTCTAATAGAATTGTTGATATACTAGCAGATAAGCTATTAAACTAAAAGATGTTAACTTCCGAAATCTAATAAAATAATTACCATCCTCCACCACCTCCGCCTCCACCACCTCCTCCTGAGGATCCACCACTGCTGCCTGAAGATGATCCAGGTGCTGTGGAAGAAGACGAAATTGTACTTGAAAAGCTGCTCCCAAGTGAGGATGCAAATCCTGCTGCTCCTAAAGTACTAATTGCTGCACCATTATACCAGTCGGGCGAATAGTCGTTGATCTCAGCAAGCATATCTGAAAACTTTTCAGACCATTCATTTTCTACATTAAGAGCAAGAGCATAGGGAAGGTATTTTTCAAAGAGTTGGGTAGTTTTTTCAGGCAGAGTGGCTTTTACCAGGTTATCAACCTCTGCAACAGAAAGATACATTTTAAATCCTTCTATCTGGTCCATTAATTTTCTACCGAGAAGTGTAGGGGCTTTTAAAAGATGATAGAAAATAACATTTGCCAAAGCGATGATTCCAATAACTACAATAAGCAAAGGAGAACCTTCCGTTGCAAGTAGAAATAATCCAAATATTTCACCAGCTACAAATGGAATTGAAAATAGAGTTATAAATATAGCTGCTAGAATTCCTCCCACCTTCACTTTTCCTCTTGCAACCACACCGCGCCACGCTTTAAAAACTGTAAAAAGTAAAATCGACACACCCATACTCCAAAAAGTAGTCCATACTAAACTAAATGTAAGATCTGCGGAAGAATACATTGCAGCAGCAATAAGAATTATTACGGAAATTACCATACCGAGGATAAAATATTTTAGGTTTGTAATAAAGTAAGTTTTCTCATAACTGTTTTTTAAAGATTTTTTTAAAGTAGTTATAGACTTCTTAATAACAGCGTGATTCTCCTGTTTAAGCTCTAACTGCAATTTCTCCTTACCATCAAACAGGGATGTTTTCTTCTTGAAAGATAATTTAGAATATAATTTCTTTTCATCTTTGGATAATTCTCCATTGCCGTTCCCTATCTTTACCAGGGAATAGTCACTATCATCCTCTTCAATCTTAATAAATCCTTTAACTGCAAGATTTATAATGGCAGAAGTAAAAACTTTATCATCATAACCCATTTCGGTTAGAAATCTTGCAGCTGCGGGAGATATATTTGATGGTGGTTCAAACAGAGGAATTATTGTACCTTTCTGCGGATCCTTTCCTACCTTCAACCAAATTAAAGAATAATATATGAGCAGAATTACAACTCCTATTAATCCAATAATTGATGGAATATTATCCTGAATAAAATATCCAAACTTATCGCTTGCTGAAGGTTCGTTAACAAATCCTTTAGGAAATTGAACAAGGATAGTAAAACCCTCTGTAGAATTTAACTTTCTTGTAGTTTTCAGTTTAACTTTGGAACTGCTTAATATTTCACCTTTATAGTCTTTTTCCGCTGAACCCTGGTAACCGGTAAATCCATCAATCTTAATTTCACTTCGGTTTATACCATTAGGAAGATTAACAACCACGCTTGCATTTTCAATTACAAAATCCCAGCCGTTGCCTGTAACATTCCAATAAAGTTCATCGAAGTCTTCAAAAAAACCTATCTGCCTGTTTGTTTTATACTTAATTGTATAAGAGTAATCACCCGATTTCAAGAAAACATTACTATCGCCTATGTATACTCGAACTCCGTTTGATTGACTTTCTGTGTGATAGCTCTCCCCTCTCCCATCACGAAGGATTTCAATCACTTCGAATTTAATTACGATGTTGTTTCCATATTTATCTTCGTACTTAGTGGGGAAATCTCTAAAAATACCACGTTTAATCTTCACAGCTTCGCTATGAACTTTAATTACTTCAACAACATCCATCGAACCATCTTTGTTAATGGTAATATCGCTGTCATACGAAATTATTCGTTCGCGGTTATTGAAATGATTTCCAGCTGAATATGAAAAGGTAATTGAAATAAGAATTAATAAAACAGAAAGGAGCAAAGATTTATAGATCATAATTTTACTTCCGGAGTTTTTCTTTCGGTTGCAAATGTAATTTCAAAAAATTCTTCAGGTTGAAACTTGAACATGCCTGCAATGATATTATTTGGAAATGATTCTACTCTTATGTTAAAATTTCTTACAGTTCCGTTGTAATATCGCCTTGATAATTGAATCTGGTCTTCTATTTCAGTTAATTGATTTTGAAGATCAAGAAAATTTTCGTTCGCTTTCAAATCAGGATAATCTTCAACAACAGCAAATAAGTTTTTTAACATGCCCGATAGATCAGTTTCGGCAGTAGATTTATCTTTAATATTTTCAACCTGTGTTGATTTAGCTCTCTTTTCTGTTATATCCTCAAATAAATTTCTTTCGTGTTTGCTATAACCTTTTACAGTTGTAACAAGATTCGGGATTAAATTATGCCTTCTCTTTAGCTGCACATCTATTCCGCTCCACGCTTCCTTCATTAAGTTCCTGTTTCTTATAAAAAGATTATAAATAATTATAAACCATATAAGAATTAAACCAGCTGCCATAATGGAAATTGTTATCAATTGTTTTTTCCTTCTCTTAATAATACTTCTTTAAACTCCGTAAGGTTGTTCATAACAGAAACTCCTAATCTCAACAAGCGCTCTTTATTTTGATGTCCTTCGGAGATAAGCACGCAATCAATACCAACTTCATTTGCAACTTCCAGATCGTGGGCTGTATCTCCAATCAATAAAATATTTTCATCACCACCGTTTGGATTAATCTTTTTAATCATTTCTTTTCCAAGTTCCAATTTACTTCCCGCATAAATATTATCCAGCCCGGCTACATGCTCAAAATAGCTCTCTATCTTAAACGATCTAACGATTCCTTCAAGGTTTTCGTGCTTATATGCTGAAAGTAAATATTGTTTTTTCCCTTTCGACTGTAGAAGCTGCATAGACTCAATTACAGATGGATATAAAACACAATCACTTTTTCTCTCTTCGTATTCAAGCATAAATTCTCTTCCAAGATTCTTAAACGAATTATTTTCAAAGTTATGCCCTGCGAGTTTGTAATACTCTTCAACTGGAAACGTAAATATTTCGCGGTATTTATTTAGAGATATTTCAGGAAGAGATTCTTTTCTTAAAAGACCATTCATTATAGAAGCGCACAATTCGACATCATTGAGAAGCGTTCCATTCCAATCCCATATTATATGATCGTACTTTAAAATATTATTTAACATATTTCAGAATCAACAATTAGTTTACAAAACTCGTACACAATTTCTGCTGTTATACCCCAAACAATTTCGCCAGGAGTGTTATAAATAAGAACCCGATGCCGTGCTTTCCGCCAGGGATCAGCATAACGATTTGGCAAGCCAAGCTTTTTTACAGGCAATAGCTCAATTTTATTTCCTTCATCATCAATTTCATAAGGATGAGCTCGTAGATTTATATAATAAGTACTTGGCTGATTCTCCAAAAAAAATGAAACCGGGATTGTAAATACTTTTTCAACTTCTTTAGAATCTATATGCAGTTCCTCAATAGAATTAATATCGAGTTTTCCTACATAGGGATCAACCGTAACTCCCATCGGCGCTACAAGTGTGCCCATTTCTCCTATAATTTCCACCTGATCTACTACAATTCCAAGTTCTTCAACGGTTTCTCGTATTGCAGTATCTTTTAAATTATTATCAAGTTGAGCATCAATTTCTCCCCCTGGAAAGCTCACTTCCCCGCCCTGCCGTATATTACCGGATCTTTTTTCAAATAAAAAATTGCACTCATCATTTATAAACAGCAGCGAAACAAGAACTGCTGAGTTGAAATACTTATCCTTCGCTAAAACAGAAGGTTGGTTTGCTAGAGCGCCCTTTAACAATTTAATTTTATTGTTGTCTAACATTTGATCAGAAAATGAACTATTTAATGTTTTGAAAAAAGACGTATAAAGATAAGAAATGATTTGCAGGAATATTATAAAAAGTTAAAATGATCCCTGTTTATTTATAAAATTATAAAAATAAACAGTGATTGCTATTCATCAAAAAATGTAATTGATATGACAAAAATTATTTCTATAACCGCAAATATTTGGAATGAAGTAATTAATATTATATCTTAGCATTGTTGCGTGTGGTCACACATATATTTTATTGAAAAGGATTAAAATGAAACTTCTGAAAGTATTTTTTTGGTGTATTTTACTTTTCCTTCTAAGTTCTCAAGCGTTTTCATTACCTAGGTTTGCAGTCAGATTAAGTGATAAATGTATTGACTGCCATTATAATCCAACAGGTGGAATTATTAGAAACGAAAACGGCTGGCATTTTGGGAAGAACATGCTGAGCTTGATTTCACCACGTGATAAAGATTTTACCATGACTCCAAAAATCGGAGATAACATTTCTTTCGGGCTCGATTACAGAACCCAAATTTTATATTCTGAAGAAAAGGAGAAAAGTGATTTCCAGCAAATGACCGGCTCGATTTATCTAAATGTAGCCTTAGCGAAAAAAATAAATATTCTTTCTAGGTATGATTTCGTCCAGCAAATTTGGGAAGCATACGGTGTTGCTCACATTTTGCCAAATAATGGTTATATAAAAGCAGGGTCGTTTCAACCTAACTTTGGAATACGCACAGATGATCATACAGCTTATACACGAGGGGGTGATTTTTTCTTGCTATTTACAAATGGAGCAAGGCAGGGATTAATTTACAATCCTTTTTACACCGAGGCAGGAATGGAAGCTGGAATTTACGTTAGTGATTGGGCATTCTTAACTGCTAGCGCCGGATCAAACTTATCTGCAAACCGAACATTTACTAAAGATCCTACATATACTGCAAGGTTGGAATTTGATCCTGCAATTGGAAAAGTTGGATTTTTATTCGGTGGTTCATATGCAGCCGCAAAGGTACCGAGAACAACAAATTTTTATGGTGGTTTTGCAGGAATTGGTTATGAAAACTTTTCAGTTTTAGCAGAATTCGATAGAGCAAACGATCTTCTATCACTAAATACTGAATCAAATATGCTTATGGTAGAAGCTGCTTACGTTATTATGATAGGGCTGGAAGCTTATGCTCGTTATGATTGGTTGGATCCTGATATAGCTATTGATAAAGATGATATTGCTCACTTAATACTTGGTTTTGAATTTATGCCATATAGTTTTATTGAAGTTAGACCTCAATACAGGTTTGTAATTGAAGATCCGGTTGTTCCAAATGATTCATTTGTATTACAATTTCATTTTTGGTATTAAAATGATCTACACAAAAGTGCCTGCGATTAATTTCACTGTTACTTTATAATTTTATATCTCTTAATAGTGTTCAATAAACTTTTCTTCTTGATGAAGGTAATCAACTAATTCCCTTTTATAGGGAATGAGTAATTCCTTTGTCCAACGTAAATACCTGGCTCCAGCAGTGCAAAGTTTCCTGGTTTCTTTAATGCAGGCTTCATCAAAATTTTCTTCAGGAAGTAACTTATTGAGTAATCCTAAATCGACTGCTTTTTTTGCAGGGATTTCACCCCCGTTAAATATATAATCAGTAGCTTTTCCTAATCCAATATATTTGGGAAGGAAGAACGGCAAAGCTCCTCCTGCGCGTAAACCATATTTTGCGTGAGATAAAGAGATTACACAATCTTTAGAAGCAAACCTGAAATTGGATGCTAAGCTGGCACCAAAAAAAGGTGTTACTATTGTTCCATTTAGTCCGGATACTACCAACCTGCGAAAGTTTGTAGTAGCCATAATAAAACTGTTTAGAATGTTCACTTCTCGGGCGCGAATGTTTACTCTCTCTCCGGATGAAATTTCGTACGGTTTTTTAGAAGAAAAATCTTTACCGGTTACACTGGATAAAAATACCTCGTATGCAGTATTACCAAAACATCCCTTTTCATTAAGTATTAGGATTGCTTTAATTTTATCTTCTTCTGCCACAAGATCGAACCAGTATAATATTCTGCGGCTTATATCAAGATCGGTGAGCGAGTAGAATGCGTTGCATTTAACTTTAACGATTGCAATTTCTCCATCAACAGAACATCTGAAATCGTTATTTTCAAATTCAAGTGAAAGTTCCTCTTTCATAACTTCCTCCTGTTTAGAATTTATTATCAATGTAAATTAAATATGGTTAAATTATTGGCAAGTTTAAAGAGTTTGGTAAAATTTATTCAATACCAGAATTAAATAAATTGTATTATTCAAAATTTATCATAAATTAAAATAGTAGGAAGTTTTAAATTATTTAATCTATTAAATTAGAAGAACAAGTATTACTGAATAATAATTGTTGAGAATAAATGCCATTTAAGAAGAGGTAAATAAAGATGATCAAATTGAAAAATATATTATTCCCTACAGATTTTTCCCGCTGTGCCGATCAAGCACTAACTCATGCTGTTTACCTTGCAGAGAAGTACCAGGCAGCACTTCATCTTTTACATGTTGTAACTCTTTATAAAGACCAACCAGATGTACTAAGCAATGAGTTAGCAGAAACGGAAGACCTGATAAGAAAATTGGAAGAGAAAGCCGAGATTCAATTGAACACTGTTGCCAATGCTCATGGAAACGATGATATGGAAATAATAGTAAAACAAAAACGTGCAATCTCAGCAGCCCCGGCAATTTTAGAATATTCTTCCAAAAACGGTATCGATTTGATTGTGATGGGAACGCATGGCAGAAGAGGAATTGAACATTTACTTTTGGGAAGCGCATCAGAGGAAGTAGTTCGATTGGCTGAATGCCCGGTTTTCACCATTCGCGAATCTGAAGAAATAAAACCTATTAAATTATTTGAGCATATACTAGTGCCGATAGACTTTTCAGATCATTCTAAAAAGGCACTCATCTATGCAAAAGAAATTGCCGAATCTTATAATGCAAGCATTCAGATATTACATGTAATTGAAGATACTATACACCCTGCTTTTTCACTATCAGGTAAGTCTTCAATATTTGATCTTGTTCCTGGTATAGAAACAGATTGCAGGAGAAGAATAGAAAAGTTGATTGAGGAAACAGGAGTATCCAAAGAGAAGACGGGAATAATTGTGAAAGGGGGGCAGGCAGCAAACGATATAATTAAATTTGCAAATGAGAATTTAAGCGACCTGGTTGTTATTGCTACTCACGGATTAACCGGCATTAAACATCTGCTGCTTGGAAGTGTAACAGAAAAAGTTGTAAGGATGGCTTCCTGTCCGGTTTTTACAGTTAATTCATTTGGTAAGGATTTAAGCTAAAATTTAGCTTAGAATAAATATAAAATAGCCCTGCAACTTAATAAGCTACAGGGCTTTTTTTTAGTGGGCCCAGATGGACTCGAACCACCGACCCTTTGATTATGAGTCAAATGCTCTAACCAACTGAGCTATGGGCCCAAAATTTAGGTTACAAATTTAATACGATTGAACTCCTAAATCAACAGCAGACATGAGTGTGTAATTAAATGAAATCAAAGCATTTCTTTTATTTTTTTAATTGTAAGAGGAGCAGATCCTTCGAAATGATTATTTACATTTACAAATAAATCAACCTCCTGGTTCTTCAAATCTCGGATCATTTCAACTATTCCGCTTCAGTTCCTTATCACGGTTTATATAAATTTTGTTCCAATTATCGTTTGCCAATTTTTCAATTCCCTTTCTATCCGGTCCGTGCAGACGGATAACAGCCGATCGCTTGATATAATCTTTATAGTGCTATGTAAACTTTTGAAGCAGAAGGCATATAATATCCTTCCAAAAAAACCGGCGTTATATTTAGATCAGAAAGAAATTGAAAATATGATTTATTTAGATAATTTGGATTTCTAATCTCAATTCCAATAGGCGGAGCATCGCTCTCTACATTACTATAGAATTTATTGAATTTATCCTGAAATTCAGAAAGTGAGCTCATTTTCTGTTTATTCAAATATTCAAACTGAAAAATTAGACATCCAATATTATCCTTTAAAGGATCAAGTATTCTAATAAATTCATCAAAGAGATCATTTGATAAGAAATAAGGATTTGGATTAAGTTGCTCATCTTTACTTCTTTTATAATAATGAGTTAAAGTGATTGAATTGGGAACTTTAATAGTGAATAGGAAGTCTTTTGGAACGGAGTTTTTATAAGATTCTACAATATTGCTATTTGGCAAAACAGCTTTAGAAGGAGGAAAAAGTGACCAGAACCATTGATCGATCTCTACAGTATTATATTTTTGTGAATACTCCTCGAGATAATTAATTTTTTCTTTATCAGAATAAACCAATCCACGCCACGAATCATACTTCCAACTGCAAGTTCCAATCCTTAACATTGTTAGAACGGATATTTTTCAACTTTGTTGAATAAACTATCAATACCTGTATCTGAAGAATCTATCTCATCAAAATTTTTATTATAGGATTCATTCCCATTAGGATCGTATTGATACCACCATGCAACTCGATTTCCTTTATGGAAACTTCCTTCCTCTTTTAATTCTGCCGGATTCATAGTACCAAACCCACCTGCCTTCAGGCATATCATCAACAAAATATCCTTCGGATTCAAGCTTACCTGATTCATAATAATACTTCCATTCCCCTGTATTGATATTGTTTTCAATCATACCAATTATTTCTTCATTGCCATTTTTATAATACAGTTTAAAGCTGCCATGTTTAACTCCATCTACAATTTCATATTCAATAACTCTTTCTTCAACTCAATGCCCGTTCTATACCTGTGAAAGGAATTTTCTTACCACGTTCATATATCACGTTATCTCTTATTTCAAGTTCATTTTCTGTTAGTTCAACATTATCACCGCAGGATATAATTAAAAGCTGTAATAAGCTTGCAATAATTATCGGATAATAATTTAGCGAATAAATTTTTAGCTAACATGGCAATCCAGTTTCTATTGAATTGAAATTATCTACTAATACCGAGGAAGGTTACGAAAGTTTTTTATTAAAATTATTCAATTACTTGTTTAAAACTTTTTTATAAGCTTCAACAAGTTTTTCTTTTGTCTCTTTTAATTCCTGCGAAATGACTTTCACTTCTCCAAGTACAGGCATAAAATTTGTATCGCCGCTCCACCTGGGCACAATATGAAAATGGAGATGCTCATCAATACCTGCACCGCCAACCCTGCCAAGGTTAGCTCCAATATTAAACCCCTGAGGTTGATAAACTTCCGTTAGGGCTTTTTTTGCAACCTGCAACTGCTTCATCAATTCTGCCGATTCTTCTAACTGTAAGATCTGTTAACTCATCCATATGCCTGATCGGTACAATCATCAAATGACCATTGTTGTATGGATAAAGGTTAAGCATGGTAAGCATAATATCATTTTTATAAATAAGAAGGTTATCAGGATCGGAAACATCCTTTAGGGCAGCATCACAGAAAATACAAACATTATCTATCTGTTCTTCTCTGAATGATTCTATATATTTTGATCGCCAGGGTGACCAGAGATTATCCATAGTATTTTATAAAAGTATAATGATTGTATATGAATTGCCTGAATTAACAGACAGCATTAGTTTTAATTTCCTTCTTCTCTAGATTTATTATACTCATCAATCACTTTTTGTTCAACTTCTTTAGGTACTTCTTCATAATGATCGAATTTTCTGTGATGAACACCTCTTCCCTGGGTTAAGCTTCTTAGATGAGAAGAATACCTGTAAAGCTCTGCAAGCGGAACGTGTGCTTTTATCACCTGGAACTGGCCATCGGAATCCATTCCAAGTATTTTACCACGCTTGCTGGAAATATCTCCCATTACATCACCCATATAATCTTCCGGAACTTTTATTTCAATTTCATAAATTGGTTCAAGCAGGCAAGGATTTGCGTTCATGAAACCCTTTTTAAAACATTGCGAAGCTGCAATTTTAAATGACATTTCATCCGAATCTACATTGTGAAAAGTACCATCAAACAGAGTAACTCTAACATCAACTACCTTATTTCCGGCAAGAACACCTCTATCCATTATTTCCTGAATCCCTTTATCTACCGCAGGTATAAACCTGCCAGGAACAACTCCACCAACAATAGCATTAACAAACTCAAATCCTTTTCCTCTTGGAAGAGGTTCCATTTTAAAGTGTACATGCCCATACTGACCTCTTCCGCCGGATTGCTTTTTATGTTTATACTCAACATCGGCAACTTGTTTTTTCATAGTTTCCCGGAAAGGAATTCTTGGTTCGAGTAGATCAACTTCCACACCGTATCTTTCTTTAAGACGTTTAACTGCAAGAGTTAATTGTGTTTCGCCTTGCCCTGAAATTATCGTTTGTGAGATTTCAGGATCAAATTTTACGTTGAAGGAAGGATCTTCTTCATGCAAATGTATGTAAACCGGTTGCAATTTTATCTTCATCACCTTTTGCTTTAGGAACAATTGCGCCTCTAATAACCGCTTCAGGAAATACAATAGGAGTAATTATTACAGGATAACTTTTTGACGCAAGAGTGTTATTTGTGTGTGAGTCCTTAAGTTTAACAACTGCTCCAATATCACCTGCAACAATTTGCGAAACCTCTTTTCTGTGATGCCCATTCAAGATTGATAATTGGTTAAGCCGCTCGCCTTTATTATTTGCTTCATTTAATAAATCCATGCCAGCACTAACTTTACCAGAGTAAACCTTGAATAAGGAAAGTTCTCCTACGTGTGGTTCGGAAATTGTTTTAAATATAAACATTACTGGTTCGCCATTCGGATCGGGTTTAATTTTTATCGATTCATCTTTCCCCGCGAGAATAGCTTCTTCTCCATCCTTTTGCCAAAGGTGAAGGGAAATAATCCGTAACAAAATCCAAAAAATTATTAGTTCCTACACCTTTAGTTGCTGAAATTGCAAAAACAGGTATGAGGCTCCTGTTTGCAATTCCCATTATTAAACCAGCTTTCAAATCTTCATCGGAGAGCGTGCCTGTCTTCAAAGTACTTATTCATTAACTCTTCAGAATTTTCAGCAACCGATTCAATCAATTCGGTTCTTAAAGCTTCTGCTTCTAATTTTACATTATCCGGAATTTCAATTTCAGTTACTTTTCTGCTGCCTGCATCTCCATAAGTGGATGCTTTCATTTTAATAACGTCAACAACAGTATCAAAATTTATTCCCTCGGAAACCGGAAATGTAATAACCGTTGCATTGGAACTTATACGGTCTTTTATTTGCTGTAAAGTATCATTAAAAGTAGAATGTTCGTTATCAACTTTGTTAATAATAACAGATGACGGAACGTTATATTCTGAAATAAAATTATTTGCAACCTCAGAGCCAACCTCAACACCTTCTGCAGATCTTAATACAAGTACTGCATTATCGCAAACTTTCATAGCACTTTTAACATCGCCAACAAAATCGGAATAACCCGGAGTATCCAATATGTTAACTTTTATATTATTCCAGGCAAGGTGCATTAGTGAAGTTGAGATTGAAATTTGTTTATCAATTTCGTTAGATGTGTAATCGGAAATGGTGTTACCTTCGGTAATGCTTCCAATCCTGTTTGTTTCTCCTGCAGTGAAAAGAAGAATTTCAGATAATGAAGTCTTGCCACTGCTGCCATGCCCAATTAAAGCAATATTCCTTATTGATTCAGTTTCGAACTCTTTCAATTATACCCTCCTGGTATTATACAGCTAAGTTTATGAAATATTATTTTTTGAAGTGACTTATGAACGTATTAAGTCCGTTAGCAATTGCCCTAAAATTATTTACCAGCGTCATCAAAGGACCTTCTATTCCATCTCGAGCTCTTTCTTCAAGACTTAGAATGGTATCGACCCTACTTTTAACGCTTTGAACGATGTTTTTTGAGGTTTGAATTTGACCCTTAGCATCTTCTGTAATGGTAGAAATTTTTTCTGTAAGATCCGAAACATTAACTATCAAATTGCTGATCTCCGAAGAAATTTCATTAAGATTTTTCTGCATAGCATTAAGCGAATTGGTAATTTTAGCCAAATAAAAAATAAGAGCAATGCAAAGAGCAGATGCTGAAATTAGCAGAATAACTGTTAAAATATCTTATAATATCCATTAAAGAAAATTACTATTCTGATTTTTTAGTTTCTTTATATGCATCAACGCCAGCTTTAATAGCGGTTTTAATCTGATCTCGTTTTTGCTCAGCAGATTCTTTTCCGGTTTTTAAATAGTCACCAGATTTTCAACTTTGCATCGTGCATAACCTTTTCAGCATCCTTCATCAACTTATCAGATTTAATTTTGGCATCTTTTATTAAATGTTCAGATTTCTTTTTGCCATCATTTATTAAATTGATTGCCTTGTCTTTAGCTTCAGCAAGATATTTTTCAGCATCATCCAGGTAATCATCGGATTTGCTTTTAATTTCTTCCCGAAGTTCTTTACCGCTTTTTGGTGCATAAAGAAGTGCAAATGCAGCTCCAATGGCGCCGCCAGTTAAAAGACCTAACAACAAACCTTTACCAAAATTATTTTCCTGTGCCATAATTCACTCCTTTCAAAAGAAAAATTAGAGTTATAAATATAATAATAGAGGTTTTGAAAATCAAGAAAACGGCTCATAAAAGCCGTTTTTTTGACCTAAAAAAAGAAATAGATATTATTAAAACTAATATTATAATACTAGAAAATTTTTACTTCATATTCTTTATAATTTCATCGGCAAACCTGGAAGTTTTAACTTTCTTAGCACCTTTCATCTGTCTTGCAAAATCATATGTAACAACTTTAGAACGAATAGTACGTTTTATAGCTTTCTCTACCAGGTCGGCAGCTTTTTTCCAGCCAAGATATTCAAGCATCATTACACCAGAAAGAATAACCGAACCAGGATTCACCATATCCTTGCCAGCATATTTTGGTGCAGTTCCATGTGTAGCTTCAAATAATGCAGTATGGTAACCAATGTTTGCGCCGGGAGCCATTCCCAGCCCGCCAACCTGTGCAGCAGCAGCATCGGAAAGGTAATCTCCATTTAAATTCGGGGTTGCAAGAACATCATACTCATCTGGTCTTAGCAGCAATTGTTGGAAAATGCTGTCAGCAATTCTATCTTTAATAAGAATTTTACCGGCAGGAAGTTTACCATCATATTTACTCCAAAGTTCATCTTCAGTAATTGTGAGTTTCGGAAATTCCTTCTTCGCAACTTTATAACCCCAGTCTCTTGAATGATCCTTCAGTAAACTTCATAATATTTCCTTTATGAACAAGGGTTACACTTCTTCTCCCGTTATCTCTAGCATACTCAATAGCTTTTTTAACTAATCGGGCTGTTCCAAATTCACTAATCGGTTTAATGCCAATCCCCGAACCTGGTCGAATGTTTTTCTTTGTCATTTTATTTATATAGCGGATTAACTGCTGCGCTGCTTTTGTACCGGATTTAAATTCAATTCCTGAATAAACGTCTTCAGTATTTTCTCTGAATAAAACTATATCTAACAACTGGGGATTTTTCATAGGTGAAGGTGTACCAGTGTAATATTTAACCGGGCGTACACACGCAAACAAATCCAGTTGCTGGCGTAATGATACGTTCAGACTTCTAATACCTCCGCCTATAGGAGTTGTTAGTGGTCCTTTTATTGCTACACTATATTCCCTGATTGCATCCACAGTTTCTGAAGGAAGCCATTTATTCTTTCCATACTTTTTAACTGCTTTATCCCCCGCATATATCTCCATCCAGGAAATTTTCTTTTTTCCTTTATAAGCTTTTTGAACAGAAGCTTCCAATACTCTTTTCGAAGCTTTCCAGATATCAGGTCCTATTCCATCACCTTCAATAAAACCTATAATCGGTTTATCGGGTACCTGCAATTGATTATCTTTTACAACAATCTTTTTACCAGTTGAAGGGACTTTTATTTTTTTGTAACCAGCCATAATTAAACTCCTTTTATAAAATTAATCAGTTTCGATTGTTAACTTTCCGAATCTTTTTTGATAAAAAGAAACGCTGATAATTCCGACAATAACGGCAAACCAAAGTGTAACAACCCTAACAATAAATGTTGTAGCAACGGCTACATCTTTAGAAATATTTTCTTGAATGAGCATGAACGTAAGTGAACCTTCTGTAACCCCCAACCCACCCGGCAGCATAGAAATTGCGCCTATTATAGTAGCAAAACTGTAGCTAAATGACGCCCAAATCAATCCAAAATCAATGCTAAAATTAAGTAGAATAAAATAATATCCCAAACATTCGAATCCCCAGGCAATCAAACTAACTAACGTCATCAGTAAAAGAGGTTTTATTTTTAGCAGTTGATGTGAACTTGTATAAGCGGTATGAATATTATGAATATACTTTTTTAATAAATTTATTTTTTCAAGTTGATTGATAATTGGCAATGCCAGCCGTTTGTTACTTATAATAATAATAAGCAGCAGGAAAAAAAGTGCAACTCCAATTGTAATTTCCCCACCATAATCGAAAATATAAGCACCTACTATTGCGATAATAAGCAGGGAGACAAAATCTGTAATCCGCTCGGCAAAAATTATTGGAGCAGTTTTACTGATCGGTTCATTCGCAACTTCCTTTACAAGGTATGATTTTAACAACTCACCTACTTTGCCCGGAGTTACGCTCATAATAAGCCCGGACATAAAGATTGAGAGGGAATCAATTTTTTTAAGTTTTATATTTACAATTAAAAGATAATAATCCCACTTAATAAAGCGTGTAAAATAATTTAGAAATGATAAGAAAAGAAGAAGCGGGAGAAGAAGCCAGTTAAATTTACTGAAGGCATTAATAACGCTCTGATAATCAGCATAAACTGTAAAAGCGAGGTAGAGTAAACCACCAATTACAATAGAAATTAGAACTTTTTTCTTTAATTTTTTAAGCAAGCTATATTATACTTCGTAAAACCTGGTACAATTTAGTTAAAGGTAAACCAACAACATTATAATAGCAGCCGTTAATTTGTTTAACGAACACCGCTCCAAAATCATCCTGGATACCGTAGGCACCGGCTTTATCCATTGGACTTCCACCATCTACATAAATTTTTATTTCAAGATCATCCAATATCCTGAATTCAACTTCAGTTTGTTCGTAATCCGTAATTTCTTTTTGAGTTATAGAATTAAAAACAGAAAACCCTGTGTAAACAATATGAGTTTTACCGCTAAGCATTTTTAAATATTTCTCAGCTTCATTCTTATCGGATGGTTTGCCAATTACTTCTTTACCAAGTACAACAAGGGTATCGGCTGTAATAATTATTCCATCATTCACTTCTAATTTTGCTTTAACCATTTTTTCCAGTGCAAGTCGGGTTACGCATTCAACGGGATGTTCACCATCAATTATTTCTTCATTTAATTCAACTGAGAAAGAAGAGAAATCAATACCAAGCTGTTTTAAAAGTATTCTTCTTCTTGGAGATTTTGAGGCGAGATAAAAAGGAAGAGAAGTTTTAATCATTCAATTTTCCTATTGATGTACCAGGAAAATAATGTTCAAGAATATCTTCGTAATTCCAACCTTCTTGAGAAAGATGAATTGCACCCCACTGGCAAAGCCCAACGCCATGTCCATAACCATTACCATCAATTATAATTTCATTACCCTCATCTGAAATATCAAACAATGTACTCCACAAATCTGATTTACCATTTCCTGTCCGCAGAACTCCTCTTATATCATTTCCATAAATTTTTACTGATATTTCCTCTCCATCTAAGTCTTCCAATAAAATTTCCAGTTCATCAACTCTTCCACTATCAAACTGTGCTGTTAATATTTATCTCTTCGAATTTATAAAGAATCATCCTTTATTAATGCGGCATCAACCAGTCTATCAATTAAAACATCTTTTGAATAAATTTCTTCCCATTTATACCTTGATGATATTTTACAATAAGGTTCATTTCCATCTAATACACCTTGAAGGTAAGGATATTCTTTATTTGTAAAAACATTATGTACTGCAGCAGTATGCCCGCCGCATGTAGAGGAATAAAAAACCACAGCTGGTTCATTTGCATAGCTCAGTATCATACCACTAGTTTCTTCAACTGCTCGATCTGAAATCGGAGATTCTGCATCTTTCCCTCCATACATTTGGTCTCTTGTATCATCAAAAATATCGTAGATCGATTTTCCTTCCTGCATTCTTAAGGTTGCATAAGTTCTTGCACAAATTGTTAATGCTTTTAGATGCTTCAAGATTTTCTGTACCAACACCTAAAGGCATTTCTTTTGAGATTACACCTTTAAGGTAATCTTCAAGATCTATGTAATTTACAACTTTAATAAAATTATCGGTTGCCGTAAGTTTTAATAGAGCCCTTATAAGATTTGCCGTTAAAATTAATGTGGCTGTTATCTGCTGGTTGAAGGTGAAAATAACTATCCGTGAATTTTTTACTATTTATCTTTACTGTTATTTCATCAGAAGTGTTGTAACATTCAATTGTGTTTCCAGGATTTATTAAAGCCAGTTTCTTTGTACCATTGTATAAGTAAACAGGAGTTTGGAGAGTTAAGAATGTGGATGTTTCATCTTCATCAATTAAAACTCTAATTGCAGTTTCGTTTAATCCAATCTCTGTAGGAATTTCAGTCTCAATTGTATATCGCGTTGAACTTGAACAACCTGTGAAGAAAGTGAAAGGCATAAATAGAAAAAGAAAAGAAAATAAATTGAGAGACTTTAAAACTGAAAATTGATTGATGTGTTTAAAAGGAATTGTGTGGACCGAGACGAGAATCACCTGAACATTGCCTTGATGCTACCCCAGGTGCGCTTTACGCCTGATACATTGTGCGATACTGTAATTTCTGCAGAGTATGAAACCTGATTATTGTTATCAACAATTTTTAATCGGTACACAAAGATCATAGCACTAGTAGGTTTATATGCAGATTTATCCAGATAAGAATAAAATGAATTATTTCCTTTAGGTTGAATAGTAATAATTTCGGCAAATGAACTTTGCGGGGTTTTTCTTTCAATAATAAAATTCTGAAGATTAGACTCTTCACCTGTTTTCCATTCCAGCCGAATATCTTCACCTTCGCTGCGTCCATGGAAATATTCTAAAAATGCACCCGCATATATTGCGGTAACAACAAAGAATAATACAAAAATCTTTGCAAATCCAAATTTCATACTCAAAATATATCTTGATATAAGCTTAATGTCAATACTTTTCGGTAACATTATACTTTTCTGTAATTTTATCGGAATTTATTACTTGTTCAAAATTTAGCTTTTTTCTACAGGAATTTTAGTATACCAATCACTTGAATTAAATTTAAGAAATATCATTAAAGAGTAACTAATGATATATATTGGTAACGCCAACCACGCATAAACCAATCCTAATTGTAGATGAACCCCCAAAAAATATGCCAAAGGTACAAAAATGCACAAATTGGTTAAAATTTCAGCCTTCATAACGAATACTGTCCTCCCTGCTGCCTGCAACCCGTTAGCTAAAACCACACCTATACCGTAAAATATTTGTGCAAAACCTGCAATTCTTAAAGATGATTTCGCTGTTTCAATAATTGATTGATCATTGGTAATTATTAAGAGTACATAATTCGGAATGATTATAAAAATAAAGCCAAGTATGATGGTATAAATTGTTGCAACTTTTGCAGTTTCAAATCCGTAAATTTTAGCAAGATTAAATTTTCCTGCACCCAGATTATTACCAACCAAAGTTTGCACAGCAATTCCAAATCCAAAACATGGAAGGAATGATATAAACAAAGTGCTGATGATTGCCTGTGTTGCTGCCTGTTCTTTTGTTCCGATTATTCCAATAATTGAAACGAAACTGAGAAAACCAATTAAAATAAAAACATTCTGGAAGGAAACCGGGATAGATATTTTGAATATTCCTGAAATAATGTTTTTATCAAGCCGGAAGTTTTTAAAATTCTGAAATCTCTTTCTATAAACATGGAAGCAAAATAATTGAAGTGTAAAAGAATAGATCGAACAAAGTTGCCAGAGTTGAACCAAGCCCTGCACCAGCCAGCCCCATTCTTGGTAAACCAAATGCGCCGTAAATAAACATGTAATTGAAAAGTACGTTTAACAGGTTAGTAATTACCCCGGAAAACATAAATATTTTTGTTTTATTAATTCCGAAAAAGAATCCCCGGTAAGAAACAGAAATTAAAAAAAACGGGATACCAAAAAATCTATAAAAGATATAATCTTTTGCATATTCACCAACAGTATGATCTGTTGCAAATAGATGAGCGATAGGTCCGGCAAAAACAATTCCCAGCGTAGCCAGTACAACCCCAATCAAAACGGCAATAAGTAGTGAGTTATTAAGAGTAACACCACAGGAGATATAATCACCTTCGCCATACTTTCGGGCAACAATTACGTGAATTCCCGTTGCCAGGCTTGAGAAAAAACTTATAAGTGCCCATGTTGCCAGCACACCAATACCCATTGCAGCAAGTGCATAGGTTGCTTCTTCAAGTCTTCCAACCATAGCAGTATCAACAAGCGAAACAACCATTTGTGTGGAAAGCCCTGCAATTGCGGGCAGCGCAACCCTAAGCACTTTTTTATAATGATTGTTTACTGGTAAAAAGTTCACTAACAGCTAGAAATTTATGAGTAAAATTCTATCTAAAATAAAAAGGCGTTGAAGTTTTTTGTTCAACGCCGGAATATTGTGGAGCTAACCGGGCTCGAACCGGTGACCTTCTGACTGCCAGTCAGACGCTCTCCCAACTGAGCTATAGCCCCATCTGCAAATCAGCAAAGCAAAACTAATTATCTTTTGTTCTTTTGTCAATTTACTAACATTTCATTAGATACCAAGTGATACATTGACTTACATCAACTCTTACTTTAGTTTTACACTAAATTATTTATGAAGAAATTTAAACAAATAGTAATACTAATTTTGGGGATCAACCTCCTGCTGTTGATTATTACCGGTTGCGATGACACACTTACAACTGAACAAATCGATAATATTGTTATGCCTGATTCAAATGTTAGTTATGCAGACCATATTGCTATTGTGTTCGAACTTAAATGTGTTAGCTGTCATAGTCCTTCTTTAAAAGAAGGAGGTGTAGATCTTTCCACCTGGTCAGGAATCATTGCAGATCCAAGGATTGTTTTTCCTGGAAGTGACAGCACAAGTGTTTTAGTTTGGACTATTGAATACAGACCGGGATTTCCTCCCATGCCTCCTCTTCAATATCCTGGATTAGTGCCAAATCATGTGAACGGTATAAAAATCTGGATTAGTGAAGGTGCGAAAAATAATTAAATCCATTTCATTTCTCTATACCACTCACAACTACGTTTTATGCCTTCTTCTATTGAAACTTTCTGTCTAAATCCTAATTGTTCTACAGCTTTTGTAGTATCACAAATCCACGCGTGCTGAGTAAGGTCTTTTGCTTTTTCAATATTTAATGTTGCAGGTTTTTTACTAAACATTGCAAAGAACTGTGCAAATGCAGCAATTGTAAATACTATGAAGTGAGGAATTCTTATTCTTAATGCTGTTTTACCAAGCGCCTTTGCAGTTACGTTTCCAATTTCCTCCCAAGTGTAATATTTTTCAGAGCTGATGAAATATATTTCTCCAGCCGATTTATCAGAAGTTGCAGCTAAATATAATCCTTCCACAAGATCAGCTACATGAATCAAGCTTAATATTTTTTTATCAAAACCAATTAATGTTGTTAACCCTTTATTGAATGTTTGAAAGTAAATAAATACTTCAGTATCCCGTTCACCATATACAGCGGGCGCCCTGCAAATTGTAATCGGCAATTTATCTGAATAAGATAGAGCAACTTCTTCCTGTTCTTTTTTACTCCTGGCATAAGTGGTGAGTGGTTTACATTCAGTCTTTTCATTAACCGGATTGTCATCGTAAGAAGGACCGGTTACGGTTTGGCTGCCAACTATCAAGAATTTCTCTATTGAAGCCGGAGATTCTAAAGCTACTTCAAGCAAAGTCTTGGTCGCTTCAACATTTCCATTAAAATAACCTTCAGGAGTTTTTGCTTTAACAACACCAGCAACATGATAAATAAATGAAGCATCTTTAAACGCCAATCTTAAATTTTCTTTATCAAACAATCCCCCATCAAAAATTTCTATGGGTTTATCTTTAAGCCATCGCATATCGCTTGTTTTTCTTGTTATACATCTAACAATCAAATCTTTTTTTAATAGTAAATCTACAAGATGACTTCCTACAAAACCGTTTGCACCTGTAACCACAGCTATTTTCTTATTGCTCATATTTTTATCTCTATTTGATTTTAACTCTATTTAATGATAGATTTTGATGTAAAACTTACAAAAAACTTAAACATTTTAATATTTTTAACATACCATTTTAATCAAGGAGGAATCTTTGGATTTATTTCAAAAGTGCTATGACTTTACCCGCGCGGATGAAGTTAAAGCATCAGGGGTCTATCCATATTTCCGGGCAATCGAGGCAAATGAAGGACCCGTTGTACAAATTGAAGGTAAAAAAGTTATTATGGCAGGCTCAAACAATTATCTTGGGCTTACCTCTCATCCACTTGTTGTTGAAGCTGCAATTAAAGCTGTAGAAAAATACGGCACCGGCTGTTCAGGATCTAGATATCTTACCGGAACCCTGGATTTACACGAAGAACTAGAATTGAGACTTGCTAAATTCTTTAATAAAGAAGCTGTCTTACTATTTAGTACAGGATATCAAACTGCACAAGGTATTATTCCTACCTTAGTTGGAAGAAACGAGTACGTAATTTCTGATAAAGATAATCATGCTTGCATTGTTGCTGGCACTATGATATCGAAGGGAGCTTTGGGTAACCTGGTTAGGTACAGGCACAATAATATGGATGACCTTGAAAAAGTAATTTCAAAAATTTCTAAGGATGCTCCAAAGCTTATTGTAAGTGATGGTGTTTTTAGTACAGGCGGCGAAATTGTTGATCTTCCGAGGATGAATGAAATTGCCAAAGCAAATAATGCAAGAATAATGATTGATGATGCCCACGCAGTTGGAGTAATTGGTAAAGGCGGAAGAGGAACTGCAAGCGAATTTGGTTTGGAAGACGAAATCGATTTATCGATGGGAACTTTTAGTAAAACTTTTTCTTCTCTCGGCGGTTATGTTGCAGGACAGGAAAGAGTTATAAACTTTATTAAACATTTTTCTCCCGCATTAATTTTCAGTGCTTCTCCTACTCCCGCTTCAGTGGCATCAGCATTGGCGGCACTTGATATCCTGGAAAAGGAACCTGAAAGAGTACAGAACTTGATTGATAATGCTGAGTATATGAGGAAGGGACTTAAAGAGAAGGGCTTTAATATTCTTGAAGGTAGAACCGGCATTGTTCCTGTAATAGTTGGTAACGATGAAATTGCATTTAAAATGTGGCGCTTACTTTATGATGGTGGTGTTTTTGTGAATGTATTTATCTCTCCAGGTGTTCCCGAGGGAAGACAAATGATGAGAACAAGTTACATGGCAACCCATAAAAAAGAACACCTTGACGAGATCATTCGTATATTTGAAGAAACCGGAAAACAAGTAGGATTAATTTAATTGCTCTCTAACAAATTATTTTAAGCATACCTTTATAGAACGGGGTATGCTTTTTTTATGAGGACAAAATATGAGTTCTGTTACTGTTAGATCAGTATCTAATAAAAAAGATCTAAACGATTTTATAAAATTTCCCTTCACTGTATATAAAAATTATAAGTATTGGGTTCCTCCGTTAAATATGGAACAGAAAAACCTTCTTAATAAAGAAAAAAATCCTTTCTTTAAAAATGGTAAAGTAGATTGCTTCCTTGCAGAAAGAGATGGTAAAATAGTTGGGAGAATTGCTGCAATAAAAAATGATCTGCATCTCAAAAATCATAATGATAATTCAGGACACTTCGGATTTTTTGAATGTATTGATGATCAGGAAGTAGCGGATGCACTATTTAATAAGGCTAAAGAATGGATTAAAACGAATGGCTTAAAATATATGAAAGGTCCTGCCAATCCTTCCAGCAATGATGTTTACGGAATGCTTATGGAAGGGTTTGATGATACTCCGCGTTTGCTAATGCCTTACAATCCTGAATTCTATATTAATCTATGTGAAAACTACGGAATGAAAAAAGCAAAAGACCTTTATGCGTGGAAAATTGAATCTGTAAAAATTCTTGCTTCGGAAAAACTAACACGCGTACAGGAACTTGCCAGGAAAAGATATGGTTTGAAAATTACCCAGATGAACATGAAAAAATTTGATAAGGAACTTGATAAGTTCAAATATGTTTACAACAAAGCCTGGGCACCAAACTGGGGTTTTGTACCTATGACAGAAGAACAAATTGATGCAATGGCAAAAGAATTGAAACCATTAGCTGAACCATCACTTATTATTTTCGGTGAGATAAATGACCAGATTGTTGGGGCAGCATTAGTTATGCTGGATTACAATCAAATTTTTGCCGGAATGAACGGGAAGCTGTTTCCGTATAATTTTATAAAACTTTTTACACAGAAAAAGAAAATTTCCTGGGCAAGAATATTAACACTTGGCATCATACCAGAATTTCAGAAGAAAGGATTGGATGCAGTATTTTATTGGGAAATTGTACACCGCGCAGCTAAACTTGGTATAAAGCTTGGAGAAGCAAGCTGGGTTTTGGAAGATAACGATATGATGAACCGTGGACTTGATGTGATGAATGCTGAACGATATAAAAAATACCGTATCTGGGAAATTGAAGTTTAAATTTTTATGAAAGCTTTCTTTTTATTATTCGCTCTAAGTTTTACAATTATATTTCTTAATTGTTCTAATGAAACAAGGGAACTGCTTAAAACAACTTACCAGCGTAGTTTTAATAAAGAAATAATTTCTAAAAATCTTCGCTCCGAAAATCCTGACGAAGTTAAAGCTGCACTTCTTTCGGTTAGCCATTCTGAAGATACATCTTTCATCCCTATGATAACGCAGATTGATTTTAAAAGAACACAAAGAACTTGTCTGTTTTGCAATCGGGCAGATTGGTGAATGCACCGAATCAACAAATTTCCTTTGGAAAGAAGTCTATGGTGATAATTTTTATCATTACTCAAAATTTATTTTTGAAGCAATTGGTAAAACCGGAACTGAAGCAGATTTAGAAAAAGTTTCTGAAATGTATGCAAATTTTGATGGACCTGTATTTCCGTATGAAGGAATTTCTTTGGCAATCCGCCAGTTTGCTTTTAAGGGAATCGAAAGCGAAGTATCAAAACAGATTTTAATTGATGAAGCAACAAACTCATTAAGCTCAATCGAAAGAAAAATTGATGCGTTGTTTACTTTGGCAAGAATTGATTCTTCTCCCCAATTAAATTCTACACTTATTAATATTTTAAATTCTAAGGAATTCGATAAGCAGAATATTGAATTAAAGCAAAATGCTTTGATGAATTTCAGTAAGCAAAAATATTTTCCGGAAGACAAAGTTTTAGTTAATCATCTTTTAAATGAACCAAACATTTTGTTACAGATTGAAACGGCAAAAGCCCTCTGCTATAGAAAAGTAACAACCAAAGAAGAACTGAATCAGTTTTTAATTTTAATCAGTTCTCCAAATCCAAATGTTTCTACTGCAGCCGCAAATTCGATAAGAAATATTCAACTGGAAAGTGAAGAGTTAAAGAATTATCTAAGTAATTATCTTCAAGAAAAAATTTACACGGATTTGCCTCCTCACGCACTTGGCGAAATGCTTGTAAGCATGGTTGTCTTGTATAATTATCCTTTTATGGATAATTCCAAGGAATTATTTAATAATTTTAGAATCCCACTAAAATATTATGATGATGCTTGTGGAATTAATACCGATGATGCATATTATTTAAACTCGCTTCTTCGAGCTTTTAATGATCAAATCTCAAATCGTTCTAGAGATTGGCCGAACCAACGAAATTCTATACTATCAAGTTTATTAAAGTTCCAAAATTCATTCCCCGAAAATGTAAATCTGCAAAATACTTTACTCAATAGTTTATGGTCTACCTATGCACCAATAGTTTCTATTGCTGCTGATGGAGTTGATTCTAATTTTATTTCAACTTTTGCTGATACTATAAAAGTTATAATACCTACTAAAATTGAACGCGAAATTAATAATCATGATTTTATTGAAGGTGTGATGTCGCTGATTAATCTTTCAGAAAAAATTGATGAAGATTTCTATAACGAGGTAATAAAAAAAACCAAGATTTCAAATCTCTATTCATTAAGAAAATTTATTTCAGATAAAACCGGAGTCAATTATAAAGGGGAAAAAGATTTAACTCATTTTGATGAAATTGTAAACTATTCATTAAAATATAAATCAGCAAAAGTAATAACTGAAAAAGGTGATTTTGTAATTGAATTCCTTCCCGAATACGCACCCAT
Organism: uncultured Ignavibacteriales bacterium; assembly: GCA_963764825.1. GTDB lineage: Bacteria > Bacteroidota > Ignavibacteria > Ignavibacteriales > Ignavibacteriaceae > JAZGGS01. The sequence goes on along the minus strand of CAVXUA010000010.1, from coordinate 70,697 downwards.
AACAGTTGGAAACTTTTGCAAACTTGCTGAAAATGATTTTTATAACGGAATTGAATTTCATCGTATTGTTCCTGGATTTGTTATCCAGGCAGGCGATCCCTCAGGCACAGGTTGGGGCGGACCGGGTTACGATATAATTTCAGAGTTCTCTCCCCTTCCCTACGAAATTGGAATGGTTGGTATGGCAAGCGCTGGAAAAGATACCGAAGGTTCACAATTTTTCATTATGCAGGGTAACTATCCTCATCTTAATGGAAGATATTCCCTATTCGCAAAAGTTACAAACGGAATTGATGTTGTTTATAAACTTGAACAGGGAAATAAAATTTATAGTATTAAACTGATGATTTAAGGTATTAAAGCCTCGTACTTTGTAGTATGCTGTGGATCTATTTTTTTTAACTTTTCAAATATTGTTAAATCATTATAATCACTAAGCAGATCTATCATCTCACCATATTTTGCATCAAAAAATGTAACTAACAGAACACTCTTTAAACCTCCTTCCGTTTCCCACATATTGTAGAGGTTATCTATCAAACTAACTATTTTTTGCTGCCCAAGATTTTTATCCTGCTGGTAAATATCTACTCCATAGTGGTAATCAAAAACTGAAGATCTGAACTTAGAATATTTTTCTGCAAGTAAGTCGTTAACCAATCCCCACCTGTTATATGAACTGCTGCTTGATAACCATCCATTTGAAAAACCGCTGCTTGCACCAAGGTTCACGATATCCTGCGCTCTCTGAAAATACCTGCTTCCGCCAAATTCTTCCCAGGTATCCCAATCGAAGCCAATAATTATCATTGCATAATAATCGAGAAAACTTGTTAATCCATCAAAAGTACTTTGGTTTGAATAGAGCGCCTGTCCTCTTTCATACCTGAATGACCATGCCGCATCATTAACCGTTAGCATCGAGGAGTTACGGGTGGATTGATAAACGGGGCGCTGGCTAACAACAACAATCTGGGCTGAATAATCTACATCTCCGGAAGCTGAAACAAAAAATATAGTTAGGCTGCAATCTATTTTTTCACCATCCCAATTTTCTGTGGTGAAGCGGGTTGTGTTCATGTAAGTTTCAATAACATTCACAAAGTCTGCAAGCAATTCCCTATTGTTAACCGGTAAGCTTTCAAAATTTACTTCTACCCTACAATTTAGTTCCTGCGCCAACCCGGCAACAGAAATGGCGAGAAATACTATAAATATCTTTGTCATTTCATTTCCTAATTAAATAAAATTTTTATTGATTTAATATATGAATTTTGATATACTGCCTCAACAAACTTTGCAGTATATTATTATGAGAGTCATTTTACTACTCACATTCCTTTTTTGTTTCACAATTAGCTTATTTGCGCAGTTTAATCCCGGGGCAAAGCAAATTTCTCTATCTCATTCTGACGTAGCAATCGCTAATGATGTATTTGCACTCTTTAGCAATCCATCCGGTCTCTCTCAATTAAATTGGAGAGAGGTAGGAATATATTATTCGCCAGCTCCGTTCGGGCTTTCTGAACTTGCCAACGGTTACGTTGCTTACATAGAACCGTTTAGTTTTGGATCAGTAGCTCTTGGCGGGATGACTTACGGATTTGAACTTTACAGGGAATCAAAAATATCACTAGGATATTCATATAATTATAATAACAAATTTTTTGCCGGCGGGGTGATTAATTTTCATTCCTACTCGATTCAAAAATATGGAAGTAAAGGTGTTTTCTACTTTAACCTTGGAGGACTAGCTTACATTACGAACGATATACGGTGGGGATTTGCGATTGAAAATATTAACCGTGCAACTCTTGCTAGTGAGGATGATCAAATTCCTATGGTATTCTCCACAGGTTTTAGTTACGATGTTATAAATACTTTTACACTAAATCTTGCACTTGAAAAAGATATTAGGTATAAACCTTCTATCAAGCTTGGTATTGATTACAACATTATTCAATACATCTCTTTACGTGCTGGTATTGCCAACGAACCTTCTACTTTTTCTGCGGGAGTTGGTATTAATTATTCTATCTTCAATCTCGATTATGCTTTGATCAAGCATCCCGATTTGGGATTAACCCACCAAGCAGGAATTATTTTAAGCTTTGGTAGGGATGAAACTCGAAGGGCGGGCATTAGAAAAAACCTGGAGATTACAAAATGATTTTAAGTTTTCCATCATCAAGCTGATGAAACAGTTTTCAATCACATTCCTTTTTTCAGTTTTAATTTTTACAGTTATTTCTATTGCACAAACCGATTCATCTTATCTTCGAACAGAAGAAATTTTAGAAGATATATTGCAGGAGCCAGTTGAAGAAGCTGATAACTCTGATTTGTACGAGGAGCTTGAGTTTTTTTTAATAAATCCTGTTGATATTAATATTGCAGATATTTCCGTACTTCAAAGTCTGCCGGGTATGGATCTAGCATCAGCAGAAATGATTGTTGATCACCGAAATAAATACGGATACTTTTTCTCACCCGGTGAATTGAACATGGTGCAAAATCTGGATGTTGAGCTAATCAAAAATGTATCCCCCTTCATAACTGTTAAGAAGATTACCACGGGAGAAATTATTGATGAGAAACCAATGGATCCATTTGCAGAGTTTTTAACAAATTCCAGTTTTCTGATGCGCAGCAGGGTTTCGAACGATCTGCAAACAAGAAAAGGTTTTGTGGATGGTAAATTTGAAGGGACAAAACCAAAAGTTTATAACCGTTTAATAATTAATTATGATAAAAAATATCAGCTTGGTTTTTTATCAGAAAAAGATGCTGGTGAAGTTTCCTTAGATGAATTTACATCATTTCATTTTGCAGTAAACGATGTTGGTATATTACATAAAGTAGTTGTGATGGATTATATTCTTGAGTTTGGACAGGGTCTCACTTTATGGAGCCCTTACGGTTTTTCCAAAGGTTCTGATGCAGTTTACCCGGTAAAGAAAAAAGATAGAATTATAAGACCTTACACAAGCGCTACCGAAGTTAATTTTTTCAGGGGCGCTGCAGCTTCAATAAAACTAAATAACGTTATCGTTTCAGGTTTCTATTCAAATAATACTATAGATGCTAATGTTGACTCGGTTACAGGAGAAATTTTTTCCACACCTGTAGACGGACTTCACAGAACTGAAAGCGAAATAAATAAGAGGAACAGTGCTCGCGAAAAGATGATGGGTGGGAGAATTGACTATATTTCAGGCAAAACATTTAAGACAGGTTTGCTTTATTATCAATCCGAATTTAGCAATTCATTTCATTCTTCCTCTGTTTACGATATTAGCGGAAATAAATTTAATTACACTTCAGCTTATTACGATTTTTATCTAAGCAACATAAACTTTTTTGGCGAAGTAGTTTATAATGGAACTTCGGTTGCCTCAATCAATTCTATGCAAATTGCAGTTACGCAGCGTTTTTCATTTATTACTTCTATTAGAAGCTATCCAAGTAATTTTATTAGTCTTCATGGTTTTGGATTTGGCGAAAGATCTGGCGCTACTACGAATGAGTTTGGAATTTATACTGGATTCAAATGGCGCACACCAATTGGTTTGCTTAATTTTTATTACGATCAGTTTAAATTTCCTTATGCAACATTTACTAATCCTTTGCCAAGCGATGGGAATGAGTACCTTCTGGATTTTCTTAGCAAACCTCTTAAGGGTTTTTCTTTAAGATTAAGATATAAATACGAAAACAAAGATGTTACAGAAACAATAGAAAATAACGACAGACTTATTAAGCGGCTAAAGCAAACAATGCGAGCTGAACTTATCTATAACATTTCAAAAAAACTAAGATTAAAAGGAAGATTTGAATACAACAGTTTCAAGATTTATGCAATTAATGTTGCAGAAAATGGTTATCTGCTCTTTCAGGATATAAGGTATTCGCCGACTTCAAACTTTAATCTTTATGGCAGAATAATATTTTTTAGAACAGATTCTTTCAACTCTGCCATCTTCCAGTATGAAAATAACTTAACGGGAGTGCTAACCAATCTTGCTATGTTTGGCGAAGGTATGCGATGGTATATTATACTAAGGTATAAACCGTTCAGGATGTTCACATTATCGTTAAAATTCTCTGAAACGTACAAACCAAAATAAAAACAATCAGTTCCGGTAATAACGAAATAGAAGGAAATATTGACAACCGGGTTTCATTTCAGCTTGATGTAAATCTTTAAAAATATATTATAATAATCTTTTCCACAGAGGATAAAACAATCCCTTAATAACTAATAAAAACGGATTTTTTTAGTTACAATAAGAAACTATGTCTGCTTTTGATTTAAATTGTGTATCCTTATTTTAGATGTTAAATTATAAGTGTAAATAAATATAAAATATATTGCGGGAATCATGCAAAGTTCTAAAATTGATTTTATTGCCAAAAATAATGACCTGATAAAATTCGCACTTTCTTCATCACAGGAATTTCCGGATAACTTATGCGAATATTTAGTTAGTGAATACGAAATTGAAGCTGCTGTACTTACAAGAGTTGTAGATAATAGTTTTGAGGTTCTAGGCAAATCTAGCGAAGCCAGGAAGGCGCTGTTACCAAATGCTTTGAATAACTGTGCAAATTGTTATCTCTTCAGTTTCGAATCAACAGAAACAAAATTTGAGATAGACCCAAAATGTGAATTTAAAGCCACCGATCATGTACTTATTGAGGGCTGTTTGCACATTAGTATAAGCGAAAAGGAAAAAGTTGTATTAAAACTAGCCAAGAAAACTGAATTTACACTGATTGACCGCGATAATCTTGAGGTTGTGGGTGAATCGATAAGAAACCTGTTGAAAATATGGAGTGGCAGAAAAGGTGGTTTAAGCAGTGGCATAAGCGATATCATATCATCAATTGGACACGAGCTGAGAACTCCAACAAACAGTATTATGGGTTTTGCTTCGCTCCTTGGAGAAGAAAATCTTTCAGCCTCTCAAAAAGAATATCTTAACACACTTAAAGAAAATGCATACTACTTATTGACACTTCTTAATGATCTAATAGACATAGCTAGACTGGATAGCGATAAAAGTTCAGATGAACGCATTACTGTAAATATCAAGCAATTCATTTCTGAACTTTTGGGATTGTTGGAAGAGAAGGTTGACAAGTCGCGGATTGAATTTATTGTTAGTATTGACAAAGAATTACCTGTTACAATTAAATTAGATTCTCAAAAACTGAGGTACATTCTTCTTAACTTAATTACAACTTCTTTAAGATTAACAGAAAGAGGAAAAATATCGCTTTCTGTTTTCTCTTCGGAGAAAAACCAGTTAAGATTAAGGATCACAGATACCGGCGCGGGAATTTCTTCCAATAAACTTAATGTAATATTCGAACCATTTTCAATTACAGATTTATATACTTCTACAATAGGAAGTACAACCGGGCTGGCATTAACCTTATCAAAAAAATACATCGATTTTCTAAACGGTGAACTTGATATAACAAGTACGATTGGTAAAGGGACAACATTTAATATCAGCATTCCTGTTGAGGAAATTACTCAAATTGAAGAACAGATTAGCATGCTGCCCAAAGCAAACAAATCAAACAAAGTGCTTGTTATTGAAGATGACTATGCAACCTCGAAACTATTAGGCAACTACCTTAATAAATGGGGTTACGAACCAACTATTGTAAATTCTGCTGAACAGACCAGGCAGATAATTGAAAAGGAATCCTTCCTTGCGATACTGATGGATATTGTTTTGCCTGATGCTAACGGGCTCGAACTTTTGCAGCAGATGAGAGAATTTAAGAACACTAAGCAAACGCCGGTTATTATTTGTTCTGTTGAAGCCGAACAACAAAAAGCTTTTTTAATGGGCGCTGTTGAATATTTCGTTAAGCCGATTAACTATAAGTACCTTGTTGAAGTGCTTACAAGCTATAAACTTAAACGAGATTCTAATATTCTTATTGTTGATGATGACCTTCCTACATTAAACCTTATGAAGGAAGTTGTTGAGCAAGCAGGTTTTAATCCTGTTGCTGAATCCGATTCAACTAAAGTTATAGACACAATTGAAAATTTAAACCTGGACCTTGCCATAATCGATCTTGATATGCCTGAAATAAATGGTATTCAATTAATCGAAATGATTAAAACTAAAAAACAGTTCGCCCATCTTCCTATTATTATTTATACCGGTAAAGAAAATTACGAAGATGATGTTAAAAGAATTGATGGATTGTTTGATGACCTGTTGCATAAGAGTAGTACTAATATTGAAGATTTACAGGAAACTGTTACCGCGATGATAAACAGGTATGATGAACCTTCCACCCCTGAAGAAATTAAAGAACAAAAAGATACGATTAAAATTCTACTTGTTGAAGATTACAAACATTCCCAGATTATCGTTACCCGTCTGCTTAAGAAAAATAATTTCGAATCGATTGTAGTTGTTGAAAACGGGCAGGAAGCTGTAGATGCTGTTAAAGAACAAAAGTACGATTTGATATTAATGGATATGCAAATGCCTGTTATGAATGGATTTGAAGCTACGAGAAAAATAAGAGAATTGGGCGATTATAAAGAAACTCCTATTATTGCGCTAACTGCTTTTGCAATGAAGGGTGATAGGGAGAAATGCCTGGATGCAGGGGCAACTGATTATATTCCTAAACCGATTGACAGCCAGGAATTCTTAAAGAAAGTAAAGTATTATACTGAAAGTAATGAACCCGTTAAATCGTAGGTTCTCTTCCAATACATCTAGCCAAGTAGTTTATTGATCATTTATTATTTTTGTTAGATAAATTTTATCATCTATTTAAATTAACTATATATCATTCGGATGAGTACAAAAAATTGTAAAGTGAGATTTGCTCCTAGTCCTACAGGATTCCTTCATATTGGCGGACTTCGTACAGCTTTATATAATTACCTGTTTGCCAAACATAACAACGGTAAAATAATATTAAGAATTGAAGATACCGATAAAAACAGGTTTGTTGAGGGTGCAGTTGATAATTTGCTGGAAACTTTACACTGGGCTGGGCTTACTTTTGATGAAGGACCCGAGACAGGAGGAGACAGCGGTCCCTATTTTCAATCTGAACGACTGGAAATATATAAGAAGTATGCTGATGAACTCATCAAAAATAAAAAAGCATATTATGCATTTGATACTCCTGAAAGATTGAAAGAACTTAAGGGAAAAACAAGAGCAGAATAAAGAAGCTTATAAATATGATAAGCTTGCTTTGTCTTTAAGCCAAGATGAGATTGAAAAAAGAATAATTAGCAGCGAACCTCATGTCGTCAGGTTAAATGTTCAACCGGGAGAGAAGGTAAATTGTAGATGATTCAATTAGAGGACGTGTTGAATTTGAAACTGATATTGTTGATGACCAGATTTTGGTAAAGAGTGATGGATTTCCTACTTATCATCTTGCCAATGTTGTTGATGATTATCTAATGGGAATTACCCATGTTATCAGAGGAGAAGAATGGCTTTCATCAACGCCAAAGCATATTTTGTTGTACGAATATCTTGGTTGGGAAAAACCGGTTTTTGCACATCTTCCGCTACTATTAAATCCTGATAAATCCAAATTAAGCAAAAGGCAGGGTGATGTTGCGGTTGAAGATTACATGAAGAAAGGATATCTGAAGGAAGCGTTAATAAATTTTGTAGCGTTGCTCGGATGGAATTACGGGGATGATAAAGAATTTTATGAAATGGAAGAGCTTTGCGAAAAATTTTCACTTGAAAGAGTCCATAAAGCGGGAGCAGTGTTTAATCTTGAAAAACTAAATTGGCTTAACTACGAACATTTAAGGCAAAAATCTAATAATGTAGTTTTAGAAATGCTTAAGAGTGAGCTTGCACAATCAAAATATTCAGACCAAAGCTATGCCGATAAATACTTGCTGCATGTGGTTGATGCAATGAAGGAAAGAGTTTCTTTTATTAAAGAATATTTAACAAAAAGCCCATACTTTTTTGAACCCCCAGTAGAATATGATGAAAAAGTTTTGAAGAAAAGATGGAAAGAAGATTCGCCTGTACTTTTGAAAAAGTTGCGCTATAATTTTGCAGAGTTAACAAACCCGGTTAAGCAAGATTATGAAAACGCCCTTCATAAAACTGCAGAACAGATGGATGTGGGCAATGGTAAATTAATTCATCCATTAAGAATTGCTGTTTCGGGAATGGGTGAAGGACCTGGCGTGTATGATATTGTTGTAATAATTGGTAAAGATGAAACTCTTAAACGGATTGACCAAGCAATTGAAAAATTAAAATTAACTTAAAATCTTACTGAAGAATTTAAATGGATAACCAAAAACATAACAGCACAGAAAATAATGAAATCAAGCCATCAAACTTTATTAAAGACATTATTAATGAAGATTTAAAAACTGGTAAGCATAGTAAAATTCACACAAGATTTCCTCCCGAACCGAATGGCTATTTACATATTGGTCATACAAAATCAATCTGTTTAAACTTTGGTTTAGCTGAAGAATACAATGGATTGTGCAATTTAAGATTTGATGATACAAATCCTACAAAGGAAGAAATGGAATATGTTAACTCAATTAAAGAAGATATAAAATGGCTTGGATTTGATTGGGAAGACAGAGAGTATTATGCATCCGATTACTTTGATCAGTTATATGAATATGCTATAAAGCTTATTAAAAATGGTAAAGCTTATGTTGATTCTCTTAACGGTGATGAAATAAAAGAATACCGAGGTACACCTACAGAACCGGGAAAAGATAGTCCTTATAAAAATCGCCCGGTTGAAGAGAACCTGGATCTTTTTGCGAGAATGAAAGCTGGCGAGTTTGAAGATGGTGAATATGTTCTAAGAGCTAAAATTGATATGACTTCTCCAAACATGAATATGCGGGATCCGATTCTTTACCGCATAAGACACGAATCACATCACCGTACAGGAGATAAATGGTGCATTTATCCTATGTATGATTGGGCTCACGGGCAGTCAGATTCGATTGAAGGAATTACACATTCACTTTGCACGTTGGAATTTGAAAATCATCGTCCGTTATACGATTGGTTTGTTAAAGAACTTGAAATTTATCCTCCCCAACAAATTGAGTTTGCAAGATTGAATGTAAGCTTTACAGTTATGAGTAAGCGAAAGCTTTTAGAACTTGTACAAGAAGGTTTTGTGAATGGTTGGGATGATCCAAGAATGCCAACCATTTCAGGATTAAGACGAAGAGGATACACACCTGAATCTATTAGAAATTTTTCGGAAAAAAGTGGTATTGTTAAAAGAAACGCACTTACGGATGTAGCTTTATTAGAGCATAGTGTTAAAGAAGACTTAAATAAAAAAGCAAAAAGAGTTCTAAGTGTACTTAATCCGTTTAAAGTTGTAATTGAAAATTATCCTGATGAAAAAATTGAAGAGCTTGAAGCGATAAATAATCCTGAAGATTCTACAATGGGAACAAGAAAGCTTCCTTTTTCAAAAACGATTTTTATTGAGAAGGATGATTTCCAGGAAGATCCGCCAAAAAAATTCTTCCGGCTTGCTCCGGGCAAAGAAGTACGTTTAAGATATGCATACATTATTAAATGCGAAGAGGTTATTAAAGATCCTGAAACGGGAGAAGTAATTGAACTACGCTGCTCTTACGATCCTGAAACAAAAAGCGGCACAGGTACGAGCAATAAAAAAGTAAAAGGAACAATTCATTGGGTTTCTGCTGAGCATGCCATTGATGCAGAGGTTAGATTATATGATAGACTTTTTACCGTTGAAGATCCTTTAGGTGATAAAGAAAAAGATTACAAAGAATTAATAAATCCTCATTCGCTGGATATAATTAAAAATTGTAAATTAGAACCTTCATTAAACGATGCTGAAAAAAGTGAAAGATTTCAGTTTGAAAGGTTAGGATATTTTTGTGTGGATAACGTTGATAGTTCAAAGGAGCGATTAGTTTTCAACAGGATCGTTCCCTTGCGCGATACCTGGGGCAAGATTGAAAAAGCTCAGAAAAAGTAAAGCTAATCAATTTTAGAGTATTTTATTTTATTAACAGCGACCTGATATTTTATAAATCTTTAACATCTCCAGAACTCTCTTGACTCCTTCTCTATCAAAAGGATTGGTAATGTTTCTGGCATTCTTATATTTCCTTATACTGCCTGTTAACTTACCAAGCTTGTCAACCATTTTCTGAACAATGCTGCCGTTGTCTTCTATTTCATACTGACCTTCTTCGCCAATAAAAGTACGTGCCATAACTTCCCCGGAAGAAAATGTTAAAAATAATTACTTAAATAAGATTCAGTTCTTCGTAATCATCCAAACCCAGTTCATCCATATCCATATCTTCAAACTCTGTATCATCAATCATATCATAAATCTCTTCTTCATCAATATAATCCGGATCAACGTTAGGAGGATCACCGGATAGATCAGCAAAGTACTCCTCATCATAAAATGAGTCATACACTTGATGGTTTTGTAAATGTTTTTTCACGAGTTTCCTCTATTATTATTATTGATTTACATGGAAATGAAACAATTATAATGCCATAACAATACTTACGGTTACAAATAGTTAATTTATTATCAATACACTATATATTTGCTATGTTTAATAGGTTATTTACTGGTAGTTAAATATGTCTTATATGGTATATATTGAAACATCTAATAACTTGTATAATTTCATTACATCTGCACTAATCAATTAAAAATTGGATAAAAAAGTAAAAACGTGTAAGAATAATTCATTGATTAGCGAAGGAATGTTCCTTAAATTTGTATTTCTGAGTAAATCAATTAAAAAATCTTAGTTCTTTGTCTCAAAATAAAAGTTATTAGCCGAAGTGGCGAAATTGGTAGACGCGCTGGACTCAAAATCCAGTCTGGCTTATACCAGGTGCCGGTTCGAGTCCGGCCTTCGGTACAATAGCCCTCTCTCGTGAGGGCTTTGTTTTTAAATTAAGTGTTAACTTTTTGAAATTATCATTTTAGAATAATTGCGGATAGATATTAAAAAAATATTTTTAGTAGTTATTATTGGTTCAATTGTTGGAATAATTTTTAACAATTTCAATCCAGCAGGAATTTCCTTAATCAGGGAAGAAATAAAATTAAGCTTCGCATCAGATTCTCTTAATCATATCCAGAAATAATACAGAGATGAAAAAGGAATCGCTGATACCGTAGAAATTACTACGCAATTAAAGAATATTGAGGATGAGCAAAAGTTATTGAGTGAATTGCAGGAGACCATAAAGGAAGAAGAATCTGAACATATAAATAATGAAAATGAAATAACTGATAACGATGAAGAAGAAGAAATATTTAATGAACCAAAAATTATAAACCTTGATCAGGCATTTACACTTTTTAATAATGGTGCAAAGTTTATAGATGCAAGAGAAGATATTGACTATAATGAAGGTCATATCTCTTCATGCAATTAATATTTACTTCTATTCATTTGAAGAAAATGAAAATAAGTTAATTAACATTAATAAGGATGAAATTATTGTAACTTATTGCAGCGGTACAGATTGCGATTTGAGCGTGCTGTTAGGAAATAAATTAGCTGAGATTGGATACAAAAATGTTTTTGTTTTTTTTGGTGGATGGCTAGACTGGGTCGAAGCAAGTTATCCTACAACCACTAACGAAACCAATCAGTAAATGTTTAGTAGTATTCTGTGATGAAAAATGTTTTAAAAAATAAATACCTCCTGTTTGTTTTAAGAGTTTTCCTAGCGTTTGTCTTTATTTATGCTGCCATTCCTAAAATTGCTAGATCCAAATGATTTTGCACAGGCAATTGCAAATTATAAATTGCTTCCTGATAATTTCATAAACATTCTCGCTATCATTCTTCCCTGGATTGAAATAAGCGCAGGTCTTCTGCTTTTATTTGGAGTATCTGTCAAAGAGAACAGTATAATAATCAGCGGGATGCTAATTATTTTTATAATTGCAATTGCTATTAGTCTTGCAAGAGGATTAAATATTGATTGCGGATGTTTTGGTACTGCCAACGGGAACGAATTGGGATCATTAAAACTTTTTGCAAAATATTGGATTGCTGGCAATTGGTATCATTTTAATTTTTTACAATTCAACTTTTTTATCGATGAACAATATCCAGAAAACTGAATCTGCTAATTAATTTTTTATACTTTCCATCGTATCTCTTAAAACGCCAAGCGATCTCTGACTGAGAATATCTATTTTAATTAAACCAATATCTTCAATTGAATACATATCCGGTTGCGTTACGATTAAACCCAATCCTTTATTCTTCGCATATTCCAAAGCAACGTAATCGGTTATTTTATTTGGGGCAATTACAATTCCTCCAGGATGAATGCTAAGATGACGTGGGAACCCTGCTATCTTTGATGCTAAACTTACAATTGATTTCCATGGCTCCAGGTTAAAATTAAGTTTTTTTGATTCAGGAAAAAATTTTGAAAGATTAGGAAGATTAGCTGCGCTGGTCCATGGAATTCTCTTACTGAATTTAGATATCTCTTCATTTGTAAAGCCGTAAGCTTTTGCAACTTCCCTGAAAGCTGATCTTGCTCTGAATGTAACCGTGGTTGAAATCATTGCAACTTTTTCGTAACCATACTCTTCAAAAATGTATTTTATAATTTCATCTCTTTCTTTCCATGAAAAATCAATATCCACATCCGGAGGACTACTGCGCGCCTTATTCATAAAACGTTCGAAGTAAAGGTTTAATTCTATAGGATCCACCTGGGTTAAACCTAAACAGTATGCAACAATACTGTTCGCCGCTGAGCCTCTTCCAATAAGTAACATTCCCCTTTGCCTGGCTTCTCTTACAATATCCCATACAATTAAAAAATATTCCGTAAAATTCATCTCCCTAATAACAGCTAACTCATCCTCAACTCGCTTTTTAACAGCAGCAGTAATTGGATGATATTTTTTTCTCAATCCTTTATAAGTTTCTTTCCATAAAAGCGATTCAGCAGTCTCATTTGCGGGAACAGGATAAGAAGGAAATTTATAATCATTCAACTTTAAATTTACATTACATTCATCAGCAATTTTATTTGATTGATCCAGCACATCATGCAGGGCTCTCCATTCTTTAATTATTAAAGTGGGATCTTTAAAATAAAATTCTGTATCAACTAATTCATCTTCTTCAACATTTCTAAGTGTAGAATTTAACCTAATAGCAGTTACAGTTTTATGCAGATGATAATCATGCTTTTTTAAAAAATAGATCGGATTTGTTGCAACACATTTAAAATTATTAGACACTGCAAAATCAAAACGCTTCCTGTTTTCTTTTTTTCACTATTCGTTGTAATTAATTCAATAAAAATATTCTCAGATGGTTTTACATCCTGAAGCAATTCAATTGATGGTGTAATGATAAAAAGGGTTCGCCATTCATTTTTTAGGATTGAGTGAATGGAAAAATCATCATTCAGTTTTCTGGAAGTTATAATTTTACAAACATCGCTATAACCTTTATTGTTTTTTGCCAGAAGTAAAATGTACTTGTTTTTGTTACCAGGTTCATCTATTAGAGTTCCTATAATCGGTTTAATGTTATTTTCATTTGCAATTTTTGCAAACTGAATTACCCCGTTCATTGCGTTTGTATCAGTAAGTGCAAGTGCTGCCAGCCCAAGTTCTACAGCCCTTTTAACTAGTTGCTCGACAGGAATTGTACCTTTTAGAAGCGTAAAATTTGAATGTACATGCAGCGGTATCATCTAAAATAATATTCTTTAAGAAATGAAATCAGTTTTAAACTAATGAATATTTTGGAGAGAAGAAAATGATTTAAAGATATCTTCAAAAAACGGTGAAACTACTTTAACGCTTTATCTGCAATATCCTTACGGAAATAAATATTTCTAAAATGAATGGAGTTTATTGCTTCGTAAGCTTTTTCTTTTGCTTCCAGTAAATCATTATTCTCCAATGAGAGAGGTAACTCCTAAAACGCGCCCACCGTTTGTTAAAATTTTTCCATTTTCATCCTTAGTACCTGCGTGATAGACAATTACATCTTCAGAAAGATTATCCAATCCTGAGATCTCAAAACCTTTTTCATATTCATCAGGATAACCACCTGATGCAGCTACAACACAAACCGCAGTACGTTGTGAATAGGAAACAGCATTTAGTATCAAGATTGCCATCAGCAGCAGAATAAAGAAGTTTTAGAAAATCACCTTCCAGAAGCGGCAGAACAACCTGGGTTTCAGGATCACCAAAGCGGCAATTAAATTCAATTACTTTCGGACCATCTTCTGTTAAGATTAAACCTGCATAAAGGCAGCCAATAAACTTCTTGCCTTCTTCGTTAAGTGCTCTTGAGAGTGGGAGCAATAATAGTCTTTTCTATTTCTTCCAACAATTCGGCATTAACAAATGGCGTAGGTGCGTAAGCACCCATTCCACCTGTGTTTTTTCCTGTATCATTCTCCCCTACCCTTTTATGATCCTGGGAAGGAGGAAGCGTAACAAAATTTTCTCCATCGGTTATTGCAAACACCGATGTTTCTTCACCTTCCAAAAATTCTTCAATTAAAACGCAATCGCCCGCTGAACTAAAAACTTTGGAAACAAAAATATCCTTAATTGCTTTTTCGGCTTCCTCTGCATTATTACAAACACAAACTCCTTTACCGGCCGCAAGTCCATCAGCTTTAATTACGCACGGATATTTCTTTCCTTTTAAATAATCTTTTGCATGATCATACATTGCGCTTGTGAACTTCAAATACTTTGCAGTTGGAACCCCAGCAATTTTCATTATTGATTTTGCAAACGATTTACTTGATTCTATTTCAGCAGCTTCTTTGCCTGGACCAAAAACTTTTATTTCATTCTCTCTTAATATATCTGCTAATCCCTTTTCCAGCGGCTGCTCAGGTCCTATCACAACTAGCCCAATATCTTTTTCTATGCAAAAATTAACAAGAGCTGGATGATCAATCAATATCAAGATTAATATTTTCACCAAGACTTGCTGTTCCAGGATTACCGGGAATGATATAGAGATTATCAAGAAGTGCACTTTCCTTTATTTTATGTGAAAGTGCATGCTCTCTTCCGCCCGAACCTATAACTACTACATTCATATAATGCTTGCCCTTATTAAAAATTGAAATTGTTTGGATAATTGTTCAGTTAAATAATCTCTTCGGTATTTTGTTAAAAACTCATCATTAACTGTTGGTAATTCATTTTTCCCGTAGAGTTCAAAAATTTCAATAATATTTTCTTTTATTTGTTGAATATTATCCGGCTCACAAATAAAAGAAGCCGAGTATTCGGCAACTGCATCCTTTGCAGCGCCATCGGGCATACAAGCCAGTATTGGTTTTTTTGCGCCAGCATACTCATATAATTTTCCTGGTAAAATGGAATCTATGTTCTTTCTTCTACCAACCATCATCCATAAAACATCAGAATATTTTAATTTTTTAACCGCTTCCATGTGATCAACATAGCCGTGGTCGTACACAAACTCCTGCAGCCCTAACTTTTTTATTAATTTCTTGTTTTCGTTTCTTAAAAATCCTACAAAGTGAAGTTCAATATTTTTTGCTATATCAGGTCTTTCTACAGATAACACCTTAAAAGCTTTAAGTAAATATTCAGGAGAATTGTAAACCATAAAAATTCCTGAATAAGTTAATATCATCCGATTGTTATGTTTTGGAATTTTTTCTGCTTTTTGAAAATCTTCCTGGTCAAATCCATGGGAAATTATCACAACATCATTATGAGTTAAAAACTGAAAATCATTTAATAACTTTTCCTTGATTTTGCGATTAGTAACAATCACACGGTCTGCCGCCTGTAATGTTTTGTATTCTAGTTTTTTATTTGCTGATTTATGAAAAGGAGTTGGATAAAATGCGAAGTAACTTTCGTACCACAAATCGCGGTAATCTATTACAAGCGGAATATCGTGCTTCTTTTTAAGCTGGCTGAATACATAGGAAGAAGAAAATGGTGGACCGGTTACAAAAACAACATCAAATGATTCTTCACTTAATAATTCTTCGGCTTTCTGATAAGCTCTCTTTGCCCAGTTTATTTTATTATCAGGAATGAATAATGTCTGGCTGATTTTATTAAACGCTTTTCTAATAAATTCTCTTGGGAGTTTTATGGTACCAAATTTTGAAAGGACTGAGTTTGGATCTTTCCCACCAACTCTTACAACTCTTATATTAGTTTCTTCAAGTTCTTTTTGTAAAGATAGATCATGGGCAAAGTAACCAACATCATCTGTAGTGATGACTGTTGGTTCCCAATTATAATTTTTAAGGTATTTAACAAACTTTAAGGTTCGCTGAACACCACTAAGACCCATTGGTGGGAAATAATATGCAATAACAAGAACTTTAAGCATTTAAGAGCAATCTCCTCCTAATCAAAATAAAAATACTACGAAATCTAAGTGTGGTAATTAGGCGCTTCTTTAGTAACAATTACATCGTGTGGATGACTTTCCTTCAAACCAGCCAATGTAATTCTAATAAATTTAGATCTATTCCTCATCTGTTTTATATTTTTTGCTCCACAGTAACCCATCGAAGCTCTAATGCCGCCTACTAGCTGATAAATCGTATCACCAAGAGGTCCTTTATAGGGAACCCTTCCTTCAACTCCTTCAGGAACCAGTTTAGATATGTCATTTTCAATATCTTGAAAATATCTATCTTTGCTCCCCTTTTTCATTGCTCCTAATGAACCCATTCCTCTGTAAGATTTAAAACTTCTTCCTTCAAATAGTATTTTTTCACCCGGACTTTCTTCAACTCCTGCAAATAATCCGCCTATCATTACACTGTGTGCTCCCGCTGCAATTGCCTTAGGAATATCTCCAGTTTGCTTAATTCCACCATCAGCAACTATAGGAATACCCTTATTTTTAGAAGCCCGGTACACTTCTGAAATAGCAGTAATTTGAGGAACTCCAACTCCAGCAATAACTCTAGTTGTACAGATTGAACCAGGACCAATTCCTACTTTTACAGCATCAACTTTGCAATCCATTAAATCAAGTGCTGCCTGGTAAGTTCCTATATTACCGGCAATTAGTTGGATATACTTAAATTTTTTTCTTACATCCTTTATTGCCCTAAGAACACCTTGTGAGTGTCCATGAGCAGTATCAATAACTATAACATCCGCACCAGCATTAGAAAGTGCTCCCACTCTATCCTGTATATCATGAGTAATTCCTACTGCTGCTCCCACTCTCAATCTGCCACGTTCATCCTTGCAAGCATGCGGATGTTTCTTTTTCTTCATTATATCTTTAAATGTAATTAATCCCTTAAGTTTACCATGTTTATCAACTACCGGTAACTTTTCTATTTTATATTTTTGTAATATTTTTTCAGCTTTGTCCAATGTAGTTCCAATCGGTGCAGTAACGAGGTTTTCCTTTGTCATTAGATCAGATACTTTAAGTTTTACATTCGGTTCAAACCTTAAATCTCTATTTGTAAGAATGCCAACAAATTTCTCTGTCTTATCAATTATTGGAATGCCGGATACCCTGTATTTTTTCATTAGTTCCAGGGCTTCTTTTACTGTGCGGTCAGGTAAAAGTGTAACAGGATCTTGTATCATTCCGCTTTCAGATCTTTTAACCCTATCTACCTCTTCACATTGTTCTTCAATACCCATATTTTTATGTAAAATTCCAATGCCCCCTTCACGGGCAATTGCAATAGCAAGGGCAGATTCAGTTACCGTATCCATTGCAGCAGATACAATAGGAATATTAAGTTTTATTTCAGGTGTTAATAAAGTTGATATATCAACCTCATTTGGAAGATGAGATGATTTTGCAGGTATCAGCAAAACATCATCAAATGTTAATCCTTCTAATAGTTCTTTTTTATCTAACATAGCTTAAGTCTAATTCGATTTATAAATATTTAATCAAACGCTGAAAATCCTGTAATGTTTTCACCAATAATAAGGGTATGCATTTCGTGCGTACCCTCATAAGTTATAACTGATTCAAGGTTAGCTGAATGCCGCATAACTGGGTATTCATCAAGTATTCCGTTTGCACCTAGAATTCCTCTGGACATCCTTGCAATCTCAAGTGCTTTTTCACAGTTATTTCGTTTTGCCATCGAAACCTGGTAATGCTTTGAATCACCTTTATCCATCAACCTGCCTAATTGTATATTCAACAATTGTGCTTTGGTAATTTCGGTTAGCATAATAACTAATTTTTGCTGAGTAATCTGGTAAGCTGCAATCGGTTTACTGAATTGTACTCTGCTTTTTGCATAGTTAAGAGCTGAATCATAGCATGCCATCATAGCACCAACAACACCCCATGCAATTCCATATCTTGCCTGGTTAAGACACATTAAGTGCATTTTTTATTCCAACTGTTTTGGGCAGTATATTTTCTTCAGGAATAAATACATCTTCAAAAACCAATTCTGAAGTTACTGAAGCCCGAAGTGAATGTTTGCCTTTCATCTCCGGTGCAGAGAATCCTTTAAATTCTTTTTCCACAAGAAATCCTCTTACAACACCATCAAGTTTAGCCCAGACAACTGCAACATCGGCAATTGTACCATTTGTTATCCACATTTTTGCACCGTTTAATAGGAAACCACCATCTACTTTTTCTACTTTTGTGATCATACCTGATGGGTTAGAGCCATAATCAGGTTCGGTTAAACCGAAGCAACCAACTTTTTCACCACTGGCAAGCAGTGGGAGCCAATAATCTTTTTGTACTTCGCTCCCAAATGAGAAAATAGGATACATTACAAGAGAACTTTGAACTGAAACAAAACTTCTTATTCCGCTATCCCCTCTTTCTAACTCCTGATTAACCAAGCCGTAAGTAACATAATTGAGATCAGCACAATTATATTTGCCTGGGAAGGTTGTACCAAGTAAGCCCAATTCTCCCATTTTAGGAATCAGCTGAACGGGAAAAGTAGCTTCGCGGTTATGCTTTTCGATGATAGGTATGACTTCATTTGAAATAAATTCGCGTACCGTATTTCTTATCATTATCTCCTCTTTAGAAAGAAGAGATTCTATATTATAATAGTCTGTACCCTCAAATGAATTCATCCATTCTCCAAATGCATTTACTTTGAAATTCAAATCTATTAAAAGGTGGTTTGATAATCAATCAAATATTTGATTACAAGTTTAGTTTCAATATTTGGATTAAAATGTTATGTTTGTACTCTGAAATTTCAGTTCCGGAGAGGTGGGTGAGTGGCTGAAACCAGCAGTTTGCTAAACTGCCGTACCTGTAACGGGTACCGCGGGTTCGAATCCCGCCCTCTCCGCCAATTCTATTATATAACAATAACTTACAGACTTCTCTTACAATATTCTTACGGTAATCACTTTTGCAAACCCACTATTAGCAAATTATTTTAATCGTATTAATTTAATAACTGACTAATAAAATTTTTACCAATCCCCTCCCCTATCAATGAAAGTTGGTACTGATTTATTATTAATAAAATATTAGAGCTTGATATTTCAAAGGACTAATGATATTAAAATGGCATGTATAGCATTATAGTAATATTTTAGTAACAACAATTTTAATTCCAAACGAAAGGATTCCTCGTGAAAAGAATACTTACTTTCTTTAATCTGATCTTAATTTTCACATTTGCAATTGCTTCGATCAATCTTGCACAAAAGCCGATTGATAACAGCCAGCTGGAAATAATAACGAATGAAAATGAGCAGAGTGAAATTTTTAATAACATGCGTATCAATTCTAAAACAGGAGTTCCAATAGCACTTTATAGGGTAAGCTATAGTGTAAATCCAGATACGCCTGAAAAGATGGCTCGCCAGTACCTTTCAGAAAATAGTGAGCTATTAAAAATTAATCACGATCTGAGTGGTCTTAGATATTTAACTACAAAGGAAACCCGCGTTGGATTTCATGTTCATTTTGCTCAATATATAGGTCAATATCAAGTTTATAGTTCTACTTTGAATATTACAATTGATAGAAACAACAATATCATTTTTGTAATGAACGGATATAGAATACCTTATGATGTTAAGATAAAACCAGATTTAGAAACCATAGTGTTATCAGAAAATTCTGCTCTGCAGGAAGCTAAAAATTATTTGGGTATCCAGGGACTAACAACCTACGAAAATACTGAAACAGTCATTTACTATAATAAAGGCAAATTTCGACTTACACAAAAAGTAAATATTGTTCCATCTGAAGAATTGGCTGGCGACTGGGAAGTACTGATTGATGCGCAAACAAGTGAAATATTTCGAGTTGAAGATAAGGCATGTTATGTCAACATTGGAGGAGATGATCCGAATTTAGTTAACGGAAGTGGCTGGGTATTCGATCCTGATCCTATTACACACGCAAGAACAACTTATGGCTCTCCCGGTTTCGTTGATAACAACGATGCTGACTCTGATTCATTGACGTCACACCTCGAGGTAAGAACACTCTATGACATTGATTTTAATGGAAGCGTTTATAGTTTAAAAGGTCCATGGGCTGAGATTCGGGATTTTGAAAGTCCCTTTACAGGATTGCACACAAATCCAACAAGCGATTTTCATTTTACAAGAAGCGATGATAATTTTGAAGCTGCTAATACCTATTTCCATATTGATAATTCTATGCGCTGGATAAATGATTCATTAAGTATTCCGCTAACACCTTATCAATATGTTGGTGGTGTTAGATTTGATCCCCACGGTTTAAATGGTGATGATAATTCACATTATTTAAGTTCTACCGGTAGTGTGGCATTTGGAGATGGCGGTGTTGACGATGCCGAAGACCTTGGAGTAATATTGCACGAATTGGGACACGGCATTCACGATTGGTTAACAATTGGTGGAATTTCTCAAACTGAGGGATTAAGTGAAGGTTGCGGAGATTACTGGTGTACCTCATACATAAGAAGCACCGGATATTGGACAGCAAGCGATCCAGGATATAACTGGGTATTTATCTGGGATGGGCATAATCCTTTCTGGCCGGGAAGAATAACAAATTATACAGCACATTATCCAGAAGGATTGGTGGGGCAAATTCACACAGACGGACAGATGTGGGCATCTTCCTTAATGAGTATTTATGATCTAATAGGTAGAGAAGCAACGGATAGTGATTTTCTTGAAGGTATGGCTATGACGAACGGCAGTTCCAATCAACCTGATGCAGCCAACGCATTCATTGCAGCTGATCAAATACTTTACGGTGGATCGAATCTCATTCATATCATTCCTGTTTTTGCTGATAGAGGATATATTGAAGGCCCAATCACAGCAGATTTTATAGCAGATCTTACCTCAGGGCAGGCACCATTATCAGTTCAGTTTACTGATCTTTCATTTTCACAACCGAATTCAATTATTTCCTGGGAATGGGATTTTGACAATGATGGTACTATTGACGCGACAACACAAAATCCAGATTGGCAATACTCAAACTTTGGCATTTACACTGTAATATTAACAGTTTCTGATGGAACGAACTTCGATTCAGAAACGAAAATTGATTACATAACTGTCACCGATCCCAACCAGGTAACTGATAGTATTTTCTGTGATCAATTTGAAAATGGAATAGGACTATGGACAATAGTAAACAATGGTGGATCCTGTGATTGGGAAATAATTACACCGCCATACCCAAATGATTACACACTCCCCTTGACTTCTTCTGGAGGATTATTAGCTGCTGATTCTGACGAATGCGGTAGCGGAACAACAATGAATACTACCGCAGAAATTACTCAGGTATTTGATCTTTCAGCTTATGATATTGTAACAATTAAGTTTGATAATGATTGGAATGTAATTGACGCAGAAGATGAAGCACACATTGAAGTTAGTAGTGATGGTGGATCTACTTGGACAGGTGTTTGGGATCAAGTTGGTACAGATATTCGTGATACGCACGAATCAATAAATATTAGTTCAGTTGTTGCTAATCAATCAAATGTAAAAATCAGGTTAAGATCTGTTCAACCAGGATGGGATTGGTGGTGGGTTGTTGATAATTTCTGTATTTATGGAACTTACATTATTCCAGTTGAACTTACCTCATTCATAGCTTTAACAATTGATGGAACTATAAAACTAAACTGGACTACAGTTTCAGAAACAAATAATCAGATGTTTGAAATAGAAAGAAAAATTAAAAATGGAGAATATTACTCTATTGGATACGTAAATGGACACGGTACCACTACAGAAATTCACGAGTATACATTTGTAGATGATAATGTTGAAGCAGGAATTTACTATTACAGATTAAAACAAATTGATTTCGATGGTAGTTTTGAACTCTCAGATGAAATTGAAGTGGTTGTTGCTATACCAATTGAGTATTCACTATCTCAAAATTTCCCTAATCCTTTCAATCCATCAACGATTATTAAGTATTCGGTTCCCGAAGAGGGATTAATAACTCTAAAAGTATTTAACTCCTTAGGAGAAGAAGTTGTCACTTTAGAAAATGAAGTTAAACAACCTGGAATTTATGATATGGAATTTAATGCTGAGCAATTCCCAAGCGGCATCTATTTTTACAGACTACAAGCAGGTTCTTTCGTTGAAACCAAGAAAATGGTGTTGATGAAGTAAATTATAAGTTAATTTTTATTCATAAGCCCCTATCAATGAAAGTTGGTAGGGGTTTCTGTTTTCTGTCTATGACTTTTCATTTCCCACAATATCTATAATTTATGTTATTCTTTTGTTACTCAAGTTCTATAACTTATTATTTATTATATATTTAATTTTAAGATGATTGACCATGGTTATTGTTAAGGTGAAGTGAAATATTTTGATAGTGAGAAATCACTCATCGTATTCATTAATTATCTAATTAGCTGGATATTGATCTGACAGTCTATTATTCTTAATGAATCATTTCTTCCGTTAACTTTATTCTCAAATCAGTACGTGTTATATTTAAGACAGGATTCATAAAAGAGATGAAGTTATGAAAAATCTACAACCATTATTTATTACAACCCTTTTAGTTTTGTTCTTAACCATAAAAACATTTACTCAAACTGGAATGCCTCAATACAACATGATGTGTGAAAGAGAAGGTACTTATGTAGGAGATATTAAAGTTGAACTGTTTAGAATAATTACACCTCTACATGTTCATAATTTTGATAGTCTTGTATCAATTCAATTTTATGATACAACCGCATTCCACAGGGTAGTACCCGGATTTGTTATTCAGGGAGGTGACCCTAATTCTCGGCATGGTGATCCCTCGACATGGGGCTTTGGTGATCCAACTCAGACTACTGTACCTGCTGAGTTTACAAATATAAATCACGCACGTGGGATCCTGGGAGCTGCTAGGGGTTCTGATATTAACAGTGCAACCTCACAGTTTTTTATAAACGTTGTTAATAATTCTAGTTTGAATGGGCAGTACACAGCATATGGAAGAGTATACGAAGGGATGACGGTGGTAGATGATATTGTTAACTCACCTGTAGTACCTGGTACAGAACGGCCCGTACAAAAAATTGAAATGTTCATTACATATCTTGGTCTCAATGACATTGTTCCTGACGCACCAGATCTTATCTCTCCCGATGATGGTCTTGAAGGGGTAATGCTTACGCAAAGCTTTCAATGGTCCACGGTATCGTCTGCAGTTTTATATAGGTTCCAATTATCAACTGATTCTAACTTTGCAACAATAGAGTATGATGATATGGTGGGAACACCAAATTATTGGGTAGGCGGTTTGCAACTAGGTCTTGTTAAATATTTTTGGCGGGTACAAGTAAACAATGGTGGAAATATCAGTAGTTTTTCTGAAGTTAGAAGTTTTACAACAGGAATTGAAGTCCCAATTCTAATCTCACCGCAGGATAGCGCTGTGAATGTATCAACCAGTCCTACATTTGAATGGACGCCGGTAAACGGTGCAGTTTCTTACACACTACAAATATCTACTTTTGGTTCTTTTATAAACTTTGTTGTTAACCAACCAGGCATTACTTCTACTTCATATTCTGTAAGCGGCCTTGAGGAAAATAAAAAATTGTTTTGGCGAGTAAGAGGAGCAACAGCGAACTATGAGGGAATGTTTTCCGAAGTATTTAGATTTACAACCGGATCAGCCAGTTCTGTAAATGAACACGTCGATTTCTATGCATATAAATTGGAGCAAAACTACCCTAATCCCTTTAATCCGACCACATTTATTAATTATCAATTAGCAACACCAGGTTTTGTTAAAATTACTATCTACAATATGTTGGGTATGGAAATTGCCAAATTAGTTAACGAAGAAAAACCTGCAGGAGAATATGAAATTGATTTTAACAGTAATGGCTTAACAAGTGGAATTTATTTCTACAGACTACAAGCAGGTTCTTTTGTTGAGGCTAAGAAGATGGTGTTGATGAAGTAATAAACTACATTATGCTATAAACTGATTAAAGATTTTTCTGGGTTCGATTCTTTATTTCTCCGCTCTGAGTTACTATAGATCGGTAGAGCTTCGCTTCTGAAATTTAACCCGCTACTTTTTTTTATTTAACTTTAATTACTACAAATGTAATATCGTCATTCTGGTTCCGCTCCATCAGCCCAATCTGAGCCAGCAGTCTTCATGTGCTCAATAATATCTTCAGGAGTTTTCTCAGCAACTTTTTCATATTCTTCTGTAATTCTTTCATACCCAAACATTTCTCTCTCTTTATTAAACAGTTCGGGTAAACCGTCACTAAGTAGAAACAATGTATCACCTGTAAATAGTTCTTTGGATTTTGTTTGGTAAGGGAAATCAACTAACTGCACCAAGAGGCATTCCTTTTAGTGCAATTTCTTCAATTATTTTTTTATCATTTCTGAATAACAATGCATGTGGCATTCCTGCAGAGGACATCTCCAATTGGTTTCCATTTATCTTCAAAAGTGATAAACACATTGACATTGCGTGCATTTTCATTTCTTTTATAACGCGGGTAAATTCGCTAAAGGTAAAAAGTATATCATTATTATTTACATAAGAATTAAATAGACTTTTAGCAGCAGTAACCATAGTTCCCGCTTTTAATCCGTGCCCTGTTGCGTCGCCGATAACGATAGTTAATGTTCCATCCAATGCAAGATGGAAATCATAATAATCGCCGCCAACTTCAGTTGCAGTTTTCATATAAACCGCAATATCGAGATTGGGTATATTTGGCAACTCTTTAGGAAGCATCGAGAGCTGCAGTTGGCGAGCTTCCTCCAATTCTTTACTTTTCCTTTCGTTTTCTGCTTCTGCTTTTTGAGCTCTTAGTTGTTGTTCAAGTTCTTTTTTTGATAATTCTTTTACATTTTCTAGTTGAAGGGTAAGATTTTTATTAGTTGTAGCAATATCTCTTGCAAGATATACAGACATAGAAGCAGGTAAACTTAAAAGACCAATAAAGAATAAAATAATTCCAATAATGCTATTAATATTTATGCCAAAAATTCCTGCAACAAATAAGGTTAAAACAAAAATCACGAAAACAATTACACCTAAACCAATTACCCAGGCGTGATCCTTCTTTCTTTTTATTGCAAGAAGAATAACTCTGAGCCCTTCAATTGTGGAAAGAAATATGAAACCAAGTATAGCATAATCAGTTACAGTTTCAACAGCTTGTGTAAATGAACTGGCAATAATTAATATTCCAATTGCAATGAAAACCCAAAATTGCTTGGGCATTTTCTTATAAAAGATTGAATAGAGGAAACCAAGGTAGGACGGAAATATTGCCACAATAGCAACTGTTCCAACTATTATAAGAATTACGTACAAGGAAATATTAGTGTGCACAAAGCGTTGCAACATCGAATGTACGAAAGCCAAAGCTATAAATAGATTAAAGAAGGAGTAATATAATATTTTCCTTATACCTTGAATAGAATAAGAAGAGTAGAAAATATAAAATTGCAAGAGAGAGAAAAAGACCTGCAATACCCATATTAACGGCAAAGGTAACCCCTTCACTTTCAACAGAACTCTGTATCATATCATCCATGGCAGAAATTCTAATTCTGAAACCAGCTCGTCTGAAAGATTTTGAAAAGAAAATCTTTAGAAATCGAAAGATGATTTGAATATCGAACGGCAATTGTATAAACAAAATTGCTATCTAGTTGAACAACAAACGGAATATCTCGAGGCTGGTAAATTTCTTCTTCATCTTCTTTCAAACCCACTTTACCAAATTCCTTAACTATTTTCCCGTTAAGAAATATTTGCGAGGCACCAAAGTGGTTGATAGAAAATCCTATCGGTTTGTTAACAAGTGAAGAATCAATTACAATTATTTTCCTGAACCAACCTATCCCCTTCCAGGTGTTTTTAGGAATTTCATCCAGTTCAATATTTGTTCTTACTGTATCCCAGTTAGAATCATCAAATCCGGGTGAAGCCCACAAAGTATCTTCACCCGGATGATAACGCCAAACATTATCCAACGAAATTGAATTTTCTTTAATACTATCGGCAAAAACATAAACTGTATCGAAGCTTTGTGCTTTTATTAAAAATGGAAGTAAGATTATATATTAATATTTTTAGGTGCTTCATTTCAAGATTAACCATTTCCTTATTCATTTAAATAATTAACTACATCAACAATAAATATAAAGATATGCCATTAAATAATCGTTGGATATCTATAATAAAGAAGACTTATCAAAATCTATTTATATAGCTGAAAGAGCTAATTGAATGAATTTAAGAATTTTTGAAATGAGTGTTGAAAGAGAATAATTAGAAAAATTTGTAAAGATCTAATTTAAATCTTGATATTCAGACCTTTTAGTCTTATTTTAATTTAACCAATTATTTTTAACTGTAAACTATTATTTACTAACAATAAAAGAGAGAGTGATATGAAAAATTTTATCCTCCAGTATTTGCTTTTTACTCTTGTTTTTATGCTGGTTTTCGTTTCGTGCGGAGATCAAAAATCTGGAAGTACAACTGATGAAAACACCGGGTTTAAAGACAATCATGGGCAAGCTGGAGTTATTGATGATGTTTCCAAACCAAATATTCTTCAGATTGCAATTGGTTCAGAATCTCACACAACCCTGGTTGCAGGAGTACAAGCTGCAGAACTTGAAAACATTTTGGTTAATCCCGGACCATTAACAGTTTTTGCACCAACAAATACGGCGTTTGATAAACTTCCTGAAGGTACGCTTGATGAACTTCTGAAGCCGGAAAATAAGAACAAACTGGCAAAGATCATTACTTCTCACGCAGCACCCGGTACGTTTGATATTCCTCTTCTTAAAGATGGAAGTAAAATATATATGGCAACCGGGCAGTATATAGATGTAGAAGTTAAAGATGGCGATACCTACGTAAACGGTTCTAAAATTTTAGCAACTGTAGATGCCTCTAACGGTGTAGTTCATATTGTTGATGATGTTTTTCTGTATGCGGCAGAGTAGGCTTACAAAAAAATATTATAATTTATCCCCGTTAATGATTTATTAACGGGGATTTTTTTTCATTTTAATATAATATTCCTTCGAAACTGGTTTTAATTCTTGAGAATAATCCTTTTCATAATAAGCATTTATAGCTCCGCTAATAGTTTCAACAGAAAATGGCCATGGATTCAACTATTATTTCCCCAGCGGGATTTGTATGAAAATTCAATTCTTGTTTTAGATGAAGAATTCTGCCGTGATAGACTTTCACACTTCCTTCAAATTCTTTTTCAAGACAAAAATTAAATGATACCCAATCACAGAAATTTGTTATCTCGGTCTGCCCATAAGAATTCTTCCAAAGAATTATTTGTTCTTAGCAGACTCTCTGCAATAGACTGCTCAATATTTTTCAGAATCTCCTTTCTCTTTTTTACTCTATCATCCCCTAGCAATCTTTTAAGATGAAGCTTTGTAACAATATCCACAACCGGATTGTCGAATCTCATTTTTGTTCCTTTTAAAGTAAGATCAGCCCATTGCTCTAAAGTGAGCTCACCAAGAGGACTATTATCATTCTCACCGTAGCCAATATCGTGATATTTAACTCCTTCAACGAATGAATTAAAATCAAAAGCAGGTTTATCGAAATTTGAATTTCCCCAATAGCTTGCCATTGCTCCCGAAAACTTTGCGTGCTCAGATTGCGGAATAACGATATCTCTCGTTTTTGATTTAAACATAGTATTCCTGTATCTGTTATAAATGCTTAAAAATAAAATATTTATAGACTGAAATACACTTGTTTTCTGGATAATAATTAGCCATATTTGATCGTCGCAATTTTTATGATTTTAGAGGCAGATTTGAAACAGATTAGAAATATAGCAATCATCGCACATGTTGATCACGGAAAGACCACTTTAGTTGATGAATTGCTGAAGCAAAATAAAGTTTTCAGGCAAAACCAGGTTGTCCAGGAAAGATTTCTGGATTCGAACGATTTGGAAAGAGAACGAGGAATAACAATCCTATCAAAAAATATAAGCATTCCATATAAAGATGTTAAAATTAATATAATAGATACACCGGGTCATTCTGATTTTGGCGGCGAAGTTGAACGTGTACTTAAAATGGCTGATGGTGTTTTACTTCTTGTTGATTCATTCGAAGGACCTATGCCGCAGACAAGGTTTGTACTTGAAAAGGCACTCCACTTACATTTAAAACCAATAATTGTTATTAACAAAATTGACAGACCGGATAACCGCCCCGAGGAAGTCCTTGATGAAATATATGATCTTTTTATCGATCTTAATGCTGATGAAATCCAACTTGACTTTCCTTTTGTTTATGCCAGCGGAAGGGACGGCTGGGCTATAAAAGATTTGAAAGATGAACGCAAAATCTTGTACCTTTGCTGGATACAATAGTTGAATCCATCCCTCAAGCTAAGATCCTTGAGGGCACAACACAAATGCAAGTAACTACTTTAGATTACAACGATTATGTTGGCAGGATAGGTATAGGTAGAGTGTTCCGAGGAACTTTGAACAAGAATGAACCACTTAGCGTAATTAAGAGAGATGGAAGTATTCATAAGATGTTGTTGAAGCAGCTGTTTATATTTGAAGGACTTGAACGGACTGAAGTTGATGAAGTTGCTGCAGGTGATATTTGCGCGCTGGTTGGTGTTGAAGATATTGATATAGGTGATACAATTGCTGATGCTGACAATCCTGAACCGCTTCCCATCATAGCGATTGATGAACCAACTATAAGCATGAACTTTACTGTTAATACTTCCCCATTTTATGGTAAAGAGGGAAAATATGTTACTTCAAGACATTTGCATGACCGTTTATACAAGGAACTTCAACATAATGTTGCTTTGAGGGTGGAAGAAACAGGCTCACCTGATACGTTTAAAGTTTCGGGAAGAGGAATTTTACATTTATCCATTTTGATAGAAAATATGCGCCGGGAAGGTTATGAACTTGCAGTTGGTGCACCAAAGGTTATTTATAAAGAGATTGTTGGTAAAAAAGCAGAACCGATTGAAATTCTTACAGTAGATGTTCCCAGCGAGTCTTCCGGCAAAGTAATTGAATTAGTTGGACAACGGCGCGGCGAAATGGTTAAGATGGAGCAGAAAGGTTCACTCTCCGCACTTGAATTTCATATTCCTTCACGCGGTTTAATGGGATTAAGAAACCGCATATTAAATATTACTTCTGGTGAAGGGATAATGCACCACCGTTTTTACCAGTATGAATATTTTAAAGGCTCAATTTCGCAGCGGCAGAATGGTGTGCTTATCTCCATGCACGACGGAGCATCCACCGCCTATGCAATAAACTCTTTGCAGGATAGAGGAATCTTTTTTATTGATCCGGGTGATGTTGTTTACCGCGGACAGATTGTTGGCGAGTACAACAAGGATAACGATATTGAGGTGCATGTACAGCGTGGCAAAAAGCTTACAAATATGCGTGCGTCTGGCTCAGATAAAGCAGTTAAGATTACTCCGGCAACTAAATTTACTTTAGAAGAAACTCTTGAATATGTTAAAGATGATGAGATTGTTGAAGTAACGCCGGAAGCAATAAGGATGAGAAAATTATATTTAGATCCGACTGAGCGGAAAAGATTCAACCTATCCCCGCCAGGTAAGATCGATCTATGGGAAGGAATTAAACTAGCCCACTGTCTATAACGTGGGCTAGTTTAAATTATGCTAATTAACTCTTATTATACTTTTCTCGGGTAATAATAGTTATTCCCTCCGTTCCAGCTTGTATCAATTTTTCATTAATATTTGGAAATTGATCGTTAAGAATTATATCAACTTCAGTTCTGTATTTATTGAACTCACCTTCGAGTAAAGATAATCGCTCAATTTGTGAATCAGTTGGTTTACCTGAATAACTGATTATTCCTGAATAAATATCACCAATTTTTTCTGCTAATCTTATTTGTCCTGAAATTCTGTGAGGACTTGTAGCAACGAGTTCCTTATGCATCTTTTCCAGGTGTTCAGATAATGCAATCAATTCATTTTTAAATTCACCATCTGCAAGACTCTTTACAGCATCATCAAGTTTTTCTTTAAGATTTGTCACCTGCTTATCGGTGAACGAAACATCTTCCAGCAAAGTGTAGGCATGGTTTAAGAGTTTCAAACTGCAGTTTCATATCTTCTTCTGAATGTCCTGCTTTCGGATCAGTTTGGAGAGTTATCTTTCCTTCGTATTCTATTTCACCTTTTTTTATCTTAACAGTATATTCACCTGGTGGAAATGTTGGACCTGCATGCTGTTCTAAATGCAAGTAGAGGTGATGAAGCTTTAACCTTTGGTGGTTTTTTCATAACAACCCAATGAACTCGGTTGATGCCTTTCTTTTTACCAACTGGGAGAGTCTTAACAAGTTCACCATCAGAGTTATAAATTTCCATTGACATATCACCAAAAACATGCCGCTTCTTTAAGTAATAAGTAATAATAGCTGAAGAACTGGGATTCCTTCCTCTAAATTCATGATCGCCGGAAATGCCGTAAGCAAATTTCGGATTTGTAATTGTGTAAGGTTCAGTGGGAAAAATTGTTAAATCAGATTCAATAACTTCATCAGTAAGCAAGCGGAGAGGAGTAATATCATTAAGTATTAAAACACCCCTGCCGTGGGTTCCTATAACCAGATCATTTTCTGTTGGATGAATAACCATTTCGTATATAGGAACTTTCGGAGTGTTACCTTCAAAACGCACCCACTGGCTGCCGCCATCTAATGTAACGTACAATCCATATTCAGTTCCAAGAAAAAGTAGATTAGGATTAATAAAATCTTCAACAATAGTTCTAGCAAATCCTTCGATGGATTCGATTGCTAAAGATTTCCAGGTCGAACCGAGATCAGTAGTTTTATAGATATAAACATTTTTATCACCATTCCTGTGTCCATCAAAAACAACGTAAGCAGTGTTCGCATCATAATTACTTGCAGCAACTTTAGAGCACCAGGTGTTTGCTGGAAGATTAGGAACATTTGGAGTTACATCATTCCAGTTTTCACCATCATCATTAGTAACCTGAAGATTTCCATCATCTGTTCCACCCCAAATTATTTTACTATCTTTTGGTGATTCACTAATTGTATAAATCGTACAATGATTTTCAGCTGTAGAATTGTCAATTGTTAATCCACCAGATTCTTCTTGTTTTTGTTTTTCAGAATCGTTTGTTGTTAAATCTGGTGAAATCTTCTCCCAAGAATCACCCCGATTTGTTGTTCTGAAAAGGTACTGGGAACCCACATATAAAACTCCTTCATCAGTAGGCGAGAAAGTAATTGGTGTATCCCAGTTAAAGCGAAGTTTTTCATCTGCATCATCAGAAAATGGTTTTATCTCTTTTATCTGACGTGTATCTTTATAGAAACGCATAAGATTACCGCCCTGGTATTGCCAGTAAAGAATATTTTCATCTACCGGATCAGGAAGAACATTAAAGCCATCACCGTAACCAACATTCAGCCAATCACTATTTGTGATTCCACCCAGACTTTCAGAAGGACCAACCCACGAACCATTATCTTGTAAACCACCGTAAACATTATACGGCTCCTGTTTATCTACAGCAATATGATAGAACTGAGAGAGAGGAAGATTCTGCGCGTGAGTCCATGTGCTTCCCCGGTCATAAGAAAAATAAAATCCACCGTCAGTTCCAAGATAAATATGGGAATTGTTGTTTGGGTTTATCCACATTGCATGAAGATCGGAGTGAACTCTTCCTCCCTCTACAAATGGTGTTGTAAATGAATAACCACCATCATTACTAACCCAAAGTGTAAATCCTGGTTTATAAATTTTGTTTATATCAACCGGATCAGGAATAAGTAAAGAAAAGTAAAATGGTCTTTCGCCAACAAGAGGTGATCTTGTTTTTAATTCCCAGCTTTTCCCACCATCCATTGAACGATACAATCCTGTTTTTTCCGATTCTATAGTTGTGTAGATAACATTTGGATCAGCATTTGAAAAAGCAACAGCAATTCTTCCAAGTTCATCATACTCAGTTTCAACTTCTACGATTTCCCAGGTTGCGCCGCCATCTTCAGTTCTATAGAGATTGCTGCCAGGTCCGCCAGATCTAAACGTATATGGTTTTCGTTGGAAGTCCCACATTCCTGCATAAAGAATATCAGGATTTGTTGGATGCATTGTTAAATCTGCACAGCCAGTATTTTCATCTACAAAAAGAATTTTCTGCCAGCTCTTTCCTCCATCAGTAGTTTTAAAGACGCCCCTTTCCTCATTTGGAGCCCAAACTCCACCCAACGCTGCGACATAAACTTCATCGCTATTATTTGGATTAATAATAATTTTCGCAATGTGATCGGTTTTTTCCAATCCAACCATTTTCCATTTTTCACCGCCATCAATTGTTTTATAAACGCCGTTACCAACGCTTATACTATTGCGAGTCCATGGTTCACCAGTTCCTACCCAAACAGTATCTTTATGTTTTTGATCGATTGCTATTGCGCCGATAATTTGAATTTCATCTTCAAATACATCTTTAAATGTTGTACCGCCGTTAGTGCTTTTCCACAAACCGCCGCTTGCTGCACCAACGTAAACCAAACGGGGATCATCAATCCATGCATCAATAGCAGAAACTCTACCGCTCATAACTGCGGGACCAATATGTCTTGATTTCATCTCACCAAAGAGACTTGGTTTTAACTTTTTAATTTGTGCTTCAGCATTTGCTAAACCAAAAATGAATAAGCCGAAACACAAAA
This sequence comes from uncultured Ignavibacteriales bacterium, assembly GCA_963764825.1. GTDB lineage: Bacteria > Bacteroidota > Ignavibacteria > Ignavibacteriales > Ignavibacteriaceae > JAZGGS01. The sequence goes on along the minus strand of CAVXUA010000010.1, from coordinate 37,394 downwards.
ATGCAATTGCTTTTTTCATTTTATTTTACTCCGGTTTTTCTTCTGTTTCAGTATCTACTTCTTTGTCCGTTCCAACTTCGATTGAATCTGAAGGTGCGGTTACTTCAGGCATTTCAAATATTGAATCATCTATATCAACATTGTAAGTTACCTCGTCAAAAATCATTTGCATTACTGTTTGCCCATCCCTTTGTGTTTCAATAGAATAAACATTTAAAATTTCATCGGTGTACTTATAATTACTAAATATGGTTTCCAATTCTTCTTCAACATCCTGTATCATCATTTTGGATTTCGTCTTGAGCATAACATAATTTTCAGAATCGATATAGTATGTTATTACGTCTCCATTTGCTCTTGTAAGTTTTAGCAGGTAAACTTCAATATCATCAAGCTCTTCTGTTCCGGCAAACTCAACTTCAAATCCCTTTTCTTTATAATTATAAAGTGCTCCATCATAATCTGCCTGAAGTGACATTCTATCAATTTGCTCTTCGGTCATTGGCTGCGGATCTGAATTACCTGCAAACGGATTTATAGACCACCCGGTTTCTCCATCATACGCAGTGATTATTTCCATTCCCTGGAATGAAGCTTCAGATTTAAACGACATTGGCCTTCTATGGAATGATGTAAATGGAATTTCAAACTGTCCCTGTATTATCTTTCCCTTAGTGGAGAAATGTTTCGGTTTCAAGAAGTTTCTCCTGCCCAATTACTGCAAAGTGTTCTGCAAGTATTTCATCCACAGTTTGTGAAAATGATTGAGTGAAAAATATTAGTGATAACAGGAAAGGTATAATTAGTTTTTTCATTACTGCCCTCTTGTAGGTTGTTAATAAATGTAACTTTAGTTTAAATTAATTCTGATTATGCAAACTAAAGCATCATTATTTGATTACAAAGCTGATTAAGTAAAAATTGTGATGAACTACAAAATAATCTTTATAGAAGCTTAATTTGAAGAGATGAATGGAACGGATTGAAGTTTAAATTGCGTATTTATTAATCTATTCTTTGTTTTTTACATAAATTAATTTAAATCGTCCCTTTGGACTTTCACGTTGTTCAATTTCAAATTTCTTAATTGATTTAATCAACGGAGTCAACTTTTGGAAGCCATAATTTCTGGAATCAAAATTTGGCTGCTTTTTCTGTAGAAGATTTCCAACATCTCCAAGAAATGCCCAGCCATCATCATCTGCCAAATCGGATATTGTAGATGAAATCAGTTTAATCACTTTTGGAGTTATTTTATCGATATTGCTTTTTGGTGAGGATTTGCTCTTAGTAATTTCCGATTCAGTTCCTCCAGATTGGTTTTTAAGAATTTCAATATAAATGAATTTATCACAGGCAACGATAAATGGTTCCGGTGTTTTCTTCTCACCAATTCCAATTACGTTCATCCCTGCTTCGCGAAGCCTTGTGGCTAAACGGGTAAAATCACTGTCGCTGGAAACCAGGCAAAAACCATCCACTTTTTCTGAATACAGAATATCCATTGCATCAATAATCATTGCCGAATCAGTTGCATTTTTTCCTCTTGTATATCCATATTGCTGAATTGGTGTTATCGCATTTTCCAGGAGAAGACTCTTCCACTTTGTTAGTTTGGGATTTGTCCAGTCGCCATAAATTCTTTTTATGGTCGGATTGCCATACTTGGCAATTTCTTCCATCATCTCTTTTACATAAGCAGAAGGAATATTATCACCGTCTATTAATACTGCCAGTTTTAAATCCATAAAAATTACCTAACATTACTTATTGTAAAGAGCTATTTAATTTAACAAACTAAATTACACATTTATACAATCCTGACTAGTAATGGATTTGGCTAAAAGCAAATGTTATACTTTTACTTCATTAATACTAATTTCTTTGTATCTGTATAATCACCAGCTTGCATTCTGTAAAAGTAAATCCCGCTTGGTAAACCGTTCCCAATAAAATCAACTTCATAAATTCCTGCAAATCTTTCTTCATCAACTAAATTTGCAACTTCATTTCCTAAAATGTTAAAAACTTTCAGACTTACATCTTGCGTTTCTCGTCTTTCGTCTTGTGGAATATGTAAATCTTATCTTCGTTTCAGGGTTGAAAGGATTCGGGTAATTCTGAAATAATTTAAAATCCTCAGGATAAACTGAAGATTCATCATCAACATCTAAAACTCCAACTCTAAACGATGTTAAAACTCCCAAGTGATCTGAACAATAATTAGTACCGTTGTATGGTTGGTTCATAACAACTGCAGATTCAAAAGGTGCAATGCTGGCGGTGTTTTTTAGAAACACGTAATCAATTTTTGATGTTGGAGCATTTGATGGGAATGTGTTACCAGGGCTACCGGGATTTACATACACATATGTACGAACATAAAATGTATCATTTTCTGTGTTTATTAATTGTTGAATAGATTGAGCACCTGCCTGTCGTTAAAATCACCAGTTAGGATTGAAGCAATGGCAGGATGATTAGTTTCTATACTGTTTATGTATGAAATTATTTGCTGCACCTGAATTGTACGCACGCTTGCGCTGTTGAACGAAAGATGAGTATTAAAAACAGTTAACTGTTCCGAGTGGTGTATTTATTTTATTCCAGACTACCTTTCTTGGGAAAACTCCTGTAGCGAGCTGGAAAAACCCGGTATCTTCAACTGGATATTTTGTAATAATCCCAATGAATTCTCTGAACTGGTTATTCCACGATAGATGAGTTTGCTGGTTATAATAGTAGTAAGGAATTCCAAAATACGCACTCAGCGAATCAGTAATAATTTTTGCCTGGTTATCTGTCCTCCGGTACCGTTTATTGATTCATTTATTTCCTGCAGACCAATAATATCCGGATCAATTTCAATAAGCTTATCAATTATATGAACAATGCGCACTTCCGGTTTTGTTCCGGGTTTCATTCCCAGAATATTGTAAGTCATCACTTTTAATGAATCACCTGCTGCTAAAAGGGTTGCGCAAGATAATATGAATAATAAAATTGTTCTTAGCATAACTTTAACCTACTGTTTAACTTCAATAATTCGAATATAAATTAAGAAGTTACGATACACAAAGCCAAATAAGGTGCGAGATTGAATGCAAATATTAATACTTTAAAGTACACACCTCCCTTGTAATGAACTAAATTAAATTCTTCTTCTGTGATTTTAGAAAATTTGCTGTGCATTTTATAAGCCCAGTCGTGCGCAAATGCAAAAATTAAAAACCAAAACAGGAGCATTCCCCAATTAATTAATGTGCACCATAAAAAAGCATCACGTATAATTTCGATTGTCATTTTATCTCCTTTTGATTTTTTTATGTATTCAACCTGAAAAATAGAATTATTCCGAAAGGCAACACGCTGTCGGTTCCTTTTCAACTTCTGGTTAGCTTCGTATTTATTTTGTAGGTTTTCTAAATATGAGTATGTTCCATGTCCAACCAAATGCAGTCGGAATGGGGTGAAATTCAAACAGTTCCCAACCTTTTTCAACAAACTCATCAATTTTTTTCTGAATTTTCGAAGCAGCATCCTTGGCAGCTCCAAATAAACCTATTCTTAGATAGATTGTTTTATATTGATATGGACCCATTATCTTTTCCCTTAATGTTTTTAATACTTCCTGGTAACAGCGAGGCTTTTTACCTATTAGCCTAATTTATTTCTTCAGTTCAAAAACTACATTTACATTTGCTCTAATTGATATCTTACCCAGTGCTATTGTTTCTGAAATTTCACCCGTTCCACTTTCAATGTTTTGCATAACGTTTTGGCTCATTACATTTGATCTGCCATACCCCCAGCCATTCCAGCTTGAATAATACCAAAAATTAGATCCGCCGTAACCTTCGCTTATCTGGATGGGATCTACCGATAATCTTATCCAGAGTGCCAGCCATTTTCTCAGCTTTCTCCTTTGCCGCATTCAGTGCAAGATCTCTTGCCTGTTCACGATACTTTTTAAACTCAGTTGTCTGAAAATTAATATTGTGGATATAATTTACACCAGCTTGAAGAACTCCTGTTACTAAGTTTTCGACTTTATCAGGTTCTGATAGAGTCACAACAAAAGTGTTTCGAACAAAGTAACCTAAAAAATCTCTTTTATTATAATTGTTCTCATACCTTGGCTCTATCGAAAGATAGTCTGTCTGGATATTTTTATCCTCGATTCCGGATTCTTTAATTACTACTATCGCCTTTTTCATAATATCGTTGTTCTCTTGCTTGGCAGCCATAATGTTACTATCCGATGTTTCTATGCCAAAAGTAATGATGATCTGATCCGGTTGTACTTTAACAACTGCCTCACCATTTACTGTAATTTTGGGACGATCATCAAACAATTGTGTTTGTTGTGCTTGTAATAAACTTATTGCTAACAATGATAAAAAAGTAGTTACTATTATTGTTTTCATTATTTCACCTTATAATTTTTTATAATTTCATTCTTATGGATATTAATTCTTTAGCATACTCAATATTCTTCTTAGTATTCATGATGAGAGTAAGTCCACGAATTTTACCAAATCTTTTTCCCTCTTTAAACTCTTTTTTTAACTTATCTGAAATAGCACTTTCCATAATAAATGGTTCAGCTTTATCACCAAAGTAAAAACCTATTTTAAACGAATTTTGAAAAACAGAAACCCAAAATATTGTTTTTGATTTTTTCGTTACTTTTAACAGCCAGCTTTTACCATCATTGTAGTATTTCCACTGCTCAGAAAAATCGGGATGATTTGTGTGAATGTAATTGAAAAAAGATTCCCAGATAACTTTGGATTTACCGATATGAGAAAAAATAATATCTTCAGTAGGGAATTGGTCTTTGTTTGTTAATACTAACTGATCCATTAAATTTTATTTCCCTTTAGCATATCTGGTTGATTTGCTGGTTATAAGCGATTTATTTAATAATCTGTTCTCTTTTTAAAACTTGACTGATTTCATAAAATGTTTGTTAAATATTATCCCCAGTAAATTTAATATATTGGACACCAGCAAGATTAGTTAATTCTTCTAATCCTTCCTGTCGAAGAATTATTGCCTTTTTAAAACCTAATTTTCCTTGGAACAAACCCGTTTCGTGTATAACATTTTGATGTGCACGAATTTTTCCATCCTTTGTTTCATCTTCTGCTGTTAGAATAAGAATAGCGAAAAAAGCATCATTTAATAGTTGCACTAATATTGGAATAATTGAATCACCAATTCTGGATTCGGACTCATAAGATGTCGTTTTTACTTTAAGTTCATCTTCTAAATAAACTTTTAATCTTGCCCATAGTTGACTTCGCCCGTGTTCTATGAAAACTATATTTTCAGCACTAAAATTTTCATTAGAAATAGAATCTTCTTCTCTGCTTTTTTCAGTTTGAAATAACTCTATTCTATCTATGATAGATTCTAGTTTATCTAATTTAGCGCTTAAAGTATTATAAAAATTTCTGTGTAGTATCGGAAATGGATTTCCGAATATAGGATCTGGGGCTACGCTTGTAGAACCAATAGCATACGAATATTCTTTTGCTATAATATCATTGTTAAAGAGGTTTTTTAATAATTCAAAATTATACTCGGACCATTTTTTATATAATCGTTCGGAATTTTGTAAATCTGATTCAGTACGAATGCTCGAATCCTTAATTATAATACCAGATTCTAACCTTTCACTTAGTTTCTTTTTGGCGTCTTCTCTAGAAATAATTAATATTAGTTTTTCGTCATTGATATTTTTCTTTTGAATTTTCATTATTAGCTCAAATATGTTTTAGCATATACCTGGGTTTATGCAACTTTGAAGTTGCGATATAAACCGTTAATTAAGTTATAATATTCTAACTTTAAAGTAATGATATTACTTCTATTAAAAATTTTTTGAAATTCATCTCCGGCATCGTTTCCTACCCACCAAATATCGGAACGTTCCCCAGCCAGTATTGTAGATATTCAGAAAGGGGTTTACATAATTGCTACTGTAAACTAATATAATTTATTCATATTCTCAATTTTTCCTATGTCTGCCATAAGTTTTTTGCTAGCCACTATTATCCGTTCATACCTATGTACATCCCGCCAAAATAAGGAACCAGCCATATTGTCCACACAATTACACTATAGCGGTGAAATCCTGTCCGCACTTCTTCGCTTCCCTTTAGTGCCACCCGTGCAGCCCATAGTGCATGGGCAAGCATTAGCCATAGTGCAATTTGCCCTGTAAGTGTGTGCATATTCAGTAAATCTAAAGGTCCCCCGGATAAATTGTGCATAGTCCACGTTCCTGAAATATCGAATATAAATCCTATCCAAAAGGCAGCCACATGCCACGGTTTAAGGTAGCGTGCTATCCGTTCAGACCATACACCCAGTGAGTAGAAGATCAATGCAAGCGTTATGAGGATGGAAGCAACAATTAATTGTGAGGACATAATTATTTCTTTTTACTGCTGTTTAAAGACTTTACAAATATAGCTTCACCAGCTACTCAATAAAATTTATTTTTTAGCCAATCTATTGTGGGAAAAGATTTTGATGAAATAGTAATCTGTTATAAGTTTAGGGTTGAAAGTAATTTACTATCAACGGCAAATCGGAATGTGAATTATGAAAACCATTATAATAATTATTTTGCTTGCACTATTTTCCCCATTGATATATCCTCAAAGCCAGTTTCAGGATTTTATAAATAGAGTAAATTCTATTCCTGATCCTACTGCAAAAGCTGCGGTAATAGACAGTTTTATGACAGTAGCACGAGCAGATGGTATTCCATTCATTGAGAATAATACTGCTAACTTTATTTACATCGGTTCAGTTAGTTCTGTAAATGTACCGGGTGATTTTAACGGCTGGAACCAGAATTCTGCACCAATGGCAAATTTAGTCCTTACAAATTTCTGGTATCACTCAAAAGATTTTGAACTTAATGCGCGGCTGGATTATAAATTTGTACTAAACGGCAGTACCTGGATACTTGATCCCGAAAATCCAAATACAGTTAGCGGTGGCTTCGGTCCAAACTCTGAGCTGGCAATGCCGGAATATGTACAGCCGTGGGAGATTGAATATAATCCACTCATAAATCACGGTACAATTGAAGATAAATCAATATTCAGCACAAATTTGAATGCAACGCATCAGCTTAAAATTTATTTGCCGCCGGGATACAATAATGGTTCAACTTATCCTGCAGTTTATTTTCAGGATGGTTTTGAATACGTTACACTTGCAAGCGCTGCAAATGTTTTAGATAATCTTATTGATAGTAATAAAATAGAACCTATAATTGCTGTATTTGTAAAACCAAATAACAGGAATGAAGAATATGCATTCAGCAAGAGAAATCAATACAGATTATTTTTTGTAGAAGAACTGGTTCCGTTTATCGATAGTGTGTATAGCACAAAGAAAGATCCGAAACAAAGACTTGTATTGGGTCCTTCGTACGGAGGTAACATTTCTGCATTGATCTCTTACAATCATCCTGATGTTTTTGGTTTATGCGGTGTACATTCGGGTGCTTTTCAGCCAAACAATTATGAAGCTTTTACTTTAATTACCACAGGGGATTTTAAAGATATTAAATGGAGTTCAATTTGGGGCAGTTATGAATCGCTGAGTCAAAATATGCAAGATTTTCGAGATTCTTTATTATCAAAAGGTTATGAACTGGATTGGCTCGAACTGCCTGAGGGACATAGCTGGGGATTATGGCGGGCAACAATAGATAACATGCTCACAATATTTTTTCCCATCAACAGCTGCAGGTATTGAAATTAATAAATTGAATGTTCCAGAGGGTTTTGATCTTTATCAAAATTATCCTAATCCATTCAACCCAAGTACCACAATGAGTTTTACAATTTCCGACACAGCAGTCTACTAATTTAAAAGTTTATGATATACTTGGAAATCAAATTGCAACCTTAGTTGATGAAGAAAAATCTGCGGGTAGCTATTCAGTTGTATTTGTTGCCGAACAACTTTCAGCCGGAGTGTATTTCTATGAACTCCAATCAGGAGATTATGTTAAAACTAAAAAGATGTTATTATTAAAGTAAACTCTTTTCGAACAGTCGGTATTTTTTATAGAGCTTTCCGCCCACGGCTTCATCAAAACGGTTTATCATATCGTTATCTTCTAAATTCCAGGACATTTCACACGAATCGTAACCAAGCTTTGCACCTCTTACTTCAGTTTCGTAATAAAGTACAACATTTATTCCCGTGCGCCTGTATTCTTTTTTTAATCCAAATATAATAGAGCGCAAACCTTTAATTTTTCTTTTGTAATAAAGGAATTTTAGCAGCTGTATAGGACCAAGTTTTCCGTTAAGTTTTTTCAGCACAACATTTAAATCAGGCAGAGTAATTGCCAGCCCCACAGGTTCACCTTTAACTTCTGCAAAAAGAACAAGTTCAGGTTCGGCAATCGGTTTTAATTCTTTTGCCATAAGATCCATTTCAGCCGGTGTCATCGGAACAAAGCCCCAGTTGAGTTCCCACGCTGCATTGTAAACATCTTTTATTATCTCAACATCCCGTTCGAAGTTTTTCATATCAAGCGGGCGTACAACCACATCTTCTTTGCTCTTTACCCTTTCAACAAGTTTTGTAATCCTGTCAACAACGCCAACTTCCCCTTTATAATAAGCATACAAATCTTTTGCTTTAACGTACCCACACTCTTCACTTAATTTTAAATAATACTCAAGTGTGTAAGGCATCATAATAGCAGGATCTAAATCAAAACCTTCAAGCAGAAATCCGCATTCATCATTCGTACTAAGGTTTACGGGACCAAGAATCCGTTCCATACCTTCTTTCCTGCACCACTCCTCTGCGGCGGTAAAAAGTAATCTCGCTGTTTCAACATCATCAACGGATTCAAACATACCAAAGAAGCCGAGCTTTTCATTATGGAATTCATTATGCCGATCGTTAACTACAGCAGCAATACGTCCTACAATTTCATTTTCTTTTTCGGCTATAAAAAGTTCCATCCGGGCGAACTCAAAAAACGGATGCTTTTCCCTGTTCAGTTTAAATTTTACATCTCTTATTAATGGCGGCACCCAATGCGAATTATCTTTATATATTTTCCAGGGAAGACGAATAAATTTATCAAGATCGGTTTTATTTGTTACAGCTCTTATCTCAGTTTTGCCGGAGGTCATTCTAAATTTTCCCAATTCTTTTTTGGAGTTGATTTATTCATCAGTTTCAGCAAATTCCCCAATTTCTTTATCCACCTTCGTTTAAGCCAGGACAGGGTATTCCCCATCCTATATTGTAGCCATTCAGTAAGGGATCTACATATTTACGATACTAAATTTAAGTAAAATGTTTGTAATAGCAATAATATTAGACTATTTCGCATCTATCCAAAATAATCCTGCTTTTGTATTCTTCAATATCCGGCTACGATTATTCTTATATTATTTCCTTTCTATTAGAGCGTCTTGTTAATATATTCACAAAAGAAATTCAACTTTAACTGAATTAGGAGAATAAGAACCATGGCTGCAAACAGAAGAGATTTTATTAAATCATCATCGTTATTACTTGGCGCTATACTTTACCCGGGTAAAAATCTTTTGAGTTTCACCAGGTTATTTTCTCTAACAGGAATAAGAGAGATTCGTCCAAATGTAGGTGTTTTTACAATGGAAGGCGGAACCATCGGATGGTATGTTTCAGATGATGCAGTTGTTGTTATTGATTCGCAAGTTCCTGACTCTGCGAAAAGTTTTATGAATGAAATCAGTGAGAAAACTGAACGGAAAGATTGATATACTATTTAACACGCATCATCATGGCGATCATACATCAGGAAATTATTATTTAAAAGATTTTGCAGATAAAATTGTTGCCCACGAGAATTGCCCTGTACTACAGAAGAAATTTTATGGTGAAGGTGAAAAAGAAAATCAGCAGGTTTATGCTGATATCAACATTTAAGAATGAGTGGGAGTTTGATCTCGGAAATGAAAAACTAAAAGCATATCACCTGGGAAGTGCTCATACCGGCGGGGATACATTTATCCATTTCCAAAATTCAAACGTTGTGCACATGGGTGATCTTGTTTTTAACAAAGTCTATCCGTATATGGATCGCCCGGCAGGTTGTTTTATTGAAGGATCAATCGATGTGTTAGGAAAAGCAATTTCGTTATTTGATAAGGATACAATTTTTATTTATGGTCATGCAAATTCAGATGAAAATGTATCCGGTTCAATTGATGACCTTGCTACTATGAAAAATTATTTTACTGCATTACTTGAGTTTGTTGGTAAAGAAATAATATCCGGTAAGTCTTTAAACGAAATTGAGAAAGCAGATTATATACCAGGATTTGAAAATTTAACCGAACGCTGGGAAGGCGCAAAAAATATGAGCTTAAAAGCTGCTTACGAAGAATTAAGCACTAGCTTTCATTTAGATTCCTTTACTAATTAATTTTTCTTGAAGACTATTGAAAACTATCGGAAATTCGCTTAAATCTCTTTCATTTCAGTGAAGTAAATTGGGGGATATAATCTATGGTATTTTTAAAATTTATTTCAGCAACCGAAAACTCCTCTATATCAGTATAGTAAAGAGCTGCAGCATCTATTTCGCTTTCATCAATAAAACTAATAAGTGGTGTAATATGCGGTACATTATCAATACAAGGTGCCAAAAACAAAACAAAAACAGTTACAACAGATATCCATACGAGTAAATAAATATAATCTTTTATTTTGTTCAACATTTTATTTTTACCATTCGGCTTAATTGGCTTCATTTTGTTAGGATATAGATTAATGATTATATCGAAGCAGTAATTTCAGGAAATACTATATAGAACATTATATATGCCATTATTAAGGTTAAAATCAAATTAAAGGTCTGCCCACAAATATAGAGGATGAGAGGTTTTCCTCCCTTAAAGTAGCTTTTTAACTTACGGAAATCGGTAGCAAGCCCGATACTAACAAACGCCAGACAAAAAAACCAACCCCGGAAAATTTTTGAGAATCCCCGAATCGCACCGTGATCGATAACAACATATGCCATATCATCTCCAAGGAACTGGTATATTAATGAAAATATTATTGAGGCAAGGATAAAACCTAAAACAAACTTTGGGAAACGATACCAGATTTCTAAAGCAGAAACTTTTTGTCCCTGCTTGCGGTCGACCTTTGGCAACCCAATAGAGTGCAACACAAAATGCAACAATTCCTATTAAAACATTTTGAATCATCTTAATTGTGGCAGCAACGTAAAGAGCACGGTCACTTAAAAACGCACCGGCAGCAGCAACTGCACCAGTTGCATCAATTGTTCCTCCCATCCATGCACCACCAAGTATGTACGGCATCCCGACTGATTTTATAATAGCGGGCATAACTATCATCATTATTGAAGTGAATATGAGAGACATTCCGACCGCAATAGTTAATTCCTCTTTCTTTGGCTCTGCAGGCAGCAGCAGTTGCAATGGCAGCTGATACTCCACATACAGACATATCTGCGAGATTGGTTATGTTCAAAGTTTTAGATGGAATTTTAATTATCTTCTGTCCAAACCAAAACGTAGTTAGTAATACGATTGGTGTTACCACCCACGCAACAAATATTCCGGGAATGCCGATTGAAAGAATTTTACCAAACAATATTTCGGCACCAAGAAGTACAAGACCGGTCTTGATATAGTACTCAGTCTGAACAGCGGGCTTTACCCATTTAGGTGTTCCAATTGTGTTGCTTATTATAAGCCCGAACAGGATTCCCCATCCAGGGTATCCTATTCCGAAATGGTTCATAGTTGTGTTGTTTGCAAATGTATAAGCCAGTACTGCAATAATAAAATACAAATAGTAAATCCAAGGATAAACTTCTGCATTGAGTTTCCCATTATTTTCCCAGCCAATACCAAATACAATTGCCAGGATGATCATAAATAAAAATAAATATGGAATTTGATTGAAAGGTTTCGCCCCTGCTTTCTTCTTTTCAACAGAAGTATTTTTCACTGCTAGTCCGCCAGTTATCAATTGCCGTAACAGCTTTAATATTTAGTTCTTCGTTTGAAAACTTGAATGCTGCGGCTTCATCCTCAGCAAGTTGCGCAATTACTAACGCTTTGGATTCCGTGTCCTTTGCATCAATATATTTTTTTTCAACGTTTTGTTTTAATAGGTTGGATTCTTCCTCTCCCATCAAAAAAGCATCTAGTGGATTACTATTCCATGATTTTGGAGTACCCGTAAGTTCCTTTATATCCTTACCGATCTGTGTACTGGTTGCTTTTAGTTTTGCTTTTGAATCGAGTGCTGTGTACCACGCAATAGTTTTGAATGGTGCTCTTTTAGATTCTGTTTGAAGAATTCCATTTGATTCATCAATCTTGTTACTAACTTCTTCGGAACCTTCAGGTAGGTAGATGATGAGACCAACGAACAGGATTATAAAACCAAGCCATATTGCCCAGTAATCTTCAAGTTTCCATAAATCGGATACTTTGCTGCGACCATGATCAATAACAATCTCAGCATCTTGATTCTGGTTTTCCTTTTCTTCAGCCATAGCTCTCTCTTGTTAAGTTTTACTATTATTTTATAAAACTCGTAACAGTACAACTAAAGATTTAAATACAAATAACAACAAGCAGCACCCAAAAACGAATATCTAGTGAGTGCAACTTTAATTACGCAAAATCATTAAGCACCTGTTGAAGAGTAAATTTTCTCCGCCATTGTCTCTATCACAAACTTGCTTAATAACGGATTGCAGCCGGTCTTCCAGCGTTGGTTTTTTAACCTGGTAAAAGATTCCTGTATATATTGGCTTTTCTGAATAAGCCATCTCCATCGCTTTTAATTTATCTCTCTTTAGGATGATCTTCCGGCAGCGGCTGCAAAATTTCTTTCAGTCCTTTTGAATCAAATTGCGGGAATGTTATGCAGGGGAATAGATGTAAACAATAGACATTCCTTTATGAGAAATTGCCTCAATTAAAATTTCTGTTAGTGCTTTTGTATCAACACCGTTGGCGCGTGCAACAAAGGAAACATCATAAGATAAAAATATAGGGATTGCAGAGAGTGCATCTTCAAAAACACCATACGGAGATGTTTTGGTTTTTATCCCATAAGGTGATGTTGGGGAAGTCTGTCCTTTTGTTAAACCATATATTTGATTATCAATTAGAATGTAAGTTCATGTCAATATTTTTACGTGCTGCATGAGCTATATGACCGCCACCTATACCAAGTCCGTCTCCATCTCCACCAACTGCAAATACAGTTAATTCGGGTTTTACTGCCTTAGCCCCTAAAGCAGTTGGAACAGCGCGCCCATGAGTACCATGCAGCGAATATGTATTAAGGAAATGAGATAATCTGCCCGAACAGCCAATACCTGAAACTGTAACTATATTTTCCGGGGCAATATTCAAAGTCACTAATGCTTTTTGCACGCTGTTTACTATGCCGTAATCACCGCATCCGGGGCACCAGATCGGTTTAATAACGCTTTTATAATCTTGCAATACTCTCTTCATGGATTATCCTCTCTACTTTTTCAATTCCGTTAAAAATTTCTTCAGGAGTGAATGGAACTCCTTCACATTTATGTATTTCAATTGGTTTAATTCCGAATTTAGCTTTTATAAAATGAGCAAATTGCCCGGTATAATTTTCTTCAACCATTACTACCTGCTTTAAGCCGGAAAGAAAATTGCGTACCTGCCTTCTCAGGTAAAGGTGAAAGTACTTTAGGCTGCAGGTGGCGGAACAATATTCCTCTCTCTTCTGCAAGAAGCCGGGCTTCATGAATAGCTCCTTCAGTGGAACCCCACCCAATTACACCAATTTTTGCTTCTTCAGATCCTTCAAATTCAGGTGGGTTTTTTTCCAAAGCCTTCGAGAGAGCTTCTAACTTTTTAAATCTTTTATGCATCATTTTTAAATGAATTTCAGGGAGTGAGCTTGCTTTTCCAGTTTCATCATGTTCAAGCCCGCCACCAAGGTATTGTCCGCCTTCCATTCCGGGAGTAGTGATGGGTGAGATCCCATCGAATGTATCCAGGTAACGTTTGTATCCTTCCATCTCTTTCTGCTTCAATCCTGTTGACAATTTCAATCTTCTCCGGAGATGGGATAGAAACATCATCAATATGAACTGAACTATCAAGTTCTACAATTTTAGTTAAATCGGGAATGCGTACTGTTGCTTTCCTGTAACCAATAGACTGGTCCGTTAAGAGTAGAGCAGGCATCTGGAATCTCTCAGCAAGATTGAATGCACGAATGGTCTGGTAAAAACAGTCTTCAACAGAAGTTGGTGCAAGTATGATCCGCGGAGCTTCACCAGCAGTTCCGTAAATAGCAAATTTTAAATCAGACTGTTCGGTTTTCGTAGGAAGACCAGTGCTGGGTCCACCACGCTGCACATCAACAATTACTAGATGGAAGTTCTAGCATTGAAGCAAGATTTAACTGCTCGCCCATTAATTGTAAACCAGGACCTGATGTAGGTGTAATTGCTTTTTCACCTGCAAACGAGGCACCGATACAAGCTGATAGTGAAGCGATTTCATCCTCGAGTTGGATGGCTCGTCCCCCCACTTTAGGCATTAAATTAGTCAAAGTTTCAAATATTGGAGTAGCAGGAGTTATGGGATATCCTGCCACAAACCTGCAGCCGGCTGCAATTGCACCTAATGCTACTGCTTCATTTCCGGATATTAACATGTAATGTTCTTTTGCCTGGGGATCTGCAACCAAATTAAATTTGCGTTCCCAGTTATTAGCTTCACCGGCATAATAACCTGCTTTTAATGCATTAAGATTATTTTCAGTTATCTTACTCCCCTTTGCACCATAGCGATCTTTTATTAATTTCTCTAATACGTTAAACTCAATATCAAAAAGATTTCCAAGTGCACCCAATGCTACAACATTCTTTCCAAGGTTAGAGCTTGAACTGCTTGTAACAAGTTTGTTAAGTGGTATAGGATAAACTCTAACATTAAGATCATCTTTTATTTTAACTACATCCGGATCATAAATAAGCATTCCTCCTTCTTTAAGATCATTTATAGTTGTATCATAAGCTTGCTGGTTAAATACTATAAGATAATCTACTGAACTACCAATCGAATAAATCCGACCGGATCGTATTCGTATCTGTATCATTGAAAACCCTCCTTTTATTTCGGCAGGATAGGTTATGTACGTAAATACATGATACGCTGTTCTGGCAGCCGCCTGTGCAAATAGTTCTCCGCAGCTTATAACAC
Organism: uncultured Ignavibacteriales bacterium; assembly: GCA_963764825.1. Classification (GTDB taxonomy): domain Bacteria; phylum Bacteroidota; class Ignavibacteria; order Ignavibacteriales; family Ignavibacteriaceae; genus JAZGGS01. Next base: position 22,092 of record CAVXUA010000010.1, on the reverse strand, counting down.
CTTCCCCACCTTCGCCGGCTATGCGAATAGCAAAATCCACTTCGGAGTTCTCTTTTAAATTATTCACGGTAAATTTTTCTGTAGTTGGTTGGTAAATATTTTGGTTAAGTGGAACAAGAAAAAATCTGTATTAATAATTTATTTTTCCTATTCAAACATATCACTTTATTAAACATAAATGAATATTACCTGGAATAATTATTGAAATGATCAATTATTTTAACTCCAGCCCCAAGGAGTTAAAGCAGAAAGGAATTGTTTGGAAAGAGCTGTGGCTATTGCAGCAAACTTGTTTAGTGTTAAGTTCTAATTTCCTTTACCTATTTTTTTTGGTTTACACAATACTTCTTTATCATTTGCTGATCTTGCACACTTTTTACAATAATACTTACCATTTGTTATGATTTTAATAAGCTCAGCAGATTTTTTTTCAATCTCATTCTTTTCCCATTCACATAAAGTTTTTTTATCTGACATTATTGTACCGACTTATATTTCATCATTCATAAAGTAAATTTATTAATTATTATCTATCCAACTTTTTTACATTACTAGGGCCAAAAATAATTCAATAAAATTTTGTTAGCAAGGATTAAGTGAATTCATTAATGATCAAAGTGATGAGTGTAAAAGTCATAGGAATCGAGCTTTCAGCGTATAATGATTGGAGGTTAAGCAGCATGCCAAAATCCTGCCTAAACCTATACGCTTTTAGGAATTGAATAACGCCTACCTCGCTCCGACCAACATGATTTAGTCAACTCTGTATGTTATAAATTCAATCCAATATATTTCGATTTACCTTTTCTCAACATAACTTGTCCGATTGTCTTAAATCCAACTATCATAAACATCATAACAATTTGATATAATTTGCTATCTATTGAAAATAAAACTGCAACACCATTTATTAACCCAAGTACTATCAATAAGGAAAAGTAAAAAAACGCTATCTCTTTTAATTGTAAATCTGATGGCAATACTTTATATTCTCTTGGTATCAGATAGTTTGTAAAAAATTCCATAATATAACCGCCAAATATTAACACTATTAGAATCTTATATTCATCAGCAAATGACCATAATTCCTTCATTGTTACCGGAGCGCCGGCATCCGGGGAAATGGTAAATGCTGTATGTAAAAGGAACATCATTGTAAAGGCATATAACATCAGATGATATAGCAACCAGGATATGGATAGACCAGCTTTTTTTATAGCAGAATATAAGCTATACTCAGCACAGGTATGAGAATAAATTACAATCCGGGGAACCATTATAATTTCGTAAGCACTAAGCTCTACTGCATAAAACAAAAAAAATCGAGTTAAATCCCAATTAAAAACGAAATAGCCTATCACAGGAATGAGATTAAAAAGAATTATAAAAATATATGATATGATTCGAAGATTCATTAAATCAAAATTTTTTTTACTTAGACTTTAAAGTTGTTCATTCTTATCTTCAATCCATTGAACTCTTAGTTTCACTATTCAAATAATATTTGACGGTTATAATATTTCTAACCATTTAACTGCTTCATTTCTATCGTTAAAAAAATTATATCTGACCTCATCATTGCTTTTATTTCTAAAATCAGGTGAATGCAAAATTGCTATTTTATTAAAACGTTTTAAGGTAAGCTCTGCTTGAATTAGTCTATCCTTTAGTTCTTTAATTACTTCAATGCTTCCAAAATTGTGTGCCTCAATATTTATGATAAGGTGGGTAGCTGTACAATCGTTAATGTCATCGAATAATTCCGCTATACTTTTTGAAGTTATTGGATTCTTTAAGTGGACTTCTGAGTATTTCATAGCAAATGTTTTGTAAGGAACAGAAATTTAGGAATAGTAAAAGTTAATACCGAGCAGTCGCTAATTCAACTGCTCAGTGAAAAAAATCATTCAGGTAAGTTTAATGGTACTAACGAAAGATAGGGAGTTTCCGGTTCTACTCCAGGATCAAGAGCATCAGGTACGTAATCACCTTTTGGACCAAGTGATTTAATGTACTGGTAGATTGCCTTCGCATCCCTCTCACTCATTTGATTTACATTCATCCATGGCATAGGAGGAAGATCTTCTCTTTCGTGAATAATCATAACCCAATCCTCTTCGGTGTAATCCTGCACAGCTAAACGAAGGTTAGATGGATAAGTTGTCCCCCAGGGACCCTGCCAGCCCAGTGATGATCCTGCAAGCCAGTCCTCTTCAGGTATTTTTCCCTCTGACTGTAAGTAGCCCTCCGTGTGACAGTCATTACATCCTCCAACAATTGCAAGATACCTTCCTGCTTCAACCTGGTTTGCTGCCATTACATGCGGTTTCATTTCCATTTTCGGTTCATCATTCTCAGATTTTTGCTCGCAGCCAATAAGATTAATGAGACTAAAAACTGCAAATGATATTATCAGGAAATTGAAGATTTTTGAAAACTTAAATAGTTTTTGCATAAAACTTTCTCCAAAATAGATTAGTAACAAATTGAATTAGAAAATTTGTGTGTTTAACCAAAATATCAGGAAATTATTAATAATTAGCAAATAAATCTATTAAGTAGACTATATCATCTCAATTTCCCAAGAGTTATAATTCACTTGCGTTAAAAGTATCGCCTTTATTTATATCCCCGGTTTTAAATCCTTTGTAAAACCATTTCTGCCTTTGTTCAGATGTACCGTGTGTAAAGCTTTCCGGAACTACGTGTCCTTGCATTCTTTTCTGGATTCGGTCATCGCCTACAGCGCTGGCAGCATTCAGAGCTTCCTCAATATCACCTTCATCAAGTATGTCGCTCATTTTTTCTGTGTGATGAGCCCACACTCCAGCGTAAAAATCTGCTTGCAGCTCCAGGCGCACCATGTATTTATTAAACTCGCTTTCACTAAGCTGTGAACGCAAAGACAATACCTGTTCTGTTACACCGGCAAGGTTTTGTACATGATGACCAACTTCGTGAGCAATTACATATGCCATAGAAAAATCACCGGGAGCTTTAAACCTGTTTTGCAGCTCCTTCTGAAACGAAAGATCAATATAAATTTTTTGATCGCCGGGACAGTAAAATGGACCTGTTGCTGCACTCGATAAACCGCAGGCGGATTGCACTTTTCCACTATAAAGTACCAACTTAGGCAGATTGTACGATGCACCTTCCTGCTTAAAAATATTGTTCCAAACATCCTCAGTTTCTGCAAGCACAACAGAAACAAATTCAGCAAGCTCCATCTCCTCTTCACTTCCCTGGAAATCAGAAGTGATACTGCTGTTATCTAATTGTACATTATCTAATAGCTCTAACGGGTTTCCGCCAAGTAGCCAGACTATTAACAATACAACAATGATTCCAACTCCGCCTCCTGCTATTCCTGTTTTTTTACCCCGGCGGTCTTCAACATTTGAACTTTTTCTTCTTCCCTTCCAGCGCATTTGATTTTCCTTATAGGTTTAATATAAAGTAGGTATTTAATTTAATAAAAATTTTTTTATGAGGTGAAGATTGGTTGGGATGGAAATTATTTTATTTATTTAGGTGTATCACCTGAATTCATATGGATTTTGGAACCATAGCGGAAGACTGTAAGGAGCATCAATTTTTTTTACTTTATTAATAAGTCGTTTCTTTATTCTCTTCACAAAATGATGCTGATTTATTCACCTGGTAAAACATAAAAGAACACCGATACAAAATGACAACCACTACCAATCAAAACAAACACATGGAAGATGGCGTGATTGAATTTTATATTTTTAATGCTGTATAAAATTGCACCAAATATGTAAGCCATTCCACCTCCAAATAACCAAAGTAAACCTTCTAAAGATAAATTATTAATTAATGGTTTAATGGCAAAAACTATTACAGACCCTATGAATATATAAGTTAGTGTCGAAATTAATTTATATTTTCCTGTAAAAAAAAGTTTCAAAATTATGCCGGTTAAAGCCAATCCCCAAACAATAATTAGAATCACTAAACCGATTGTACCCTTAAGCGTAACAAGTGTAAAGGGAGTGTAGGTTCCGGCAATGAGAACATAAATAGATGCGTGGTCAATAATTCTCATTTTTTTTCTTAATTCTGGCTTTTTAGCACTGTGGTAAAATGTAGATGCCGCATATAGAATAATTAAACTAGTTCCATAAATGCTAAAACTTACAAAGTGCCAAACGTTTCCATGCATATTTGCATGCGCAACTAAGAGTACTAAAGCAACAATGCTTAAAATAAATCCGGTAGCATGAGAAATAATGTTAATTTTTTCTTCTTTGGGTGAGTAGTATTTTATTCCTTCTATCTCTTTCATTTAATTGATGTCTTTTGTTTATATTTTTCCTTTTATTCTTTTCGTGTCTTCATCTTTGTAATTATTCCTTTTCAAGGAGCCAATTTCAAAAATCAAATACTTGCCTGCCTGCGGGACAGACTTCTGAGATAGACTAACCCTCGTTTATCTGTTTGTAATTTTAAATTTTTGCCAGATAGAACTCGCATTATAATCATCATCTTGTTTGTAAATGATATTTTATGCTCGTTTCATACTTAACTGAATTCTTTTTCTTTCAACATCAATATCAACAACTCTAACCATTATTTTCTGGTCTAATTTTAACACCTCGGAAGGGTCTTTAATAAAACGATCTGTTATTTGAGAAATATGCAGCAAGCCGTTTTCTTTTATTCCTATATCTACAAAAGCACCGAACTTAGTAAGATTTGTTATTACACCCGGCAACTGCATTCCCGGTTTTAAATCTGTTATTTCGTTTATCGCTTCTGAAAATGAAAATACTTCTGCTTTTCCTCTTGGATCCAACCCCGGCTTTTCCAGTTCCTGCATAATATCTTTTAACGTTGGCAATCCGACTGTATCTGTTACATAATTATTGATATCAATCTGCTGACGTAAATTTGCGGCTTCAATTAATGATTTAACCGGCTGGGATAAATCCTTCGCCATTTTTGCAACTATGGAATAACATTCCGGATGAACAGCGCTGTTATCAAGCGGATTTTCCGCCCCGGGAATCCTTAAAAATCCTGCAGACTGCTCAAATGCTTTTGCCCCCAGCCCGCTTACCTTTTTCAGTTCCTTGCGTGAACGAAAAGTTCTGTTCTCACGCCGGAAATTTATAATTGATTTTGAAAGCTTCGGTCCGATGCCCGACACATAACTAAGCAAGTGCTTGCTGGCTGTATTTAAATTTACACCAACCTGGTTCACAGCAGAGGTTACTACCTTATCCAGACCATCTTTCAAACTATCCTGGTTAACATCGTGCTGATATTGTCCCACGCCGATTGATTTAGCATCAATTTTAACAAGCTCGGCAAGCGGATCCATCAACCGCCTTCCGATAGAAATTGCACCGCGGAAAGTTAAGTCGAGATCAGGAAACTCATCTCTCGCAGTTTCGGAAGCAGAGTAAATTGATGCGCCCGCTTCGTTTACCATAAATATTTCTGTTGTACCGGATTTATCAATCAGAGATTTAATAAATCGTTCCGTCTCCCTGCCTGCAGTTCCGTTTCCAATTGCAATTGCTTCCACTTTATATTTTTTCAAGAGCCCTTTTATTTTCTCAGTTGCTTCATCTACTTTTGGTTGCGGGGGATGCGGAAAGATAGTATCGTGATGTAACAGGTTTCCCTGCTGATCAAGACAGACAAGTTTGCAGCCTGTCCTGAACCCGGGATCAATTGCCATTGTAACTTTTGGACCGAGCGGAGGAGACAAAAGTAGCTGGCGCAGGTTTTCAGAAAATACACGGATTGCCTCTTCATCAGCTTTGGCTTTAGAACTGTTTTTAAATTCTGTTTCAATTGAAGGCTCTAATAATCTTTTGTGAGCATCTTTGATGGATAATCCGACCTGAACGGCAGATTCATTTTTATTTTTTATAAAGATTTTTTCCAGACTCTCAATTGCGTTTTCATTATCTATTGAAATCGATACACGCAAAATCCCTTCCTGCTCTGCTCTGCGTATTGCAAGCAGACGGTGACCCGCACAACGTTCTAACGGTTCGCTAAAATCGAAGTAGTCCTGATATTTTGACCCTTCATCTTTCTTTTTCTCTATTACTTTTGAACTGACTATTGCATCACGCTCAAATAGCTGCCTGATTTTATTCCGGGCATCTGTATTTTCGTTTATCCATTCTGCAATTATATCTCTTGCCCCGGCTAACGCTGCTTCGATATCCGGCACATCATCATTTAAATATTTTTCCGCAATCAATTCTACATTATCTTCCTTTTGTGCCATTATTATTTCTGCAAGGGGTTCTAATCCTTTTTCCCGCGCTGCACTTGCCCTTGTTTTTCGTTTTGGTTTGTATGGAAGATAAATATCTTCAAGCTCTGCCATATTCCAGCAGTTATTAATTTTCACTTCCAGCTCCGGAGTTAACAATTCCTGGTCGTTAATGCTTTTAAGAATAGCTTCACGTCTCTTAACCAATTCCAGCAACCGTTTCCATTCTTTTTCAATTGCTGTTACCTCTGTTTCATCAAGACTTCCGGTAGCTTCTTTCCTGTAGCGGGAAATAAAAGGTATTGTCGCTCCCTCCTCTAACAGTTTAACTGTATTTGAAACCTGTGATTTACTTATAGAAAGTGTACTGCTTATATGTTTAACTAAAATGTCTGTCATTGTTTTCTGTAAAATGGGTTAATAAAAACTGTAGGTGTAAATATAAGCGGATGTAATTCCACCCGAAAGCCCCGTTTATTAATTAAATGAATAACTTTTGGTCCAAACTGTAAAAAGTGATACGGATCAATTTGTAAAGTAAATTACACTAATGTTGTGCCGATATTCCAACAATTTTATATCTTTGTACTTTAGAAATAAAGAAATTTTCTCTTAATCATCTTTGGATTTAATGGATAAGCTGACAGACACTAAAGTTAAAAAACAAAGCGCAGATCATTCAACAATTATTGCCCAAAAGAATGTAAATATTGGTGAAGGTTACTTTACCGTAGTTGCGGGTCCCTGCGCGTTGGAAAATGAAGAGATTGCTTTACAAACTGCAAAGGCAGTTGAAAGCGCGGGTGCAGAAATATTTCGCAGCTCACTCTTTAAACCAAGAACATCACCTTACGCTTACCAGGGTTACGGATTTGATGGAATAGAAATTATAAGAAAGATACGTAAGGAAACTTCCCTTCTTATTGAATCTGAAATTTTAACAACGGAGCAGTTAGAAAATATAGGCGATGAACTTGATATAATAAGAATTGGTTCACGCAATATGGATAATTACGAGCTTCTTAAAGAGGTGGGCAAAACAAACAAACCGATTCTGCTTAAAAGAAATATGAGCGCAACCTTAGAGGAATTCCTTTTAGCCGCTGAGTATATTTTATCCGTTGGCAACGAAAAGGTTATTCTCTGTGAACGAGGAATAAGAACATTTGAATCGTACACAAGAAACACTCTAGATATTTTAGCGGTTCCCTCTCTAAAAGAACTAACACATCTTCCTGTAATTGTAGATCCTTCGCACAGTACCGGAAAGCCAGTCTTGTTCCATCGGCAAGCAAAGCAGCTCTTGCAGCAGGCGCGGATGGATTAATAATTGAAGTTCATCCTAACCCGGAAAAAGCATTTTCCGATGGAGAGCAATCACTTGATCTTGTTTCATTTGAAAAACTTATGAAAGAATTGTATGAGCTTGCAAAAGTTATTGGCAAGAAAACAAGTAAACCGGTGTTAGCATAATTCTGAATTCTTTCCTAAAATTATATTTATGGAAAACCATCCATCTGATAAAATTTTTTTCTATTAAATTGAATCTTTTAAACTATTCTTCATAAATTAGCATCAACAATTTTTGTTTTATTTACATTCTATAAAAAGTAATTGAATCTCCGGACATATCTGAATGATTAAATTTAAAAAGGGTTAGACCTTCCGATTAAAGGCAAACCGGAACAAACCATATCCTTAAGTAAAGATCCTTCAACTGTTGCACTGCTAGGACCTGATTATGTTGGAATGAAACCAACTATGGAAGTGCGTGTTGCAGATAAGGTTAAACTTGGGCAGGTTTTATTCACCGATAAGAAAAATCCTGTTATAAAATATACATCTCCCGGGGCAGGAGAAATTGTTTCTATCCACCGAGGGGAAAAACGTGCTCTGCTCTCTGTTGTAATAAAGCTTTCAGGAAATGAAGAGGTTACGTTCAACTCCTATTCTGATCAGCAGCTTAAAGATCTTACAAAAGAACAAGTAATTGAGCAGCTTTTGGAATCAGGAATGTGGACTTCTTTAAGAACAAGACCATTCAGCAAAATTCCTAATCCTGAATCAAAACCAAACTCAATTTTTATTTCTGCGATGGATACCAATCCGCTGGCTCCTTCAGTGGAAAAAATACTTAAAGGACAGGAAAGAGATTTTGCGAATGGTGCGAATATCATCTCACTGCTAACGGATAATAAAATATTTATTTGTAAAGCACCAGGGACTGAAGTTCCGCTTATTGACCGTCCGAATATTGTAGTTGAAGAATTTTCCGGTCCTCATCCTTCGGGAAATGTGGGCACACATATTCATTTTCTTGATCCTGTAAGCAGACGTAAAACAGTTTGGCATATTGGGCTGCAAGATGTTATTGCCATTGGAAAACTTTTCTCGACAGGAAAAATTCATACCGAAAGGATTATATCATTAGCTGGACCCTCGGTTATAAAGCCAAGACTTTTAAAAACCCGTATCGGTGCTTCAACCGAAGAAATTTTAGGAAATGAATTAAAAGACGGTGAGAACCGTGTTATTTCCGGCTCGGTACTTTCCGGATTTACAGCAAATGGTACGCTTGGTTTTCTGGGAAGATACCATCAACAGATATCAGTTATTCCCGAATTCAGGAAGCGTGAGTTTTTAGGTTGGTTAAATCCTGGATTAAATCATTTTTCAACAAAAAACATTCTCCTATCCAGCCTAATTCCGGGTAAACATTTTAATTTTAATACAACCACTTATGGCGAAGAAAGAGCAATTTTACCCAGCGGAAGTTATGAAAGAAGTAATGCCAATGGATATTCAATCTCTGGCTTTATTAAGAGCATTGGCAGTAAATGATATTGATGATGCAGAAGCATTGGGCTGCCTTGAAATGGATGAAGAAGATCTTGCACTTTGCGCATTTGTCTGTCCAAGTAAATTGGAATTCGGACCAATGCTTAGAAGAAATTTGACGATGATAGAAAAAGAAGGTTAACTAATTGAAATTTCTCAGGAAGTTTATAGATAATCAATCAAGACACTTTAAAAGAGGTGGAAAGTTATCGAGACTAAAACCACTTTTTGAAGCACTTGATAATTTTATATACACACCCGGTACAGTTACACGTGGGGCACCACATGTGCGCGATGCATTAGATCTAAAGCGGATGATGATATGGGTTGTTATTGCGCTGGTGCCAACGGTGATAATGGCGCTTTATAATACCGGCTTGCAGGCAAACCTTGCTTTAGCTCAAACCGGCGGAACAGAAGTGAGCGGCTGGCGTGGTTCTGTTATAACATTCCTTGGTACAGGATTAAATCCGCAAGATATTTTGAGCAACGTCGTTCATGGTGCTTTGTATTTTTTCCCGATTTATATAATTACGCTCGCAGCCGGTGGTTTTTGGGAAGTGCTTTTCGGAACAATTAGGAAGCATGCTATAAGTGAAGGATTTCTGGTAACAAGTTTATTATTTCCATTAATACTTCCACCAAATCTTCCCTGGTGGCAGGTTGTTTTAGGAATTTCATTCGGTGTTGTAATTGGAAAAGAAATTTTCGGCGGCGTTGGAATGAATATACTAAACCCTGCTTTAACCGGCAGAGCGTTTTTATACTTTGCTTACCCTGCTCAAATTTCAGGTGATTCAGTTTGGGTTGCCGTTGATGGAATAAGCCGTGCTACACCTCTTGCAGAATTAGCTGACCCGCTAATGAATTTATCAGTTTCAATGAAAGACGCTATTCTTGGAATTATCCCTGGATCAATGGGAGAAACTTCTGTCATAGCTTGTTTAATTGGAGCAGCGATTCTGATTGTATACTCGTGTTGGCTCGTGGAGAACAATGTTTGGTTCTGTTGTTGGGATGGTTTCAGTTGCACTCTTGTTTAATTTAGTTGGAAGTGATACCAATCCGATGTTCCAGGTAACTCCAATCTGGCATTTCGTTTTAGGCGGTTTTGCTTTTGGAACTGTGTTTATGGCTACCGATCCTGTAAGTTCTGCACATACACAAAAGGGACAATATTTTTACGGAATTATTAATTGGTATGCTTACGGTTATGGTTAGAGTTGTTAATATGGGATTTCCCGAAGGAATAATGCTTGCAATATTGTTCGCAAACGTTTTTGCACCGGTTATAGATAAAATATTTATAAATAAGAATATCAAGAGGAGACAGCTTAGAAGTGTCTAACGATAGTATTAAAAAAACTGTTCTGGTGGTACTTGGTGTTTGTCTTGTCTGTTCACTTCTTGTATCGACCGCTGCTGTAGTATTGTTCCCCTTGCAGGAAACAAACAGGAAGCTCGATAAAGTTAAAAATATTCTTGTTGCGGGTGAGCTTTTTAGCGAAGGAACGGATATAGCAAAAACTTATGATGAAAAAATTGAATCAGTTCTTATTGAATTAGCTACCGGCGAAACTGTAAGTGAAGAAAAATTTGATGACGTTCTCAACAAAGAAAATTTTGATATTAAGACCTTTCAAATCATCCTAAATATGGCAGATCAATACCTCAACCGCAGGATCTTGCGAATATAAAAAAATCTCCAAAATATATGCTCGTTTATTTTATAAAAGAAGGTGATGAGATAAACAGGATAATCATACCAGTTTATGGAAAAGGATTATGGTCAACTATGTATGCCTTTCTTGCGCTTGATAAAGATTTGGAAACCGTAACAGGTGTTACCTTTTATGAACATGGCGAAACTCCCGGGTTGGGCGGTGAAATTGAAAATCCCAAGATGGAATAATTTGTGGAAAGGTAAAGATGCCTTTGATGAAAACTTTAATGTTCAGCTTGAGATTATAAAAGGAACTGTTGACCGAAACAGACCACAAGCTAAATACCAGATTGACGGTTTATCCGGCGCAACCATAACCGCAAGGGGCGTGGATAAAATGATTAAATTCTGGTTAGGTGATAATGGTTATGCACCCTTCCTTAATAAATTAAGGGAGGAAATGTAATGAAAAATATACAGCAAAGTTTTTTTCGATCCCTTATTTAATAACAATCCTATAGCCCTCCAGATTCTAGGGATCTGTTCAGCCCTGGCTGTTACAACAAAACTGGAAACTTCACTTGTAATGTCTATGGCAGTAATTTTTGTTGCTGCGCTTTCCAATTTTGCAGTCAGCTTAATAAGAAACCACGTTTCATCAAGTATTAGAATACTTGTTGAGATGACAATCATTGCATCTCTTGTAATTATTGCCGACCAGTTAATAAAAGCTTTCGCTTACGATATTAGTAAACAGCTTTCAATATTTGTTGGTTTGATAATTACCAATTGCATCATTCTTGGTAGAACCGAAGCATTCGCGCTAAAAAATCCACCTGTTATAAGTTTAGTTGATGGAATAGGGAACGGAATTGGTTACAGTATGATTTTGCTAATTGTTGGGTTCTTGCGTGAGCTTATCGGTTCAGGTAAACTTTTGGGTAATGCAATCTTCCCACTTGTTACGGAAGGCGGATGGTACATTCCAAACGGTTTATTCCTGCTGGCTCCAAGTGCTTTTATTATTATAGGTTTACTCATCTGGGCACTAAGAGAGTGGAAACCGGAACAGGTGGAGGAGGAATAGAAAATGTTTGAACATTATATAAGTATCCTTGTAAAATCGATCTTTATAGAAAACCTTGCACTCGGTTTCTTTCTTGGAATGTGCACCTTCCTCGCTGTTTCCAAACGTGTTAACACAGCTTTAGGTTTGGGCATCGCAGTCGTAGTTGTTCAAGCAATTACTGTCCCGGTAAATAATCTAATTTACCAGTACGTACTTAAAAAAGGAGCTCTCGGTTGGGCAGGGCTTCCAGATGTGGATCTAACTTTCCTCGGATTGCTTGCTTACATAGGCGTAATTGCAGCAATGGTGCAAATACTTGAAATGGCACTTGATAAATATGTCCCTAAACTTTACATCGCACTGGGAATTTTCCTTCCCCTTATTACAGTTAATTGCGCAATACTGGGTGGTTCACTATTTATGGTTGAAAGAAACTATAATTTTGGAGAGAGTGTTGTGTTTGGTTTTGGTTCCGGTATTGGCTGGGCACTTGCCATTGTAGGGCTTGCAGGAATAAGGGAAAGAATGAAGTACAGCAATGTTCCAAAAGGATTAAGAGGACTAGGTATTACCTTTATTATTACCGGTTTAATGGCGATGGCTTTCATGTTATTCTCTGGAATTCAATTATAGGGATTAAATAGTATATGACTGGAGTTGAATTAATTTTACTAAGCGTGTTAATGTTCACGCTTATTGTTCTAATGCTGGTTGTAGTTATTCTTATTGCAAGATCAAAACTGGTGGCAACCGGTAATGTAAAAATAACTATTAATGATGAAGAAGAAAGTGCCCTTGAAGTTCCCGTAGGTGATAAGCTCCTTAACGTACTTGCTGATAAAAAAATATATCTTCCTTCAGCATGCGGCGGAGGTGGAACTTGCGGTGAATGTAAAGTTATTGTAAAGGAAGGCGGTGGTGATGTTCTGCAAACTGAGACTTCAAAACTTAACAGAAAACAAATAAGAGAACATTATCGTTTATCCTGCCAGTTAGCTGTTAAAGAGGATCTTTCACTCGAAGTTCCGGCTGAGCTCTTCGATATTAAAAAATGGGAATGTACAGTTCGTTCTAATGAAAATGTTGCAACTTTTATTAAGGAACTTGTGCTCGAACTTCCAGAGGGAGAAGGTGTAAAATTCCGTGCCGGGGGTTATGTTCAGATTGAAGCTCCACCACATACCGTAAATTACAAAGACTTTATTGTTGAAGATGAGTATAAACCTGATTGGGATAAATACAATCTCTGGAAGTACGTTTCCAAAGTGAATGAAGATGTTGTAAGAGCTTACTCAATGGCAAGCTATCCTGAGGAAAAAGGAATTATAATGTTGAATGTTAGAATTGCCACTCCTCCGCCAAACGTACCTGATGCTCCTCCCGGGCAGATGTCTTCTTTCATTTTTAATCTTAAACCTGGTGATAAAGTTATTATTTCGGGTCCCTACGGAGAATTTTTTGCCAAGGAAAGCGATAACGAGATGATCTTCGTTGGCGGAGGAGCTGGTATGGCTCCAATGCGTTCGCATATTTTTGATCAGTTAGGAAGACTTCATTCCAAAAGGAAAATTTCCTACTGGTACGGAGCACGTAGTTTCAGGGAGATGTTTTACGTTGAAGATTTTGATATGCTTCAAAAAGAGAATGATAATTTTAAATGGTATATTGGATTATCAGAACCATTACCTGAAGATAACTGGGATGGCTATACAGGTTTTATTCACCAGATGCTTTATGATAATTATTTGAAAGATCATCCTGCACCCGAAGATTGCGAGTATTACCTTTGTGGACCGCCTATGATGATTTCTGCTGTAACAAAAATGCTTGATGAACTTGGTGTAGAGCCAGATAACATTCTATTTGACGATTTCGGTGGATAATTTCAAAATACTTTCTTAAGTTCAGATAAAAATTAAAAGCTGGAGAAAAAATGGATATAGTAGGAAGGACAACTGCTGAAGAAGTCCTGGAAGAAAAAGGAAGCCAGATATATTCTGTTTCCCGTAATACCACACTTCTTAACGCCCTCGAAATAATGAATGAGAAAAAAATCGGTGCTATACTAGTAAAGGATAATGATGGAATTGTTGGAATCTGGACAGAAAGAGATCTTATGATAGATTCGATAAAACCTGATTTTGATTTGAAGGGTGCAGTGGTTGGCGATTATATGACAACAGACTTGAAAACTGCTCCTCACGATTGCAAAATATATACCCTGGCTGATATGATTCTTGGTTTAAGGATAAGGCATATTATAATTGAAAGAGAAGGCAAGTTTGTTGGTGTTTTATCATCAGGAGATATAATACGCGCAGAATTACAACTCAGATCTGAAGAAATGAAGAAGTTAGACAGCATTGTACATTTAAATTATTATGATGAATGGAAGTGGAAAAATAAGAAAAAGTAATTGCTCAATCTCATTTTACCCTTTAAGATTTCTTAAGTGGTGCTCATTCTTTTTTTCCATCATCATATTTGCCCTACTATTTATTTCTGCTTGCTCGGAAAAATCTCCCTCGGCTGATTTAAAAATCATTACCGGCAAAACGATGGGGACAACCTTCAGCATAAAAGTTGTTGATGATAAAAATCTTTCCATAGACTACAATTCACTCGAATCAGAAATTAATAAACTGCTTAAAGAAATAAACCGGCAGATGTCTACATACATTGAGGATTCGGAAATTTCTCGTTTCAACAATTATGATTCAACTGGGTGGTTTACTATTTCTTATAATTTTGCTTCCCTCCTTAACACGGCGCTGGAAATAAGCAAGCTTATCGGCAGGTGCTTTTGATATTACAGTTGGACCGCTCGTTAATTTGTGGGGATTTGGTCCCGAATTAAAAAAACCAGAGGTTCCCGGGGTAAAAGAACTGCTTGAAGCAAAATCCAAAACCGGCTATAAGTTTATTCAAGTAAGGGTTGATACACCTGCGGTTAAAAAGAATTAAGCCGGAAGCTTATTTAGATTTGTCTGCAATTGCTAAAGGATATGCAGTAGATAAAGTTGCCGAATTACTCTCATCAAAAAAAATAATAAACTACATGGTTGAAATTGGGGGAGAAGTAAGAACTGATGGAGATAATAATAAAAATGAATCGTGGAAGATTGGGATTGAGACACCCGATTCTCCAACAAATATTCAAAAGGTTATTTCTATCAGCGATTATTCAATTGCAACTTCCGGTGATTATAATAATTACTTTGAAGATAATGGGATAAGATATTCTCACACAATAGATCCGAGAACTGGAATGCCGATTACGCACAAGCTGGCTTCTGTTACAGTTATTCATTCAAACTGCACTCTTGCTGATGCTTATGCAACCGCTATAAATGTAATGGGACACACAGCTGGATATGATTTTGCACTGAAAGAAAATTTAATTATTTATATGATTGTAAGAGAAGAATCAGGATTTAAAGAGAAAACAACTCCTCAATTCACTAAATTTTTATCACCAGGTAATTAGAGAATTATGACGACTTTTTTAATAGTATTCTCGTTTATTGTTTTAGCTTTTACATTTATGGCATCGATGCTTCATTTTAGTAAATATAAACAGAAAGAAGGAGGCTGCTGTGCCGATAGTATTGAAACCACCGGATTATAAAGAGGATTCCTGTTTTTCCTGCCCAAATAAAGATGAATCGCCTGGAAAGAGACAAATAGAAGAAATAGAAAAACTAGGATTGAATTCATAATCGTTTTAGCATTTGCGGCTTTAACTCATTTTCTTAAGGTGCCTGGCACAAGAATTCGACTTATTTTGTAATACCAGTTGTATTTTCTTCTTACATTCCACTAAATTTACTACAATTAAATTACGAATTCGCTTGCTCGGTCATTTGCTTCTTCCTGGAAATTTATTTCAGTTTGGAAACTTGCTGTCAAAAGGATCGTTGCATTACATGTTTGGGAAGCGGGTACATATTCAAGATTATAAATGTAACAGCACTTTTCGAATTGGCAATTAGAAAAAATAAGCCACCCGTATTACAGCAATCAATAAAAATGTGTAAAATCAATTTTAGTTTACGGGTATTGAGTTTTATTTTCTTCACTTCAATTTTATTTTTTAGTTGGCAACCAGCATGTTATTCTCAGTCACCCTACAAGCTTGATTTAGCAAAAGAGAGTATTTTTTTTGGTGCAAGTTTAGGCATGGGAGTATTGACATTTCCCTTAAATGATGATATTTAACCACTGATGATTGATGAAATCAATAATCTTAATAGAAATGATGTTAATAAATTTGATAGTGGTGCTTTATATAACTATTCTGCAACAGAAGGAAATATTAGCGACATACTTTTATATACCTCAATCCTATCTCCTGCATTATTGTCACTTTCAGACGGCACCAGAAACGATTTCTCTCCGGTTATAACAATGTATGTTGAAACTTTATTGTTATCAGCGGCAATTCCTTTTGTTACTAAGGGTATAACACAAAGAGTGAGACCATTCGCTTATAACGATAATGTTCCCCTAAGTATAAAACAGACTAAGAATGCAAAACGCTCATTCTTCTCCGGGCATACTACCATATCATTTGCAATGGCAGTTTTTGTATCAACTGTTTATAGCGATTATTATCCTGATTCAGATTGGAAACCGTTTATTTGGGCTGGCAGTTTGACGCTTGCAACAACGGTGGGAGTTTTAAGATACTCTTCGGGTTCACACTTCCCTACCGATATAATAACCGGTGCATTAGTTGGAAGTGCAATTGGTTACTTTATTCCGTTTATGCACAGAACTGAAATAAATAAACTTAATGTCTCATTCGGTGTTAGCCGTTCAGGTAGTTTGATAAATTTTAATTATAAATTTTAAATGTGGAATAATTGGATTGTATTACTCTCCAAACGAAAAAGTAACTATTTATCTTATTCATAAATTTGCTAAATTATTAAGTGTAAATAATATTAGCTTAATAAATTTCATTCTGTTTAAAGTTCATTAAACTAAAACTATTTATTAAATGCTGCAATAGCTTCGGTATAATTATACTAAGCAGTTCAGCAAATGGTTTTTGTATGAACTATTGTTGACATTTATTCCATATCGATTAATGATGATTGGTTGTGAATGCGCTTTTGGAATTGGATTGAGGTTCTGGTAGTATAAATAATTCTTATTAATATGAAAAACAAAATAACAGACCACTCCCAGGCAGTAAAATTACTTGTAATCGCTGCTTCATTTGTCATTATTGTTGCAGGTATGAAAGCAGCTGAATCGATTATTGTTCCTTTTTTACTTGCGCTCTTCATTGCTATAATTGCTTCCCCGCCCTATTTCTGGCTTGCAGGAAAAAGGATTACCCAAAGCACTTGCTATGTTAATAGTAATTTTTGCATTCCTATTTGTTATTTCTATTATCGGATTACTAATCGGTACATCTATTCACGATTTTACTTCAAAACTTCCTTTGTACGAAACAAAATTAAGATCACAGATTCAAGGTGTGATTGCTTGGCTGACTTCAGCTGGAGTTCTGGAAAGAACAAATTAAATCTAAACGAAATGTTCAATCCTTCATCAGTATTTCAAATTGTGGCAAATACACTTAACGAAGTTAGTGGGCTCTTTGCTAATGGATTTCTTATACTCCTAATGATAATATTTATGCTGCTGGAAGTCTCAAGTCTTCCTGTAAAACTTAAAAAAATGTTTAATGATCCTGAATCATCAATTAAAAGAGTAAATTCTATTTCCGAAAATATCAATAAGTACATTGCTATAAAAACTGCGATAAGTATTGGGACAGGATTATTTGTTACTATTTTCCTTTTAATCATAGGAGTAGATTACCCGGTATTGTGGGGCGTACTTGCATTTGCTTTAAATTTCATTCCTACTATCGGATCTATAATTGCATTAATTCCCGTTTTGTTATTAACAATTGTACAGCTTGGATTTGGGGATGCACTTATTGTTCTTATAGGCTATGTTGTTATCAATACAATAATGGGAAACATTCTTGAACCGCGGCTGATGGGAAAGGGTTTGGGGTTATCAACATTAGTTGTATTCATTTCCTTAATATTCTGGGGATGGGTTCTTGGTCCTGTTGGAATGCTTCTATCAGTTCCTCTTACTATTACAATAAAAATTATTCTCGATAGCTCTGAAGAAACAAGATGGTTTGCTATATTGTTGGGACCTGAAAAAACCGATTATGAAAATATTGAATCTCGAATTAGAGAACTGTAATGCAAACGATTTTTTAGTCACATTTGTAAAACTCATAACATTAAAAGTATTTTCAATCAGTTTTAAATGAAAAATATTCCTCCCTGCACTTTTAATAATATTTTCACTTGCCTTCTTCTGTGATTGACTTATTCTCAATCACCTTATAGCGTGGAAACTGGAAGAGAAGCACTTCTGCTCGGCAGTGGATTTGGTTTGGGAGTTTTGGCACTCAGTCTGGAAAGCAACATCGAGTCTCTTAAATTTAATGAGCTACAAAACTTCTCCAGGGAAAATATAAGCGCATTCGATCGCGGAGCAACTTATAACTGGTCTGAAAAAGCAAGTATTGTTAGTGATTATTTCCTTAATTTTATGATCATTTCGCCTGTTGCACTTTTAACTTCCGATGAGGTAAGAAAGGATTTTGGAACATTTTCATTAATGTATTTAGAAAATCTCTTCCTTTCATTTGCTGCAGTTCATACTACCAAAATAATTATTAAGCGTAACAGACCTTATATGTATAACAAAAATGTTCCATTAAAATATAAATCTGATAGTTCATCACGTTTATCTTTTTTCTCAGGTCATACAACTCATGCATTTTCTTCAGCTGTATTTCTTTCAACCGTTTACTCTGAATATTATCCCGATTCAAAATGGAAAGCTTATATTTGGGGAATATCATTACTCTCTGCATCAGTAACAGGTTATTTAAGATATGCTTCCGGGGACCACTTCCCTACCGATATTATTGTTGGTGCGGTTGTAGGAAGTGCAATCGGTTACCTTGTTCCACTAATACATAAGATTGATAAAAAAGATGAGCCACTTGGTATTACTCCCACGCAATATCAAAATCTCATTTCAATTCAACTAATTTTTTAATGATTAAGAATATAGTTAGTTGGTTTTGTAACCTTAGTAGTATCTTAATTTCCGTTGCTAAAGTCAAGTAATTTAGTAATATTTATATTCTTTTATTAACTTTTTCTGATAGCTACTCTATGTACAGCAAAAATTTCTGGTTCACTTTATTCCTTGCCTTAATATTAATTTCTTCACAAAACTTTGCGCAGGAAGAAACAAAAATCGATTCAACAATTCCTTTCTTTTTATTGGATAGTTTATACTTCGAAATGGATGATGTTGTTGTTACCGGAACCCGTGTAAAGAAAAAAATTATAGACATCCCATATTCGGTTTATCGCTTAAAAGGAAGAAATTATCAGTTCGATAGGAAGATTGGAATTGATGAAGTGCTTACCTCAGTGCCCGGTGTTTTTATGCAATCAAGGTACGGCAACCATGATGTTAGGATATCAATACGTGGATTCGGCAGCCGCTCAAATTCTGGAATAAGAGGCGTAAGAATTTTGCTTGATGATATACCTGAATCTGAGCCGGATGGGCAAACAAGAATTGAAGCTATTGATTTTAATTCTATTGGAAGCATCGAGCTTGCTAAAGGTAACTCTTCATCTTTATACACAAATGCCCCTGGTGGAGTTGTTAATTTTATTAACGATATTGATTTTAAGAGATCATCTGTCATCAATTTTAACCAGTTCGGTTCATTCGGTCTTAGACGAAACGGATTCAAAACTGCTATACGTACAGACAACTATGGTTTTCTAACAACTTACAGTTATCATAATTATAAAGGTTTCAGGGAACATAACAATGAGTACTGGCATATTTTTAATACAGTTTTAGAAACTACACCCGGAGATAATTCAAGTTTGAAGATATTAGGTTACTTTGTTGATGGAGAGATTAAACTTCCCGGTTCACTTACTAAAGAAGAATTTGAAGAAGATCCGTTCCAGGGAGACCAGCGCCAGATAGACAGGGATAGTAGAAGAAAATCTATTAAGGGCAGATTAGGTTTAAGATTCAATACTAGTTTCGGTTCCAATCTAAACAACGAAATTGAAATAACAGCTTACGGTACTATCAAATATTTTCATCGTCCTGCCAGAACATACAGGATAATAAATCGTAATGGATTGGGAACCAGCATAAGTTATGTTAACAGGACTGATTTTTGGGATAGGAGAAATGAGTTTTCAATTGGGACTGACCTTTTACTACAGCCGGCTACAATTGAAAATTATGATAATATAAACGGGCAAAAAGGGGATCAATTAAATGTGCTAATATCTGAAAATATTAACAATACAGGATTTTATCTTTCTAATAATTTCGAAATTCTTAAAGAAAAATTATTTATCCTATTAACAGGAAGGTATGATAATGTTGCCTACGATTTGCAGGACCAGTTGCTAGGATCACGTTCTGATAAAAGATCATTTAATGCATTCACTCCTAAAGTTGCACTAAATTATAAAATAACACCACACATTGCTGTTTATTCTTCATATGGTTCTAGTTTTGACAGCCCTGCAAAGAACGAGCTTGAAAGTTTTGATCTTTCCCGGCTTCTTAACCAGGAACTTGAAGCACAGGAATCGAAGAACTTTGAAATTGGTATAAAGGGAAACCTGGTAAATTTCGATTCTAATTTTCTTCAGCGAATGATATTTGAAGCAACATACTTTAATATAAATATTGATAATGAAATTGTTCCCTGGGAAGTGTTTGGTGATGTATTTTTTAGGAATGCTGCTAACACTTTACGGCAAGGTATTGAGGTAGGAACTGATATGAATATTTACAAAGGATTGAATTTAAATATTTCATATACTTTTTCTGATTTTAACTATAAAACTTATTCTGCAAAAATTATCGAGATAGATTCAACAGGTAATATTGTTGAATCGGATAAAGACTTTTCAGGTAATATTGTACCAAGCGTGCCAAAGCATAATATCTATTTAGCATTATCTTATACAGCATTGATAACTAATAATTTTACCGGCTTTTTAAAATTAAGTTACAGGGGCGTTAGCGGGTTATGGGTAGATGACGCAAACTCCGATAAAACAGATGGTTACGATATCCTTAATACCGTTGCAGGTATCGATTTTATATTTGGAAACTTTAACCTAATGTTCTCCGGTGGTATAAATAATCTTCTTGATCAGCTTTTCGTTGGTTTTACAAACACTAACTCCGCCGATAAAAGATTTTACGAAGCAGGCGAGCCCAGGAATTACTTTGGATCGATAAACCTTGGTTACGTATTTTAATGTAGCGTATTCTTCCCTTTTTAATTATTATTATTTTTAAAATAAATTAACTAAGGAATCATTCCCAAAAATGCTGCAAAGACTTATCTTAATTTTTATTATTAACGTATTATTTTTATCTGTTGCAATTGCCCAAACAGATTTAAAGAAGAATCACTCTCTATCTATTGGTGATAATTACAGAATTTATCCAAGTAATGTCACACAAGCTAGAAGTATTTATTGTCAATCATCCGTCTAATCCTGATATAATGTTGGTCATCTGCCAACACTTATAATTTTTCACAATTCTTTATAAGTGAAGGCATTTATGTAACTACAGATGGGGGAACTAATTGGCGAGGAAATGATACCTGCAAGGCGAACCTATATCACTTCATGGCGGAGATCCCGGAATAGCGATTGATAAGAATGGCACGTTTATAATTACCCGGCTTAGGATTTACACCAGGATTGTTTTCGCACTACTCTACAGATAACGGTTTAACGTGGTCATTCCAAAAATTAGTTAGTAATGATGACCTGGAAAGAGCTACATTAACAACTGATGCAACATCTTCTAGCAATTATTATGGAAGAACATATGCAGTTTGGGTAAAATTCTCTATTCCTTTTAGAATTGCATCAACTTATACGGATAATGGGGGTCAATCTTGGTACTCCAATCCCAAGTAAATAATCCTATTCAGAGGTCTGCAGGGGGAGAAATTGCAATGGGATTAAATGGAAAAGTGTATGTTTGCTGGGCTGGCTTGACGGACTACCTTCTTCTTTTGAAGATTTTGTTGGTGTTGCATCATCTTCAGATGGAGGAGATAATTGGTCAGTCGATGAAAATGCTTTTGATATGAATGGTATTGCAGGTCAATTAATTGAAAAATCTAATATCAAG